>NZ_QQAT01000001.1:0-37225 GCF_003350365.1 Rhodococcus sp. AG1013
CACCACCTACGCGAACGCCGACGAGACCCTCGCCGAGCTCGGTTACGCCCCGAACCGTCGCCCCGGCCAGGTCGGCTTCACCCAGCACGCCTGACCCGCTGTCTCACGTCTGCGACAGCACCTCTCGATGGAGCGGGGACGCCCACAGGCGTCCCCGCTCCGTCTGCCCGCCTCGAGATCTTTTGGAGGAAATGCCTTGAGCAGCTCCGTTTCCCCGACCGTCGTGATCGTTCCCGGACTGCGTGACCACGTCGAGGACCACTGGCAGACCCTGTTGGCCGCCGGCCTGGACAAGGTCCGTACCGTCCCGCCGCTCGAGCACGACAAGCTCAGCCTCGACGCCCGTGTGGCCGCGCTCGACGCCGTCCTGGCCGACATCGACGGCCCCGTCGTGCTCGTCGCGCACAGCGCCGGCGTGATGATCACCGTGCACTGGGCCGCCCGGCACGACCGCCCGGTGGCGGGCGCGATCCTGGCCACCCCGTCGGACCTCTCCACCCCGCTGCCGGCCGGATACCCGGCGCTGGCGGACCTCGAGGCGAACGGCTGGAACCCGGTGCCGCGCAGCCCGCTGCCGTTCCCGAGCATCGTCGCCGCCAGCACCAACGACCCGCTGGCCGATTTCGCCGTCGTCGTCGACCTCGCACACGCGTGGGGCGGCCGTCTCGTCGACCTCGGCGAGGTCGGACACCTCAACCCCGCCTCGGGCTACGGCGAATGGCCCCGCGCGACCGAGCTTCTCGACGAACTGTTCACCACGATCGGCGTCCAGACCGCGCCGAGCCACTGACCTTCACGACCGCTGCCCGAGAGAGACGCCCCGATGCTCAATCTGTCCATGTTCCTGGAAGACTCGGCCCGCAAGTACCCGAGCCGCGACGCGCTGGTGCTGGGGGACGACCGGTTCACCTACGCGGAGACCGACGGTCTCGCGAACCAGGTCGCCAATCTCCTCGTCGCGTCGGGCATCGTTCCCGGTGACCGCGTCGCGATCTCCTGCCCCAACCTGCCGTGGTTCCCGATCGTCTACTACGGGATCCTCAAGGCGGGCGCCGTGGTCGTGCCGCTCAACGTCCTGCTGAAGGGACGTGAGATCGCCTACCACCTGCAGGACTGCGGGGCGGTCGCCTACTTCTGCTTCGAGGGCGGACCGGATCTGCCGATCGGCGAGTACGGACGGGACGGCTTCGACGAGGCGCCCTCGTGTCGAACGATGTTCGTGATCGGCGGCGACGGCAGCGTCGCAGCCGGCAGCGATGTGGGAATCACCGCGCTCTCGACGGTGCTGCCCGACCAGCCGTCGACGTTCGAGTCGGTGGCGCGGGAAGCCACGGACACTGCGGTCATCCTCTACACGAGCGGGACGACCGGCCGGCCGAAGGGCGCCGAGCTGACCCAGTCGAACATGGTCATGAACGCCATCGCCTCGAACCGGTTGTTCGACAGCAGCCCGAGCCTGCACGACACCCACCTGCTGACGCTTCCTCTGTTCCATTCGTTCGGGCAGACGATCAACATGAACGCCGGTTTCTCGGTGGGCGCGACGCTCGTGCTGCTCCCGCGTTTCGAGGCGAGCGCGGCGCTGGACATCATGGAGCGCGAGTCGATCACGATGTTCGCGGGCGTGCCGACGATGTACTGGGGCCTGCTCGGAGCCGTCGACGACTCGGTCGACGTGGGCCGGATCGCCGCCAACCTCCGCAAGGCGATATCCGGGGGCGCGGCGCTGCCGGTGGAGATCCTCGAGCGCTTCGCGAGGCGATTCGGGGTCCAGATCCTCGAGGGATACGGGCTGTCCGAGACCTCACCGGTCGCCCTGTTCAGCGATCCGGAGCAGGCACCGCGAGCGGGATCGATCGGGATCCCGATCTGGGGCGTCGACGTGCGCCTCGTCGATCGTGACTGGAACACCGTCGACGAAATCGGCGCCGTCGGCGAACTCGCGATCCGCGGACACAACGTGATGAAGGGCTACTACGGTCGGCCGGAGGCCACCGACGAGGTGATGCGCGACGGTTGGTTCCGCACGGGCGATCTGGCCCGCCGCGACGACGACGGTTTCTACTACATCGTGGACCGAGCCAAGGACATGATCGTGCGCGGTGGGTTCAACGTCTATCCGCGGGAGATCGAGGAAGTCCTCATGACACACGAGGCGGTCTCGTTGGCGGCCGTGATCGGAGTGCCGCACGAGAGCCACGGCGAGGAGGTCCGCGCCTACGTCATCCCGCACGAGGGCTCCGGGATCTCGGCCGACGAGTTGATCGCCTGGTCGAAGGACCGGATGGCGAGCTACAAGTACCCGCGCGAGGTGCGGATCGTGGATCAGCTCCCGATGACCGGCACGGGGAAGATCCTCAAGCGCGAACTGGTGTGAGCAACCGCAACCGTCCGAAAACTCTTACCTGAGGGTGAGTTTCACGGTTCAGACTCCTGCACGGAGGGTCTGAGCCTAGGCTCTCGGGCACTTGGACGGTTGTACAGGAAGGCTCACCGTGCGCGCGTTGCTGTTGCTTGCCCTGACGGCTCTGACCCTGCAGGCAGTCCCGGCTGCGGAAGCGGCTCCGCTCGGCGACGGGTGGACGCTTCCGCAGCTGACGGTCGACGATCGGACGATCAAGGACGTCGAAGGTCGGACGGTGCTCCTGCGCGGCGCGAATGTGAATCAGCTCAACGACTACGCGCAGAACGGAACCGACCTCCCGACGGTGGCTCCGCTGGATCGAACGGACTTCGCGCGGATGGCCACGCTCGGGTTCGACGTGGTGCGACTGAACGTGTCGTGGTCGGCGCTGGAGCCGACCCGGGGCGCGTTCGACCAGGCCTACGTCCAGCGGATCCGCTCCGCCGTGCAGGACGCGAAGGACCACGGCATCTACACCGTGCTCGACATGCATCAGGACGCGTGGGGTCCGTTCGTCGGAACCCCCGCCGGGCAGACCTGCCCACCGTTGCTCGAGCCGGGTATCGGGTGGGACGGCGCACCGGAATGGGCCACGCTGACCGGCGGATGGACGACGTGCAACATCGGGGGACTGCGCGAGGCGTCACCCGCCGTTGCGCGCGCGTTCCAGGCGTTCTACGACGACGAACAGGGGATCCAGGGCCGCCTGGTCGCGACGTGGGCGCGGCTGGCCGCCGAGTTCGCCGACGAGCCCGCGGTCGCCGGCTACGACCTGCTCAACGAGCCGAACCCGGGACTGCGGGACCCGTTCACGGCCGCCGACCAGATCGGCCGTTTCTACCAGCGCGCGATCGCGGCCATCCGGCAGGCCGAATCCGGCGGCTTTCCGCACCTGATCTTCTTCGAACCGAGTGCCGTCTGGTCGGCGTTCGGGATCGACGCGCTCCCGCCGCGTCACTACCTCGCCGATCCGCTCGTAGTGTTCTCGCCGCACCTCTACAGTCAGTCGATCACCGTCAGTAGCGAGTTCCCCTCCCTGGAGACCGGATTCCGGATCGCCGCCGCGGGAGCCGACTGGTACGGCGCACCGCTGTGGACGGGCGAATGGGGCTGGTTCGGTGAACCCGACGAGCAGTCCTCCGCCGTCGACCGGTTCGTCGACGCCACGAACGAGCATCGGATGGGCGGCGCGTGGTGGTCGTGGACGCAGGCGTGCGGCGATCCGCACGCCGTGCGCGACGGCAACACCGAGAAGCCGCAGGGCAACCTCAATCGGATCGACTGCCCGTCGGGCCGGTCGCTGGGGATGGTGGACGGATTCGTGACTCCGCTGGCCCGGGCGTACCCGCGCGCGACGCCCGGATCTCTGACCGACGTCACGTCGGAGGGCTTCGCCGGCAGCGGTCGCGGACGGGTGGAGGCGTGGTATCCCGGCGCCGAGCAGCCGCAACTGGACACCGTGAATCTCGCGGATGTGGATCTTGCGCGGGTGGACGGCGGCTGGCGCTTCACGGCACACGCCGACGGTGACTACTCGGTGAGCAGCCGCTGAGTCGACTCGGATGGAGCTCGGCCTGAGCGATTGCTTAGGAGGTGGGCGGATGTGTGTTGTCACACATCCGCTTTCACCATTCGTTCCGCGAAGGCCGCGAACGACGCGCCCACCGACTCGGGGGTATGCAGCTCGCGGGACGGGTACCACCGCACCGTGTCGATACACAGCGACAGAACCGCGAGGGTGGTGACGTCGATGTTGTCCACCGCGAACTCCCCGTCACGCGTGCCGTCCGAGATGATCGAACGGACGGTGGCGACGATGTCCCGGCGTAGTTGCACCACCCGCGCGTGGTTCTCGTCGTCGAGCGCGGCGAGTTCGTACTGCACGACCCGGGCGGTCCTGTGGTTCTCGGCGTGCCAGTGAGCGAACGCGTAGACGGCGGCACGCAGGCGTTTCGTCGGAGATCCCGCGGTCTCGGCGCCGGCGCGCAGGGCCGCGTACGCCGCGATGTGCCCCTCGAGGCTCAGCCTGGCCAGCACGTCCTGCTTGGACCGGAAGTGGATGTACATCGCGGCGGGGCTCATGTTCGCCCCCGCGGCGATCTCGCGCGTGCTGGTCCCGTGGTAGCCCTTCGCGGCGAACGCGTCGCGCGCGGAGTCGAGTAGCCGCTGCTCGGCCTCCCCGATGGGGCGGTCCGCGCGCGGTCCTGCTGATTGCGATGACATCTGTCTCCGACCTCCGGCGCATCCGCCGACCCGATGTCGGCGTTTCCGCATTGACTTTCCCACACTCTCGTCGCAAACTAAGCGAGCGCTTAGCCGATGGAGGTTGAGTCGGAAAGGGTACGAAGTGAAGAGAGCAGTTTTCACCGCCGATCACGAGCAGTTCCGCGCGGCGGTCCACGACTTCCTGGCGCGGGAAGTGGTCCCTAACGTCGAGTCCCACAGCGAGAACAAGCTGATCGCGCGCGAGGTGTGGCGTGAGGCCGGCAAGCAGGGCATCCTCGGCCTCGAGATTCCGGAGGTCTACGGCGGCAGCGAGGCCGGTGACTACCGGTTCAACGCGGTCGCGACCGAGGAGTTGGCCGCCGTCAACATGGCCCTCGCGTCGAGCTTCGGGATCCATTTCGACATCGTGACGCCGTACGTGGTCGACCTCGCGTCGGAGGAGCAGAAGCAGCAGTGGCTGCCGCGGATGGCGTCCGGTGACGCGGTGGCGGCGATCGGCATGACCGAGCCGTCTGCGGGCTCGGACCTGGCCAATCTGAAGTCGTCCGCCGTTCGCGACGGCTCCGACTGGATTCTCAACGGATCCAAGACCTTCATCACGAACGGCTACACCGCCGACGTGGTGGTCGTCGCGGCGCGAACCGACCCGACACAGCGTTCCAAGGGCATCAGCCTCTTCCTCGTCGATGCGTCGCTCCCGGGCTTCGAGCGGGGACGCAAGCTCGACAAGGTGGGCCAGCCCGAGTCCGACACCGCCGAACTGTTCTTCGACAACGTCCGTCTCCCGGCCGACGCGCTGCTGGGCGAGCCCGGCACGGGATTCGTGGCGATGATGGAACGCCTCCCGCAGGAGCGCATCGGCGCCGCGGTGACCAATGTCGCGCACGCCAAGCAGATCCTGCTGGAGACGATCGAATACGCCAAGGATCGCAAGGCGTTCGGGAACTCGATCGGTTCGTTCCAGCACAACAAGTTCCTGCTGGCCGAGCTGGTCACGAAGATCGAGGTGGCGCAGGCGTACATCGATGCGGCGGTCGCCCAGCACTCCGATGCCGGGCTCAGCGCCGTCGACGCGGCCAAGGCCAAGTGGTGGTCGGCGCAGGTGCAGAACGAGGTGCTCGACCACTGCGTGCAGCTGCACGGCGGCTACGGCTACATGCGCGAGTACCGCGTCGCGCGCGCCTGGATGGACGCGCGCGTCACGAAGATCTGGGCCGGATCCAACGAGATCATGAAGGAAATCATCGGGCGCGATCTCGCGCTGTGATCCTCGCCCTCCCGATCCGTGGGGCTCGTGCGCCCCGCGGATCGGGAGGCCGGCACCAGTGCGTGTCTCCTGTTCGGCGGCGAGTCCCTCTCCACCTGTGAAAGAGGCCCCCCGCGACAATCGAGGGCCACTGTCGGCCGTCGTATCCCTACGTGAAGTTCGCCCCGGCGAAAGTGTGTGAGTCGCCACCGCTTCGGTACCCGATTCGATCCTTCTCGATGGAGAAGGCGTATGCGAGGTCGGCCAGGGAGAAGAAGGCCGCGTGGACCGCCGCCCACCCGGCACGTCTACGGCCGCATCGTCGATGACGCGATAGTGCCCGTGCGCCGACAATTTCGTCCCCGCACCGGAATTTGCCTTCAGCGCGCCTTGTGACGGCCGGTGGCGCATCCACCGATCAATAAGCGATTGCTTATTCTGGTGGAGCACATCTAGCTGCTGCAGTGCGGCCCTGGCCGACTGCCCCTCGAGGCGTGACCTCCGTGTTGCACGCGCAAGATCAACTGTTCGAACTGTTGTCGTGCTCGGCCAGAACCAGATTCGGTCCACCTGCTTCCGTCTCCGCGGCTGGGATTGACTTTCGCGAGCAACCGCCCCAAACTAAGCGAACGCTTAGCGATCCGCCCTATGGGCGGAGGTCGAGGCGGAACGGGGACCGACCGCGCGGGCAAGCGCCGCGTCGCGCGCGTGGATGACATGTCTGCCCGCGACGACGCTCCCGGCCGGTTCGACCGAGTTCACGTAGGAAGTCACTCTGGCGCGAGTTGGCGCTGTTACCTGTGCCGGCTGCGGCCGGCGGAACGGGAGTTACGAATCATGACCGAAGCAGTCATCGTCGCAACCGCACGTTCGCCGATCGGGCGTGCGGGTAAGGGATCGTTGGCAGGGGTCCGGCCGGACGACCTTGCCGCGCAGATGGTTCGAGCAGCTCTCGACCAGATCCCCTCGCTCGATCCGAACACCGTGGACGACCTGTACCTGGGGGCCTGGGAGCACACCGGTGAGCAGAGCGAGAACATCGCCCGCCGTGTTGCAGTCCAGTTGGGTATGGATGCAGTTCCCGCCGTGACGGTGAACCGGGCGTGCGCGTCGAGCGTGCAGACCACGCGGATGGCGTTCAACGCGATCAAGGCCGGTGACGGTGACGTGTTCGTCTCCGCCGGTGTCGAGTGCGTCTCGCGGTACCCGCAGCAGAACGGCGTCGGGGCCGGCGACATCCAGTCGCAGAACCCGCTGTTCGCGCCGGCGCAGGAACGGACCACGCGGCTGGCGGAGACCAACGAGACCTGGACCGACCCGCGCACCGCGGGCCTGCTGCCCGATGTCTACATCACCATGGGGCAGACCGCGGAGAACGTCGCCACCTACCGCGGGATCAGCCGGGCCGAGCAGGACGAATTCGCCGCCCGCTCACAGCAGTTGGCGGAGAAGGCGATCGCCGACGGGTTCTTCGAGCGGGAGATCACCCCGGTCATCCTCGCCGACGGAAGTGCGGTCCGCACCGACGACGGACCCCGAGCGGGCACCACGTTCGAGAAGCTGTCCGGACTGCGAACCGTCTTCCGGGAGGACGGCACCGTCACCGCCGGAAATGCGTGTCCACTCAACGACGGTGCCGCCGCGCTGGTCGTGATGAGCGACCACAGGGCCGCCGAACTCGGGCTCACCCCGCTCGCACGCGTGGTGTCGACCGCCGTGAGCGGCCTGTCGCCGGAGATCATGGGACTGGGCCCGGTCGAGGCGTCGCGTCGGGCTCTCGCGAAGGCGGGCCTGTCGATCTCCGACATCGACCTCGCCGAGATCAACGAGGCGTTCGCGGCGCAGGTGATCCCGTCGTACCGGGATCTCGGCATCGACATCGACCGACTCAACGTCAACGGCGGCGGCATCGCGCTGGGGCATCCGTTCGGTGCGACCGGTGCCCGCATCACGACCACGCTGCTGCACTCGCTGCAGGAGCGTGACCTCCAGTTCGGATTGGAGACCATGTGCATCGGTGGCGGCCAGGGAATGGCGATCATCTTCGAGAGGCTGAGCTGATGACCGAAACGATTGGGACACAGACAACGTCGAACGTGTCGTTCGACTTCACCGGCCAGTCCGTGATCGTGACCGGCGGTGGACGCGGCATCGGGCTCGAGTTGGGGCGCTTCTTCCACGAGACCGGTGCCACCGTGTACCTCGTCGACTTCGACGGCGATGCGGTGACCGAAGCGGCTGCCGAGGTGGGGTGCCGCTGTGCCGTAGCCGACGTGAGCAACAGCGATTCGGTCCAGTCCGTGGTCGATCGCGTGATCGCCGAGACCGGTCGGATCGACGTGCTGGTCAACAACGCCGGCATCCTCCGCGACCGAGTCCTCTGGAAGCTCACAGACGACGACTACGAGCAGGTCATGGCGGTCCATGCGGGCGGGACGTTCCGGTTCAGCCGCGCCTGTGTGCCCCATTTCCGCGAGCGCGGTTACGGCCGCATCGTCAACGTCACCTCCTACACGGGTCTGCGCGGCAATCCGGGCCAGGCGAACTACGCCATGGCCAAGGCCGGGATCATCGGTTTCACCAAGACCGCCGCGAAGGAACTCGCCCGATTCGGTGTGACGGTCAACGCGATCTCGCCCAACGCCGAGACCAGGATGATCGCCTCCATCCCGGAGGACAAGAAGGCCGAGTTGATCGCACAGGTCCCGATGGGCCGCTTCGCCGATCCCCGCGAGATGGCGGCGGCGGTCGCGTTCCTCGCATCGACGAACGCCGGATACATCACCGGCACCGTGCTTCCTGTCGACGGCGGGATCTCGATATGACGGCTCGCTTCGTCGGCCGCGTCGCCGTCGTCACCGGGGCGAGCCGCGGCATCGGTCTCGCGGTGGCGCAGCGCCTGGTCGACGAGGGCGCGCGCGTCGTGATCACGGCGCGCAACCAGGACGCGCTCGACGCCGCCGTCGAACAGTTGGGCGGCCCGTCGGTGGCGCTCGCCGTCGCTGGCCGGGCCGACGACGAGACCCACCAGGCCGAGACGATCGCGCGGGCCGTCGAGGTCTTCGGCCGGTTGGACGTCCTCGTCAACAACACCGGCATCAACCCGGTCTCGGGGCCGGTGCTCGACACCGACCTGGACGCGGCGCGAAAGATCCTCGGGGTCAACGTGCTCGGCGTGATCGGTTGGGCCAGGCGCTTCCGGAAGCAGTTGGATGGGGCGGTCGGCGCGGTGGTCAACGTCGCCTCGGTGGCGGGGCTCCGGCCGGCGACCGACATCGGCGTCTACGGAGTCAGCAAGTCCGCGGTGATCGCGTTGACCGCGCAGCTGGCGGCCGAGAACAGCCCGGCGATGCGAGTCAATGCCGTCGCGCCCGCGGTCGTGCGGACACGGTTCGCCGGTCCGCTGTACGAGGGGCGTGAGGAGCAGGTGGCCGCCGACTACCCGCTGGGTCGGCTCGGCGAGCCCGAGGACATCGCCGCCGCCGTGGCGTTCCTCGCGTCCGACGACGCGGCGTGGATCACGGGGCAGACTCTGGTCGTCGACGGTGGCCTGACCCTGTCGGGAGGAGTGTGATGGCGGTATTCACCTCTCTCGACGAGTTGCGCTCCGCGGTCGGCACCGACCTCGGCGCCAGCGACTGGGTGACGGTCTCCCAGAACCGGATCGACACGTTCGCAGACTGCACCGAGGACAGGCAGTGGATTCACATCGATCCGGTGCGCGCGGCGGACGGTCCGTTCGGCGGTCCGATCGCCCACGGTTACCTCACGCTGTCGTTGCTGTCACGGTTCTTCGATGATCTGATCCGCGTCGAGAACGTGACCGCGGCCGTGAACTACGGACTCGACCGGGTGCGTTTCCCCTCTCCGGTCCCGGGTGGTGCGCGCGTGCGCGGCCACGCACGGGTGGCGTCCGTCGCCGACATTCCCGGCGGCGTGCAGGTCGCACTCGACGTCTCCGTCGAGTGCGACCGGGCCGACAAGCCGGTTTGTGTGGCGCGGTCCCTCGCCCGATACCTGGTGGAATAGCCGGGCGGGGCCACGAGCACGTGGGCCTGCCGCGCACGTCGTGCGCGGCAGGCCCGTGGTTCGTTTCGGGGCCCCTGGATCAGACCATCATGACTCCGACGAGGGCGATGACCGCGACCCAGACGGTGGACGCCGCCGCGAGGATGAACGGCCGGATTCCGACCTTCTTGATCGTGGCGATGCGGACGCCTGCACCCAGCGCGAACATTGCCGCGGTCAGCAGCGCAGTCTGCAGTGAGCTCGCAGCCGAGAGAAGTCCGGCCGGGAGGATTCCCGTCGACCGGATGACGACGAGTCCGAGAAATGCCAGGACGAAGAGCGGAATCAGTGGTGGGCGTTTGGTCGTGGTGCCCTGCCCGATGGTCCGTCTGCGTTGCATGATGCTGAGGGCAGCCATGACCGGGGCGAGCATGAGGACCCGGGCCAGTTTCACGATCGTTGCCACGGTGAGGGCTGCACCGCCGATGATGCCGCCGGCGGCGACGACCTGAGCGACCTCGTGGATCGACCCGCCGGCCCACAGCCCCGCTTCGGTGTCGTCGAAACCGATTGCGCTCGAGATCAAGGGGATCGTCGGGATCATCAGGGTGCCGAAGATCACGACCAGGGCGACGGCGGTGAGGACCTCCTCCTCGTCGGCTTCGACGACGCCGTCCGCTGCGGCAACTGCCGCGGCTCCGCAGATCGAGAAGCCGCAGGCGATGAGCACCCGCTGGGTCCAGGAGAGGCCCAACAGGCTACCCACGAACATCGTTCCGATGATTCCGAGGACGACGATCGCCACGACCATTGCGATGACGCCCCATCCGAGGCCGAGGATGTCCCCCAGGACGAGTTGCAGTCCGAGCAGGGAAATGCCCACGCGCAGAAGCTTCTTGGACGAGAACGTGATTCCGGCGCCGAAGCTGGCCGGTAGAACGACGAGATTGGCAGTCAGGGCGCCCAGCACGATTGCGATCAGCAGTGGGCTCAGCGTGGGGACGAAGTGCCTGACGCCCATGGCGACGACGGCAGCGCAGGCGGACAACGCAATGCCCGGCACCAATGCGCGCACCGAGTCCAGACGTGATGGGCCGGATGGGGATGGAGACGCAGCGTTGGGGGCGTCGGATTGGCCCAGTACGGATTTCATACTACGACAATCCTTCGTCGACCGGCTGTTCGGTAGAGACCGATTGGGCAACGCGTCATACCGAATTGATATGTATGTGCGGTCGGCCATACAGTTGTCGCATGTCGCGTCGGTCGCTCGATCACACTGCCCTCGAGTTGCTGGTCGGCATCGCCGACAGTGGAAGTTTGAGTGCCGCAGGCAGGCTGGTCGGGATGGCGCAACCGAATGCGAGTCGCCATATCACTCAGTTGGAGCGCAAATTCGGGATGACGTTGGTGCGGCGCAGCACTACCGGTTCGGTCTTGACGTCGAATGGCGTGGTGGTTGCGCACTGGGCCCGAAAGATATTGGCCGACATGGACAAGTTGCTCGAAGCCGTCGACGGCCTGCGGGCTGAGCGATCGCGCGGACTTCGGGTCAGCGCGAGTATGACCGTCGCCGAACATCTGATGCCGCTGTGGCTGGGCCGCTTTCGGCAATCACATCCCGATCTGACGATTCATCTGGAAGTACAGAATTCGCTACGGGTGTTCGAACAGGTCTCGGATGGATCCTGCGAGTTGGGGTTCGTGGAGTCGCCCGAGATTCCCAACCAGATCAGGAGTGTTCCGGTGGCCCGGGATTGTCTGGTGGTGGTGGTCCATCCAGAGCATGTGTGGGCCACACGCGGCCGTCCGGTCGGTGCTGCTGAACTGGCCACGACACCGTTGATCGTCCGAGAGCCGGGTTCGGGAACCCGCACCACCCTGGATGTGGCACTCGAAAGGTATCCGCGCTGTCCTCCGCTCCTCGAGTTGGGTAGCTCGGGTGCGATTCGCAGTAGCGTCCTGGCTGGAGTGGGGCCGGCGGTGCTGAGCGCGCTCGCTGTCGCCGACCGCGTCGCGTCGGGCGGCCTCGTGGTGGTCGACGTCGAGGGGCTCGATCTCGAACGGACATTGCGCGCGGTGTGGAGTTCGCAAGGCCCACTGCACCCCGCTGCGGGTGAGCTGATCGGGCTGGCAAGCGATTTCGGTGGGCGTCGCCGCATCGACAGTCAGCGTTGACGAAGCGGATCCGTGCACTCGGGACGAGGTCGCGGACGGGGTGGCCCTGGTCGGTGGAGGAAAGAGCAGGACATCGTGCCTGTCGGCGGCGCACAATGTGGGTATTCCGTGACGGGAGGTACCCCGGATGCCGACGCGCACGATCGACGGTCGACGCTTGACGGTGAGCCGGCTCGACAAGGTGCTGTACCCGGCCACCGGCACCACCAAGGGCGAGGTGATCGACTACTACACTGCGATCGCGCCCGCGCTGCTCCCGCACGCGATCGACCGTCCGGTCACCCGGAAGCGTTGGCCCAACGGCGTGGACGAGCCGTCGTTCTTCGAGAAGAACCTCGCCGAGTCCGCCCCGGAATGGCTCAGCCGAAGGGCGGTGCATCACAAGGATCGGGCGGTCCGCTACCCGCTGATCGATTCGACGGCGGCGCTCGCGTGGATCGGCCAGCAGGCCGCGCTGGAGGTGCACGTGCCGCAGTGGCGGTTCGTCGACGACGAGCCGGGGCCCGCGACCAGGCTGGTGTTCGACCTCGACCCCGGTGACGGCGTCGGGCTGGCCGAGTGTGCGCGGGTCGCCTTCGCGGTCCGTGACCTGGTCGCGACCCTCGGGTGGGCGGCGTTCCCGGTCACGAGCGGCAGCAAGGGAATCCACGTCTACGTCCCGCTGGACCGGGCGCTGGCGCCGGGTGGTGCGTCGACGGTCGCGAAAAAGGTGGCGACGAGTCTCGAGCAGATGCACCCCGACCTGGTGACGGCGACGATGGCGAAGTCGGTGCGCGGTGGACGGGTGTTCCTGGACTGGAGTCAGAACAACGCCGCGAAGACCACCATCGCGCCGTACTCGATGCGCGGGCGTTCCGCGCCGACGGTGGCGGCGCCGCGCGCATGGGAGGAACTCGAGGATCCGGATCTGCGGCACCTGCGGTTCGACGAGGTACTCGACCGGTTCCGCCGCGACGGCGACCTGCTCGCCGGCCTGGACCCGCCACTGGATCCGCTCGCCGAGTACCGCCGCAAGCGCGACCCCGACCGCACACCCGAGCCGATACCGCGGACGGAAGAAGAAGGCGGCGAGGGGAACTCGTTCGTCATCCAGGAACACCACGCTCGTCGGCTGCACTACGACTTCCGACTCGAGCACGACGGCGTCATGGTCTCGTGGGCGGTGCCGCGGGGTGTGCCGACGTCGCCGAAGGAGAACCGCCTGGCGGTGCACACCGAGGACCACCCGCTCGAGTACGCGAGTTTCTCGGGCAGCATTCCCCGCGGGGAGTACGGCGGTGGCACCGTGAGCATCTGGGACGCCGGAACGTACGAACCGGAGAAGTGGCAGGACGACGAGGTGATCGTCCGACTCTTCGGCAGCCGAGTGCAGGGCCGGTACGCGCTCATCCGCACCGAGGGTGACCAGTGGCTGATGCATCTGATGAAGAGCGACGGCAACGGCAACGGCGACGGCGCCCGCACCGATTTGCCGCGCGGACTCGCCCCGATGCTCGCCACCGCGGGCACCCTCGATGGTCTCGACCCCGACGAGTGGGCGTTCGAGGGGAAGTGGGACGGCATCCGTTTGATCGTCGAATTCGACGGCGACGCAATACGATTGCGGGGGAGGTCGGGAAACGACGTCACCGATCGGTACCCGGCACTGCAATCCCTTGCGCGGGCGCTGGACGGGCACCGGGTGGTGCTCGACGGCGAGGTCGTGAGTCTGGACAGCCAGGGGCGGACCAGCTTTCCCGCGCTGCAGGCTGGGGGAGCGCCGCAGTTCTGGGCGTTCGACGTGCTCTACCTGGACGGGATCTCCCTGGTCCGCAAGCGCTACGACGACCGGCGTCGCATCCTCGACGCGCTGGCCGCGGCCGTCGACGGGTTGGTGGTGCCGCCCCAGCTGACCGGGTCGGTCGCCGAGGTCCGCGAGCGCAGTCGTGACCTCGAGGGCGTCGTGGCGAAGCGGCGCGACTCGGTCTATCTGCCGGGCAAGCGGGGATCGGCGTGGATCAAGACGAAGAACTGGCTCACCCAGGAGGCGGTCATCGGCGGGTGGCGACGTGGGCGAGGCGCACGGCACGCGGTGCTCGGTTCGCTGCTGCTCGGCATTCCTGAGGAGGCGGGGCTGCGTTACATCGGCAGGGTCGGCACCGGGTTCAGCGAGCGCGATCTCGACCGGTTGACGTCGATGCTGGCGCCCCTGGAGCGAAAGACGAGCCCTTTCGTCGACGACGTGCCGGACGTCGGCCGCGGCGACACGGTGTGGGTGACGCCGAAGATCGTCGGCGAGGTGCGGTATCGGGAGCGCACCGAGGCCGGCCGGTTGCGGCACCCGAGCTGGCGCGGGGTGCGGGACGACAAGTCTCCCGCGGACGTCCGACTCGAGGACACGTGAGTTGCCGATCAGACGTCGCTCGGGGCGGAACGGTCCTCCGCCATGTGTGCGTTCTCGTTGCTCAGGACGGACACCAGGTCCTCGAGCGAGGATCTCGCGGATCCGGTCAGGCTCACGCCCAGTTCACACCGAAGACGCTGCCCCCCGGCAGCTCGAGGCGTACGATCCGGACAGCGGGGCGGATGCGATGCGCAAGAGCATCGCTCTCGAGATCGTCGGCGACCTCCACCGGCTCCGGCTTCAGATCGACGAGATCACCGCCCGGATCAAGACCGAACTCGCCGCCAGCGGAATCCAACTACCGAAGATTCCCGGCGTAGGCGCGGTGACCGCGGCTCGGATTCTCGCCCGCACCCGCGATCCCACCCGGTTCCCGAGTGAGTCTTCGCTCGCGAACTACACCGGTACAGCGCCGGTGGAGATCGCCAGTGCAGACAAGCAGCGACACCGACTCTCTCGCAGGGGCGACCGAATGCTCAACTCCGCGATTCACATCGTCGGGGTTACCCAGGCACGGACACCCAGCAGCCTCGGCTATGCCGACCACCAGCGGAAGATGGCTGAGGGCAAGACCTCACGGGAGGCGATGCGCTGCTTGAAACGGCAAGTCGCGAAACGGCTCTGGCGAACGATGCGAGATGACCAACTCGCTCGGTTGACGATGCCTTCAGTCGACACCGCCTGAAGGTGTCAACCGAGCGCACCGGCTGCGGTTCAGTGCATGGGCATCATCTGCATGGGTGGAATGATCCCCATGTCGTGGAGCCACATCATCATGTGATGACACATCATCATCATCTGCTCGGTCATGGCTACTCACCTCCCTTCCTGGCCGGGAGAGTGGCGGTCCCTGAGCAGGCCGAGTTTGCGCTGGTACTCGTCCTCGTCGATCTCACCGCGAGCCATTCGCTGCGCTAGAAGCTGCTCAGGCGTATCGGATGGAGGTGGAGACGGGGGCGGCTGCCCTGTGCTGGTGAGCGCTCGGGCAACGACAATCACCATCAGGACGATCACCACCAAGATTGCGATCATCACGAGGGCCATGAGTGCGTATCCCCAGCCGTTCATGCCGTTTCCGTACCAGAACATCATCGGGGTGCCTCCGAATGATCCGGTCCCCACCCTTTCTCCAGCATGTCACACCCTTGGGGGTATTTACAGGCTGCGGTCGAGCGACGCCTCCCCCTGGGCGTTGCACGCAGTTCTGCGGCCACCGAGGCGCCGTACCCGCCCGGGCGGAGGGGGCCACGGTAGAACCAGCGCCGCGAGTGGAGTGCTTGCGGGTATCAGTGCTCATCGAATCCTCCGCTTCGTGCAGTGCTGCGGATCGTGCGTCGGAGGTCGATAGCAGCGGCCGGGCTGACGGATCCTGTGATCGAAACCTGTGTCGTCAGTACATAGGTAACCTCTTTCGGCGCCATCAGACGGGCCCTGACTTGCGGAAATCGTCGTCGCGGACGCTACGATCGAGCGGGCGAAACGCAACGGGCGGGCCAATTCGAGTCCCGTGCGCGGCTGCCACCGTGGGCTCCACGGGGGCCACTTCAAGGAAGAGGTGAGGGCAAATGCCCCGCACGCAGGAACACGCCGATCGCTACACCGACGCCCTGATTGCGCTCGCGGCCGCCACGCACCGTCCCGCCAATGTCGTGAACACCGCGGGCCGGTACGCGATCCGCGTCGACTTCGAGTTCAATCGCTATGTTCTTGCGACCAACGCGGAGGACGGGCTGACCAACGACATCGACGCGATCGAGGCCTGGCACGTGGCCTTCTTCCAGCAGTCCCACAGTGTCACCGAGGACGAACTGCTCGCCGAGGCCGAGAACGAGTGGTTGGCGGACGCCTTCGATCAGGCGCTCGACACGCTGCGCAACTCGGGAAAGTGGATCGAGTCGGACGCCAAGTTCGGCGAGCTCGTGAAGTCACCTGTCGCAGCTGATCAGGACTGACGCGTTCACGGCGTCATGCGGCGCCCTCGACGATGGTGACGGGGCGGTCGAGCGCGACCTCGACGGGCGACCACGAGCCCTCGAATTCGAGGCGCTCCACCGCGCGCCCGTACGCGGCCACCAGGTCGCGGTCGGTTTCCGTTGCCAGTAGATCTGCCCCGATAGGGGTGCTCTCGTGGATCTCGACGGTCCAGGTGTCGAGGTCGGTGCGGGCCTCGGCCAGGCCCTGGTCGCCGTTGGTGGCGAGGAGGAAGCGCCCGAAGCCGGCATCGGCGCGGATTGCGTAGCCCGCGGCGGTCCGCACGACGGACGCCGGCAGGTGGGTGAAGGCGGCGAACCCGATCAGGGCGTCGGTGTACAGGTCTGTGAAGTACTCGTGCTTGCGTGCCATGACACTCGTCTCTCTTTCGGGCCACCGAACCTCGCGGAGTGGTCTCGCGGATCTCGGAAGCGATGTACCGAACCTCGGTGGTACCGGGCCGGCGGCGTTTTCCTCTCTCGATAGGAGCATCTTGTCTCCAGCAAACTGGTTAGTAAATCTATACCAGACGGCATAGATAACCGCTCGGCGAAGAGGCCGCCGTGGTTGACTACGCTCGTGCCCACTGGCGTACGAACTGCTGAAAGCAGTTGGAATGCAAAAGCTTCGCCACCTACCGATGTCTTCCGACGCAGTCGGGCCTTCGGCTCTACGCCGGTGTCGAACGATGGAGGTGAGGCGATGACGGACGGGGTGGAACCGAGTCGGCGGTGGTACGACCGGGACGGGCGACCGATCCCACCGGAGGAGGCCGAGCGGCTACTGGGACGGCCGGGGTACGACCGGATCCGGGCGACAACGGTGATGGACATGGCCGACCTGGACTGGATACGCGACATCTCCACGGTGTGGGTGGGCGTCGACCTCGGGGAGGTGGCCGAACCTCCGCTGATCTTCGAGACCGCAGTGTTCGATCGCGATCACACGACACTTCGGCATCGCCGGTACGCCACCGAGGCTCAGGCGTCGGAGGCGCACGAGGCGTTCGTCGTCGCTGCGTGCGAGGAGGCGAACGATCCTGTCGTGCTGGAGACGACCGATTCGGTGACGTGAGTGCACCGCTTCCCGCCGCTTGACACGACCGGCGGCCACCCGTGCAAACTGGAATCGGGTGCCTGATCGGGAGTGTCGACGGAGAGGTGCGCGCGATGTCGGATAGTGAGATCGTCGTCAAGCCACTGCCCGGTCTGCGGGTGGCAGAGCTCACCGGGGTCGCGGCCGGCTTCGACCCCGAGCATGTCGGTCCGGTCGTCAAGCCATTGTTCGACGAGCTGATGGATGGTTTGGCCCGCGACGGAGTCCGGGGCATCGGGCCGGCGCTGGCCTACTACGAGCGCACCCCGGCAGGGGCGGACGTCGTCGTCCATGCCGCGATTCCCGTCGGGCCCGACGAGCGACCGGGACGAGATTTCGCGGTCGTGGATCTGCCCGAGATTCCGCGTGCGGCGACGCTCGAGCACCGCGGCTCGATGGAGAACGTGCTCCCGGCGTGGGCGTCGCTCGAGCACTGGATCGAGGCGAACGGCTACCGCGCCGACGGCCCGGCCCGCGAGCGGTACCTCGTCTACTCGGAGAACACCGACGACTGGGTCACCGAACTGCAGCGGCCGGTCACGCGGGACTGACACCGATTCGCCCGGGCTCCGATCTCGCTCAACGGAATCGACACGTCCGTGCCGCTCATCGACGTGCCGCCGTGGGCTCGGTGCATCCGGAAACCCTGACGGGCATCCTGGACGTCGATGTAGAGCGAGAAGCCGCGGGCGCACCACTTCACGCCATCCGACCGCCACTCCGGAAATTCGAGTTCACGACGCTCATCGCGAATCCAGCGACCGCCGTGGCATTCGAGGAAACCGGCGACGGTCTGGTGTCGGTACGTTCCGTGGATACATTCTGCGGTGAACGGGGCGCTCACCTGCTGCTGTGTGGTTGTCATTCCTCGCTACCTGAACTGCTAATCGCGGATCGTGTTCCGCGTGACTATCGGGGTCATTGATTCAATAGTCGGGCATTCAGTGCTTAAACTCCACTAAAGGGTCGCAATAATTCAAAGACGAAAAACCCCCACTTATCGGGCGATATTGCCGGATAAGTGGGGGGTGTTTCCGGGTTTGGGTTGCGCCAGGTGAGATTCAGTACGCTGCGTTGGCTCCGTACTCGGCCTGCGCACTCGTGAAGCCTTCGAACTCCAGCTGCTCGATCAGTCCTGACTTGGAGAACGACGTCATCTCGAGGTATGTCTTTGCGCTCCGCGCAGCCTGCTTGTTCCAATCCGCGTTCAAACTGTCCACCGCGTACGTCGCATCATCGGTGGAGAAGCCTTCGAACTCCAGTTGCTCGATCAGTCCGCTCCGCGAGAAGCCGCTCATGTCGAGGTACGTCTGGGCAGATCGGACGGCGTTCCGCTGACTGGAACTGATCTGCGGCTTGGCTGGGGCAGGTGCGGCGGCGGGAGCCTTGGGAGCCGGGGCTGGGGCCTGGTGCGTGATGGACGCCGATACCTCCACCTCTTTGAGCGACGGCGCAGGAGCGGGCATCTGGGAGGTAGCGGACGCCGGTGCCTCCACCTTGGTGGACGCGGCAGAAGTGGTCGAGGGAGCGGCCACATTGCTCGACTGACTTGTGCCACTTGATGCGGCCGGTGTGGCTTCGTCCTTCTTGTCGTCCTTCGGAGCGGCGATGCCGATGATTACGAAGAGGGCGACGATCGCGCCGACGATCCACGGCCACTTGCGCTTCTTCTTCGCCGCGGGTTCGGGTTCGGGTGTGGGTTGCATCTGCTGAGTCATGGGTGTGAGCCCCCCCCCAGGGGTAGTGCACCTGAGCACGCGCTCGGCGCAATTGGACAAATGTCCAGTAGATAGTAGACCAACCGGTCGACTTGAAACACCTAATGTGACCGTCTTCCGCCTCGGGCGGGTGAAGACGAACGAGAAGTGCCCCGAGATCGTGCGAGCATCGCCCGGCGGGTGCTTCAGCTAGACGTCCGCCGACGGGGGAGGGGGCAACAGGGTGCTCGCCCACTGGTACTCCGCCGTCACGAACTTCGGAGAAATTTTCCGAGGACGGGGACTGGTGCGTTTCGTTCCTTCTTTAGTGGATCGCCCGTTCGGTGTTGCTGATTCTCGGTGGGTGTCGACTGACCGGAATGCGCTGATCCCTGATGGGAATTGGACGCAGGCACAGGTTGATAGTCAGCTTGGTGTGACGCCGGGTCAGGGTGACTGGATGTCGGCACTGTCCAAGAATTTGGAGGGTGCGCCTGCTGAGGTTGGGGAACTGTTGAAGCGGGTCAAGGTGTTTGACAGCGGCGGTTGTTTGAAGCCTGGCGAGTTGGGTATCAATCTGTCGTCGCGTCCTGAGCCGATCTTCAATTCGCCGGATCAGTTGCAGCGGTTCGCGGGGGCGTTGAAGCCTGCGCCGCAGCCGTCCGAGCCCATCGACAACTCGATCACCATTGGCGATGTCACGACAGCAGACATCAAGGAATTTGAGCGCGTACTACGGCACAAACAGTGGAACCGTGTGTCCGCGCTGATCGAGAGGTGAGCATGACGGCCGAAGAGGAGATTGATGGTCCTCGCGCGCTCGAACTATGGCGTGGGTCCCTAAGGCCGGGCCCACTCTGCGGGACGGACCGGGCTGGTGCGATGTCTCCCACGAGGACGCCGCCCTCGACTGGTGGCGAACGAAGGAAGTCAAGGAACGGGCTCGTCCAATGTGGTTGGGCGGCAACGCCCATTGAGTGAAAGTGCCCCCTCGACTACCTTCAAGTATCGAGGGGGCACGCAATGAACACGCCAGACCACATCGCTGAGATGCGACTGTATGAGCGCATCCTCGATGAGCTTGACCGCGATCTGGGTAGCGGCGACGTTAGTGCTGGTAGTGCTGCGGATGCCGGCGAGTTTGATGTTGCGGCGTGGCTGGCTATCGAGGCCGCTTACCACGATCGGCGGTCGTTGAGCCGCTCGTTGATGGATCAGTTTCGTGCTGAGCATCCGTTGCGGGTTGAGGATCCGGATCTCTGGCAGATCGTTCTGGAATGGCTGGATGCCATCCCGGTGAAGGCCACGTAGGCAAGGAAGCGTTCCCCGGCTGTTGAGAGGCAACCGGGTACTCCATGCCTAGGGACGGCTACTGCCCGCCTTGGCTGTCACCTTCCCGCCGAGGATCTGCTTGATGGGCTGGCGGCCGGCGAAATGCGCTGCTGGAACTGCGGTGGAAAGAACTTCACCGAGTAGCGCACCTTCCGGGCCAAGGCGATCGCTGTCACTGTTGGCGTGGCCACGCTCGGTGTGGCGGGTGCGGTGACGCTGTTGGTGACGAAGAAGAAGTTGAAGTGGCAGTTGTGCGATGAGTACAACGACACTGGGTCTGCGAAGCCGTATACGGGTCCGGAGTCGAAGAAGTGGCGGAAGTTCCACGAGAAGAACGGGACGCTCTGACCCGGATGTGAAGGTGTCCCACCTGGCCATAGTTGCCGGGTGGGGCACCTTTCGTCGTTTCAGGGCAAGCTTCGATCGACCTTAGCCGGGGCTTCGAACTCGACTGGACACTCCTCAGCATTGCGCAGGAGGTCGCGGTCGCACCTGTATCCGCAGACGGCGATAGCGAGTTGAGCGAGGTAGCAAGCGCTGCATCTGATTGCGCAGATGCTCTGGATGTATGAGTGCACGTCAAGGTCCATTCTTTCCGGCGGCCTGACGAGCGTGCATACGAGATAACAGATCGGTCGGTTTGGTACCCACACGCGCTAGGGACACCCAAGGGTGGCGGGGTCTTGATCCCCTCCCCGGAGCTCCCACGGACCGAATCCCCTCACCGCGTCAGGTCACGACGAATAGCCCTCCCGTGCATGACGGAAAGGCTTGCCCGGACCTCCACGAAGCCAGGCCTGACATCAATGTGGAGGCGTCCCCACCGGTTCGGGGCATGAGAACACCGGGTGCAGTCGGTTTGCGTCTTACTGAACTTGAGTGACGTGTTGCAAGGCATTTCAATCAGGCGATCAAGAACCCGGCAGGCTAGGCGCGGGCATCTACAAGAGATGCCCGGCCCAACCAGTCGGGAACTACGCGGCAGCCCGAACGGACGTTGCCGCCAACCACTTCGCGTGCATCACCCGAAGGCTCTCGATCAACTCCGGAATGTCCTGCGGGCGTACAGCAGTCGACTCGTTGTGGAACCACACCGACCACTGCGTGTAGTACACAGCCCCGTCCTCACCGTGGGTTGTGCAGGGGTGTCCGTGGAGGTTGGGGTGGTTGGAGATCAGTCGATCGATGATGTTCATGCGGCACCGCCCGAGATCCAGTGGCCGAGGCGGAGGGCTTCGATGGTGGCGAAGTAGCCGGTGGTGAAGACGAGGATGACTGCGGCGTAGTCACGCCGGGTCGTCTTGTCGGTGGGGGTCGATACACTGCCCATATGGTTCATTCGGAGGTCCATTCCGTGTGTGCCGGAGGCCAGGATGAGAGTTGGCGCTCTCACTGGGGCCGTTCTATTTGGCGACACGAACCCAGCCATCTGGCACGAATTAGGCAAGAAGCCTGACTGGGAGAGGCAAAAAGCAGCCCCTGAGCTGCTGAAACGGAAGTGCCCTCGGCAGGATTCGAACCTGCGACCTACCCTTTAGGAGAGGGTTGCTCTATCCCCTGAGCTACGAAGGCTGGCAGACGCAGAGCCTACCCGATCAATGGCGTGCCCCACATGTGCCCCACGCGGAGGGCGTTTCCGCTGGTAGATGGTGATGCCGCCCGGCTTCAGGAGAGCCGTGCTCTATCCCCTGAGCTACGAGGGCGGGGGCGAAGCGAACGCGTGGTCGAACATCGTTCGCGCTGTTCCGCAGTAGGGAGTGTAGCGGCCGGGGGCGGTCCGGGATGAATCGGTCGCACGGTCGCAGGATCGGCGGGTCGGACATCGCAAGCGCCGACACGCCGGAGCTTGCGGACCGCCCGGGAAGCCCGATCGTCCTGCGTACGCCCACACCGGGCCGGAGCAATCCAGATAAAGATCCGGTAACGCTGGTCACGGCCTATATGCATTTGTTACCTTGGCCCGGCAGCAAGATCGAGTGCACTCCGGAGTGTGCGGCCGAAGAAACCGATTGACGAGGTAATTGACTGTGGGACGCCATCACCGGACGTCAGCCGACGCTGTTCTCATCGAGCTCGACCCGACACTCCGGCAGGGGCGTCACCGCGGCGAGAGCGCAGGCCCCGGTGCAGGTCTGAAGGCCGCCACGGTCGCCGCCGCAACGGGCGCGATCCTCACCGCCGGTGCGCAGCTCGGCGCGGGCAGTGCCGCTGCCGACCCGGTGGCCGCGCCCGCCCAGGTCCAGCTTCCCGAGGGGCTGCTCCCCGCAGGGCTCGAGCTCCCGGCCCTGCCCCAGCTCCCGGCCCTGCCCCAGCTCCCGGCCCTGCCGCAGCTGCCCACGCCGGATCAGGCGATCGACTCGTTCAAGGCCGTGCAGTTGCCGGCGGAGCTGCCGCAGCCGGTCCAGCAGGCCGTGCGCGACCTCACCGCCGCCGCCGAGGCCAACTTCGGATCGCTCGACAAGGTCAGGAACCGCGCCGTGAAGCCCGTCTCGGGCACCCTCACCTCCGACTTCGGTCCGCGTTGGGGCAGTCATCACGGAGGCCTCGACATCGCCGCCCCCATCGGTACGCCCGTCTACGCCGCCGCCGACGGTGTCGTGGTCGACGCCGGGCCGGCCTCGGGATTCGGGCTGTGGGTGCGCGTCAAGCACGACGACGGCACCACCACCGTCTATGGCCACGTCAACGACTACCAGGTGTCGACCGGCCAGCACGTGGTCGCCGGTCAGCAGATCGCGACCGTCGGCAACCGCGGCCAGTCCACCGGACCCCACCTGCACTTCGAGGTGTGGAACGCCGCCGGCGCCAAGGTCGACCCGTCTGCGTGGCTCGAGGAGCGCGGCGTGGCGGTCACGTGGCGCGGCGCCTCGGCCACCATGTGAGTCGACCTCCGAAACGAGCGAAGTCCCCGTCGGGTGTGGTGAGCACCAGGCGGGGACTTCTCGTTGTTCGGGTTCGGGTTCAGGCGGCGGGGGCGGCGGTCCTGCGGGCGGCGTAGGACAGGCCGCATGCGGTCATCACCTGGCCGAGGCTCAGTTGCCCCTCGTCGCCCTGCGCTCGGGAGAAGCGGCCGTCCGGGCGCACCCACAGCCGGATCGACGCGTTCACGGCGTCCACCCGCCCGAGTACGTACTCGTCGCAGCCGTCGGGGCAGGGGAGCGTCTCGCGCACGACGTGCCGGGAATATGCGAGTTCGATCAGGTCGTCGATCACGAAGCTGCTCCTAACACCCCGGTTGCGCGGGGACCCGACGTCACCGTTCGGTAACGATGATTAGGTTAGCCTTCGCTCCCGTCCTGCTGTCAACCCCTCATTCCGTGCGTGTGAGCAACAACTCCGGCGGCGACCTAGCTGGTCGACAGCGCCACCGAGGCCTCGCCGGTGTACGTGAGGAACGTCAGCGACTCCTGGAAGTACAGATCGACCGTCTCGGAGTCGTGCGACAGGTAGCCGATCGACAGGTCCTGGCCGATCTGCAGATCGAAGTCGCCACCACGGGAGGCGAGCACGAACGCGCCGTCGATCGCCGGCGCCCAGATGATGTCCCCGTCGATGAGTCGCTTGATGTGCTCCCGGATCGGGTAGCCGTGATCGGACGTCTCGCTCACCTGCGTGTAAGCCTCGGCGCTCAGCAGCACCGAGTACGGGCCGTCGACGCCGGCCAGGCGCAGCTCGGACAGGGCCTGGCTGATCACCTCGGGCACGTCCCGCACGTCCTCGGGCAGTCGCAGCGGCGGATTCGACGAGCTCGCCCGGATGCCCTCGATGCCGGCGGCGGCGTAGCCCTCGAAGATGGCGCGGTCCTCGGCGAACGCGATCTTCTTCGCGGCCTCCTTCACGGCGTCCCAGTCGGAGTCCTGCGCGCCGCGCTCGACGTTGTCGATCTCCTCGCGGGACAGCGTGAACGGCACCCGCAGCTCCACCAGCGGCGCGACGCGGCGCTGGCGGGCCAGCACGCCGGAGCCCGGAGCCTCGATGGTCGTGGTGCGGCCGAGGCCGACCGCGGAGAAGTCGGTGCCGTGCGGACCCGAGACGTCGACGACCGTGCGTCCCGCGATGTGCCGCTTGAAGGTTCGGGTCGCCTCCTCCTCGATGGACGCCCACGCGGCGTCGGTGATGGGGGCGAGACCGCGATAGAGATTGTTCATATTGTGGAACTCCTTCTCAGACTGCCAATTCCGAGTGATCCGTCAGCGGCGGGGGACGGGCTCGTGTCGTCGTCGGCCTGCCGGATGCCCGGCGCCGGCGGGAGGTCGCCGAGGAACTCGACGGTGGGGGAGAAGAACAGGCCGCCGGTGACGGCGGTGGAGAAGTCGAGGATGCGGTCGGTGTTGCCCTCGGGCTTGCCGATGAACATGTTCCGGAGCATCTCCTCGGTCACCGACGGGGTGGCGGCGTAGCCGATGAAATAGGTGCCGAACTCGGCGTCGCCGAGGCTGCCGAACGGCATGTTGACCCGCAGGATCTGCCGTTCGTCGCCGTTCTCGTCGGTGATCGTGTTCAGTGCGACATGGGAATTGGACGGCTTCACGTCGTCGTCGAACTCGATGTCGTCGAGCTTGGTGCGGCCGATGACCCGCTCCTGCTCCTCGGTGGAGATCGCGTTCCAGGAATCCATGTCGTGCAGGTACTTCTGCACGATCACGTAACTCCCGCCGACGAAGTCGGGGTCCGCGTCGCCGACGAGAGCCGCCTGTGCCGCCTCGATGTCCTCCGGGTTCTCGGTGCCGTCGACGAAGCCGAGCAGGTCGCGTTGCTCGAAGTAGCGGAAGCCGTGCGTCTCGTCCACGACGGTCGCGCCGCCGCGCAGGCGTCCGACGATCTTCGACGCCAGTTCGAAGCACAGGTCCATCGACACCGCGCGGATGTGGAACAGCAGATCGCCCGGCGTTGCGGGGGCGCGGTGCCGGGCGCCGTCGAGTTCGACGAACTCGTGCAGTTCGGCGGGGCGGGGGCCGTCGAAGAGTCGGTCCCATGCGGACGAGCCGATCGAGGCGACGCACACGAGCCCCGAGTCTGGGACCCGGAATCCGACCGCCTTGCGCAGGCCGTCGAGATCGGAGAGCAGATCGCGTGTCACGGACTCGCCACCCTCGTCGATCGTGAGCACGAGAAAGATTGCCGCAGGTGTCAATGGCGTCAGGATCAACTGGGGTCGGGCCACACCTCACGGTAGAACACTCGCACCCCGCCTGCCCGGGAACGGCGGCCGTCGGCGACGTGATGTCGCCGACGGCCGCCGTTCGCTCGCTCGGGCTACGCGGTCGCGCCCGCCCAGCTGTCCGGGCCGAACACCTCGTAGTGGATGTTCTCCGCCGGCACGTCCCGTGCGATGAGCGACTCCTTCATGGCCAGCATGAACGGCAGCGGGCCGCACAGGAATGCGCGGGTGCCGGGCTCGAGTGTCACCTCCGACAGATCGGCGCGCCCCACGCGGGTCCCCGCGAACGCCTCGCGCGCACCCAGATCCTCGTACCAGCGGTGCATCACGCCGGACGGCAGGCGATCGACCAGTTCGGTCAGCTCCGTGCGGTGGGCGTGCTGCGCCGCCGAGCGGTCGGCGTGCAGCACGGAGATGCTGCGACGGTCGCCGGTGGCCGCGAGGTGGTCGAGCATGCCGATCATCGGCGTGCAGCCGATGCCGGCCGAGACCAGCAGCAGCGGCGCATCATCCTCGGGCAGGACCAGATCGCCGAACGGCAGCGACACCGTCAGCTCGTCACCCTCGAAGACGTTGTCGTACAGGAAGTTCGACACCTCGCCCGCCGGGGAGAGGGCGCCGTCGGGCAGTGCCTGGGCCGAGATCCGCTTGACGGTGATGCGCCACTGGTCGTCGGCGGGCCCGCACGCGAGGCTGTACTGCCGGATCTGACGGGCGCCGTCGGGCAGGTGTACCGCGACCGAGATGTACTGTCCCGGCGCGAATGACGGGAGCGTCTCGCCGTCGGCGGCGGCGAGCGTGAACGACACGGTGTCCGCGGACTGGTGTGCCCGCCCGGTCACCCGGACCCGACGCCACACGTCACCGGCCTCGACGCCCGCCTTCTCGTACAGCCCGGCCTCCATCGCGATGAGGGTGTTCGCCATGAGCCAGTAGACCTCGTCCCATGCCGAGGCCACGTCCGGGGTGACGGCCTCGCCGAGGACCTCGACGATCGCCTCGAACAGGTGCTTGTGCACGATCCAGTACTGGTCCGCGGTGATGCCGAGCGATGCGTGCTTGTGCGCGATCCGGGACAGGATCGTCTCCACCCGCGCCGGATCGGGGTCGAGCTGCAGCGTCGCGAACGCGGCGATGGCCCCGGCGAGCGCCTTCTGCTGCTCGCCCTGCTGCTGGTTGCCGCGATTGAACAGATCGCGCTCGAGCTCGGGATGTGCGTCGAACATCTTGCGGTAGAACAGCGTCGTGATGTCGCCGATCGCGGCGCCCACCGCGGGCAGCGTGGCGCGGACGGTTTCCTTCGAGGCCTCCGAGAGCATCGGATTCTCCTGTCGTTCGGGGGAGTTACGGTTCGACCACTGCCGGCACGGCGGGTGTCGGCAGCACGGTTGCGGGGACGGACGGTGTGAGGTCGCGGACCGTCATGGCGTCCAGTGCGGTGTAGAAGGCTTCCTGTGCGTCGCGCAGTGCCGAGCGCAGGCGGCAGCCGCGACGCAGCGGGCACGGCTTGTCGCCCTCGCACGTGACCACCTCGCCGTCGCCCTCGAGTTGCCGCGTCAGCCAGCCCACCGACGCGGTCCGGCCGAGTTCGGTGATGGCCAGGCCGCCGCCGCGTCCGCGTCTGGTGGTGACGACGCCGAGTTCGCTCAGCCGTGCAACCACTTTCGTCGCGTGCGTGTACGACACCGCGAGCTGCTCGGCCACCGCGCGGGTGCTGGGAGCGTCGGACGCGGGCTGTTCGGCCGCCAGTCGCATGACGATCCGCAGGCCCAGGTCGGTGAACTGCGTCAGTTGCATGACTCGACCGTATAAAATTGGAATCCTGGATTCCAATTAAATGTGATCCACGTCGCGGGCCTCCGGCCGAAGTCCCGACCTTCGGCATCGGGATGTAGGGGCTTAGGTCCCGAACCACTCGGGACCGAAGCATCCCCGCGCAAACCGGTTCGAGTGACTACCGTCGGAAGCGGCACCTCGACGTGCGGTCCGGGGCCGGACCGCACGCGAACGCCGCACCGATTCGTCGCTAACGGAAGAGGGTGAGCGGGATGACCGCACAGGGCACGGAGAAGGGCACCAAGGAGCCGTCGATCGCACGGGACGCGAACTCGGTGGTGGTCGGCGTGGACGGGTCGCCGGCCGCGGAGGCGGCAGTGGTGTGGGCCGCGCGGACGTGCGCGGCACGGGATCTGTCGCTGCGGATCATCCATGCCCTCAACTTCTCGCCCTACACCTACGGGGCGCCGTACCTCGACGTCGCGGGCATCTACGACTGGATGGAGGACGAGGGCAAGGAGATCCTCGGCCGTGCCGCCGCGGTGGCCCGGGAGGTGTCCGGTGATCTCGACATCTCCACCGAGATCTCCACGATGGGCGGCGCCCGTTGGCTGGTGTCGCTGTCCGAGGACTCGCGCGCGCTGGTCCTCGGTGCGTCCGGCAGTGGCGCGGCCGGCGGCATCGGATCGACCGCCGTCAACGCCGCGAGCCACGGTGTGTGTCCGGTGGTCGTCGTCCACGAGCGTGACGGCAAGGTTCCCGACGAGGGTCCGGTCGTCGTGGGCATCGACGGCAGTCCCACCAGCGAGCGTGCCACCGGGGTCGCGTTCGAGGAGGCCGCGCAGCGCGGGGTTCCGCTCGTTGCCATCCACGCCTGGAGCGACACCCCACACGGGACGCTCGCCGGCGGGCGCAGTGCCATCCGCGATCCACGCGCGTTCGAGGACGCCGAACGGGAGGTGCTCTCCGAGCGGCTCGCCGGATGGTCCGACCGGTACCCGGACGTGGACGTCCAGCGCGAGCTCTACATCGACGGCCCCCGCACCCATCTGCTCGCGTGGTCGCAGAAGGCGCAGCTGGTGGTGGTCGGCAGCCGCGGTCGCGGTGGTTTCCGCGGCCTCCTGCTGGGGTCGACCAGCAACGAGCTCGTGCAGAAGGCGCAGTGCCCGGTGATGGTGGTTCGGCCCGAGCGGTCGTAGAGTCCACTTTGTCGTAACGTCCGTCACAGGTAATACGGAATGGGGTCGCCGAAGTGCGCATCGGTATGGGCTTGAACTACAGCGGAGGTTTCGCGGAGACCGTCGAAGAGGTCGCCGACCTGGAACGGGCCGGGCTGGACATCGTCTTCGTCCCCGAGGCCTACTCGTTCGACGCCGTCAGTCAGCTCGGCTTCCTCGCCGCGAAGACGTCGACGATCGAACTGGCGTCGGGCATCTTCCAGATCTACACCCGCACCCCGAGCCTGACGGCGATGACGGCGGCCGGTCTGGACTACGTCTCGAACGGCCGGTTCGTGATGGGCATCGGGGCGTCGGGCCCGCAGGTGATCGAGGGCTTCCACGGTGTCAAGTACGACGCCCCGCTCGGCCGCACCCGCGAGCTGATCGACATCTGCCGCCAGGTGTGGCGCCGCGAGAAGGTCCAGTACCAGGGCAAGTACTACCAGGTCCCGCTCCCCGCCGATCAGGGCACGGGCCTCGGCAAGCCGCTCAAGCTGATCAATCATCCTGTGCGTGAGCGGATTCCGATCGTCATCGCCTCCCTCGGTCCGAAGAACGTCGCGATGACAGCGGAGATCGCCGAGGGCTGGGAGCCGATCTTCTTCCACCCGGAGAAGGCGGAGTCGGTGTGGGGCGAGGCGCTCGCCGCGGGCAAGGCCAAGCGGGACCCGAGCCTGGGCGACCTGCAGATCTACGCGGGCCCCGCGCTGGCGATCGGCGACGACGTCGAGCCGATGCTGCAGTGGATCAAGCCTCATCTCGCGCTGTACATCGGCGGCATGGGCGCCAAGGGAAAAAACTTCTACAACGACCTCGCGTGCCGCTACGGCTACGAGGAAGAGGCCGAGAAGATCCAGGACCTGTATCTGGCCGGCAAGAAGGAAGAGGCCGCCGCGGCCGTGCCCGACGAGCTGGTGCGGGCGGTCTCCCTGATCGGGACCGAGAGCTTCGTCAAGGAGCGCGTCGCCGCGTTCGCCGCGGCCGGCGTGACGACTCTCAACGTGACGCCGATGGCGGCGGACCGCGCCGGGCGAGTGAAGCTGATCGAGCAGTTGCGCGCCATCGTCGACTGACGGCAAACACCTCGGCGAGAGCCCCGGAGTCCTTCTCGGACGTCCGGGGCTCTCGCGTCTGCGCCGGGCGCCGTGCTGCGCGTCACCCGCGGCACGGGACCGAAGACCCACACGCCGGACCATCGAAACCGGGACAATGGTCCTCGACCGGTCCGTAAGGGTGAAGGAGAAGCTGAATCCAATGAGCGCAACCGAAGCGATCGTCGTCGCCGTCGACGGATCCGAGGCGGCATCGAACGCGGTGGTGTGGGCGGCTCGTGCCGCCTCGGTGCACCAGCGGCGCCTGCACATCGTGACCGCCGTGCACATCCCCGCGTTCTACTACTCCGAGCCGTACCTGGCCCGCAGCTTCCAGGACGAGCTGCGCGACACCGCGCGCTCCCGCCTCGACAGCGCACAGGTCCTCGCCAAGCAATCCGTCGAGGACCTGCCGTCGATCGAGGTCACCACCGAGCAGCTCGAGGGCCGGCCCGCGCCCATGCTGATCGACCTGTCGGAGCAGGCGTGGATGGTGGTCCTCGGCTCGCACGGGCACGGCGAGATCACAGGCCTGGTCGTCGGCTCCGTGACCGCCGCGGTGGCCGCGCACACCGCCTGCCCCATCGTGGTCGTCCGCGGCCGCACCCTCGACGGGCGCCCGCCCACCGAGGGGCCGATCGTCGTCGGCGTCGACGGCTCGGAGTCGTGCAAGCCGGCCGTCGCGGCCGCGTTCGAGGAGGCCGCGATGCGCGATGCCGCGTTGATCGCGGTCAACGTGTGGAGCGATGTGAGTGTGCAGCCGTCGCTCGGCGCCACCCCCGACGATCCGCACTGGAGCAGCATCCAGACCGGGGAGGAAGTGGTGCTCTCCGAGCGGCTCGCGGGCTGGCAGGAACGCTACCCGGACGTCGACGTCGAGCGCGTCGTCGCGCGTGACCGTCCGGTGCGCGTGCTCAGCGAGTACGCCGAGCAGGCGCAGCTGATCGTGGTCGGTACCCGTGGTCGCGGTGGTTTCAAGGGCATGCTGCTCGGCTCCACCAGCCGCGCGATGCTGCACACCGCCGACTGCCCGGTGCTGATCGTGCCGTCCGGAAACGTCGACTAGAACTACCGACTCCGACACTGGGGCCGTGGAACCGTCGGTTCCACGGCCCCAGTGTCGTTGCTGCCTCGCCCCATCCCATTGCCACGGTTTGGCTCGAAGCCGTGCACGACAGCTCGCCTCATCCGCCCGAGCGTCGCACGATTGCTCGGTACTGCCGAGGATTCGATCGCGACCACAGTCGCGGCGGGGCAGGTCAACTCGCCCGCAACCGCGGGGCGCGGGTAGTCGGCACCGAGTCGCCGCGAAACCACGAGCACCTGGCCGCCTTCGGTGCGACCCCGATCGACTACACCGGTGACTGGGAGCAGGCTGCGATCGACGCGGAGATCGCCGCGGCGCAAGATCTCTCCGCCGCCGGACACGTCCGCGGCAAGCTGCTCCTCGAGATCGTCCCGCAGTAGGACCCACCTGCCGTACCGGGGCTGCCGGGGTCGACGAGTGGTTCGTCAGGTCCCGGACAGCGCGAGCATCCGATAGCCCGACTCGTTGAGCGAGTGGTGGTGCGGCCAGCGGGTCGCGGTCCACTCCGGATCGTTGTGAGCGGCCACCAGCGCGGCGGTCGTCGCCGAGTGCAGATCGAACTCGAGTCCGCGGCGTAGTTGGCGTGCCTCGCCGGGGTCGGGTGCGGCGTCGATCTGTTCGATCGTGGCCGCGACCCGGGCGTCGGCGTCGTCGAGGATCCGGCGGTACGACATCGGCAGCACCGTCCACAGCACGACGACGGCGACGACGACGCCGATCACCGTCTCGAGCAGACGGTCGCGGGTCACTCCGGTCAGGTCGTCCGGCGACCCGAGCCCGCCGAGCAGCAGGGCGAGGATCGTGATGAACACCATCGCCAGTCCGTAGTTGCGGACGAGGTACGCCTGGATACCTGCCATCGACGCGGCCAGCACGAGCACGAGCGCCACACCGTTCGGGTCGATCGGGGTCAGCGCGGCGAGGATCACCAGGCCCAGCACGGTTCCCGCGAAGCGGTGCACGGCCCGATAGGTACCCAGGATCCGGTCCGGGCCCTGGTGCAGGATCATCGCGGCGGTGATGACCGCCCAATCCGGCCGGACGACGCCGAGAACCATTGCGAGGGCCCCGGCCGCAGGACACGCGACGAGCAGGCGCACGACGATGAGCGCCGACCGGCCCCGCAGGTGTGCCGCCCGGCCGAGCCGGAATCGGATGGTCGGGCGCGGGGCAGGGACTCGTCGCGACAGATCCTCGGCGTCGGCATCGAGAATCGCCGCGCTGCCGTGCAACAACGAGACACAGCGGTCCTGGGCTGCGAGCAGATCCAGGGTGAGGGGGTGATCCCGGGCGGCGATGCCGGCGTCGTGCAGACACTGCCATGCCGCGTGGACGGCCTTGACGGCTGCGTGCCGCCGCGCCGCCGATCCCTGATCGTGGTCGAAGGCGTCGACCGCCGCGATCGCCGATGCGATCGCCGCGCGTTCGGGTGTGCGCGGCCGCAGCAGGCACCCCGACATCGCGATGGGCACCGCGGTGGCCGCTCCGACCGCGGTCCAGGCGACGACGTGGCCGACGGGAACACCGGCCGCGGGCAACGCCGACGCGATCTCCACCGCGAGCAGTGGGAGGAAGGCGCCCGGTGCACCGATCCGGAGCGCGTCGACCGTGAAAGCGGCAACGGCCACGAACACCGACATCGCGAGCACCAGCGCCATCGGCCACAGTGCGGACCCGCCCGAGGCGGCCGCATCGTGGACCGCGCTGCCGACGACCGCGCCGAGGGCGGCCGCGACCACCATCACGCCCGCAGCCGCCGAGACCGCCCGCCACCGCACCCGGTACGGCCGGCCCTCGCCGTACACCACCGCGAAGGCGCCGAGCGTCGCCGTCGCGGCCGCCAGGTCGTGGCCGAGCGCGATCCCGGCGAGAGCGGGCAGGGCGACGGCCACGGCCGCCCGCGTCGTCCCCGGCCAGTGTCGTCCGACCCGCGGCACGCGCACCAGCGCGGGCCACGCGCGGGCCGGCGTGGGAATCGGGGGAGGGACTTCGATCGACACGGCTGCTTACGTTACGAAACGATCCGGGCAGTGATCGAATCAGACAAAACGGCGCCCTCGGTCGGTGCCCGCGGGCACCGGTGACGGGAGTCCGTTCGGATGGTGTGTGCCGAGGCGTGCGCGAGCCTCCCCGCCTTCGTGATTCCTCCCCTCATCGGACCGGATCGGAGTTAAATAGATTCGGCCAGGCGCAAGGGATTTCGACACGAGCAAGCACAGCCAAGTCCACCGCCCACCCGCACCGGTCCGGTGCCACCTGCGGGAGGCAGATCGTTTCGGGGATGCGCGATGAACGAAGCAGCCTTGGGAGTCCACGCGAGCGGTAGCAAGCCCGCCGTGACCCGACCGGAACCGTCCGAACCGATCGCCGACGACTCGGGTGGCGGTCTCGATGTCAGCGGTGCCGGCGTCACCTTGCCGACACTGCTCGCGGTCGCGCGACTGACGCCCCCGCAGGCCGCGCAGCTGGTCGCGGACCTGGTCGGGCAGGTCGAACTCGCGGGCACGCGCCGGGGCCGCCCGGTGACATTGCAAGACGACGCCGTCATGGTGTCCGACGGTGGACGGCTCACGATCGACGGCGTCACGTCCCGCATCGAAGTGGACGACGCGATCGTCGGCCTGATCCGGAGTATCGCGACCAATTGCCGGGGGTCGGGTTTCGGTGACCTTCTGTCCGAATCCGTTTCGGGTGCAACGGATCCGGAAGGACTGATTCGCCGGGTTCGTCGGGTGATCGATCCCGAGCTCGACCCGGTCGGCGAGTCCCGGCGGAGGCGTCAGATCGGCGAACTCGTCCGGGCGACGACGGGACGGTCGCGGCCGGGAAGTCGGGCAGTGGACGATCGGGAAGCTTCGACCGATGTACCGGACGGTCCGTCCGTGCCGGCCGGATCGCTCGTGACGAGTACCGGTTGGTATCCGCCGGTCCGAAGCCCCTGGCACAGTCGTCGGCGTCGGCCGTCCCGTCGTCAGAGCCTGTACGTCGTGCTTGCCCTCGTCGTTCTCGCCGGGTCGGCCGCGGCGGCTCCGCGCGCCTGGGATCAGTTGAGCCGGGGCTGGGACGCCTTGGTCCATCCGGTGAACACCTCGTCCGCGCAGAACCGCATCGAGCCGGTGTCGCCGCCGCCGCCCGCGCCGGCGGACCCGGCCGCGGGAGGCGGTGTCGCGCCGGCGCTCGTCGACATGGGTGCTCCGCCCGCCGCTGGTCAGATAACCAGGGTCACAGCAAGTTTCGCCGACGGGTCGTGCAGCCCCGGCAAGCCGTGCGCGGTACGGGTGGACGTCGGTCTCGATCCGTCGACGGTCGGTGCGGTCACCTGGAAGCTGAACGTTTACGACCGGTGCACCGGTGAGGTGCGCGAGGGCGGGGACGTCACCATCCCGGCCGAGCCGGGGCGGGACGGTGTCTACGGTCTGAGCCGGACCACGCTGCCGGACGCTTCCGCCCTGGGCATCGCCGCGGTCACGAGCGCGCCGGCGGTCGCCGCGTCGGAGCCGCTGTACGTGCCCGCCGAGAACGCGGTCTGCCGATGAGCGGCGACGGCGGCCGGGTGCGGGGACACGATCGCGAGTCCGACCCCTGGATCGTTGCGGCGGCGGTCGTCCTCGCGGTCCTCGGCCTGCTCAACCTGGTCTCGATCGGGTTCACGTCGCAGGCGATCCGCCATGCGTTGTTCACCGTGATCGGACTCGGGTTGATGTGGGTCGTCTCGCGCATGCGGGTGAACAATCTGCCCCGGTTCGGATGGGTGACCCTCGGGGTCTCGGTCGTGATGCTGGCGGCCGTGCCGCTCGTCGGCGTCGCGGTCAAGGGCGCTCAGCGATGGCTGGACTTCGGCCTGTTCACCGTTCAGCCGTCCGAGATCGCCAAGCTCGGTCTGGTCGTGGTGTCGGCAACCATCCTGGCCGGCGGCTACACGTTCGGCCGGTTGACGGCGGCGTTGGCGATCGCGGGTGCCGTCGTGGCACTCGTCGCGTTGCAACCCGACCTGTCGAGTGCCGTGGTGCTCGTCGCGATCGCGCTGTTGATGCTGGTCCTGGCAAGGGTGCCGGCGGCGCCGCTGATGCCGTTGTTCGCACTGGGGATCGCCGCGCTGCCCATCGCCGTGCTCTTCCTCCGCCCGTACCAGCTCGAACGGATCCAGACGTTCATTTCGAGCGATGCCGATCCGAGCGGGTCGGGTTGGGCGTCGATGCAAGCCGACATCGCGATCGGCAGCGGTGGTCTGTGGGGCCTGGCGCGCGACCCCATCTACGACCTGCGAGCGGCCTACCTTCCCGAAGCCGAGCACGACCTCGCGTTCGCGAGCGTCGTGTACGGGTGGGGGCTGTTCGCCGGTATCGCCGTCATCGCGGCCAGCCTGGTGATCACGTGGCGTGCCGCGCTCGCCGCGCGCCGCGCCCGGACCCGGGAAGCCGCACTCGTGGCGGCGGGCGTCGGCGGGCTGTTCGGGATCCACGCGGTGCTGTCCATCGGGGCGAGTCTGTCGGTGCTGCCCCAGACCGGCATGCCGCTCCCGATGTTCAGCTACGGCGGCACCGTCGCGGTCGTCGGATTCGTCGCGATCGGGCTCGTGCTCGCGGTGCGCCGCGACGGCGTCGGCCGGCCGCTGTGGGCTCAGCCCTCCACCCGCCGGCGACGGCCGCGGGGCGTCACGGCGGGTTCCCTCGCGGTCACCGCGCTCCTCGTGGCGATGTCGGTGTTCGCCTGGCAGTTGCAGAGCGACCGCGGTCCGGAATTGCGCGCGTTGAGCGATACCCAGATGACCCGCTGCATCCGTCTGCCCGCCGAACGGGGCGAGATCCTGGACCGGAACGGTGTGCCGCTGGCGACCAACGTTCCCGAGTACTCCATCTCGGTGGTCAGTCGTATGTTCGACGAGGACGACTCCGGGGAGCGCAGCTTGCTTGCCGGGCTGCTGGGTGAGCCCGACACCGAGCTGGCGACAACCCTGGCGGACGGCGGCGAAGGGGAGATGCAGGCCGTCGTCGGCCAGGTTCCGCCCGATCAGGCGCGTCGGATCATCGATGCGAAGCTGCCCGGCGTGCTCGTCGTCCCCTCCGGGAAGCGGCACTATCCGTACGGCACCACACTCGCCTCCGTCCTCGGCTACGTCGGCGTCGGTGATCCGCAGGACATGGAACGTTGGCCGCAGCTCGCACTCGGGTCGAGGGTCGGCCGAGCGGGTCTCGAGAAGCAGTACGACGCGCTGCTCCGCGGCACCGACGGCAGGCAGTGCGTCTACGTCGATCCCGCCGGAAACCTGGTCGGACCCGCCGAGCGCGTGGATCCGGTACCGGGCCACGACCTGCGCCTCCATCTGGACATCGGGCTGCAGACCCTGGCGACGGATGCACTGGCCCAGGCGGTCCGCAGCAGCGGAGGCGACCTCGGCGCGGCGGTGGTGATGGACGCGCGCACCGGTGGGGTGCTCGCGCTCGCCAGCGTGCCCGGGTACGACAACAATGTCTACGGTCCCCCCGTCGACGCCGTCGCGCTGGCCGCCCAGACCGAGGGCGCCGGGCCCGGACGGATGCTCAACCACGCCTACCAGACCGCCGCGCCGCCCGGCTCGACCTTCAAGATCGTCGTCGCGTCGGCGAACCAGGAGGATCAGGTTCTGGACCCCGAGCAGGTGATCGAGACCGGCGCCGCCTACAGCTACGGCGGGCACACGTTCGCGAACTGGCAGCCGATGGGGCCCAACAAACTGTTGGGCGCGATCCAGTGGTCGGACAACGTGTACTTCTACAAGCTCGGCGAGCTCCTCGGTCCCGAGCGGATGGCGAAGACCGCCTCCGAACTCGGAGTGGGCAGCCGATCCGGGATCGACCTGCCCGGCGAGTCCGCGGGGTTCCTGGGCACACCGGAGAACGTCGGCGACATCGGTGGCACCTGGTATCCCGGCTCGACGCTGTTGATGGGTATCGGGCAGGGCACGGTGATCGCAACCCCGATCCAGGTGGCGCGGTGGACGTCCGGCATCGCGACCGGAGCGATCGTCACCCCGCAGCTCGCCGCCGCCGATGCGACCGGCGACGGGGCACCGATTCCGACGGGGGAGCCGCAGCGGCTTCCCTTCGCCGACAAGCTCGGTCCCGTCCGCGCGGGGATGCGGGCATCCGCCTCCGCAGGCACGGCCGGACAGCTCGCCACGCTGCCGGTGACGGCCGGCGCCAAGACCGGCACGGCGGAGGATCCGTCGGCGCCAGGCGGTCTCAACGCCTGGTTCTCCGCGGTGGTGCCCTTCGAGTCCCCCGAAATCGTTGTCACGGCGCTGGTTCGTGGCGGTGGATTCGGATCGGCGACGTCCGGTCCCGTGGTCAAGGCGCTCCTGGAGCGTTACC
>NZ_QQAT01000001.1:37325-536529 GCF_003350365.1 Rhodococcus sp. AG1013
GTCCCCCGAAATCGTTGTCACGGCGCTGGTTCGTGGCGGTGGATTCGGATCGGCGACGTCCGGTCCCGTGGTCAAGGCGCTCCTGGAGCGTTACCTCGCGGGGCGACCGGCACCGGCGCCGGGTCGGTGATAGCTGTTGTGGGTGATCCTCCGCTGCGGATCGGACGCTGCGGGGGATCAGAGGATGTGGGAGATCAGCCGCTGTAGGCGGCGACGACCTCGGGGTGATCCAGGCAGGCCGTGGCGCCTTCGGCGACGCATGTGAGCGGTCGCTCGGCGGTCTTCACCGGGAGACCGAACGATTCTTCGAACAGTTGGGACAGCCCGCGGAGCATCGCTCCGCCTCCGATCATCAGGACGCCTTCGGACATGACGTCGCTGATCGCTTGCGGGGGAAGGTCTTCCAGGCAGGCGGTCAGCGTCTGCACGATTCCGGTCGTGGTCGGTCGTAGCGCTTCCACGATCTCCTCGACGTCGAGTGAGATCAGTCGTGCGCGGCCTGTGACGGCGTCGAGTCCCTCCACCACGAGCGACTGTTCGTCGGCTGTGTCGGGTGCGCCCATCTTGGCGCGCTCCGCGGTCAGCTCGCCGACCATGATCTGGTGCTCCTCGCGCAGGTAGTGGTGCAGCGCCTCGGTCAGTTCCTCCCCGGCCAGTTGGCAACTGCGGTGCGAGATCACGCCGCCGAAACAGATGGCGGTGACCTCCGAGACACCGCCTCCGACGCTCACGACGAGATGGGCGCGAGCCTCGAGTGGATTGACCCCGCACCCGAGTGCACCCGCCACCGGTTCCGGGATCAGCCCGACCTTGCGCAGGCCGACCTCGTGCCCGACCTCGAGCAGTGCGCGGCGCTCGAGTGGGGTGGCCCCCGCCGGCGCCGAGAAGACGGCCGTCGGCCGTCGACCGTACCGTCGGTGTGGGGCGACCTGCTCGATGACGGCCGTGACGAATGCCCGGGCCGACTCCAGATCCACGATCACCCCGTCACGCATGGGGCGAACCTGTGTGATGCCCGCAGGTGTGCGGCCGACGAGGTTGCGCGCATCCTGGCCGATCGCGAGGGCCCGGTGCGGATCTTTGTTCCGAACCAGCATGAAAGACGGTTCGTTCAGGACGATTCCGCCGTCCAGGGTTCCGACGACAGTGTTCGTAGTTCCGAGATCGATGCCAAGTCCACGCACGTCGGCCTCCCGAAGGGAATCGAACGAGATGGGTTAGATGCTACGCATGCAGTCGACGTTCATGGCCGGTTTCGCGAGGCAGTGCTCGGTGCGGTGGGCGATTCGCGAGCATTTTTGCGAAGTGTGCCGGATCTTCCAACTCACCGACCTCCGCGAGAAGCGCGGTGCCGTAGAGCAATTCGTCGGTCTCGGCGAGGCTCGGGTCGTCGCTGCCCTCGGGGTGCGCAGCCCGTAGCCCCCACCAGCGGGTGCGTCGGGTTGAGTTCGAGGATCCGCTTGAAGTGCGGGACCTCCTGGCCCGAGGCTCGGTACATGCGCTCGAGCGCGGGCGTCATGGCGAACTCGTCACCGACGATGCACGCGGGGGATTCGGTGAGGAAATCGTGACCGAGCGTGACACCGACGAGACCCGGCAGCGCCACGGCGACGGCGCCCCGCGCCGTTCCCGGCCAGCGGCGGCCGTCCCTCTGTACCCGAACCAGCGCGGGCCACGCCCGGGCCGGCGTCGGGATCGGTGGAGTTGCTCCCCGGTGTTCTTCGATCGACACGAAGACTCAGGGTGCGAAGCGGACGTCAGCGGTTGGTCGGCGGGCCGACTCGGCTTGCCCGGCGCCGCGGCCGAATCAATCACGCCGCGCCCCGTCCGCGCTCGTAATTCTAATTACACCTTCCGTTGCCTGAGTGAGATGTTAGATTTCCTTCGCCTATATGCAAGGGGGGCGCCCACCCATTCAGTCGGGGTCTGGTGGAGTTCGCGCAGGGTAATGGCGGCGCCATGATTTCTATGTCTTCATGCGATTAGGCGGAATGTCAATAGATTGTTGCGCAGGCCAATCGAGGAAGGTCGTACAGCTATGCCAACCCACAGGGCTACAAACGTCCGCACTCTGAAGATGAAGACCCGCATCATGATTGCCGCGACGGCGGCCACCGCGCTCGCGATCGGTTCGTCCGCAGTCGGGCAGGCTGCCCCTGCCGAACCTGGCGCCGGCGCTGGCAGGGACGCCGGAAACGCCGGACTGGGGAGTCTTGGGGCAGCGATGGATCTGCAAGGACTCGCTGACCTGGCGTTGAGCAGCCTCGGCCTTGGCAGTTCCGGCGCTGCGCCTGACGCACGTGGCGGCGGTGAGCATGGCGGCGGTGAGCATGAGGGTGGGGGCGGCGAGGGCAGTCTCGACAAGGGCAGCCTCGGGAAGGGCAGTCTCGGTAGTGAGCATGGGGGCAGCGGGGGCGAGGGCAGTCTCGACAAGGGCAGCCTCGGGAAGGGCAGTCTCGGTAGTGAGCATGGGGGCAGCGGGGGCGAGGGCAGCCTCGACAAGGGCAGCCTCGGTAGTGAGCATGGGGGCAGTCTCGGGAAGGGCAGCCTCGGCAGCATCGTGGATTTCGGAAGTTCGGACCTGGGCAGTTTGTTCTTGCCGTTGCTCGGTAGCTCCGGAGGCGCCGGCGGCAGCGCCGGTAGCGCTGGCGGCAGCGCTCTGCTCGGCAGTGCCTTACTCGGTAGCGCCGGACTGGGCAGCTTGTTCGTCGGCTCCGGCGGCTCCGGCGGCTCCGGTGGGCCGGGTGGGCCGGGCGGGCCGGGTGAAGAAGGGGGACCTGGCCCGGGTGAGGAGGGTGGACCCGGCGGGCCAGGTGAGGAGGGTGGACCCGGCGGCCAGGGAGGCCCGGGCGGGGAAGCGCTTCCAGCTGCGCCGCACGGTGGAGGGCAAATCGGTGTTGTCCCCGTCGGTAGCGTCGAAGCGGGCGGCAAGGGGACGCCCGACGACGCCGCTGGCAACGCATTGCTCATCGGTGGCGTACTGCTCCTCGCAGCGGCGGCGGGTACGACGGCCGCCGAGAGGCATCGTCGTCGGTCGTAGGGGCACGACCCTCGCCGGAGGGACCAGACAGGCCGTCGCCGGTACCACCGAGACGACGGCCTGTCTGGTCTCGGCGTTTCACCGTCCCACCAGCAGCCGGCACCACCGCACGATCTGGGGGGCGTTATCCGCCCTCTCGGTCGTTTGATTTGAGTGCTGATTCGAATTCACTCCGAAACCGCGGTCCAGGATTGTCGTGACAGTGCAGCGAGAAATTGCCGGTATTTGCCGAACCTCGCGCGCATGCGGCCGGTGATATCGGATGAATTACATCACTTGGAATTATGATTCCTTTAATGATTGATTCGTCCGGTTGGTTGCGATCCCGTATTCGGGGAACCGGGTAGCGGGTGTGAAAAGCATGCCGGCGGGGCTTCGCATGTGGTTCGGTGTCCGGTGCTCTGCGACGCGGACGCCCACGGAACGGCACCCGCGGGAGTGGAACTCCCGCGGGCGCGCTGAGCCGTGATCCGGTCCCCCGAAATCGTTGTCACGGCGCTGGTTCGTGGCGGTGGATTCGGATCGGCGACGTCCGGTCCCGTGGTCAAGGCGCTCCTGGAGCGTTACCTCGCGGGGCGACCGGCACCGGCGCCGGGTCGGTGATAGCTGTTGTGGGTGATCCTCCGCTGCGGATCGGACGCTGCGGGGGATCAGAGGATGTGGGAGATCAGCCGCTGTAGGCGGCGACGACCTCGGGGTGATCCAGGCAGGCCGTGGCGCCTTCGGCGACGCATGTGAGCGGTCGCTCGGCGGTCTTCACCGGGAGACCGAACGATTCTTCGAACAGTTGGGACAGCCCGCGGAGCATCGCTCCGCCTCCGATCATCAGGACGCCTTCGGACATGACGTCGCTGATCGCTTGCGGGGGAAGGTCTTCCAGGCAGGCGGTCAGCGTCTGCACGATTCCGGTCGTGGTCGGTCGTAGCGCTTCCACGATCTCCTCGACGTCGAGTGAGATCAGTCGTGCGCGGCCTGTGACGGCGTCGAGTCCCTCCACCACGAGCGACTGTTCGTCGGCTGTGTCGGGTGCGCCCATCTTGGCGCGCTCCGCGGTCAGCTCGCCGACCATGATCTGGTGCTCCTCGCGCAGGTAGTGGTGCAGCGCCTCGGTCAGTTCCTCCCCGGCCAGTTGGCAACTGCGGTGCGAGATCACGCCACCGAAACAGATGGCGGTGACCTCCGAGACACCGGCCGGCGCCGAGAAGACGGCCGTCGGCCGCCGACCGTACCGCCGGTGCGGGGCGACCTGCTCGATGACGGCCGTGACGAATGCCCGGGCCGACTCCAGATCCACGATCAAGGCGTTTCGCGACAAGGACCTCGAAGCAGACACATCGGATCTGCACATCGAGCTCGACACCGACGCCCGCACTCTCACGGTGCGCTACAGCGGCATCGGCATGTCCCGCGACGAGGTGATCGACCTGATCGGCTCTCTTGTCAATACCGGGACCGCCGAATTGCGCTACTACACGGCGCTTCGCGCTGAAGGCGGCGAGCTGGAGCACCCTGCGCACTTCGCGAAGCCTGCTCGCGAACCGAGCTCGAGCTTGTCGAGCGTGTCGGACGCGTTGGAGGCGAGCGCGCGGAGGGAGGTACCCCGTCGCGCATGGGGCGAACCTGTGCGATGCCTTGTCTTTGTTGGAGTACACCGAATGGATCATCAGATCCAGGATCTGGCGAGTCTCGGTTTGGAAGCGGATTCGTAACTGGCACAAACCACTCCAAAACCCCAGAACGCCGCAAATCGCATAACGGCAATTTCGGCTTCCGCTACCCAATCGAAATGCTAGGTTGACTTCGCCTGCACGCATGTGAGGCGTCAACCGTCAGTCGGGGGTCTGGCGGAGTTTCGTAGGGGCGATGGTTGCGTTTCAATGAATTTGATTGCATGCGGTTTGGGCGGATCGTCTTAAATTCTGCGTAGGTCAATCGAGGAGGTCGTGAAACAATGCCAACCCACGGGAGCGGAAATCCCCGCACTCTGAAGATGAAGACCCGCATCATGATTGCCGCGACGGCGGCCACCGCGCTCACGGTCGGCGCACTTGCGGTCGGGCACGCTGATCCTGAATCTGGAAGCCATGGATCAGTGGAATCCCTCGCCGCCCCGGTGTCGGGCAGCCTCGACGGCTCCGGAAGTCACGATGGCAGCTCTGGCAGCAAGGACGGCAGCCACGATGGCAGTTCCGGTGGCAGCCTGGGGAGCCTCGCTTCCGGTAGCAAGGATGGCAGCAATGAGGGGAGCCATGACGGCAGTTCCGAAGGCAGCCACGACGGCAGTTCCGATGGCAGCCTGGGGAGCCTCGGTTCCGGTAGCAAGGACGGCAGCAATGAGGGGAGCCATGACGGCAGTTCCGATGGCAGCCTCGGCAGCCTGGGGAGCCTCGCTTCCGGTAGCAAGGATGGCAGCAATGAGGGGAGCCATGACGGCAGTTCCGAAGGCAGCCACGATGGCAGTTCCGATGGCAGCCTGGGGAGCCTCGGTTCCGGCAGCAAGGACGGCAGCAATGAGGGGAGCCATGACGGCAGTTCCGAAGGCAGCCACGACGGCAGTTCCGATGGCAGCCTGGGGAGCCTCGGTTCCGGCAGCAAGGACGGCAGCAATGAGGGGAGCCATGACGGCAGTTCCGATGGCAGCCTCGGCAGCCTGGGGAGCCTCGGTTCCGGTAGCAAGGACGGCAGCAATGAGGGGAGCCATGACGGCAGTTCCGATGGCAACCTCGGGAGCCTAGGGGCCCTGGGGAGCCTCGGCGCACTGGGAAGCCTCGGAGCCCTGGGGAGCCTCGGGGCCCTGGGAAGCCTCGGTTCAGGCAGCCACGACGGCAGTATGGATGGCAGCCACGACGGCAGTAAGGATGGCAGCCACGACGGCAGTAAGGATGGCAGTAAGGATGGCAGCCACTGGGGGTGACCGTTTTTGAATTGCTTCGTAGGCCTATCCCGAAGGTCATGAAGCGATGTCAATTCACGGGAGGGGGAAATCTCCCGCACTCCGACGATGAGGACCCGCATCATGTTTGCTGCGACGGCGGCCGCGCTCGCGATCGTCGCGCCTGCGGTCGGACAGGCTGATCCTGTCGACCTCATGAGGAAATGAATTTCTCTTCACTGGTGCCGGCGGTTTGTTGCCTCGTGCGACAACAAACTGTCGGCACCAGCGTTTCACGCTGATGCGAGCCGAGCGGAACTTTGATCGTTTGATCGTTTGATCGTTCCGCGGCCGCAATTGTTTCGATGCACAGCGCGCCCGCGGGACTGGGACTCCCGCGGGCGCGCTGCCTCGAGCTGATAACGCGTCTAGATGGTGCGTGCCAGGCGGTTCGCGAGCATCTTCGCGAAGTGCGCCGGATCCTCCAACTCGCCGCCCTCTGCGAGAAGTGCGGTGCCGTAGAGCAATTCGGCGGTCTCCGCGAGGCTCGGGTCGTCGCCGCGCTCGGCGTGCGCAGCCCGTAGACCCTCCACCAGCGGGTGCGTCGGGTTGAGTTCGAGGATCCGCTTGAAGTGCGGGACCTCCTGGCCCGACGCCCGGTACATGCGCTCGAGCGACGGCGTCATGCCGAATTCGTCGCCGACGATGCAGGCGGGGGAGTCGGTCAGCCGAGTCGACAGGCGCACCTGCTTGACGTGGTCGTCGAGGGTGGAGGTGAGCCAGCCGAGGACGTCGGCGAACTGCTTGTCCTGTTCCTCGCGCTTGGCTTCGGCGTCCTTCTTCTCGTCCTCGGTGTCGAGATCGACCTCGCCCTTCGCGATGGACTGGAGCGGCTTGCCGTCGAACTCGGGGACCGACGTCACCCACATCTCGTCGACCGGGTCCGTGAGGAGCAGCACTTCGAGGCCGCGGGCGCGGAAGGCCTCCATGTGCGGCGACGCCTCGAGCTGCTGGCGGGACTCGCCGGTGAGGTAGTAGATCTGCTCTTGGCCGTCCCTCATCCGCTCGACGTACTGCGCCAGCGTGGTCTGTTCGTCCTCGCTGTTCGTCGACGGGAACGAGGAGATCTCGAGCAGGGTGTCGCGGTTGTCGAAGTCCGACAGCAGACCCTCCTTGAGGACCCGGCCGAACTGCGACCACACGGTCCGGTACTTGTCCCGCGACGTGTCGTCATCATGCGTCATCATTTCGCGGATAGTGGTGAGGACCTTCTTGGTGAGCCGGCGCCGGATCGCCCGGATCTGCCGGTCCTGCTGCAGGATCTCGCGGGAAACGTTGAGCGACAGGTCCTGTGCATCCACGACACCCTTGACGAAGCGCAGGTACTCGGGCATGAGTTCCTCGCAGTCGTCCATGATGAAGACGCGCTTGACGTACAGGTGGATGCCGGCGCGGTGCTCGCGCGAGAACAGATCGAACGGCGCGTGCGACGGGATGAACAGCAGCGCCTGGTACTCGAACGTGCCCTCCGCCTTCATCGGGATGACCTCGAGCGGGTCGTCCCACGAGTGGCTGACGTGCTTGTAGAACTCGTTGTACTCGTCGTCGGAGACCTCGCTGCGGGGCCGGGCCCACAGCGCCTTCATCGAGTTGAGCGTCTCGGTCTCGACGACGGTCTTCGGGGCGTCGTCGGTGTCGTCTGCATCGTCACTGCTCTTCGGGGCCGGCTTCTCGACGTCCATCCGGATCGGGTACGCGATGAAGTCCGAGTACCGCTTGACGATTTCGCGGAGCTTGCGCTCGGCCGCGTAGTCGTACAGGTGGTCGTCGACGTCCTCCGGCTTGAGGTGCAGCGTCACCGACGTGCCCTGCGGGGCGTCGTCGACGGTCTCGATCGTGTACGTGGACTCGCCGCTCGAGACCCACCGCGTCGCGTGGCTCTCGCCGGCCTTGCGGGTCAGCAGCGTGACCTTGTCGGCGACCATGAATGTCGAGTAGAAGCCGATACCGAACTGACCGATCAGTTCTTCGGAGGCGGCGGCGTCCTTCGCCTCGCGCAGTTTGCGGCGCAGCTCGGCGGTGCCCGACCTGGCGAGCGTGCCGATGAGGTCGATCACCTCGTCGCGCGACATGCCGATGCCGTTGTCGCGCACCGTCAGCGTGCGCGCCTCCGTGTCGACGTCGAGCTCGATGTGCAGGTCGGAGGTGTCGGCCTCGAGGTCCTTGTCGCGGAACGCCTCGAGCTTCAGCTTGTCGAGTGCGTCCGACGCGTTGGAGACGAGCTCCCGGAGAAAGGTGTCCTTGTTGGAGTACACCGAGTGGATCATCAGATCCAGAATCTGGCGAGTCTCCGTCTGGAACTCGCGTTGTTCGATACCTGTGGTCATTCCTGGTTCCCTTCGGCAGCAGAACGTTCGACGCAAATGTTAGGACGAGGCCCGTGGTTCCGGCGAGGAAGGGCGATACCGACGTATCTTGGAATCGGGCTTTCCGCGTCCGGACCCCGAGCGCTCGGGCTCTGTTGCAGCGCGTCGACCTGGGCGGAGGGACTGAGATGGCGCCTTCCGCGACAGCACACCCTCTTCGCGGCCGTGAACAGGGAAATCTGCCCGAGGACGTCAGCAGCTTCGTGGGCCGCAGTTTCGAGGTGAAGGAGACGCGGCGGTTGCTGTCCGAATCGCGCCTCGTGACGCTGACCGGCCTCGGCGGGGTCGGTAAGACGCGACTGGCTCTCCGGGTCGCAAGGGATGCGCAGCGGACATTCACCGACGGAACCTGGTTCGTCGACCTGAGCGAGCTCCACGATGCCGACCAGCTGGCGCAGGCAGTGGCGAGCACCCTGGGACTTCAGGACTGGTCGGTTCGGTCACCGCAGTCGGTGTTGATCGATCACCTGGCAGACCGGCGAACCCTCCTGTTACTCGACAACTGTGAGCATCTCGTAGGTCCTGTTGCCGCACTGGTGCAGACGCTGCTCAGGGCCTGCCTCGGATTGTCCGTGCTGGCGACGAGCCGTGAACCCCTCGGCATCGGCGGGGAGACGGTGGTGCGGGTTCCGCCGTTGACGGTGTCCGCCGAACCCGCACGGGCTCCTGCACCGGCCGACGTGCCCGGCGGCGACGCGGTGGCCCTGTTCGAGCAGAGAGCCAGGGCCGCGGTGCCCGGATTCCGGCTCACCGCCGAGAACAGCGCCACGGTCGCCCGGATCTGTGCGCGACTCGAGGGCCTGCCCCTGCCGATCGAGCTGGCGGCGGCCCGGCTCCGAGCGCTGTCCGTCGATCAGCTGCTCGAACGACTCGACGACCGCCTCCGCCTGCTGACCCGGGGCGACCGCACCACACCGAGCCGCCAGCAGACCCTGCGGCTGTGTATCGACTGGAGCTACGACCTGTGCACCGATCGAGAACAGCGGTTGTGGGCTCGCCTGTCGGTGTTCGCCGGCAGCGTCGCGCTCGACGCGATAGAGGGCGTCGTGGCGGACGACGGAGTAGACGGTGACCTGCTCGACGTCGTGACGTCCTTGGTCGACAAGTCCATCCTGATCCGGGAGGAGGTGGATGCGGCCGTGCGGTATCGGATGCTCGATACCCTCCGCGAGTACGGCCGACAGCGGCTGCGCGACGAAGGCGATCCGATCGCGCTACGCCGTCGACACCGCGACTGGTACGAGGATCTGGTTCTGCGAGCCCAGCGAGACTGGATCGGATCCCGTCAGGTCGAACGGGTATCGAAGCTGGAGAGTGAGCAGTCGAATCTGCGGGAGGCGATGGAGTTCTGTCTCGGCGACCCTCCCTCGGCGGCCTCGGCCATGCGGATCGCCGCCGGGCTGTACGAATTCTGGATTGTGCGAGGACGATTCAAAGAGGGCCGGAACTGGCTCGACCGCGCACTGGCCGACGGCGGACCGCCGACGGTGGAACGCGGCGAGGCGATGTGCGTCGACAGCGTGCTCGCCGCCCTCCAACAGGACACTCCGGCGGCCACCGTCTCGGCAGAGGAGGCCCGGCAGGTGGCCGGTCGTCGCCTGGGCCCTGGACGAGCGGACACCGGAGACGCCGCTGCCGTCGCCCGCCGGTAGCAGCGCCACGCTGACCCCGCGCGAACGGCAGGTGGCCGCACTCGTGGCCGAGGGCATGACGAACAAGGCGATCGCCGAGCGACTGGTGATCGCTCCGCGCACAGTGGAGGGACACGTCGAGCACATACGCGACAAGCTGGGATTCAACTCGCGCGCACAGATCGCTGCCTGGACCGTCGAGAATCAGGCGGACGGTTGATCTCCGGCGACCGGCACGGGTCGGTCCCGACCCAGGACCGGCCCATCGATCGCGCAGAAGCTGTGGCACAGACCGGTGACGATCCGGTGCGCGCGTTCGGGGTCGAACCAGCGGTCGACGTGCGCCCAGTGGTAGGGGTGGGTCATGTAGGGGCCGGTCAGCCCGTCCACGCTCGCGTACTCCTGTTCCCACACGTGGGTCCACCGGGTGCCGCACGACTCCCGCACGCGGCTCAGTTGGGAGGCGCCGATCGACGGTATGTAGTCCGGCATCGCAGCCGTCTCGGCCTCGAACTGCGCCACCAGGTCGGGATCCGTCGCGGGGTCGACCGCGACCAGCAGCGTCCGGTAGACCGTGGGCGTCGACGCGACGCTCGCCGGTCGCACGGTGCCGGTGTAGGTGACGCCGTCGATCTGGTCGACGGTCGGGACCCACAACAGGAAGTCCACGGCGTTCTCGACGCCGCGCCAGTCCGATTCGCTGTCGAACCGGAACTTGGCGACGAGGTCCCCGCCACGGATCCCACCCGGCAGGGTCGGCCGGACGAGGACGCTGCGGGCGTGCGGTTCGACGGCGTCGCGCAGGCCCGCGACCACGGCGTCACGTGCGGCGTCGTCGGCGGTGTCCGTGAAGCTGATCAACCTGATGACCTCAAACATCGGTCACCACCGGAAGATCCGCGGCGGCGCAGGCAGTGGAGCGTCGACGGCTGGTCAGCGACCGGTCGGCGGACGCCCACCACTGCGCCACGTCCGGGTCCCGGCCCGCGGCCCACCGCTGCTGCCACCAGGCGTCGGCGCCGTGGACCGTCCAGGTGACGGTCACGGTGTTCGACTGGTCGTCGAGCCAGACCGGTGGGCTGACGAGGATGCGGTCGAGGGTGAGGCCGCGTGCACGGGCACCGGGTGCGTACTCCTCGAGGTACGACGCGAGGAACGCGCGGCCCTGTCCGGGCGCGACCACCATCTCGTCGACGACGTAGACGACCGACTCCAGGGTCTCAGCGGTCTCGGGGGAGGTCACGGGCTACACCTTCTGGGTGAGGCCGGCGTCGACCACCAGTTCGGTGCCGGTGACGAAGCGGGACTCGTCGCACGCCAGGAACAGCACCGCGTTACTCACGTCCACGGCGTCGACCCACGGTACGGGGATCAGGTTCCGATCCGACAAAGCTTGCCTCGCATCGGCTTCGGTCGGTGCAGCGAGATCGGGACGTAGTCGCGCGATCGCCTCGGCGGCGAGTGGCCGCCCGCTGCCCACCGCACCCGGATGCACCGAGTTGACGCGGATCGAGCGCGGACCCAGTTCGATCGCCAGCGTGCGCGCCAGACCGACGGCGCCGTGCTTGGCGGCCGCGTAGTGCGCGCGGTTCGCGTTCCCGCGGATGCCGGCGGTGGAGCCGACCACGACCACCGATCCGCCGTCGGGCATGTGGGGAACGAAGGCGCGCACCGTGTTCCAGACGCCGCTGAGATTGATGTCGAGGGATCGCTGCCACGTCAACTCGTCGATGGTCAGGGCCGGGCCGGGGGCGTCGCACAGCCCCGCGTTGGCGACCACGACATCGACGCGTCCGAACTCGGCCGCCGCGGCGTCGGCGGCGGCGCGCAGGGCGGCGACGTCCCGGACGTCGGCGGTGCGGGTCAGGACCCGGCGCCCCGCCGGGACGCTCGCGGCGGTCTCTGCCAGGGCCTGCTCCGACAAGGTGCCCGGCAGGTCCAGCGCGACCACGTCGGCGCCCTCGTCGGCCAGCCTCCGGACGTGGACCCGGCCCGTACCGTTTCCTGCCCCGGTGACCACTGCCACCTTGCCGGTCATGCGACCCGCCACGCGCGTCATCCAACTCCCTCCGTAGTGCTCGGACAGGACGCTAGGGCCCCGCCGAGCGGGGTGCCTACGGCCGATTCCACGGAGCGGGAGGGTCCGCCACCGCCCGGGTGCGACCGGCGCGGTAGCGTTTTCCCGACAGCTACGGAGGTGCACCGATGACACGGGTCTTTCTCGTCGACGATCACGAGATCGTGCGGCGCGGACTGGTGGATCTGCTGGGCAGCGCGCCTGACCTCACTGTGGTCGGCGAGGCCGCCTCGGTGGGGGAGGCGCTGGCCCGGATCCCGTCCAGCGGCGCCGACGTCGCGGTGCTCGATGTCCGGCTGCCCGACGGCAACGGCGTGGAACTGTGCCGCGACCTGCGGGCCGTGCTGCCCGACCTGCGCTGTCTGATGCTCACGTCGTACGCCGACGACGAGGCCCTGTTCGACGCCGTCATGGCCGGCGCGTCGGGTTTTGTGCTCAAGCAGATCCTCGGCACCGACCTGATCTCGGCCGTGCGGACGGTCGGCGCGGGCGGCTCGCTCCTCGACAGCCGCGCCACGGCCGCCCTGATGCAGCGGATCCGCTCCGAGCGCACCACCGACCCGCTCGCGGAGCTGTCCGACCAGGAACGCGCGGTCTTCGACCTCATCGGGCAGGGCCTGACGAACCGGGAGATCGCCGAGCGCCTGTTCCTCGCGGAGAAGACGATCAAGAACTACGTCTCGCGCCTGCTCGCCAAGCTCGGCATGCAGCGGCGCACCCAGGCGGCCGTCCTCGCCACGGAGCTGCGGAACAGCCGGCGCCGCTAGGTACGGGGTGCCGGACTTCGATCCCAGCTGAGTGTCGGCTGTCCCCGCTACTCTCCCACGGTCGCGATCAACAAGGTCGGACTCGTGGACGAATGGAGCGATGATGGGCATCCAGGGATGCGGCGAGAGCGGAACCCCCGATGGTGCAGAAGCAGCGGTGACGAGTATTCCTGCACCGCTGCTTCGGGATTACCGCCACATCGGAGGAATCGAATCAATCGCGGTCGACGGTCATCGGTACTTCTTCGGCTACGACTTCAGTGAAGATCTGGTGCTTTCCCCACTGATCGACGACAACGAACTCATGTCGGTCTTCGCGGAGACGCACATGGAGCAGCGGGACGGCCTGCACGATCGCGAGTACTGGCGGGATCTCGTTGATGGATCACTCGAATTCTCAGGGTTGGCGGAGCCGGAATCTTGCTCCTTCGAGTCCGACCAACTGCGCTTGATCGTCACCTCGCTGAAGAATATTGCCGAAACCGGAGTGCCGGCGCCTGACTTCGACTACCCCTATCACCTGAGATTCCTGTTGTCCTCCGCTGGGCAGTGGGAAGAGCAATTCACCGCAACCGAAGAGGGCATGACGGCCCTCCAGGGCATCGAGAGCTCTGCCGGAGGGACCACGCTCGAGCAGATCGCTCGGGATGTTCTCCTCGAGACTCGGAATGCGATGAATGTTGCTGGGGGAAACTGGGCAGAGGTCTTCGACGCCCTCGGCCAATGACACCTCGCGGTACTGCTCCCTGACGTCGAAGCCACCCAACTGACGCAACGTGGGACGAGCGAAACGGGTCGTCACCTCACCGCAGCGGCACCCGCCACGTGAGTTCGGTTCCTCCGCTGAGGCCGGGCAGGACGGTGCAGCTGCCGCCGCACTGCTCGGCCCGGCGGGCCAGGTTGTCGAGCCCGCTGCGGCGCGTCGTCTCGGGCAGGCCGACGCCGTTGTCGCAGATCCGGATCGTCAGGTGATCGGCGGCGTCGATCGCCACCGTGATCGTCGTCGCGTCCGCATGCCGCAGCGCGTTGCTCAGGCCTTCGCGCAGCACCGCCTCGGCGTGCGGATGGATCCGCGGCGGCACGAGGGTGTCGATGGCGCCGGTGAACTGCACGTTCGGGACCAGCACCGAGCGGGTCGTCAGATCGCCGATCGCGTCGAGCAGCCGTCGCCGCAGGCTCGTGGGAGCCTGTTCGCCGGTGGTCTGCAGGTCGAAGATCGTGGTGCGGATCTCGTGGATCATCCGATCGAGTTGGGACACCGACTTGGTGATCGTGCCCGACGCGGACTCCGGCACGGGCGCGTTCTCGTCGAGCAACAGGCTCTGCAGGCTCATCCCGGTCGCGAACAGTTGCTGGATGACGTTGTCGTGCAGGTCGCGGGCGATGCGGTCGCGGTCGGCCAGCACGTCGAGCTGCCGTCGCCGGTGCTGCTGGTCGGCGAACTCGACGGCCAGCGCGGCCGAGTCGGCCATCGACCCCAGCCGGGTGATCTCGTCGGGCGCCCACCCGAGGCCCTCGCGCGTGACGACGAGCATCCCGGCGACGCCGGACGTCGTGGACAGCGGCAGCGCGGCCACCCGAACGTCGCTGCCGGTGGCGAACGGTGCCACCCGATCCCGCTCGGTGAGCAGCGCGGGCCGTCGACCACGGACCACCGGCAGCAGGCCGGAGTCCGACAGGTCGATCCGGCTGCCCGGCCGCGGGCCGTCGCCGCCGGAGGCCGCCTCGACGATCGCGTCATCCTCGTCCTCGACCACCAACACGTACGCGCCGGTCGCTCCGCACAGATCGCGGGTGCGCGTCACCAGAAGCTCCAGAGCCTCGTCGATGGACCCGCCGGACAGCAGGCGGGCGTTGGACGACGCGAGGGCCGTCAGCCAGCGTTCCCGGGTGCGGGACTCCTCGAACAGGTGGGCGTTGTCGATCGCGACGCCCGCTGATGTGGCGAGGGCGTCGAGGATGGTCTCGTCCTCGTCGGTGAACTCCGGACCGGTCCGCTTCTCGGTGAGGTAGATGCTGCCGAACACCCGACCCCGCACGATGATCGGCATGCCGAGGAAACTATCCATCGGCGGATGGTTCGGCGGGAAGCCGACCGACGCCGGGTGCGCGCCCAGGTGTCCGACGCGCACGGGTCGCGGATGCTCCATCAGCAGGCCGAGCAGCCCGTGGCCCTCCGGCAGGTGCCCCATCCGCGCTCGCTCCTCCGCGGTGATGCCCTCGTACACGAACTCGGACAGTCCACCGTCGGGGTCGCGCACGCCCAGCGCGCCGTAGCGCGCATCGAGCAGCGTGGTCGCCGCCTGCACGATCCGCTGCAGGATCGAATCGAGTTCCAGTCCGGCGCCCACCACCAGGACGGCCTCGAGCAGTTCCCGCAGCCTTGCCGGGGTCGCGACGCTGTCGACGAGCCGACTGCGCATGTCGGCGAGTAGTTCCTCCAGGTTGTCGAACTCCCCGAAGCCCCAGTTACCGCCGTTCACCATGCACGCAGCATAGGTGGCGAGGAATTTGTCCGACACGGGTGTAACACGTTGCAGTCGCGCCTCGATGCATTCGGTGAAGTTGTCGTGAGCGAGTTGTGGTGGCTCGCCGGCGACATCACAACTGTCCGGCGTCGATCCTCGGGGGAGGGGGTCGACGCCGGACTCCCTTTCGGCCGCTCTGTGCGGCCCGCCGGGTCAGACCAGGAGGTCGTCCAGCGCGAACGGTGGCGCGCCCACCCCGGTGATCCGGAAGTGACCCCACGGATCCCGCTCGGCGAGGATCGCGTCGACGAGGGGCCCGTCCCCGATCCGGAGCGTCGGCACTCCGGCGTCGGGACGTTTCAGGTCGGCGATGCGATCGTCCCCCGCGACCTGCCCGTACCAGTGGTAGTGGCCGTCGAGTGGGTCGAGGTGCCCGGTGAGGTGCACCTCGACGGCCAGTCGCAGCCCGGCGCCCTCGAGAACCGCGGGGCCGCGGTAGTCCTCCTCGTCGCGGTCCTCCGCGGAGCTGAGGTCGAAGTCGTCGACGCCGGGGCGGCGCATGCGCAGCCAGTACGACGCGCTCGACCCGGGCCAGACCGCCCGGTTGCGTCCCGTCCGGTCGAGGTACCAACTGTCGCAGCCACCCGAATTCCACACCGAGCCCGCGAGCTTCTGATGGATCCGACGATTGAAGTCCCGCTGGGTGCCGCCGCGCACCTCGATGCGGGTGGCCTCGTGGCCGTCCATCAGCTTCAGGCACTCGAGGATGTAGTGCGCCTGTGCCTCGATGACGAAGACGATGGACTGGTTTCCGCCACCCGAGTTGGGGCCCATCATGAGGAAGAAGTTCGGGAAGCCGCTGACGGCGACCCCGAGGTAGGCCTCCATGCCGTCGCGCCACGCCTCCTGGATGCTCAGCCCGCCGCGTCCGACGATGTGTTCGCTCGCGAACCGGTCGGCGATCTCGAACCCGGTCCCGAACACGACGACGTCGGCGTCGTGCGCGGCGCCGTCGTCGGTGCGGATCCCGGTCTCGGTGAACTCCGCGATGCCGGACGTCACCAGGTCGACGTTCTCGCGCTGCAGCGTCGGATAGTAGTTGCTGGACAACAGGATTCGTTTGCAGCCGATCGTGTAGTCCGGGGTGAGGGTCGCGCGCAGCGCAGTGTCGCGGACCTGGTGGCGCAGCAGACCGCGGGCGGCGCGTTCGAGCGCGCCCATCAGCCGCGGGTGCATGAACCCGGCGATCAGCGATTCGTGACTCCAGTAGATCGCGCCGCGGTATGTCTTCTGCACGCCCGGCACCGTCCGGAACAGGTGCTTCTCGGTGGGGGTGATGGCCCGGTCCAGTTTCGGCAGCACCCAGTGGGCGGTGCGCTGGAAGACGTCCACGTGCGCGGCCTGCTTCGCGATCTCGGGGACGAACTGGACGGCGCTCGCGCCGGTGCCGATCACCGCGATGCGCTTGCCGGTCAGGTCCACCGAGTGATCCCACTCGGCGGAGTGAAAAACGTTTCCCGTGAAGCGATCACGGCCGGGGAACGCGGGGATGCTGGGCTTGTGCAGCGGGCCCGGGCCGGCCGCGACGATGCGCGGTCGGTAGACGTCGCCGGCGGCGGTGCGGACCGCCCAGCGGTCGGTGGCCTCGTCGAAGTCGTAGGCCACGACCGCGGAGTCGAAGCGGATGTGCGGGGCCAGGTCGTAGTCGTCGACGATCCGCCGGATGTAGTCGAGGATCTCGGGTTGGCGGGCGTACATCCGCGTCCACCGCCGGTTCGGGGCGAACGAGAACGAGTACATCAGCGACATCACGTCGCACCCGCATCCGGGGTACGTGTTCTCCCGCCACGTACCGCCCACCTCCGACGCCTTCTCCAGGATGACGAAGTCGTCGATTCCCGCCTCCTTCAAGCGGATCGCCATGCACAGCCCCGAGAACCCGGTCCCGACGATCAGGACCCGGGGCGCCGCGACGGTCTTCACAGGAATCCCGCTCGACGCCACATCGCGCGCGAGGGTCGGCGCATCAGGCCGGTCTCCTCGAGGAACGCGGCAAGGTCGGCGAACCCGCGACGCTGGTTCGCCCGGAAGTGCGGATTCGCCAGGGCCTGTCGGCGAGCCTCCCGCGGGTCGAGGCCGGCCCGCTTGTACATCGCCGGATTGGTGAACAGTCGCGCGAGCAGCAGTCCGCCGAGGCCCTGGGCCGTACCGACCCAGACCCTGTCGATCCGATGGGTCCCGGCGATCCTCCGGCGCACGCCGGCCCGCGCGAACTGGATGTGTCGGGCCTCCTCGGTGACGTGGATCCGCATGAGCCGGGCGATCAGGGGTTGCAGTTGGGGATCGTCGACGACGCGACGTTGGGTGGCGTCGAAGATCTCCTCGCCGATCAGCGCGGCCACCCACAGCATGGTGCCGCGAAAAGTCTTGGGCAGCAAGTTGACTGCGGCCGCCTGATACCAGCGCAGTCGGTAGGGCTTGGCGCCCATCCGTTCGATCGTCCGGCCGAACATGGCCATGTGCCGGCACTCGTCGCCCATCTCGGTGAGCGTGTACCGGGTGTGCAGCGATCCGGGATCGTTGTGCAGCAGGTGCCGCAGCAGCGCCTGGTTGAGAATGTTCTCGAACCAGATCCCCACGCTGAGGATGTTGGCGGACTCCTGCCGGGACAGTTCGATCCGCTGCGCTTCGCTCATCGAGTCCCACAACGGCGTGCCGTACAGCGACAGCACGTGGGGCGGGAGGAAGTACTTGCCGTCCTCGAGCGGTGCGTCCCAGTCGATGTCCACCACCGGGGCGTACGAGCGCTTGACCGATCCGTTGAGCAGTCGGTCCGCGACCGACTCCCGATCGGGTGGACTCGTCGTCTGCGTCATGACCGTCCCTCCTGGGCGTACCCTGCGGGACTCGCCGCAGGGGCGGGAACGAACGCCGTAGCCGATACGGCGCAGTGTTTGTCGTTTGCCGATATCACCTAAAACGTAAACGCATCCGCGACGGTCGTCAATGGTGTCTGTGATGCTGCGGAACAGTAATCGCGTCGTGACTGCCCCGGCGCGATCGGCGAGCCGCGCTACTAAACTCTCTGCGGTGAATTCCCGTGCACAAGATCTGAGCCCCACCGCGTTTCGCGAACGCATCCTCGACGCAGCTGAGGCGTGCCTGATCGACGTCGGCTACAGCCCGCGACTGCACGCCCAGATCGCCGAGCGGGCGGGGCTGTCGCGCCCGACGGTCTACAAGTACGTGGGCGACCAGACCGCGATCTTCGAGGCACTGTTCCAGCGCGAGATCACCCGGTTCTTCGCGGTGCTCGATCCGGTGCTGCGCGGGCGCGATCAACTGCACGTCGGATTCGTGGACTGCATCGTCTTCGCGGTGTGTTACGCGCGCCGGCACACGATGCTGCAGAAGGCACTTCGAGACGATCCGGACATCGTCCTGCCATGGTTCACGGTGCGCGCGAGGCCACTGATCGAGCGAGGCGCCGATTTCCTGGTGCCGCACTTCGAGCGCCTGTTCACCCCGCAGCAGCTCGTGGCGGTGAGTCCCCGCGCGATCTGCGAGTGGGCGTTCCGGTTGGTGGCCTCGCTCATCGTCACCGAGGGAGTCGTCGACACCGCGGACGAGGCCGCGGTGCGGGGGTTCGTCGGCGGTCTGCTGTCGATCGCGGTCGTGCCCGCGACCGACGCGCGGGTGGTCTGACTACTTCGCGACCGTCAGCAGGAACGCAACGTCCTCGAGCGCCTCGACGCTGTGTCGCGCCGCAGGCATGATCAGCAGGTCGCCGGCCGACCCCTTCCACGAGTCCTCGCCGCAGATGAGCGCCAGTTTGCCGCTGAGCACCAGCAGCGTGGCCTCGCCGGGGCTGTCGTGCTCGGCCAGGCTCTTGCCGGCGCCGAGCGCGATCACGGTCTGACGCAGGCTGCGTTGATGGCCGCCGTACACGGTCTGCGAACTGCGTCCGCTGGACGACGTGGACGCCAGTTTGAGCTGCTGCCGGGCGAGGGCCGTCAATGAGGTCTTGTCCATCAAAGGTCACTCCTGGTGACTGCAGGGACGGTGTCCCCGCAGTATGACCCACCGCGCCGGAGATGACCGGGTTATCGGCCTAACGGTTCGGCCACCGTCCGGGAGTGGCCCGTCAGCCGCGGACGTACGTGAGGAATCGGTAGCGCAGACCGGACTTCTCCGAGATGTGCCAGTCTCCGGTGTCGCCGACGACCCACTCGTCGCCGATCTCGGGCGCGAAGGCGTCGCCCTCGATGTCCGCGTCGATCTCGGTCACCGACAGCAGGTCCGCGAACGGCATTGCCGCGGTGTAGATCTGCGTACCGCCCACGACCCAGGCGGTGTCGCCCACGAGCGCGAGGGCCTCTTCGATGCCGTTCGCGGTCTCGGCGCCGGCCGTGGTCCAGCCGCTCTGACGGGTGACGACGATGTTCCGGCGGCCCGGCAGGGGGCGGAACTTCGGCGGGAGCGAGTCCCACGTGAGCCGGCCCATCACCACGGGGTGACCCATGGTGGTGTCCTTGAAATGGGCCATGTCCTCGGGGACGCGCCACGGGATCGTGTTGTCCCGGCCGATCACGCCCGCGGTGGTCTGGCCCCAGATCAGGCCGATCATCAGATCGCCACCGGCGCCTTGATCGCGGGGTGGTGGCGGTAGTCGACGATCTCGACGTCCTCGAAGGTGTAGTCGAAGATCGAGTCGCGCTTGTTCAGCTTCAGCGTCGGGTAGGGGAGCGGCTCCCGGGAGAGCTGCTCGGTGACCTGGTCGACGTGGTTGTCGTAGATGTGGCAGTCGCCGCCGGTCCAGATGAAGTCGCCCACCTCGAGCCCCGTCTGCTGCGCCACCATGTGGGTGAGCAGCGCGTAGCTGGCGATGTTGAACGGCACGCCGAGGAACAGGTCGGCACTGCGCTGGTACAGCTGGCAGCTGAGCTTGCCGTCGGCGACGTAGAACTGGAAGAACGCGTGGCACGGCTGCAGCGCCATCGCGTCGAGGTCCGCGACGTTCCACGCCGAGACGATGATGCGGCGCGAATCCGGATTGGTCTTCAGCGTCTCGATCACCTTGGTGATCTGGTCGATGTGCTCGCCCGACGGGGTGGGCCACGACCGCCACTGCACGCCGTAGACCGGGCCCAGCTCGCCGTCTGCGTCGGCCCACTCGTCCCAGATGCTGACGCCGTGTTCCTGCAGCCACTTGACGTTGGACTCGCCGCGCAGGAACCACAGCAGCTCGTACACGATGGACTTGAGGTGCACCTTCTTGGTGGTGATGAGCGGGAAGCCCTCGCCGAGGTCCCAGCGCATCTGGTGCCCGAAGACACTGCGCGTACCGGTGCCGGTGCGGTCAGCCTTGGTGGCGCCGGTGTCCATGACCAGTCGGAGCAGATCTTCATACGGGGAGTGCACGGCGGACAGTCTAGTCGGCGACTCGGGCATCGACCCCCGAGCGGTAGCGTGCCCCGCATGCGTGAGCTTCTCGTGATCGGCATCGGTGCCGGCGACCCCGACCAGGTGACGATCCAGGCCGTGAAGGCCATGAACCGGGCCGGCGTGTTCTTCGTCATCGGCAAGGGCGACGAGAAGCAGGAGCTGGTAGACCTGCGCACCACGATCCTGGCCGAGCACATGGAGCGCGAGTACCGGATCGTCGACATCGTCGACCCGCCGCGGGACCGGACCCCGTCCGACTACGCCGGCGTCGTCGACGACTGGCACGACCGCCGCGCCGAGGTGTTCGAGGAGAAGTTCGCGGCCGAGGACGGCGTCGGCGCGATCCTGGTGTGGGGCGATCCGTCGCTGTACGACAGCACGCTGCGGATCGTCGAACGCGTCCTGGCGCGCGGCAACGTGCGGTTCGAGTACACCGTGATCCCCGGCGTCACGAGCATCCAGTCGCTGGCCGCGCAGCACCGCATCGTGCTCAACCGGATCGGCGAGCCCGTCCATGTCACCACCGGACGCCGGCTGCGCGAGGGTCTGCCCGACGGCGCCGGGACCGCAGTCGTGATGCTCGACGCGGACTGCAGCTTCACCCACGTCCCGGACCCCGGCAACGAGGTGGAGATCTGGTGGGGTGCGTACCTCGGTCTGCCCGACGAGGTGCTGATCTCCGGCAAGCTGCGCGAGGTGGAGGACGAGATCGTCCGCGTGCGCGCCGAACTGCGCGAGCGCAAGGGCTGGATCATGGACATCTACCTGATCCGTCGCTGACAGGCCCGCCCACCCCAGGGTGGGATTTCCTCACCCCTACGAGTGTGTGGGTCCACCCTCGGGTTGCTGTTCAGCGGGACGCCGTCGGACGAGGTTGGAAACCGGGAGATTTGGACATCCGACCTTGGAGCGTCACCCTCGCTCCGAGCCCTACACCTGGACGGCGGTGGAGGAGATATGAGGTTTCTCGAAACTGACCGCGGCGTGCTGCAGCGCAGTCTGCCCGGTCTGGACGAGGCGCTGACGGCGATACCGCCGGGCGACCTGGAACGGCGGGGCAGCCCCGGCACCGCGGTGTTCCGGGAGGCCGGTGGGCCGGGCCTCCTCGTGCCCGCCGATCTGGGCGGCATCGGGGCAAGTCCCCTCGAGGCCGTCCGGGTGCAGCGCGCGATCGGCTCGCGGTCACCGTCGCTGGCGGTCGCCACCACGATGCACCACTTCTCGGTGGCGAGCCTCGTCGCGGTGAGTGAGACGAACACCGGTATGGACTGGATGCTGCTGCAGGCCATCGCCGCCGACAGTCTGCTGCTCGCATCCGGCTTCGCGGAAGGGCGCCCGGACGGGCAGATCCTGAAGCCGACCATGACCGCCACCCCCACACCTGACGGCGTCCGGCTGAGCGGGGTCAAGAAGCCATGCAGCCTGTCGCGCTCCATGGATCTGCTGACCGCCAGCGTCATGCTCCCTCGGCCGGACGGCCCGGGAGAACAGCTCGCGGTCGCGCTCATCCCAGCGAAGGACGACGGCGTCTCGGTCAGCTCGTTCTGGTCCAGTTTCGCGCTGGCCGGTGCCGAAAGCGATCAGGTCACCATCGACGACGTGCTGGTTCCGTCGGATCTCGTCGTAACCACGTCGGTGAGCGAGGGCGAACAACTCGACGACATCCAGAATGCCGCCTTCCTGTGGTTCGAACTGCTCATCACCGGTTCCTACGTCGGAGCCGCCAGCGCCCTGGTGGAGTTGGCGCTCGGTTCGGACCGGGTCAGCGAATCCGACCGGCTCCGACTGGTCGTCACGTTGGAAGGTGCGATGGCGTCGGTGGAGAACATCGCCCGCCGGATGACCGACGAGCTGAACAGCCGGCAACTGCTCGTGGACGCGCTCCTGGTGCGGTACGCCGTGCAGGATGCGATCGCGGCCGCCGTGCCCCGGGCAGTTGAGCTGCTCGGCGGGATGAATTTCATCACCTCGGATCGGATCGGCTACCTCGCGGCCGCGGTCAACGGACTGGGCTTCCATCCGCCGGCCCGAGCCAAGATGGCCGGCCCGTTGCTGGGTTACTTCGCCGGGAACCCGCTGGCCATCGCGTAGCGCCGGATAACGTTGCTGCGCAGCGTGATTCACTGGAACTATCGAAGAAATCGAAACGCATCGAAGGGGTGCCGACATGAAGATCGAACAGTTCGATCACGCTTCCCGTCACGGCCCGAAGGGTGGGGTCTTCGCCCCTGATTCCCGATGACCCGGAGCAAGCGAACTCTGCTGCTCACCGGTGGCTCCGGAGTCATCGGCAGGGCCGTGCTCGACGCGATGGCCGAGGACTTCGACATCGTGTGTCTGCGCGGCAGACGCCCGATCGACGACCCACGGGTCAGCGAGTTCGCCGGTGATTTCACGCACCCCACGCTGGGCTTGCCGGCCGCGGACTACGCCGCTCTGGTGAACCGGGTCGATGTCGTGCTGCACGGAGCAGCGGTCACCAAATGGAACGTGGATCCGGAGCGCCTCCGGGCGGTCAACGTCCAGGGTCCCGCGTCCATGCTGCGTGTGGCGGCCGACGCCGACGCCCCGCTCTACTACCTGAGTACGGCCTTCGTGATTCGTCAGGCCCCGGCCGACGAGCGTTTCGCCGGACTGGCCGCCTACCTGGAATCCAAGACGGAGGCGGAGGAGTTGATCCGCGCCGGTTCGGTTCCGGCCGTCATCCTCCGGCCGTCGGTGGTGACCGGAGACTCCCGTGACGGTCGAATGGCCGCCTTCCAAGGGTTGCACCGCATGTTGGGTAACGCGGTCAGGGGCAATCTCCCGGTGGTCCCGGGGGAGATCGAATCCCTGGTCGACACAGTTCCCCTGGACATCGTCGTCGAGGCCGTCGGCAAACTGATTCGTGAGGACGTGACCGAGGGCGAGTACTGGCTGACCGCGGGAGATCAAGCACTCACGTTCACCGATATCGCCGAGCTGTGCGAGTACGTGTCCCGGCTCGCCTGGATCGGCGCGGTGCGGCCACGGTTCATGCCCTTCGAGTCCGTCGACCGGTTGTTGTTGCCGCTGTTGGACGACCTGATCTCGGACGGACGACGACGGATGTTCATCGACTTCCTCGAGTCCGTGTGGGTGTTCCAGTCCAGCGATGCCATGCCCAGTGACCTGGACAGGCTGGGATTCGGTGATCGGGCCACCAAGGACGCCCTCACCGAGGCGCTCAGGCGCTCGCTGATCTACTGGGCCCAGGTCAAGAAGCTGTTGCCGGCGGAGCCGCCGGCGGTCGAAAGCGCAGTCCGATGAGCACCGGCATGCTGCTCGATTCCGATGTGCTGACCGACCGATACCGGAGGCACTTCGGCAGCGGCCGGGCGGCGCTCGGGCGGTTGATCGGTGACCTGGTCGAGGTCGAGTCGTCGGGTGCCTGGATCACGGTCGCGGACGGCCGTCGGGTCCTGGACTTCGGTGGCTACGGCGTCTATCTGCTGGGGCATCGTCACCCGGCAGTCGTGGAGGCGGTGTGCGATCAGGTTCGGCGGCACCCGATGGCCTCCCGGGTGTTCTTGGACCCCGTCAGTGCCGGTGCCGCCGCCGCCCTGGCCGAGATCACCCCCGGTGATCTGGACCTGGTGCACTTCGTCAACTCCGGTGCGGAAGCCACCGAGTGCGCGCTGAAGTTGGCTCGCGCGCAAGGCAAGACGGCTGTGATCACAACCCGCGCTGGGTTCCACGGCAAGACGCTCGGCGCGCTGAGCGTCACGGCGAACGGCGTGCTGCAGCAGCCCTTCCGACCGTTGCTTCCGCACATCATGGAGGTCGCCTTCGGCGATCCGGCCGAGCTGGAGGTGGCGTTACGCGCAACCGGCGGCCACGGCTGCTTCATCGTCGAACCGGTGCAGGGGGAGGGCGGCGTGAACGTGCCGCCCCCGGGCTACCTGCGCGACGCCGCCGAATTGTGTCGCCGCTACGAGACGTTGCTGATCGTGGACGAGGTCCAGACCGGTCTCGGTCGGCTGGGTCGCTGGTGGGGTGTGGACGCCGACGGCGTGGTGCCCGACATGATGTTGGTCGGCAAGGGCCTCTCCGGGGGCGTGATGCCGATTGCCGCGGTGGTGGCCACGCGGGAGTCCTACGAGCCCTTCGCCCGGGACCCCTACCTGCACACCTCCACGTTCGCGGGGTCGCCGGCGGTGTGTGCGGCCGCCCGTGCCGCCATCGGCGTGATCCGCGACGAGGACCTCACGGCTCGCGCAGCAATGCTCGGCGAGCACCTCCTCGCGGGCATCCGGACGGCTGTGGCCCAGTACGGCGGCGGCCGCGTGGCCCAGGTGCGTGGCCGCGGGCTGTTGCTGGGCCTCGAGATGGCCTCGAGCGGCCTGGTCGGGGAACTGTTCCTGAACCTTCTGGAACGTGACGTCCTGGCCAACCACTCACTGAATGCGGCCAACGTGCTGCGCTTCACCCCGCCGGCGATCCTGACCACGGACGAGGTCGAACTCTTCCTCCGAGCCCTCGCCGAAGCCCTCGAGGACCTGACCCTCACCTGAACACGATCCTTTGGAGTTCTCATGCGCCACGTAGTCATGCACATCCGCGCCGAGCACGTGCAGCCCGAAGCGGCCTACACCCGGATCAGCGACTTCGCCCGCTATCCCGAACTGACGGAAACCGTCCTCGCACTCGAACTCGAACCCGCGCAGGCGGACGGGTCGGTCATCTCCAGTTGGCTGGTCCGGTTCCGCAAGGGCACATTGCGCTGGACCGAGCGGGACGTGCTCGACCCGATCGCCCGCCGCATCGAATTCGCCCAAATCAGCGGGGACTTCCTGACGATGGAAGGGTCCTGGCAGCTCGACCCGGAGCCGGATCGTGACGGTGTGCTGATCCGCTTCGAGACCCGATTCGACCTCGGGATACCGAGCCTGGCGGAGATCCTCGACCCGGTTGCGGAGTCCACCTTGCGCAGCAACATCGTGCTCATCCTGACGGGCTTGCTCGGTTCCGTGGTCGACGTCGGGCCGCTCAACGAACCTGTCTGACCCCGCCCGGCTGTCGGCGCCGGCGCCTACGCTGAGCGCATGCCCGAACTGCCCGAGGTGGAGGCCCTGGCCCAGTTCCTGCGTGACCATGCCGTGGGGGCGGTGGTCGGTCGCGTCGACGTCGCCGCGCTGAGCGTGCTCAAGACGTTCGATCCGCCGATCACGGCGCTGCAGGGCCGTGACGTCACCGGGGCGCGGCGGTTCGGCAAGCACCTCGCGATGGACTGCGACGGGCTGTGGCTGATCACGCACCTGTCCCGCGGTGGCTGGTTGCGCTGGGCCGACAACCCCAGCACGGCGCCGCCGAAGCAGGGGAAGGGCCCGCTGGCGCTGCGGGTGCACTTCTTCACCCCCGACGGCGCGACGCCGGCCTTCGACCTCACCGAGGCCGGTACCAAGAAGCGGCTCGCGGTGTGGGTGGTGACCGACCCGCATCAGGTGCCGGGCATCGCCCGCCTCGGACCCGACGCGCTCGAGGTGGCCCGTCCAGAGTTCGGGGCACTGCTCGCCGGGACGTCGGCCCGGATCAAGACCGCGCTGGTGGACCAGTCCCTGCTCGCGGGAATCGGGAACGCGTACTCCGACGAGATCCTGCATGCCGCCCGGCTGTCGCCGTTCGCGACGGCGTCGAAACTGACGTCCGACGAGGTCGACGCGCTGTACGACGCGATGCGGTCGGAACTGTCCGACGCCACGGCGCGCTCGGTGGGGCAGGAGGCGGCCCGGCTCAAGGGCGAGAAGCGGGCCGGGATGACGGTGCATGCGCGAACGGGAATGCCGTGCCCGGTGTGCGGCGACACGGTACGCGAGGTGTCGTACGCGGAGCGGTCGTTCCAGTACTGCCCCACATGCCAGACCGGCGGCAAGATCCTCGCCGACCGGCGGATGTCACGACTGCTGAAGTAGCGGCTGCCGGCGGCCGAACACCCAGCCGCGCAGTGCGATGAACCGGAGCCCGCCGACGACGCCGCTCACGGCGATCACCAGCGCGATCGACACCAGGCCGCCGACGTCGGGGAAGAAGAAGTGCAGCAGCGCCAGGGCCAGGGAACTGATGAGCAGGCCCAGCAGGGCCAGCGCGCCGCCCTCCCACTGTGCGGCGAACCAGGGCACCCGGTCGGCGGCGCGGAAGGTGCGGCGTCGATGCAGCTCGTTGGCCAGCACCGTGCTGGTCGCGACACCGACGGCGTTCGCCAGCAGCGTCCCGTAGGCGTCGAGAACGAGGAACGACAGCGCGTACAGCACATTGCTGGATCCGCCCACCAGGGCAAACCTGGTGAGCTGGGCGGCCCATCCGTCGCCGCCCAGACGCCTGTCGAGCACGGACATCGAGGTCTCCCACAGCCTGAGATTTGGTTGCAGTTCGCAACCGTAGCTCACGGGGGATTCAGTGACGGTGCCGGTATCCGAGCCAGGCCTCGCGGCGGGTGCGCAGCGGATCGGTCTCCACGCGGGACTCCGCGTCGATGATCAGGGTGTCACGGCGCTCCAGCGAGTAGCGCGGCCACGTCCCGAGCGGTCGCCCACCGCGCGCGAAGCGGAGCCAGTGGCTCTGCATCGTGTCGGTGACGACGCGCAGGTCGCGGCGGCCGCCGAGCGACGTGAGGGTGCGCGCCGCGGGCCCCCGCGCGCCGAACACCGCGAACAGTTCCGTCGCGTGCGTCGCCCCCAGGCCGGTCAGGCGCAGGAGGCGAGGCGCGAAGTCGTACCGGTACATGTAGGTGTCGCTGTGGCGGGTGTGCGCGTGTGCGCAGCGCACCGACGGCTCCCAGAAGACAACGTCGCCGCCGAGATCCGCGGCGGCCCGCCGGCCGGGATATCCGGGATACGCGCCGATCGCGCGAGCCTTGATCGCGGGATCGGTGTCTTCGAACATCTTCTCGATCCGATCCCGGTTCGTGGGAAGGATGTCGAGGAAGCGCGGGAAGATCCGGCCCTCGTGCGCGTTGGTGCCGATCAACAGTGGCACCCGGTGTTCGGTTCCCGCCTCGAACGCATTCAGTGGGTGCTCCGGCAACAGGTCACCGTCGGCGACCGCAGCGAACGGACGGGTGCCGGGCACCTCGTCGGCCCCACGGGTACTGAGCGTGGTGGCCGCCTGCACGAGGAGTTCGGGTGCGGCTGTGGTCAGGTACTCGGTCACGTCGGACCCGCAGACGCCCGCGATGTCGAGGAACTCTCGAGCCCACAGCGCCGCCAGTTCCCGGCCGTTCGAGGTGGCCGGGGGCGGGCTCTGGGCGATGGCGCGCGCGAACAGGCCCTTCGCGGCGGGCGTGCACATCAGGGTGACGACCGCGTCGGCGCCGGCGGACTCGCCGAACAGTGTCACGTTGGCGGGGTCGCCCCCGAACGCGGCGATGTTGCGCTGCACCCACTGCAGTGCGGCAACCTGGTCGCGCAGGCCGAGATTGGTATCGAATGGTCGTTCGGGCGTGGAGAACTCGGAGAAGTCCAGGTAGCCGAGGGCGCCGAGCCGGTAGTTCAACGAGACGAACACGACGTCGCCGCGGCGGACCAGCGAGGCGCCACTGTACAGCGGCGCCGACGAGGTCCCGGCCGTGTGTGCGCCGCCGTGGATGAACACCATGACCGGCCTGGCGACGTTGCTCGGGTCGGCCGACCTCAGCACGTTGATGGTCAGGCAGTTCTCGTCGCCCTGTCTGCGCTGCTGCGGCGCGGAGGGGCCGAACTCGGTGGCGTCGCGGACGCCGGCCCACGGCTGTACCGGTTCCGGAGCGCGCAGCCGGAGCGCTCCCACCGGCGGTGCAGCGTACGGAATTCCCCTCCACGACAACAGATCCGGAAGTCGACGCCCACGGACCACGCCTTCCTGGAGGGTGGCCTCGACCTCGAGGTCGATCCCGGTCATGCCCGGTGCTCGGGTTCGGCAGGGTGTCGGTCCCGGTCCTCGTCGAGGTATCCGTGATAGTCGGCCCACGCGAGCCGGCGTTCCCGGCCCGGATCGCGTTCGATGCGGGTGGGGACGTCGAGGATGAGGGTACGGCGCATGTCGGTGTCGTACCGTGGCCACCACGGCGCAGGGATTCCGTTGCAGGCGAAGGAGATCCAGTGCTCCTGGACCCGGTCGGTGACCACGCGCAGTCCGCGTCGACCACCGGGGGCGGTGAGCGCACGTCCGGCGGCGGAGTCGCCGTAACCGAACACCGCGAACATCTCGAACGCGTGTGTGGCGCCGAGGTCGAGCCAGTGCATGAGGCGCGGCGCGAAGTCGAAACGGTAGCTGTAGGTGGGGGCATGGACGGAGTGAGCCTCGGCGATCTGGACCGACGGCCTCCAGAACGTCAGATCGCCGCCCAGATCGATCGCCGCTGCCGGATCCGGGTAGCCGGCGTATGCGCCGACGACGCGCGCCCGGGCCTCCGGATCGGTGAGCTCGAACATCGCGTCGATGCGTGCCTCGTCGGTGGGCAGACCGTCGAGGAACTTCGGGAAGAGGGTGCCCTCGCGGGCGTTGGTCCCGATGATCAGCGGTACTCGGTGCGCGGTGCCGTCAGTGAATGCCTGCAGTGGCGCCACGGGCAGGAAGTCGCCGTCGACGGTCGGCCCGAAAGGGTGCAGGCCGGGAGTCTCGGCGAGCACCTTGGCACCCAGCCGATGCCCCGCCTTGCCGAGTTCTGCCGAGGTGGCGTCGTCCAGGGCGCGGGCGGCCGCCGCAGGGTCGTCTGCGTTCGATCCGAGCAGCGACACGAACTCCCGGGCCCAGCGTCGCGCCCGCAGTGCGTCGTTCACGAGGACGGGTGCGGAACTCTGGGCGATGGCGCGGGCGAACAGTCCACGGGCGGCCGGCGTCGCCATCAGCGTGGTCACCGAGGTGGCGCCAGCGGATTCGCCGAACAGCGTGACGTTCTCGGGATCGCCCCCGAAGGCGGCGATGTTGCGCTGCACCCACTCCAGCGCGGCCACCTGGTCGCGCAGGCCGAGATTGGCGTCGAACGGCCGCGCGGGCGTGGAGAACTCGCTGAAGTCGAGGTATCCCAGCGAGCCGAGCCGGTAGTTGACCGACACGAACACCACGTCGCCCCGGCGCACCAGACGGTCCCCGTGGTAGATCCCCAAGGCCGTGGTGCCCATCGTGAAGGCGCCGCCGTGGACGAACACCATGACGGGCCGCGGCGTCGAGCTGGGCGCGGCCGGGGCGAGCACGTTGAGCGTGAGGCAGTCCTCGGACATCGGCTGGTACTTGCCCGGTCGCAGGGCGGTGCCCATCCGGTGCTGCGGTGCGGCGTTGCCGAATGCGGTGGCGTCGCGGACGCCGGTCCACGGCTCCACCGGTTGCGGTGCCCGCAGACGCAGCGGGCCGACGGGTGGAGCGGCGTAGGGGATGCCGCGCCAGGCCAGCAGATCGCCGACCCGTCGGCCCCGAACGACGCCGTCGACGGTGGTTACGTCCAGCCCGGGGGTCATGGTCGCGACTATACGACGGATCGCGTGCCCGGCGGCCGCCGAGCACGTCGACGTCCCGAGGTGGCTCGTCACCGAGCCTCGAGGAACCTCCCGGTCCGTGCGCTGCCCAGGGTAGATGCGGGCTGCCCGTCGCCGAAGACGTACTCGCCGCCGACGAAGACGGCCGAGACGGTGTCGTCGTTGCGGTTCACCATCCGGGAGAGGTTGTCGTACTCGGAGATCGGGCACTCGGCGTACGTGTCGAGCGAGGCGTCGAGATGCTCGGGGTCGACGACCACCAGGTCGGCGCGGTCGCCCTCCCTGAGGTGCCCCGCGTCGAGGCCGTACCAGTCGGCGAGCTCACCGGTGACCCGATGCACCGCCTGCTCCACCGACAGGAACGGCGTACCCGCCCGCTCGGCGTCGCGCACGCGTCGCAGGAAGCGCAGTCCGAAGTTGTAGAACGCCATGTTCCGCAGGTGCGCGCCTGCATCGGAGAAGCCCAGCTGCACACCGGGATCGGCGGCGAGCGTGTTCAGCACCTCGGGGCGGTGGTTCGAGATCGTGGTCCGCCAGCGGACCTTCGGTCCGTACTCGACCACCAGGTCGAGGAACGCGTCGACGGGATGCACGCCGCCGCGATCCTCCCCGACCTGACCGAACGTCTTCCCGATGACCGATTCGTCCGGGCACTCGACGATCTCGGCGTCGAAGAAGTCGCGGTGCCACACCCGGGGCCCGTACTTCTTGTCGTAGTCCTTGCGGAAGCGCCGGCGATAGTTCTCGTCGGCCAGCAGATCGCGGCGCGCGTCGATCTGGTTCGACAGGTGCAGGGCCGCCGCGCCGGAACCGAATTCCTCGAACACCGGCAGGTCGATGCCGTCGGAGTACACCTCGAACGGGACCGGCAGGTGCTGCCAACGGAAGTCGCCGCCCAGGCCGTTGATGACCTTCGCCATCAGCGGAAAGACCTTCACCACACCGGGGATCGCCTTGACGTCGGCGGCCGATAGCAGGCTCGTCTTGAGCGGCTTGCGGAAGATGCCGAGGCTGCTGAGTGCCATCACCACCATGCTCTGCGGGCGGGCCACATCCGGGCCGCCCTGCAGCGCCCGGCGGCGGCGTCGCAGGATCGCGTTGAGTCGGCGGCGCTCCTTGGCGGTCGCGTACGTCGACGGCAGCGTGCGGGACCGGCACACCTCGCCGTCGAGCTTGTCGAACATCAGCTGCTGCGAGGACATCCCGACGAAGCCGGCGTCGAGCGCCTCGGTCAACTGCTGCTCCATCGCGGCGAGTTCGGACGCGGTGGGCTTGATCTCCTTGCGAGTGGCCCGGTCCAGGCCCATCAGCGCCGCCCGCATGTCGGAGTGGCCGATGAACGCCGCGACGTTTGCTCCCAGCGGCAGCGATTCGAGCGCGTCGACGTACTCGCGTGCCGAGTTCCACGTCTTGCGCTCCTCGAGCCCGTCGACGACGTGGCGACGGGGGATCGCCTCGACCCGGCCGAACAGGTCACCGGCGTCCGACGGCCCGACATGGACCGTCGACAGCGAGCACGAGCCCACGAACACGGTGGTGACGCCGTGCCGCACCGACTCGTCCAGTTGGGGACGCAGCAGGACCTCGACGTCGTAGTGCGTGTGGATGTCGAGCATGCCCGGGATCACCCACTTGCCGACCGCGTCGATCACCCGCGGGCAGTCGGTCTCGTCGAGCGCGGCGGCCGAGACTGTGGCCACCCGGCCGTCTCGGATACCGAGGTGTCGGGTTGCGGACGGGGCGCCGGTGCCGTCGAACCACCGGCCGTTCTTGACGATCGCGTCGTAACTCATCGGGATCTTGCCTCTCTCACCGCTGGGAGCGGGGAACGTGTTCGCTCACAGAGCGATTCGTGTGCGGATCGTCTTTCCGGTCGCGTTGCGCGGCAACGAATCGGTGGTGATCTTCCATCGGGTGGGCACCTTGAAGTACGCGAGACGCTCGGACGCGAACTCCCGCAGTTCGTCCTCGGTCACCTCCATCCCGGGCCGGACGACCACGATCGCGCCGACCTCCTGCCCCAGGTCGGGGTGGTCGACTCCCACCACCGCGGACTCCGCGACCGCCGGATGCTCGTCGAGGCACTGCTCGATCTCCACCGGGTAGACGTTCTCTCCGCCGCGCAGGATCAGATCGGAGCGGCGTCCGGTGAGGCGAACCATCCCGTTCTCGATCACCCCGAAGTCGCCGGTGTGCAGCCAGCGTCCGGGACGGATGGCCGCGGAGGTGGCCGCGTCGTCGTTCCAGTAGCCGAGCATCACGTACGGGCTGCGCGCGCAGATCTCGCCCTCGGTCCCGTCGGGCACCGGCTCGCCGAACGGGTCGCGGATCTCCACGCTGACACCGATGATCGGCCGGCCGAGCGTGCCGGGGAACGCCTGCAGATCCATCGGCGTCGCAACCGAGATCGCGGTACTGCACTCGGTGAGCCCGTAGCTGTCGACCAGTGCGTTGCGGGCGAACGGCAGCTTCTCCCGCAGGCGCTGCTGGAAACCCGGCGACGATGGCGCCGAGGCGAGCGCGAACGAGGTCAGCGACGACAGGTCGTAGCGAGTCACATCGTCGTGTTCGAGCAGGCGACCCGCCATGGTGGGGACCGCGCCCCAGTTGGTCACCTTCTCGCGCTCGATCAGACGCAGCACCCGGTCCGCGTCGAACGAGCCCTGATAGATCACCACGGCGCTGCCCGTGCCCAGACGCGGGACGACGAGGTTGTGCAGGCTGGCGATGTGGAACAGCGGCGACGTGAGCAGGTAGCGCAGATCGCTCGGCGCATCGGAGTTCGGGTCACCGCCCGTGAACGCCGCGACGAGGCCGTCGCTGTAACGGTGATAGCCGATGACGGCCAACAGGTTCCGGTGCGAGTGCACCGCGCCCTTCGGGCGGCCGCTGGTGCCGCTGGTGTAGAGGATCACCGCCGGATCGTCCTCGAGGACGGTCGTGTCCGGCAGGTCGGCGCCCGCGAACTCGGCGATCAGCCTCGGCAGGTCGTCCTCCATCGTGAGGACGGGGACGTCCAGGTCGAGCCCGTCGAGGAGCGCGGCGCGCTTCGCGTCGACGATCAGTACCGACGGCTGGGCGTGGCCGACCCCGTACTCGATCTCGCGCGTCGTCCACCACGCATTGAAGCCCACCGCGATCGCGCCGAGCGCCTGCGCCGCCCAGAACGACAGGACCCACTCGGGAGTGTTGGCGGCGAGGATGCCGACACGGTCGCCCTTGTCGACGCCGTACCGCTCCCGCAGGGCGCGGGCCAGTGCCGCCGCGGCGGCACCGTGCTCGGCGTAGCTCATCCGGCGGTCCTCGGTGACCAGGTAGTCGCGGTCGCCGAATGCGACCGAGGCCGCCAGGACGTCGCCCAGGGACCGATCGCGGTTCTTCATCACCGGCATGCGGGCGCCGAGGACGTCCTCCTCGTGGAGTTCGAACGGCCCGCCCGGGCCCGTCAGTCCGGCCATGACGGACGCGATGTAGGCCTGCGGGTCGACAGACTTGGTCACGGGTAGTTCCTTTCGATGCGGGCAAGGATCGTCGCCGTGCTCGACACCGGCGCACATCTATAGTGATGTGCGTCATACTTTCTGATTGACTGACGATGTGTCAAGTGAATGACGATCCGTCCTTCGAGCGGCGATTCGACTTGCCTGCGCCCGTCCGGGTGCGCCATCGTCTAGGGCGTGGGAGTTGCTGCGGACGAGATCAAGAGCCGGCGCGGAAGTCTGCGAGAAGAACAGAAGCGGTGGACCCGGACCAAGCTCATGGAGTGTGCTCGGGAGTTGTTCTGCGCGCGCGGCTACGCGGCGGTCACCGTCGACGACATCGCCGCTGCGGTCGGCTGCAGCCGCGCCACCTTCTACCTGCATTTTCCCGGCAAGGTGGAGATCCTGCGAGCCATCAGTGCGGAGAAGATGGTGCCGAGTGTCTTCGCGTTCTACGAGGACCTCGATCGGGTGCTCGAGACCGGATCCCGCGCCGAGTTCACGGCCTGGGTGAACCGGGCCATCGACTGGTTCGACGAGTGCAAGGACATCCTGCCCGCGTGGGACGAGGCGGTCGCCCTGGAACCCTCGTTCCGCGAGACGTCCCGTGACGGGATCCTCGCCCTGCCCAACTCGATGACGCAGTACCTGGCGCGCTGGCCGCAGGACCGGCAGGACGAGGCCCGGTTGCGTATCGAACTACTGGTCGCGCAGCTCGAACGGTTCTTCACCCGATGGGCCCTCCAGGGGACGATCGAGGTTCCCCGCGAACAGGCGGCGGAGGTCCTCACCGACATCTGGTTCCCGGCGCTCAGCGCCCCGGGCGGTGACTGACGCCGGCGCTCGTCCCCTGGGGGTGCGCGGTCAGGCGGGCTCGCCCGACAGCATCCCCGCGGGGGACGGCTCCACCGGTGCGGGTGTCGTCTTCTTCGATTCGGACTGCAGTCTGCTGACCGCGATCGCTCCGAGGACGAACGCGCCGGCGACGAGGATGTACAGCTGTGTGGGCGTCCAGTCCAGATCCAACAGCTTGCCTGCGACGATGGGCGAGACGATGGCGCCGATCCGTCCCACGCCGATTCCCCAGCCGACGCCGGTCGCTCGGACGGACGGTCCGTACACCGACGGGGTGATCGCGTACAGCCCGGCGACGCAGCCGTTCACGAAGACCCCGATGAGGGCTCCGAGCGTGAATCCGACCACGATGGAGCTGGTGGCGGGCACGAAGACGACCAGGAGAACACCTGCGATCACCATGTAGGCGGACAGGACCGATCGCAGCGCGAACCTGGCGGACAGGGCGCCGAGCAAGGTGGCCCCGAAGATTCCGCCGAGGTTGAGCAGCACGCCGCCGGTGATCCCCTGGTTCGCGGAAAGTCCCGCGGCCACCAGCAGTTTCGGCGTCCAACTGGTGACGAAGTAGAAGCCGAACATGATCATGAAGAACGCGAACCAGATCAGCAGGGTGGGACGAAGCAGTTCAGGCGAGAACAATTGCCGCAGTTTGCCGGCCGACTCGGTCGGCGAAGTGCCGTCCTCGGTCGGGTCCGGAAGCTCGGACAGTTGCGGCTGCCCGATTCGCGCGGCGAACTTGTTGATGCGCGCGAGTGCGTTGGCCGGCCGCCGGGTCAGCAGAAAGTCGAGTGACTCGGGCAGTCGCAGGAACACCACGGGAATGATGGCCGCGGTGCAGACGCCGCCGAAGAGGAAAACGGAGCGCCACCCGAAACTGTTCTGCAGCACCACGGCGATGATGCCGCCCGACGTGGCGCCGATCGCGTAGCCGGTCGAGTTCAGGCTCACCGCGAGTCCGCGCCAGCGGGACGACGCGTACTCGCTCGCAATGACGTTGCTGCTGGCCAGGATTCCGCCGATTCCGACTCCGGTCAGCGCGCGGAGGAGGCCCAGTGCGAGGGCGTTGGGGCTCAGCGCCGACAGGGTCATCCCGGCGCTGGCGATGGCCAGGCAGAGCAGGATCATCCGGCGTCGGCCGATCGTGTCGGCCCAGGGCGCGAGTAGCAGTGATCCGCCCGCCATTCCGAACAGTCCGGCGCTCAGGAGTAGTCCGACCTCGGAGCCTGATAGTCCCCATTCCTGGGATACCGACTGTGCGGTGAAGGCCATCACCAGCACGTCGAAGCCGTCGAGGACGTTGAGCAGGACGCAGATCGCCACCGCGCCCCATTGGAATCGCGACATCGGACTGGAATCGATGCGCTCCCGCAGATCAATACTCATGTTCGGTCCCTTGATCGAGTGATGTGATGTGAGCCGGATCACTCGGCAGAACATTTGCGGATCGCCTCGTCTCGATTCCACCCCCATTCCGGATATCGGAAGACGGCACACAGTCTTCCGATATCCGGAAGTCGAGTGGTCTCGGTCATACCGGTTCCGTGACAGTGGATGCAGTCACCGGGCCTGCCGGCCCCACCCGAAGTCGAGGTGCGCGAGACGCGCCGCCCAGTTGGGAGCACACGATGACATCGATAGCCCGAAACCAGTGGTACGTGGCGGCCTACGGTTCGGAGGTGGGGCGCGAGTTGTTCGCCCGAACCATCTGCGGTGAGCCGATCCTGTTCTGGCGCACCGAGTCCGGAGAAGTCACCGCGATGTCGGATCGCTGCGTGCACCGCAGGTTTCCGCTGTCCCAGGCGCCGAGTCGCCTCGAGGGCGACACGGTGGTCTGCGGTTACCACGGATTCACCTACGGCCGTGACGGGGGCTGCGTGGCGGTGCCCGGCCAGAGTCGGATCCCGCGTACTGCGCGCTTGAAGAGCTTCACCGTCGTCGAGCAGGACTCTTTCGTGTGGATCTGGATCCCGGACCCGCACGATCCGACGGAGCCCGATTCGGCCGAGATTCCCCGTGCCCCATGGCTGGACAGCCCCGACTACGCGGTCGTGCGAGGCATGGAGCCGCTGCGGGCGCGATACGGCCTCCTGGTGGACAACCTGATGGACCTGTCCCACGAGACCTATCTGCACGGCGGATACATCGGTACACCCGAGGTCGCGGCGACACCGATCAGCACCGAGGTGGACGAGGATGCGGGCGTCATCTGCATGAGCCGGCACATGGACGATGCGGAGTGCCCCCCGTTCTACGCCGAGTCGACCGGCATCGAAGGGCGCATCACCCGATGGCAGGACGTCGAGTACACCCCACCATGTCTGTACCTGTTGCACAGTCGTATTGCCCCCGTCGGTGTGATGCCGCCCGAGGAGGGGCCCGACAGCCAGGCCTTCCACGTCGAGGTGGTCTACGCCATCACCCCCGAAACCGAACACTCGACGCACGACTTCTGGTCGGTGGCGCGAGATTTCGCGCTCGATGATCAGGACGTGACCGACTTCCTGCGGGAGAACAACCGCACCGTGGTGCTCCAGGACGTGGTCGCCCTCGATCTGCTCGAGACGGTGATCGCGGGCGAACCCTCGGGTTATCAGGAACTGAGCATCAACATCGACGCCGGTGCGCTGGCCGCGCGCAGGATGCTCGAGCAGATGGTGAAGCGGCCCTCTCGATCCGTCCCGGTCGGCTGACGAGAGCGCATCGATGGCCACCGAACCCGCCGTAAGGCCGAAGGGCCGCAACGTCGTACGAATCGTCTGGGTGCCGGGATCCGACAGCCTCGAAGACACGTGTCACTGCGGCGCCACCAGGGTCGCCGACGATCCGATCGAGCTGTGGAACTGGTTGCTCGGCCACCCGACCGGCCACACGACCGGCTCCGGGACCAACGAGACAGCGACCCCCTACATCCCTCCGAGAGTGTTGGTGAACTCATGACAGTCCGGTCACACGAATTCGAGGCCGACCTCGAAGTGCATCGCAAGAGCGACGTCGTCGGCGGCGTCGCCGTCCTCGAACTACGCCACCCAGCGGGGGTTGCGCTGCCGCAATGGACTCCGGGCTCGCACATCGATGTCGTATTGCAGCCGGACCTCGTGCGGCAGTACTCCCTGTGCGGCGATCCCTCCGACCCCGGCTGTTGGAGGATCGCGGTGCTCCGAGAGCCGGACGGCCGCGGTGGGTCACAGTACGTGCACGACAAGCTCGATGTGGGTGACTCGGTCCGGGTCCGCGGTCCCCGGAACAACTTCGAACTACGCGACGCGCCGCGGTACATCTTCATCGCCGGCGGCATCGGAATCACCCCGATGCTGCCGATGGTCGCTGCCGCGCACGCCGCGGGATCCGACTGGACGCTCACGTACGGCGGCCGCCGTCGTGGCTCGATGGCGTTCGTCGACGAGCTGACGACGCTCTACCCGGACAGCGTCGAGGTGTGCGCGCAGGACGTCTCCGGGCAGCCCGACCTCTCGGCGATCCTCGGTACACCGCTTCCGGACACCCTCGTGTACTGCTGCGGTCCAGCCGGCCTCCTGGATGCGGTTGCCGAGAGGTGTGAGCAGTGGCCCGCCGGAACGCTGCACGTCGAGCGTTTCGCGGCAAGGGAACTCGGCGCCCCGGTCCTCGACGAGACGTTCGAGGTGGAGCTCGCGCTCAGCGGCACGACCGTGACCGTGCCACCCGGTACCTCGATCCTCGAGGCGGTCACCGCGGCGGGAGTTCAGGTGCTGTCCTCCTGCCAGGAGGGTACGTGCGGGACCTGCGAGACGTCGGTGCTCGGCGGCGTCGTCGACCACCGGGATTCACTGCTCACCGACGAGGAACGAGCGGCCGACGACACGATGATGATCTGCGTTTCGCGAGCAGCGTGCCCGCGCCTGATTCTGGACCTGTGAGGAGAGCGGACACATGACAACCGAGACCTCGACCGTGCGGGTGGACCTGCCCGGCCTCGACGACGACCCGTTCGACGATGCGACCCTGGCGGATCCGTACGAATTCCATGCCAGGCTGCGAGCCGCCGGACCGGTCGTGTGCCTGCACCGATACGACGTCCTCGCGATGGGCCGCTACACGGATGTGCACGCCGCGCTCACCGACTGGCGCACGTTCGTTTCCGGCCGGGGCGTCGGGCTGAGTGATCTCCGGCACGAGACACCCTGGCGGACACCGAGTTTGCTGCTCGAGGCCGACCCGCCGGACCACACCTCGGTGCGGGCGGCGATGAATGCGATCCTGTCGCCGCGATCGGTCCGCCAACTGCGAGACCACCTCCAGCAGCAGGCGGATCTGCTCGTGGACGCGTTGGTGCGTCGTGGCGAGTTCGATGCGGTCACCGACCTGGCCGAGGTGTTCCCTCTGCAGGTGTTCCCGGACGCGGTGGGTGTGCGCGCCGAGGGCCGCGAGAATCTTCTCCCGTACGGCGCGATGGCCTTCAACGCTTTCGGCCCCCGCAACGACCGGGTGACGAGGGCACTCGAGACCGCCGAGCCGATCCAGGCGTGGATCTCGGAGAGCTGCGAGCGTGCCAACCTGTCGGCCACGGGATTCGGTGCGCAGATCTGGGCAGCCGCCGACCGCGGCGAGATCACCCATGCTCAGGCGCCGATGCTGGTGCGCTCGCTGCTCACCGCGGGTGTGGACACCACGGTGTTCGGTATCGGGAACGCCCTGCACGCGCTGGCCGCGCACCCCGCCCAGTGGAGCATCCTGCACGAACGGCCCAACCTGGCGAAGTTCGCGTTCGACGAGGCGCTGCGCTTCGAGTCCCCTGTGCAGACGTTCTTCCGGACCACCGCCGCGGACACCGAGTTCGCCGGTCACCGGATCGCGGAAGGCCAGAAGGTGCTGCTGTTCCTCGGATCCGGAAACCGCGACGAGCGGCACTGGGGCGACCGGTCCGAGGAGTTCGACATCCAGCGCGCCGCGAGCGGCCACGTCGCCTTCGGAATGGGCATTCACCAGTGCGTCGGACAGCCCATCGCGCGGCTCGAGGCCGAGACGATCCTGACTGCCCTGGCACGCCGGGTACGCCGGATCGAGCCGACGGCCGCCGCCGTCCCGAGGCTGAACAACACCCTCAAGGGCTGGGCTAGCATTCCGGTGCGGGTGCATCCCGTCTGAGTCGATGAAGGCCTTGAGTGGGGTGTTGGGCATGTCCGTGGTCGGGAGTCGCCGGGGCCCAACCGGTTCCGTCACCGTGCGGGCACTGAACCTGCTCGAGGTCTTCTCTCCGGACCAACCCGTTCTGACGCTCAGTGAGATGTCCCGCCTGACGGGCTTCCCACTCACCACCGTGCACCGGCTGGCCGCGGACCTGACCGGGTGGGGCGCGCTCGAACGGGACGGTTCGGGCCGGTACCGGATCGGGCTGCGGCTGTGGGAGGTCGCGTCGCTCGCGCCCCGCGGCACCATGCTGCGCGAGCTCGCCATGCCGGTGATGGAGGACCTGTCGCAGATCACGCAGGAGAACGTTCAGCTGGGGGTACGCGAGGGTTCCGAGATCATCTTCCTCGAACGAATCGGCGGCAAGCGCGCCGTTCCTGTCCGCACCCGGGTCGGAGGACGATTCCCGATCCACGCATCGAGCATCGGACTCGCGCTGTTGGCCTTCGCGCCGGTCATGGTGCAGGAGGAGGTGCTGTCGAGACCGCTCGAACGGTTCACCGAGAAGACCATCACCTCCGCGGACGAGCTGCGTCGAACACTCGCGGAGGTTCGCAAGCGGGAACTGGCGATCAGTGACCGTCAGGTCACGATGGAGGCGCTGTCGATCGCCGCACCGATCTTCGGACGCCCGGGTGTGGCCACGGCCGCCCTCGCGATAGTCGTCAACGCCGAGACCGCGCAGACGACTGCACTGTCCCAGATGGTGCGCGCTGCGGCGCGGTCGATCGGCCGTTCGTTGCAGCCGGGCGGCCTGACGGCCCGTGGTTACGGAGGCGGGCTGCCGGACTGAACGATGTCGGGCACGGGCGTCACCCGTGTTCGACGATCCCGGCGAGCCGATCGAGCGCCTCATTCCAGCCGAGTTCGTTGTCCGCGGGATCGACCCCAGGCGGAATGCCTGTGTGCAGGACGTCCAGTTCGGTGCCGTCGGCGTGGTCCCACAGCTTGATCGACACGTTCATCATTCCGCGCATGTCAGGGTCGTCGGTCTCGAACTCCATCTGTTCCTTCACCTGCTTGCCGTCGGTGATGGACTGGAAGTAGCCGTGGTACGTGTCGGTGTGGGCCGTGGTCTTGCCGGCCACGTCGGGGGAGTCGTAGGTGAGTGAGATGCGGTAGTGCCCGCCGACGTGGGCGTCGAACCGGTGCACCTGCGCGGTCATGTTCGCCGGGACGCGCCAGGTCGCGATCGCTTCCGGATCCAGCAGGGCGCGGAAGACCCGTTCCCGCGGGGCGTGCAGGACCCTGATGATTCGCGTCGACGACACACCGTGAGTGTCGCACTCGTGCGGTCCCGGGCGGGCGTGATCAGGGCGCGAGAGCGGCATTGTGGGCGGTGAGTAGCGCCCCGAGAAGGTAGTGCCCGTCCGCCGAATCGAGCGGAACGACGCCGCCGACCGCCGTGACCGCGGGGTGCGCGATGGTGCCGGGGGAGCCGGCGAGCATCCAGGCGAGGTTGTTCTCGTCGTGCCGGGGCCGGTATTGCAGGCCGTCGATGCCGGGATTGGCGGCCAGGACGGCTGCGGCCCAGCGCCGGGTGTGGAGGTAGCCGGACGGGTCGCACTTGGTGAGCCAGACGCCCGCGTTCAGGCGCGCCGACCCGGTGCCGGTCAGGTCGGCCACCCGCACCGGGCGGGTGGTTCGCAGTTCGCTCAGTACGCGTCCCCGGATCTGCACCCGCGGAATCAGTCTGGGGGACTGGTCGACCGGCAGGTTCCGGCACAGCGTCTCCGCGACCGCGGCTGCGGGACTGTCCCCCAGATACAGGTAGGCGTAGGAGCCGTCGAGACTGTCGAACCTGCCGCCGGCACGCGGGCGTGGTCGTGGGGTGGGGTTGAGGTCGGCGGCGCCGCGCACGGCGCTGTGAATGCGCCACACCGACGTGTCGGCGGGAAGCGTGGTGATCAGGGCGGGTGGCAGCAGCGCCGGCGGATCCGGGTAGATCACGCGATGCTCAGCCGTGGATCAGGTCGTCGGCCATGTCCCGCAGATCCTGCTCGTGCCCGCCCGCGACGGCGAGCTCGGCAGGGGAGCGCGGGTCGTCGGCGAAGGCGGTGGGGGACAGCCACCACGACGCGGTGCCCCATGGATCGTCCTTGGCGCCGATCATTCGGTTGATCTCGGCGACGATCGGGCGCACCTCGCGGCGTTCGGCGTCGAACTGGAAGGCAGGGAAGAGATTGTGCCCGGACGCGGGCAGTGCGATGACGGTGCCCGCCGCCGCCAGACGGCTGGCGGTGTTGCGGCTGGTGGCCGACTTGCCGAGGGCTCGGCTGACGGTGGTGGAGTCGAACATCTCGTGCTCGTCGACGAGCGACCGGAGAGCGGATGACACGATGCGGGTGCGCGCCACCGCGGCTGCGGCGGGGTTGGCGACGGCGCGCTCGTGCTGCAGCGCCAGCGCCGGCCCCATCGCCATCAGCGCGGTCACGTCGTCGCGGACCGGCCGCAGGTTGGGCCGACGGGAGAACTCCTCTGCCAGCAGCTCGACCAGATCCTGATCGGACAGCGCGTGGATCGTGTCGCGGGCACGGTCGCGGTCGCGGTCGCGGTCGACGAGCATGGTCACACCTCCGTATGTGCCACCAGCGTACCGCGTACCGACCGTGTCGGCCAGGAGGTGGGGAACGTCCTCGCGGTGCTCACGACGGATTGCGTCTCGCCTCGAGCAACCGCAACCACACCTCGCTGACCGTCGGATACGACGGGACCGCGTGCCACAGCGTCTCGACCGGGACCCGGCCCACCACCGCGACCGTCGCCGCGTGCACCAGTTCCGCGACCCCGGATCCGACGAACGTCGCGCCCACCACGGTGTCGGTGGCCCGGTCGATCACGAGCGCCGCGCGCCCGGTGTAGTCGTCCCGCGACAGCGCGGCACCCGCGACGTCGATGTCGACCGCCAGCACCTCGACGTCGAGGCCGTCGTCACGGGCCTGTTCTTCGGTGCGGCCCACCGCGGCGATCTCGGGCGTCGTGAACACCACCTGCGGCACCTGCCCGTGATCGGCGGACGCGACGAACCGGGGCCCGTCGAGCGGCCGGCCCTCCGCTCGCGCCGCGATCACGTCGCCGCACACCCGCGCCTGGTACTTGCCCATGTGGGTGAGCAGGGACCGACCGTTGACGTCGCCCACCGCGTACAGCCAGTCACCGTCGACGCCCGCCACAGTGAGGTGATCGTCGACGGTGACGTAGCCGTGAGAATCAAGATCGGGCAGACCGAGCGTCTCGAGCCCCAGCCCGGCGGTGGCGGGGGTGCGTCCGGTCGCGACGAGGATCTCGTCGGCCTCGAGTTCGGGGTCCGAGCCGTCGCCGCTCAGCGCCAGCGTGACGGGTCCGCCGTGGATCCGGCCGATGCCGGTGTCCGACGGGGCAATGCGAGTCACCGATTCCACGTTCGCGCCGAAGCGCAGGTTCACGCCGTGCTTGCGCAGTTTCTCGGCGACCATCTCGCCCGCGAACGGTTCGGTGCGTCCGAGCAGCCCGGACCCGCGGACGACGAGCGTCACCTCGTCGGCGCCGAGTTCGTGCAGCCACGTCGCGGCCTCGCACGCCACCACGCCACCGCCGATTACCGCGAGTCGTCTGGGGATCTCCCGCACGTTCGTGGCGTCGCGCGACGTCCACGGCAGCGCCTCCTGCAGGCCCGGTGTGCCGGGGACGGAGGCGGTCGTGCCGGTCGCGAGGACGACCGCGTGCCGGGCCCGCAGCACCCGGTCGCCGACGGTCACCTCCCGCGCCCCGGTGATGCGGGCGCTGCCGCGGATGACGTCGATGCCGACCGAATCCGCCCACAACACCTGTGACGAGTCGTCGAGGTTGTGCACGAAGCCGTCGCGGCGCGTGAGGACCGCCTCGACATCCAGTCCGTAGGCGTTGACCTTCTCCTCCACACCCGGCATGTGCCGCGCGGTGCCGAGCACCTCCACCGGTCGCAGCAGTGCCTTCGACGGCATGCACGCCCAGAACGAGCACTCGCCGCCCACCAGTTGGTGCTCGATCAGCGCCGCGGTGCGGTCGCTGCCGGCAATGGCGTAGGCCGCCGCGTTCTCGCCGGCCGGCCCGCCTCCGATCACGATGACGTCGAACTCTTCGGGAGCCATGAATCCACGGTAGGCCCGACCGGGCGGTTTCGCGCCGCTTCCGGTCGGGCCAGGGGGTGGGGATCAGCGTATCGAGCGACGCTCGAACCGGCGCTTCGCCCACACGTACCCGAAGAGGGCGATTGCGGCGGACCAGGCGACCGCCAGGGCTGCGTCGGCGCCGATCGGACCGCCCAGGAGAAGCCCGCGCAGGGTGTCGATGACCGGGCTGAACGGCTGGTACTCGGCGAACCAGCGCAAGCCGGTCGGCATGGAATCGGTGGGGACGAAACCGCTACCCAGGAACGGCAGCAGGATCAGGAACATCGGTAGGTTGCTCGCGGTCTCGACGCTCTTCGACACCAGCCCGAGCGCGACGGACAGCCACGTGATCGCGAACGTGAAACCCGCCAGCAGCGCGATCGCCGCGATCCACTCGACGACCCCGGCCGTCGGGCGGAACCCGACGAGAAGTGCCACACCGGTGACCAGCAGCAGGCTCAGCATCGTCTGGATCATCGTGCCCACGACGTGACCGGTCAGCACCGACGCGCGCGATATCGCCATCGTGCGGAACCGGGCGATGATGCCCTCGGTCATGTCCGTGGCGACGGAGATCGCGGTTCCCTGAGCGGCGCCGGCCACCGTCATCAGCAGGATGCCCGGGGTCACGAAATCGACGTAGGCGGAGCGCCCGCCGGTCGGATCTCCCAGGCCTGCACCGAGAGTCCCGCCGAACACGTAGACGAAGAGCAGCAGGATGACGATCGGCATCCCCACGAGCAATACCGTCATCGACGGGTACCGGACGATGTGCCGGAGGCTGCGCCGCAGCATGGTCGCCGAGTCCGTCAGTGTGTACGTCATCGTGGTCATCGCACTGCCTCTTTTCGTGTTTCGGGTCGGCCGGTGAGTGCGAGGAAGACGTCGTCGAGGTCGGGCGTGTGGATCGACAGATTCGCGACCTCGATCGAGTCGGCGTCGAGTCGGTCGAGAATCGACCGCAGTGACCGGATGCTGCCGTCTCCGGGAACCTGCAGCGTGAGGGTGTCGTCGTCACGAACGGCGTCGGCGAGTGATGTTGCAGCCGAGTCCAACTCGTCCGGATCGATGAACTGCAGGCTGACGTGACCGCCCGGTACGAGGCGCTTGAGTTCGGTCGGCGTGCCTGCCGCGACCACGTGGCCGCCGTCGAGGACGGCGATGTGATCGGCGAGTTGGTCGGCCTCCTCCAGGTACTGCGTCGTGAGGAAGATCGTGACGCCGCCCGCGACGAGTTCGCGGATGATGTCCCACATCGTGCGTCGACTGCGCGGATCGAGTCCGGTCGTCGGTTCGTCGAGGAAGATGATCCGGGGACTACCGACCAGCGTCATCGCGAGGTCGAGTCGCCGCCGCATCCCACCCGAGTAGCTCCCGGCAGGTTTCGAGGCCGCATCGACCAGGTCGAACTGCTCGAGCAGTTCGCTCGCCCGGCGCCGACCGGCGTCCCGGCCCAGGTGGTGGAGATCGGCCATCAGGATCAGGTTCTCGCGGCCCGTGAGGAGGTTGTCGACCGCGGAGAACTGCCCGGTGACGCCGATCGCGCGGCGGACGGCGTCGGGTTCCTGTGCCAGATCGTGGCCGCCGACCGTCGCGTCACCCGCGTCGGGGCGGACGAGCGTGGACAGGATGTGGACCGTGGTGGTCTTGCCCGCCCCGTTGGGACCGAGGAGGGCGAAGACGCTTCCCTCCGCGATGTCGAGGTCGATGCCGTCGAGCACTACATTGTCTCCGAAGGACTTTCGAAGCGAGCGAACGCTGATCGCCGATCGGGTGCTGACCGATGTCGTCATAGCTCTGCCTTTCCGGTAGTTGTCTGCCCGACCTCTGCGCGGTGAACGATGATGTCGCCGAAGCCGGTGTGGGCCTGGAGTTCCAAGGTTTGGTCGGTCGATGCCGGTCCGGCCGTCTCGGCGAGCCTGTTGTGGACCTTGCCGAACGAGGTGTGTACGTCGAGGCGCGCGGCCGTGCCGGACCGGATTCCCACCTCGATCTCGCCGTGTCCCGTCCGCAGGGACGCGGTGCCACGGGTGACCTCGCCGATCCGGATGTCGCCGTTCGCGGTCGCGGCGGTGACGTCGGCGCCGGCGTGGTCGACGGTGACGTCGCCGTTCGCCGTCTTGACCCGGAGACTTCCCGTGACGCTGCCGATCCGGTTGTGCCCGTTGGCATTCTTGACGACGAGGCTGCCGTCGACGCGGGGCAGTTCGACCTTGCCCGAGCCGGTGCTCACGTCGGCGTCGCCGGACACACTCTCCACCACGATCGCGCCGGCACCGGAATGCGCGGTCAGTGCGGCGGTGGCACCGAGGCGGACGTCGCCGGTCGAGGTCTTGATCCGGCAGTCGCCGAGTCGGCCCGTCGAGCGGAACGCCGCCACCGACGCGTCGGCCTCGACCGCCGATCCGGAGGGCAGTGCGACCGTGATGTCGACCGATCCGACCTTGCCCCACACGCCGAGCACTCGGGGCTTCGGTGCTCGTACGAGCAGTCGGCCCGAGGCGAACTCGACGCGGGTCTGTTCGGCGGCGCGCACGTCCGTCTCGCGGTTCGGGTCGCTGGGGCGGACCTCCACGACCGTGTCGTCACGATCGCTCGCGGTGATGGTGGCGTCGCCGACGGCGAACTGGAGGGTTGCGGTGATCGGTTCTGTGCTGGCGAAAGTAGGCATTGGTGATCCTCGGGGGTTCGATGGTGTGCGGGGTCAGCCGGGGTCAGCGGACCCAGCCGGTGTAGCGGTCGCCGCCGGTCGGGGCGCGCCGCTCGGGCCGTCGGGCGCCGCTGCCGTCGTCGAGCGCGGCGGCGGCCGACCGGACCAGCCAGGCGTTGACGGACAGCCCGGCGGTACGGGCCGCGTCCTCGACACGGTCCTTGAGGTCCTGCGGGAGTCGGAGATTGATGCGGGTCATCGGCCCCTCGTCGGTCTCTGCGGGACGAGGCGTCGGAGGCTCGGATTCGGAGGCCTCGCCGGGGTCGGTGAACGCCGGCGGCGCGGGCGGCGGGGTCACGACGAAGCTGGGCTCGCGTCCGCGCAGGCGCAGATCGACCGAACCGGGGGCCAGTTCACTGGTGATCTCGCTCGCGGCGGCCGAGAGCGCGTCCAGCAGTGCCAGTCGGATCGCCGAATCCAGCGGTGCCGTCAACCGTTCCGCGAGTGCGCGGGCGTCCGGGCCGCCCGCCTCGGCCGCGACGGCGAGATCGTTGTGGAGTGCGGAGACGTACGGTGTGAGGTCCATGGCACCACTATGGCACCAACATGATGCCAATGGGAAGGGTTTGGCATCAAATTCTTGTCCACATGGCGCCGAGTGGTGCCATGTGGCTCACCAGGCCTGCGCCGACAACCCCCGCTTCGCGAGCTGTGCGACGGCGAGTTCACGCAGTTCGTCGGCGCTGTCGAAGTACGCGGGATCGACCCCGACCAGCGACAACGAGTACGTGTCGCCGTACGAGCACAGGTACGCCGACAGCCGCGTCATGGTGCCGGCGTCGTGGTCCACGGCCAGGCGCGGGTGGACGGCGCGGGTCGCCACGCCGGTCGTGCGGTGCGGGCCGAGTGACCCGACGGAGTCGGGCAGCCGCCCGATGTTGGAACAGAGTGCATCGCGTTCGCCCGCGCCCGCAGTCAGGTGGTGCGCCAGTCGGTCGGGGAGCAGTTGGGAGATCTCCTCCGGGAACCCCGACGGCGCGCCCATCGGCGGGCGGGAGTACGCCTCCCGGCTCAGCTCGCGGATGTCGGCGAGTGAATCCTCCGGTCCGACAGTCACATCCGTCATCACGATGGAGTTGTCGGCCGTCTCGGAACTGCGCATGTCGACCGGCAGGCAGATGTTCAGGGGCATCGGAACCCCGGCGGCGTCGGCGATCGCGGTGAGCACCGCGATGAACAGTCCGTTCGCGGTGCCGTCCTGTTCGGCGGCCACCGCGTCCCAGGCGGTCGCGTCGATGTCGAGAATCGCGCTACACATCGCCGACGGCCTGTGGGCCTGGCCCGACCCGGGCTCCGGTGTCTGGTCGACGAAGTCCCGCAGTTCACGGCGCCGGCGCGCGCTGAACGCCAGCCCCAGCGTCGCCGCCAGCCCGCGCCCGACGACGGTACCGACCAGGCGCGCTGCGTCCGCCACGTCCGACGTGCGCGAGATGGTCGGTGGGGTCGATCGGCCGGTGAGGGCCGCGTCGACCGCGGAGATCAGTCCGCGGGCGTCGGCGATCACGTGCGAACACACGAGGGAGATCACGGTGCCACCGTCGGCGACCGGCGCCGCCGACAGCGCCCACCCCGGCCCGAACTCGGGGTCGACGTCGACGGCGGCCTCCGCGTCGGCCCACCGGAGCACGTCGTCGACCGGCACGGTCTCGGTGTCGTACCGCAGGGGATAGCAGTCGGTGCTGGTCACCCAGCGCAATCGGGCGCCGGGCACCCGCGGACGGACGACCCGCCGGGCCAGGGCCCCGTGCCTCAGCCCGTCGTGCACCGACGCGAGGACCGCGCCATCCATGACGTCGGCGGTGCGCCACAAACCCTGCATCACGATCGGCAACCCGTAGCCGTGATGTCGGCGCAGGAAGATCTCGTCCACCATGGTCAACCGGTCCATGGGATCGGACGTTACCGCCAAGCGGGCCTCAGCTGCCGAAACTGCCGTGCCTGCCCTCGCCGGCCGCGAACCGGGCGGCGCCGCCGAGCGCGTCGACGGTGACCGCCACCATGCCGTGCCGGAACTCGGACGCCAGGGCATTCTCCTCGGACAACCCCTCCTGTTCGAGCGCCGACATCCGGTCCTCGCGGAGGCAGGTTTGCGGGAATCGGGCGAGTTCGGTCGCCAACTCCTCGGCGGCGGCCCGCGACTGCCCCGGCGGCACCACCCGATTGACCAGGCCGATCGCGAGGGCCTCGTCGGCGTCGACCGCGCGGCCGGTCAGTATCAGGTCCATTGCTCGTCCCGCGCCGATGAGGCGGGGCAGGCGCACGGTGCCACCGTCGATCAGTGGTACACCCCAGCGCCGGCAGAAGACGCCGAAGACGCTGTCGGACTCCGCGACTCGCAGGTCCGCCCACAACGCCAGTTCGAGACCGCCGGCCACCGCGTGCCCCGCGATCGCGGCGATCACCGGCTTGGACAGTCGCATGCGAGTAGGTCCCATCGGTCCGTCGCCGTCGGGTGTGACGTGGTTGGACCGGTCCGTGCCGAGTGCCTTGAGGTCGGCGCCCGCGCAGAACGTGCCACCGTCGCCCCACAGGACCGCGACCGCGGCATCGGGATCGTTCTCGAACTCGCGGAACGCCTCGGCCAGCGCGGCGGCGGTGGGCCCGTCCACCGCATTACGCACCTCGGGCCGGGACAACACGATGGTCGTCACGGGCCCGGTTCGTTCAGTGCGCACCGGCATGGTTCGACGCTACCCGGGGCCGCTGCGCCGGAAGGGTTGAATCGTGGGTTCGCGGGCCGTACTGGAACACTGACCACCATGGCCTACCGTCGAACCCCCGCCGTCGAGGCGCGTCTCGCGGCCCAACGCGACGCCATCTTCCAAGCCGCGGTCGCGGTGCTGTCGGAGGAGGGCTATCAGGGGCTGACGATCGCGGCCGTCGCCACCCGCGCGGGGGTGGCGACCGGCAGCGTCTACACGCATTTCTCGGGCAAGTCGGACCTCGTGGTCGCGGTGTTCCGAGAGATCGTCGGTCGTGAGGTTGCCGAGGTGAACGCGGCTGCGGGACCTGGTCGTTCGGCCGCCGAGCGGATCGCGGCGGTGATCGAGACCTTCGGCGGTCGGGCCATGCGAAACCCGAAGCTCGCGTACACGCTGCTCGCGGAACCTGTCGACGCGGCGGTCGACGCCGAGCGTCTCATCTTCCGCCGCACCTTCGCCGACGCGTTCGCCGCGGCCGTCGCCGACGGTATCGCCGACGGCGAACTCGAGCCGCAGAACGTTCCGCTGGCGGCGGCGTCGCTCGTCGGCGCCACCGCCGAGGTACTGGCCGGCCCACTGGCGTCCGGCGGTGCCGATCCCGGCGTGATCGAAGACCTGGTCCGGTTCGCCCTCACCGCGGTCGGTGGTGTCCGCTCGACGCGTTGACCAGTGCGTTTGCCGTGCAGGCGCATACTGGGTGCAGCGAATTTCTCGATTCACGGAGCACGTCATGCTTGTCGACACGAGATGGAGCGCCTGGAACGAGGAGATCGAGGTCCAGGTCACCGAAGCCGCGGCGCTGGGACCCGCGGCGGGGCTGGTCGGTGCGGTCCTGTCCGAGGCGGAATCCGCCTGCAGCCTCCACCGCGGCGACGCCGAGATCCACGCCGTCAACCTGGCACAGGGGCTGCCGGTGCGAGTCAGTGTCCGGTTGGCCGGGCTCCTGCGATCGGCGCTCTGGGTGGCCCGCATGACCGACGGCGTGGTCAGCCCGCTCGCCTTCGACGAGCCGCCGTCGAGTGTTCCGTCCATCCACCCGGAGCCCACGTTCGCGGACGTCCAGATCGACGACGCCACCGTGCTCGCACCGTGGGGGGTGTCGTTCGACATCGGCGACACCGCGAAGGCGGATACCGCGGATCGGGCGGCCGCGCTGGTCGCCCACGAACTCGAGTGCGGTGTGCTGGTCCGCGTCGGCGGCAACGTCGCCACGGCCGGACACTGTCCGGCCGGCGGATGGCAGGTTCCCGTCCCGGGCGACGGGGCGGTGGAACTGCCGGCGGGTACCGCGCTGGCGACCGCCGGCGCAGATCGCACCCGGGCGAGCGAAGGTGTGGGAGGCGGCTGGGAACAGGTGTCGGTGATGGCCGGGGACGCGTTGTGGGCCTACGCGGCCGCGGCGTCGTCGCAGCGACGGAACCTCGGTGCGGTGGCCTGGCTCGAGCAGCAGGAACTGGCCGCCCGACTCGTCGACTACGACGGGCGCGTCTACACCACGTGCGGATGGAGTCATCCGCACGCGGCGTGAGGGTCGCCGACGTCAGACGGTGCGGCCGCGCTGCTTCCGGTACCAGCGCACCAGTGCGTCGGTAGACGAATCGTCCTGCTGCGGAGGCGCTTCCGTCGATGTCAGGACCGGACCGAGCTCGAGGGCCTGGGCCTTGCCGAGTTCGACACCCCACTGGTCGAACGAGTCGACGCCCCAGATCACGCCCGCCACGAACACCTGGTGCTCGTACAGCGCGATGAGCTGACCGATCACGGCCGGGGTCAACCGCGGAGCCAGGATCGTGGTCGACGGCCTGTTGCCCGGCATCACCTTGTGCGGCACGAGTTCCGGCGCGGTGCCCTCGGCGGCGATCTCCTCGGCCGTCTTGCCGAATGCGAGCACCTTCGTCTGCGCGAACAGGTTGCTCATGAGCAGGTCGTGCATGCTGCCGGTGCCGTCCGCGGTGGGCAGATCGTCGGTGGGCTCGGCGAAGCCGATGAAGTCGGCCGGCACCAGGCGGGTGCCCTGGTGGAGCAACTGGTAGAAGGCGTGCTGGCCGTTGGTGCCAGGCTCGCCCCAGAAGATCTCGCCGGTCTTGGTGGTGACGGGGGAGCCGTCGGCGCGCACCGACTTGCCGTTGGACTCCATCGTCAGCTGCTGCAGGTAGGCGGCGAACCGGGCCAGGTCGTTCGAATACGGAAGCACCGCACGGGATTCGGCGTCGAAGAAGCTCGAGTACCAGACGCCGATCAGTCCCAGCAGCACCGGCGCGTTCTGCTCGAGCGGTGCTGTCCGGAAGTGCTCGTCGATCGCGTGGAACCCGGAGAGGAACTCGGCGAACCGTTCCTTGCCGATCACCGCCATCACTGCCAGGCCGATAGCCGAGTCCACCGAGTAGCGGCCACCCACCCAGTCCCAGAACCCGAACATGTTGGCGGTGTCGATACCGAACTCCGCAACCCGCTGCGCGTGCGTGGACACCGCGACGAAGTGCTTGGGCACCGCGCTCTCGCCGAGCTCGTCGACCAGCCAGCGGCGCGCGGCCGACGCATTGGTGAGCGTCTCGAGCGTCGAGAACGTCTTGGACGCGACCACGAACAGCGTGGTGGCCGGGTCGAGGTCGGCGAGCGTTCCCACCAGATCCGACGGGTCGACATTCGAGACGAACCGCGCCGAGATCCCGGCGTCGGCGTAGTGGCGCAGTGCGCCGCACACCATGACCGGTCCCAGGTCGGAGCCGCCGATGCCGATGTTGACGACCGTGCGGATCCGTTCGCCGGTGGCGCCGCGCCACTGCCCGGACCGCAGCCGGTCGGTGAAGTCGCCCATGCGACGCAGGACATCGTGCACGTCTGCGACGACGTCCTGACCGTCGACGGTCAGCTGCGCGTCGGCCGGCAGCCGCAGCGCGGTGTGCAGCACCGCGCGGTCCTCCGACGTGTTGATGTGGGCGCCGGCGAACATGTCGTCACGACGCTGCTCGACGCGCGCGGTACGAGCGAGTTCGACCAGCAGGTCCAGAGTTTCGCGGGTCACGCGGTGCTTGCTGTAGTCGACGTACAGGTCAGCGGCGGTCACCGTCAGCGCGGTGCCGCGATCGGGATCCTGAGCGAACAGGTTTCGCAGATGGGCAGATTCGATCACTCGATGATGCGCATCCAGGTTCTTCCAGGCTGCGGTACCGGTGATGTCTGTGCTCATGGAGGCAGCTTATCGGCACTGGACCCGAACATCTTGTCGGCTCTCATTCTCTGGAGAGGCGGCGCATGATGGAGGTCATGAACCCAGCCGAATTGATTCGTGCCGTTCCTACCAAGCTGTGGATCGGCGGCACCCCCGTCGACGCCGAGAACGGCGCCACGTTCCCCGTTCGGAATCCCGCGACCGGTGAGGTCCTCACCGAGGTCGCCGACGCCAGCCCCGGTGACGCCGTCAAGGCGCTCGACGCGGCGGTGGCCGCGCAGGCGGACTGGGCCGCGACCCCGGCACGCGAGCGCGGCGAGCTGTTGCGCTCGGTCTTCGAGAAGATCACCGTTCGCGCCGAGACGTTCGCGCAGCTGATGACGCTCGAGATGGGCAAGGCCCTGCCGGAGAGCCGCGCCGAGGTGAAGTACGGCAGCGAGTTCTTCCGGTGGTTCGCCGAGGAGGCGGTCCGGATGGAGGGCCGCTACCAGTCGGCGCCGGCCGGCAACGGGCGCATCCTCGTCAGCAAGCAGCCCGTCGGGCCGTGCCTGGCGATCACCCCGTGGAACTTCCCGCTCGCGATGGGCACCCGCAAGATCGGACCCGCGCTGGCCGCCGGCTGCACCATGATCGTCAAGCCCGCGTCCGAGACGCCACTGACGATGCTCGCGCTCGCGGAACTGTTCGTCGAAGCAGGCCTCCCGCAGGGCGTGCTGTCGGTGCTGCCGACATCGCACTCGGGTGCCGTCACCGAACCGCTGCTCGAGGATCCCCGTCTGCGCAAGCTCACGTTCACCGGTTCCACCGCGGTGGGCCGGATGCTGGTCGAGAAGTCGGCGAAGGGCTTGCTGCGTACGTCGATGGAGCTCGGCGGGAACGCTCCGTTCGTCGTGTTCGACGACGCCGACATCGACGCCGCCGTGGACGGCGCGATGCTCGCGAAGCTCCGCAACGGCGGCGAGGCCTGCACCGCTGCCAACCGTTTCCACGTCGCGAACGCCGTCCGGGAGGAGTTCACCGCGAAGCTCACCGAACGCATGGCAGCGTCGAAGATGGGCCCCGGTATCGACCCCGAGACGACACTGGGGCCGCTGATCAACCGGGACCAGCTCGAGACGGTCACCGACCTCGTCGAGGACGCCGTGAAGGCCGGCGCCGAGGTCCTGCTCGGCGGCGACGCGCCGGAGGGTCCGGGCTGGTTCTATCCCGCGACCGTCCTCGCCGACGTGCCCGCGTCCGCTCGGATCCTGCGCGAGGAGGTGTTCGGCCCCGTGGCCGCGATCACCGGCTTCGACACCGAGGCGGAGGCTGTCGCCGCCGCCAACGACACCGAGTTCGGTCTGGCCGCGTACATCTACACCCGCGACCTCGACCGGGCCCTGCGCGTGTCGGACGCCCTCGAGACCGGGATGGTGGGCGTCAACCGCGGTGTCATCTCCGACACCGCCGCACCGTTCGGCGGCGTCAAGGCATCCGGGTTCGGGCGGGAGGGCGGCAGCGAAGGCATCGCCGAGTACCTCGAGACCAAGTACATCGCGCTGACCTGACCCCGGCATACGAGAACCGCCCGGTCGCAGGACCGGGCGGTTCTCGTAGGACGTGTCGGTGCCGGTGAGGTCAGTGTCCCAGTCGCCCGCGCCCCAGGCGCAGCAGCAGCATCGCGAGGGTATGGCCCTCCTGGCCGAGTTCGCTGAACCGCTCGAGGACCTTCATCTCCCGGCTGTGGACCAGCCGCGGGCCGCCCGACGCCATGCGGGTGCGGCCGATGATCTGGGACACCTCGCTGCGGCGCTTCACCGCCGCGAGAATCTCGGCGTCGAGGCGGTCGATCTCCTTGCGGAGTTCATCGATCTCGGCCTCGCTCGCGGGAACGGGTGACTCGGATGAAGGAGGTGCGGTCGGACTGCTCATATTCTTCTCCTCGTGTCAGAACTGGGTTCGTTCGGTGCCCTCGAGTCGTTACGAATCCGGGTCCAGCTCACAAGAACGCCCCGGGATCCGGTGTGGACCTCGGGGCGCGCGGGGGATCAGGCCGCGGGCACCATAGGTCGGTACCCGCTGGGAAATCGCCAGTGCTCGCGGGGCGAGCGCCATCGGGCGCCCGGCTGGTGCCCCTGCGTGGCAATGATCATTACTCCAGTTTGCCACGCAAATGAGACCAGCCCAAGCAGGGGTGACTGCCTTCACCGTCGACGGGATCGGGTAGCTGCCGAAGTGTCGGACTTCGCCGGTAGCGTTGACAGGCGATGAATACTATTTCCGGGTCCACGATCGGCGCTGCAGGTATGTCGTCAGGTATGTCTTCGGGCGGTGCCCACGGTTCGACCGACGCCCTCCTCGAGGGTCTCAATCCGCAGCAGCGAGAGGCCGTCCTGCACGCGGGATCGCCGCTGCTCATCGTGGCCGGAGCCGGGTCCGGCAAGACCGCGGTGCTGACCCGACGGATCGCGTACCTGCTGGCCGAGCGCGGCGTGATGCCCGGCCAGATCCTGGCGATCACCTTCACCAACAAGGCCGCCGCCGAGATGCGTGAGCGGGTGGCCCAACTGGTCGGCCCCCGCGCCAACAGCATGTGGGTCTCGACGTTCCACTCGAGTTGCGTGCGGATCCTGCGGGCACAGTCGGCGCTGCTGCCCGGCCTGAACTCGAACTTCTCGATCTACGACGCCGACGACTCCCGGCGCCTGCTGACGATGATCTCCAAGGATCTGGACATCGACACCAAGCGCTTCTCCGCGCGGCTGCTCGCCACGCACATCTCGAACCTCAAGAACGAGCTGATCGATCCCGAGGAGGCCGCGGCCACCGCGGACCGGGATCCGGCCGAGATGCCCAAGCTGGTGGCCCGGGTGTACGCGCACTACCAGCAGCGCCTGCGGGCCGCGAACGCGATGGACTTCGACGACCTGATCGGCGAGACTGTCGGGCTGCTGCAGGCGTTCCCCCAGGTCGCGGAGTACTACCGGCGCCGGTTCCGGCACGTGCTGGTCGACGAGTACCAGGACACCAACCACGCGCAGTACGTGCTGGTTCGCGAACTGGTGGGGGAGGCCGCCGAGGGCGCTGTCGATCCGCACACGGTGCCGCCGGCCGAACTGTGCGTAGTCGGTGACGCGGACCAGTCGATCTACGCGTTCCGTGGGGCCACGATCCGCAACATCGAGGAGTTCGAGCGCGACTACCCGGACGCGCGGACCATCCTGCTCGAACAGAACTACCGGTCCACGCAGAACATCCTGTCGGCGGCGAACTCGGTGATCTCCCGGAACACCGGCCGCCGCGAGAAGCGCCTGTGGACCGATTCCGGCGAGGGTGAGCTCATCACCGGGTACGTCGCCGACAACGAGCACGACGAGGCACAGTTCGTGGCGTCGGAGATCGACCGCCTGGTCGACGCCGGCGACGCGAAGTTCGGCGACGTCGCGGTGTTCTACCGGACCAACAACTCCTCGCGTGCGCTGGAGGAGATCTTCATCCGCCTCGGCATTCCGTACAAGGTGGTCGGCGGCACGCGGTTCTACGAACGCAAGGAGGTACGCGACATCGTCGCGTACCTGCGGGTGCTCGCGAACGAGGACGACACGGTGAGCCTGCGCCGCATCCTCAACACTCCCCGCCGCGGGATCGGTGACCGCGCGGAGGCGTGCGTGTCGGTGTTCGCCGAGCAGAAGGGGGTCGGGTTCGCGCAGGCGCTCCGCGCCGGTGCCGAGGGCGTCGTCCCGCTGCTGAACACCCGCTCCCAGAAGGCCATAGCATCGTTTCTCGAACTGATGGACGGGCTGCGGGCGTTGATGGTGAGCACCGACGCCGACGGCAACGATCTCTCCGACATCGGTGAGATCATCGAGGCTGTCCTGGACCGCACCGGGTACCGCCGCGAGCTCGAGGCCAGCAGCGATCCGCAGGACGGCGCCCGGCTCGACAACCTCAATGAGTTGGTCAGCGTTGCAAGGGAGTTCAGCTCCGACGCCCGTAACGCCGCAGCCTTCGCGGAGGACGAGTCCGCCGCCGGTGACGAGTCCGGCGAGGCCGGTGAACGCGACGACGAAGGCCTGCCCGACCCCGGTTCGCTGGCGGCGTTTCTCGAGCGGGTCTCGCTGGTTGCCGACTCGGACCAGGTACCCGACTCGGGTGAGGGCGTCGTCACGCTCATGACGCTGCACACTGCGAAGGGGCTCGAGTTCCCGGTGGTCTTCGTGACCGGCTGGGAGGACGGGCAGTTCCCGCACATGCGCGCGCTCGGTGATCCGGCTGAGCTGTCGGAGGAGCGCCGCCTGGCGTACGTCGGTATCACCCGCGCCCGGCACCGGCTGTACCTGACCCGCGCGATCGTACGCTCCGCGTGGGGGCAGCCGGTCACCAACCCGGAATCGCGTTTCCTGCAAGAGATTCCGGCGGATCTGGTGAACTGGCGCCGCGAGGATCCCGGCGTGCTCGGTGCCGGCGGAGCCATCGGCGGTGGCAGGGCTCGCGGACAGGGATACGGTGGATCCGGTTACGGAGGTTCGGGATTCGGCGGCGGTGGTGGCGGCCGAGGGGCCGGTACGACGCCGAGCTTCGGCGCTCCCCGGGGGCGCAACAACAATCTCGTGCTCGCGGTCGGCGACCGGGTCAGCCACGACAAGTACGGGCTCGGCAAGGTGCTCGAGACGAAGGGCGCCGGACCCACGGCCACCGTGACGATCGACTTCGGTTCGGCGGGTAAGGTCCGCCTGATGCTGATCGGTGGCGTGCCGATGGTCAAGCTCTGACGCAACGAGGCCGATCGGCAGGCTGGATATTCGACTCCGTGGCTGCGTTGCTTCTGGTCAGGGCTGCTCGGTGGGCAGGTCATCGCCGGAGGAGGCCGGCGCGTTCGGCACGGTAGAGGATGTCTGCGCGATCGGCGCTCTGGAACTTCCGGTAGATGCTCTTCAGTCGGTATTTCACGGTGTCTTGTGAGATGAACAGCTCGGCCGCCGCTTCCCGGGTGGTTCGCCCGTTTCGGAGTGCCTCGAGGGTGCGTCTCTCTGCCTCCGTGAGCGGGGGAACCAGCGACACCTGCAGCACTGCGGGCAGCCCGTCGATCTCGTCGACAACATCGACGATGCCGGTTTCTCGTGCGTGGACCGCGAGTGCGCGGAGGCGGTCGAAGGGCACGGAGCCGAGCATGGTGCCCTGCCCGTGGAGGTGCTTGTGGGCCATGGCCCGCTCGAACACGACCACCGCTTTGCTCTCCCAACCCGTTTCCCAGAGCACCACAGCGAGGAGGATCAGCGCTTCACCACGGTAGCGGGGTGAGACCTGCCGCCTCAGTATTCGGTCGAGCCTGGTGATGGCGTCACTCGGCTGCCCGCGGGTGAGAGTTATCCGAGCAGATGTGACTTCCACGACGGGCGAGATCGGAAGCTCTCGAAGCTGTCGCTCCGCGCCGGTGACATCGCCCTGCGCGAGCAGCATGTTCGCGGCGTACGCCGCGAGTTCTGTCCGCAAGTACGGTGTGGGCGGGAGGTTCATGGCCCGGGCGCGTGTCAGCTGTGCAAGCGCTTCGGCCGCTCCACAGCGTGTGCGCGCCGATGCTGCCGCAGCGACGACGAGCAGTGGCCAGAACTCGCAGCGACCCCGGCCCGCGTCGCCGTCCAGCAGCGGCTGCGCGGGCCGGTCCGTGTCGGGGGTTTCGAACATGATGACCGCTCTCACGAATTCGAGCTGCCACCCGATGGGCGCGGTGACGGATTGTCCGTCCGTCTCGTGGTGCCGCCCGATTCGTTCGATCTCGCAGCGTGCCCCGTGGATGTTTCCCTCGACGGCGTGGAGGAAGGCCATTCCGACGTGCGCGCAGAGCCGATCCTGGGCTTCTCCGGTCTGATCGCTGAGTCGGATTGCCTCCCCGAAGTTCCGTGATGCGCCAGTGAGTTCTCCATTCAGCGTGTACGTCAACGCGATCCCCGAATGCATGAGGGATCGTGCCGTGCGTAAGGGTGAGGCCCGATCGTCGGAGGTCTCCGCGAGTTGGAGTTCCAAGGCTTCGGCGTGGTTCCGTGCGGCCACCGAATTCCCGAGGATCCGCTCTGCGGTCATGTGCAGATACCGGGCGACGGCGGAGGGCTCGGTGTGGGCGTGGCCCGCCGCGTCGGCTGCGGTTCGGAAGGCCCGCACGAGGCCGCGAAGTGAGAGTGCCGAGGTACCGGCGCGGCCATAGCCGTGGAGCATCCGGGCGCCGGCGAGCAGCGGCGACCGGTCGGAGACATCGCGAGGCACCCCGGTGAGTACCGACGCGATGGGCGAAGGGGCGAGGACCAGGCGCGGGTGCGATTCCAGCAGCCGTTGGAGCCCGGTGTGGTGGCCGGCTTCACTGAACAGCCGCGCGGCGGTGGCCGGATCCTTGCCCTCCACCTCGCGCGCCCACATCAGTTTCAGGCCGAAGATCTCCTCGTTGCCGAGCTCACGCTCCACAATTCCGTGAGCGGTGGTCTCCAACGCGGGATGCACGCGGTTCGACCCGTTGGCCGGGTTGCGCAGGACGAGGCCCGCGTTCTCCAGCGTATGCAGCGCGGTGGCCGTCTCTTGCCGGGCCAGTCCGGACAGGCGTGTCAGTGCTGCGGAGGGTAGGGGCGTGCCGCACCCGGAAAGGACACAGAAGAGCCGTCGTTCAGGGTCCGCCCGATCCAGCAGAAGCGTCTCGAGACTGCCGGTCAGGAACTCCTCTGCCCAGGTGGCAGCCGGCACGTCCGTGCGGTTGTCCGTGCAGGCCGCGGTGAGGGCGAGCGGCCACGACCGGACGAGTCTCCGGACCCCTTCCAGCCAGCCCGGATCGGTGTCCTGGGTACCCGCGAGCGCCGCGGTCTCCTCGCGGGTGAACGCGAGGTCTTCGGGGGCGAGGGACCATGTTTCGTACCGGGCCGTGGTCAGCGGAGCATCCAGGGCCGTGAAGCGGCGCCCGAGGACGACGAGCGAAAGCCCTGGCCCGCTATCGAGGAGCTGGGCCAGGGCTTCGTCCGTCTCGCGGGAGGAGTGGAGGTGCCAGTCGTCGACCACCAGGTGTACCTGACCGGACATGCCGCCGACGACGTGCAGCAGCGACGGATAGTGATCCAGATCGTGCTCGCGCTGGATGCCGGCGGCCGTGGCCAGCCGTGCGGCGGCGAGTCCCCAGAATCGGTGCAGGTCTCCAGCGGTCTCGCGCGCACTCACCCAAGCGACCGGTGCGGCCTGCACGGTCGCCCACTGGGCCGCAGCCAAGGATTTCCCGGCACCCAACGGTCCGCGCAGGATGCGGAGCCGCGGCTGCCGGGCCTCACCCTCGACCAGACGGATCACCCGGTCACGCACCAGCACCTGTGTACGAGCCTCGCGACTCGCACGAGAAAGCCGTCGTCTCGCATTCCCACTCATGCATGCACACTCTCGGTCTCGGAGTTACCTTTCACCAGCACTCGACAGGGCCATCGCGGGTTGGCCGCGGCCGCACCACGGCCAGAAGCGTCAGGCCGCAGACCAACCCGTGAACCTGGTCCGTGACGTGTCGGTGATGGACAGTTGAGACGCGCGCGGCTCGTTCAGATGTCCGACTACTCGGCGCAGCCACTCGCCTCGAATGCGGACCTGGCCGTGTACTGTCCTTCCGGCAAGTACTGCCCCATCACGGCCTTTTCATCGCCGGGAGTCTCGGTATCATGCGCGGCATGGCTGAAGTCCTTGGACGGCAGCATGTTCCGCATGATCAGGAGGGAATCGTCGGGATGCCCGGCGCCATCGCCAGTCGGCGAGAGCGGCAGCCATGACACCCCGCACTCCTTGGTGGCGTTTGCGGGTCGGTCTTCAGGCAGCGACGCGACGATTGTGTAACGACCGGCCGCATCAGTGGTCACCTGCTCGTCGTACAGGCATGCGATCACCTTCGTCGTTGCCAGTGATTCGTTGTTGCACATCGACCAGAACCGCATGTCGACATTGCCGTTCATATGCTGCGTGCCCGTCGTCGTCTTCGGAGTCCGCGGCAGTTCGCCACGAAGTACCAGAACGTCGCCGAACCCGCGGTTGACTTCGGCCGTGACGTAGCTGTTGTCGATGTTGGAGTACTGTCCGCCCACCCGCTGGGGTGTGCCATCACACTTGCCGAGATAGGTACACCCGAGCGTGAACTCGGCGCTGTAGTAGGCCCGCCACACAGGTGTCTGGTCCGCAGGGAATGTCGCCGGCTTGCCCGGCTGGTCGCGCAGAGCCTTGTACGTGTCCAGCGGCAGTGGAGTGGGCTTCAAGATCGCATTGTCCGCGTCGACCGCCGAACACAGTGCTTCGCCGCGCAGCACCTGACCGTCGGCGAGGTGCAACTCTGGATCCGGTAGTCCTACGCCGCCGGTGAGATCACGTCCATTGTCGGGAAGGTAAATGCGGTAGAGGAGGCTGATCCGATCCTGTCCTGGCACACCGGCATACAGAGTGTTGTGTCGCGGCTCAGCCGGCGGCGTCTCGTCGAGCACAGAGACCGTATACGACCTGCCGTCTTCATTCAGGCGGTCGGCGCCCGGAAGATAGGTGTTCTGCGAACCGGCGTCCGGGGCAGTCGAAATGTCGTTGAGGACGGCGGTCGGCATCGCGGTGCCGGCGTTGTACGAGTTCAACGACTGGTAACGCGCGTGCGCGTACTGCCCCCGGATGACCAGTTCGGCATCCTCCGGGACAGTGAACTGCGCAGCCCAATACACCGCCGCGGTGTCGGGGAAGGCATAGTTGAGCTGCGGGTCTGCGAGCTCGGGATTGACTGGCACGGACCAGAAGCAGGTCGACACCGGATGCTCGGGATCGGGGCCGCTCGAACCGGGATCGACGGATCCGGATCCGCTCGACGAACCGAGATCGACCGATCCAATCGCCGGCGCAGCGACCGCGGACCCGGTCCCGGGCAACGCTGTGATCGCGGTCAGCGCCGCCGCAGCTACGAACGTTTTCAATGAAGGCATCTCGCTCCTTGTGAGGTGGCTGACGAATTGTGGTAGATCCCCGTTCAGGTCTGTCTCGCACGCGCTCGGTCCTCTGACGAGGTTGCCGGAAGAGCGGTGCTCGGCGAGGAGACGGTGCTGCTGGGCGGTATGAGTGACGGCGACTTGTGAAGGGCACCAACTCCAGTGGTGTCTGCGCAGGCCTGGGTATCGATGGTGAGTCCGAGTGGGATCGCATGCCGGTGCTGCCCCACCCGGTGGGGCAGTGGCCCCGCTCCCCGCTAGAGCGCTTCGGGACGCGGCGCCGTCCAGGTGCCGTCGAGCACGGAGGGCCGGGGGCGGTACAGCCGCAGCACGTAGTTCCAGCCCGGCATGATGGGCAGGGCGTTCGCGACACCATCGAGGTGTACGCCGAAGCGGATGGTGGTACCGCCGTCGGCGTCGGGGGTGGCGGTGAGGCTGTTGATGCTGTTCACGCCCAGGGCGTTCTCCTCGAAGTAGCCGGCCGTGTTGTACAGCGACACCGACCAGAACGCATCCACCGGAACGTCGTTCAGACGGAGACGGTATTCCGCGACAGGGAGGCGTTCGTCGACGCTGACGTAGGTGGCCTCCTGTTCAGGGAGGCCACCCCAGCCGGAGGCGGTGCCGAGCAGGTGCATGATCGGATCGACTTCTGCTGCGGTGCCGAATGATCGGTCGTACTTGCTGACGCCGCGAGCGAGTGCGAGGATCGCGTCGCGGGTCTCGTTCTGCGACTGCTCGTCGTAGCCGGGCAACGGGAACTCGCCTGATCCGCCGCCGTCGATGGCGAGGACGTCCTGCAGCCGGTTCACCTCGGCGACGTCTTCGGGGCTGTTCGGATCGACGAGGATGCGCACGATGAGTGCGGCGTAGTCGGTCCCGACCAGTTCGCGCGTGAGCACGTGCTCTCCCGGATCGCGCAGGATGACCGGACCGTAATGATCTTGACTGATCACCCACACGGAGATGTAGCGCTTGCCGGTATCCGGCACCGTGATCGTGACGTCTTCGCGCACGTCGATGATGCTGCTGCTGTACAGGGTGTCGCGGTTCTGGCGGATGATCGGCTGGTTGTCGAGCGGCTCGAGCTCACGAGTGTGGTTCCAGGTGCCCAGGCCGCCGCCCGCGGCCAGGCGAGCGAACATGAGATCGGATTCTGCCCGATTGAAGTTCAGGATGTTGACGGGAATCGCGGACATGGCGGGTTCCATTCGGTGTCGGGTACGGCACGGGAGCGGGTATCCCTCGCCCCGTCGGGGAATTCAGCCGAGCAGTCGCGCTTTCGCGGCTTCGAACTCGGCATCGCTCAGCAGGCCTTGTGATTTGAGATCGCCGAGTCTCTGCAGCTCGGCGACGAGATCGACCGGGGCAGCGGGCGCGCGTGTGGTCATCGCGCGTGCTGCCTGCTGCTGGGCCAACTCGTACTGGGCCTGCTCGTACTCGGCCTGGGCCCTTCGCTGCCGGCGGGTGGCCATACCGTCGCTGACGGCGGTCGCGGTACCGGTCACGATCGCGGTGCGCGCGGCAAGGCCCAGCAGTCCGGGGCGACCGGTTCTCGGGATGAAGGGCATGTCAGACCTCCAGTTTCGGGGTGATCGTGTCCATGAGGGCGTTGACGATCGGGGCGGGAATCCGCTCGTAGCCCAGTAGCACCGCGCCCGACTCGGCGGTCCGGGCGGCGAGCTCACGCTGATAGACCAGCTCGAGCGCGACCAGCAGCGCCGCAGCGCCGGCGGGGATCGCCGCCGCGAGTTCGGTGATGTCTTCATGCCCGAGGAGACCGGACGCGCCGAGCATCTCGACATTGATCTCGAAGCCGTTCGGCAACTCCTCGACCTCGATGAGGGTGAGTTCGCCGTCCTCGGACTTGGAGATGACGATCAGATCGAGCAGCTGCACCAGGCCGGTATCTGCAAGGTCGGTGAGCGCGGAGAGTGCGGCCGGGTCGAGGCTCTCCCCGGGCAGGCCGAGAAGATAGAAGTCGACAGGTCCGAAACGCGCAGCACTCACCACGTCGCCGCTCACGAGAGGACCTTCAGCTTCAGTGCGGTGAACTCGTCCTCGTTGATGGCTCCTGCTTCGAGGAGTGCTGCGGCTGTGGCGATCTCCTCGCTGGGGCTCTTCCCTGCGACCTCGCGGATATACGATTCGGCAGCGTTCTCCGCGTCGCGTGCGGCCTTGTTGCTGCGTTCCGTCATCCCTTCGCCGCGGGCGACGAGATAGACGAGCGCTGTCACGATGGGCAGGAAGAGCAGGAAGAACACCCAGAGGGCCTTCAACCAGCCGTTCAGCTTATGGTCGCGGAACAGGTCGGCGATGATCGCGAACAGCGCGAAGAGATATCCGATGAAGACGGTCGCCGACAGCATCCAGCCGAGGCTTTCCCAGAAGTTCATGTGTGTTGTCCGATTCGTGTAAGGGGCCGCGGGGTTCGCGGCCGATTGATGAGGGAGAGTGGCGAAGCAGAGGTCAGAGGGAGGCGATGGCCTTGCCGAGGATGAGTGCCGCCATGAATGCCATGAGTACGGTCATGACCACGTTGTTCTCGCGGACGAGCCACCGGTGCAGGGCATCCAGCGGTCCCCGGAGCTGCTCTGAAGCGACGATGAACGCCGAGACCAGCACCCACACCGTCGAGGTGGCGCACAGGACGAAGACCCCCGTCGCGATACTTGCCGGGAGGGCGGCGAGACCGGCGTCTCCGATGGTCACTCCGGCGCTCGCGGCGATGAGGAGGTTCTTCGGGTTGAGTGCCGAAAGCAGGAGGCCGAGGCCGAATGCGCGCTTCAACGTGAAGCCGTCGATGGCGGCCATCCATTTCGGGAGTGCGGGATCCACGCCGGGCTTCGGTCGGCCTCGCCATTGCCTGACCGCGAGCAGCATCAACAGGGCCGAGAGCAGGAGCTGCACGATTGCACGCGGCACGTTCGATCCACCCGAGTCGCCGTGGGGTGTGAGCAGGCCGGCGAGCAACACGAACGCCGTCACCGCGATGGCGATCCCGAGGATCCAGCCGATCAGGAATCCGGGGCCGGTGCGGCGAGCGCTCGAGGAAAGCAGCATGAGAATGGCCGCGATGATCGTGAAAGGGCTGATCGCGATGCCAAGCGCGAGCGGCAGCGTCTCCCCGATGACAGAACCCAACATGGTCAGTTCCCCTACGTAGCAGTCGCGTCGGTGGGAGCGGTTGCGAGTTCGGCGACGGAGGCCCGGTTCGTCGGGTGGATCGGATCTCCTTCGCGCACGACCTCGAAACGGCCCAGCCGCGGAAGCGCGCCGCTGCGCACCCAGCTGAACGCGAGCAGCGTGACTCCGGCAAGGAACTCCCGCCCGACATTCCGCCGGCTCAACCCGGCAATTCCGTTCATTGCGGCAATTCTCACCGGTTCCTGCAGGCTTCGATCGCGGTCTCATCCGCAGCGGATGAGACCGGATTTCTATGGCCGATGAATGCTCGTCTCGAGTATCTTCGACACATGATCGAAGCCGTGCGTGAGGCACTCGCCTCCGGTGAGGCAGAGCAGGCTCGAAGCGTCCTACGGAAGAACTGGCTCCGTCTGATTCTCGAATCTCACACGAGGGAACTCGAGCAGCTCTGCCTTGCCCATCCTGATCCGCACGACCCGCACATCCTGCTGATACGGGCGTGCTGCCGCGACCTCAGTGGCGACCCGTACGGTGCGGAGTTTCTCCGCGGACAGGGTTTACGGGTTGCGTCTGACGATTTCGTCGTCTGCTTCACTGACCTGCTGCTCGCTCCAGACTCCTCGACCAAGGCCGTCATCGCCGATCGCGCGCGCCACGCGCTCGCCCAGTGCGAACCGGAGGACGATTACCCATCCGCGCTTTTCCTCCTCGGATGGACCGAGGTCAGGCTTCGTCGCGATCTCCCTCGTGCTATCGCGCTACTTCGCTCCGCCAGCGATGAGGCGCAGTTGCAGTCGCGTGCGGAGACGTTGCGTCTCGCGCAATCCAATCTGGCCTTTGCGCTCACCCACGCGGGAGCATTCACCGAAGCCGAACAGATCCTCGACGGACTCCCTTCCAGGGAGGTGGCGTCCGACTGGGAACGCTTCGAAGGTGATCTCCCACAGTCGAATCGAGGGTGCATTGCTTTCTGGCGCGGCGACTTCGAGGAGGCGATCGCTCACTTCGACTCCGTCATCGTAGAGGGCAGCCCCGGAACCAACTTCGAGGCGCTCGCCCGTCTCTACTTGGTGATGAGCCTGATCGCTCTGAACCGGGACGACCGATACCACACCGCGGCGCGTTTGCTCCGAGGCGTGAGCACTGCGGACAAGCATGGCATTCCTTGGGATACGCTGCGGCGCGTCACCACGGCCTGGCTCGCCCACGCGCAAAGGCAGGACGAGCAAGCTCGCCGTATTGCCAGGCCTGTTCTTGCCCGCACAGGTGCTGCGGTTGCTCATGCGCTTCTCGCGGAACTCTATCGAGTCTTGGGGGATCCGGAACCGTCGGCTCGAGCGCTTCGCCTCGCAACATCGGCCGGGCTGCCGCGATATGCGCTGGTGAGCACACTCGTCACCTCAGCCGCACTGAACTCCGTATCAGGGCATGGTCTCCAAGCGCATGAGCAGCTGGATCGTGCGCTGGAGGCTGCATTCCCCGAACGGATTCTCGCCCCATTTCTCTCTGACGATCCGGTGATTGTCGATCTCTTGAACGCTCACGCAATACGGGGGTCGAGACATCACGAGCTCTTGTGCACGATCCTGGAACGGCGGAACCAACTGTCGGTACTGCTCGCGGGAGTCCTGACGGAACGAGAGAAGGAGATACTCACATATCTGCGTACCGCGATGACTGCAGATGAGATCGCAGCGCACCTCGGCATCGCTTACCCCACGGTGAAGACGCACATTCGCTCGATCTACCGCAAGCTGGGCGTGACCAAACGTCGTGCTGCTGTTCAAGCAGCCGACAGCAGATAGCTTGCGGGGCGGTCCGACTCGTCAACGGAGTACTTCAACGGGGGGCGCACTCGGCGGGTAGAAACGCGGGTAGTTTCTTTCTGTCCGTCGTTGTTGTCGAGATTGCCGCTACTGATTGCGGCCGGTTTCGAGCCCGCCGGCTCTGGCGGATCGCAGGCCAGCGGAGACCTGGTCGTATGCGCGGGTTCGAGGCCTTCTGTCGTTGGCTCCGCGAGGTCAGTGAAGCGCAGCCGACCGGTTTCGGCTTCCTCGCCGCGACGCCTCGGACCGATGATCGTCGGAGGGCAAACCCATTATTGTTCCGAGAACACCGGGTAGTCGCCGGGTGGCTCGACTGATCAAGGAGGCACGACGTATGCGTCTGCTGTTCCAGCTCTTTTCGCAATGCGTACTCGGTGTGGTGGCGTTGATCGTGGTGCATTTCGTTTTACCCGGGGTGGATCTGAGCTTCACCGGATTCTTCGTGGCAATCGGCGTATTCACCTTGGCCCACATGATTCTCGGCCCGTTCGTGCTCAGCGTGGCGCAGCGCTATGCCGCTCCGCTTGCGGGTGGTGTCGGGCTGGTCGCCACGCTGCTCGCGCTGTGGGTTGCATCCCTGTTCCCCGATGGCATTCAGATCAGAGGCGTCCAGTCTTGGATCTTCGCACCGATCATTGTCTGGGTGATCACGGCACTCGGCGGGTGGATCTTCATGGCCTTCGTCATCGACAGGTGGCTCAAACGACGCAGTGCAGAGAAGCTCGTGCGCAGTGTGAATCAGGCGTGACGGTTGATACTGCTCCTTGTCGCAGCAGTGCTGACCGTGGCGATCGTCCTCGTCGGTGTCGCGCGGTTCGACGGTCCCTCACAATTGCCTCCACGCTCCGCCGAAATATCTTGTCCTGGAACCAACCCCGTAGGAGTCAGCTATGACCGCTCACCCGCTCGACCGTCGCGTTCTCCTGAAGAGTGCCCCGAACTTCCGTGACCTCGGCGGTATTCCCGTTGCATCCGGCACCGTCCGCCCGGGCGCGCTGTACCGCTCGGCGACGCTCGCGAAGCTCGACGACGACGACCTCACCGCCTTCGAGGTCCTCGGTGTCACGACTGTGTACGACCTCCGCACTGCTGCCGAGCGCGAAGGTGCCTTCGATCGCCTTCCCGACACGGTGCGTACGGTCTGGCTCGACGTGCTGGCCGACAATGCCCAGAACGCCGCGGCCACCGGACTTCTCATGACGGACCCGGTCGCATACGCCGGGACGATCAACGACGGGCGCGGGATCGGGCAGATGGAGGAGGCGAACCGCAACTTCGTCAGTTTGCCCTCAGCGCTGAGCGCATACCGCGCGTTCTATCTCGACCTGATCGACGAGAAGCGTGCCGGGGCCGCCCTCTTCCACTGCACCACCGGCAAGGATCGCACCGGATGGGCCGCGACCTCCTTCCTGCTCCTCCTCGGCGCCGACGAGACCGACGTGCGCGCCGATTACCTCGAAACGAACACCGATCTGGCGCCCATGACCGATCCGATCCTCGCCTTCGTCGAGAGCAAGGGTGTCGACCCGGAGCTGATCCGTCCTCTCCTCGGTGTCCGTGAGAGCTACATCGATGCCGCTCTCGACGAGATGCGCACCCACTTCGGCACCGTCGAGGACTACGCGCGTGACGGGCTCGGACTCACCGCGGAGCAACTCGCGACGCTGCGCGAGCGGTTCACTCAGTCTTCGTAGAACCATCCAGTCGGAGTGGATCGCGCAGCGCGGGAACCGATCCGCCCCAGCCGATTGCCGGTGTCGTCGAGGACTGCACTCAGGATCCGTTGCGACACTGTAGAAGTCGGCCGGTGGGCGCAGTACGGCTCGAACGAGATTTCGGTTCGGAACCCAGTTCCCTGCTCCAGGATTCGCCTCGGGTCGAACCGACGACGAGTGTCCGACGGGGCCCACTCGTCCACGCCCTCATCGGTGCGGGCGCTGCAGGACCTCTTCTGAATCGCGAGCAACCGCCGAGGCGTTCGAGCGGGCCGGTCGCCGGGGACGGGCTCGTCCGCTCAGTGTGGTGACGCAGGCCGTGATCGTGGGATCGAGCGTCAGGGCTGCTCGACGCCGAGGCTGATGCCGCGGGTGGCGAGCCAGGGGAGCGGATCGATCTTGTTCTCGCCGGCCAGGTGCACTTCGAAGTGCAGGTGCGGGCCGGTGGAGAAGCCGCGGTTGCCCATCGTGGCGATCTGATCGCCGGCCATGACCTTCTGGCCCACCGTGACCAGCGTGGTGTCGATGTGGCCGTACACGGTGATGGTGCCGTCGGCGTGCTGGACGCGCACCCACATGCCGAAGCCGGAGGCCGGACCCGAATCGATGACCTCGCCGTCGGCGACCGCGTAGATCGGGGTGCCGATGGCGTTGGCGATGTCGACACCGGCGTGCAGTGTGCCCCAACGTGCCCCGAACGACGAGGTGTAGGTGCCCTTGGCGGGGAGGACGAACAGCGGGCGGCGGGCGGCGGCCTCGCGGGCCGCGCGCTCCTCGCTGAAACGCTGGCCCTTCGCGAGGAGGTTGGAGAACTGCCCCAGATCGGTGGGGTTCGCGACCGCGAGCACCTGGGGTGCCGAGCTGTCGGAGGAGGGATTCTGAGCGACGTCGCTGAACTGGGCGGCCTGCGGAACGGCGGTGGTCGCGGCGGCGCCGGAAGCGGTGAGGGAGACCTCGGAGTGATCGGAGTCCTTGGCCGGCGAACTGATTGCTGCCTGGCCCGCGGCGACGACTGCGCCGGCGGCTACCGCGATGACTGCGGCGCGGCCCTTGAGGGCGGAGGGGGGAGTGGGGAGGCGGTGTAAGCCGCCGCGTCGCGCCGGGGCGGCGACATCGCGGGCCGCGTCAGCGGATCCGGCGGGGGTGAAGGCGTCGAAAGGAGTCGAGTCTTCGAGGTTTTCGGACTTGTTCTCATTGTGGAGCATGGCGCTGCAAATCTCAGAACTTTCGGCCTCGGAGTAACGAACCTCCGGGGGCGTCGGATAGCTGGGCGTGACGCCGTCGTCCACTCGGTGTAGCAGCGTGACCGGAGACGGCTCCGCTGCTGGATTGCAACGCTCGAACTCGTGATCTGCCGCGGTCCGAAATGCCTGCGAAGGCTCGATGGATTCCGGGTCGGCGTGTTGTTTCACAAATCGACTGGCCGTGAACTGAGCGCGGTGGTGCATGTGCCCTGCCGTCCTCCTGCCCGTGACCTGCCTGTGACTTAGACCCTGGCGACGGTAACGAAACGGTTGCGGCGGGGCAACCTGTAGCCCATGACGAATCGACAGATGTGACCGGCGTCACAAGCTGAGCTGGGCGGATGTCGAACATCCCGAATGGTCTCGTTCATATATCGGGATGACACGGCGGTGTTACACACCACGCGGTGACGTGTTCACGAGATAGCGTCGCGCGGGTGGAATCCCCAACCCAGTCGCGCGCGGTGTCCGCAGTAGCCCACCCCGATGCGGCCCGGCGCGAGCCCGCCGTCGGGTCGTCGCCCAGCATCGCTGGGAAGCTGTCGATCGCCGCCGTCACGATCGCGGCGATCGGTGCGATCGGGGTCGCTGCGGGCTCCCTGACGGCGGTGGCACGGACCGCGGACGGCACTCGCATCCCCGCAGTGGGTGGCGCGACCCTGATCGCCGTGGTGGCCGCTCTCGCGGTTCCGGCCGTCGCCGCCGCGCTGATGTCCCGGTGGCCCGCTGCGGCGGGCGCACTGCTGGCCGGCGCCGGCGCGGTGACGGTCGGGCTGTGCGTCCTCGACATCCAGTTGTGGACCGATCCGATCGACGCCAACCGGCTGGAGCTGTTCCGTCCCGCGACTGCCGCCGGCATCACCACTGGACCCGGCGCCGCGTTGATCCTGGCCGGTCACCTCGGCGCCGTGGCGGCGGGGGCGCTCGGCCTCCTGACGGTGCACCGGGCGTCGCACGCCGACGGGCACGGCGCATCGCCCGATCCGGACGCGGTCGGGCGTCCCGCGGGCTCGCGGATCGGATTCGGGCTAACTGCAGGCGTTCTCGTGTCCGCGGGTGCGCTGGCGCTCGCGCTGCTCGTGCGCCCGCTGGCGTCGAACGACCCGGTGATCCTGGTGCGTGCCGCGATCGCCTCGGACGGTGCCACCGCGATCGGTGCGGTGGTCGTCGCCGTAGCCGTTCTGATCGTCGTCGCCGCTGCGCTGGCGTCGACCGACGTCGCGGTGGCCGCCGGGGCGATCGGGGGAGCCGGTGTGGCGGCGCTCGGGCTGGTCGGCAGCCGGCTCGCCGCCGGGCTCGTCGATGACCGCCTCGCTCTCGGCCCGGGCGCGGTGTGGGGCACGGTCGGCGCCGTGCTGCTGATCGCTGCGGCGGTGTCGATCCCCGTCGCCGCGCGACGCCGCGAGCAGCGCGCGGCGGAGTTGTCCGTCGCGGGGTACCGGGATCGTGCGGTAGCCCGGTCGACACCGCGGGAAACCGTCGGCCGATGGCACACCGCCACGGGCGTCGCGGGAATCTGCGCCGGGTTGCTGGCCGGCGCCGGCGCGCTGCTGCCCGTGCTGACAGTCCCGGATCCGCTCCCGGCTCCCGAGTTGCCCGCGACCCGAGTCGTGCTGGTCGCGGCGGCGCTGATCGCGATCGCGGCCGTGTGGCTGCTGATGTCGGAGTTCGCGGCCCTCGTCCGTCCCGTCGTCGGCGTGCTGTGGGTGTCGGTGGTCGCCGCGGTCGCGAGCGTCGCGCAGAGCGCCCTGGCGGCCCTCGAGATCCCCGGAGTCGGATTGGGTGCGGGGAGCTGGCTCATGGCCGCCGCGGCGCTCGTCGCGGTCGTGACGGGGCTGCTGGCGGGATTCGCGGGCGCGGCCGAACGCGACGACGTCGACACGTCGCAACGCGTCGACCCGGTCCGTTCGGTGGTGGTCGTCGGCGTCCTCGCAGCGACCGCGGCTGTCCTCGCCTACGTGCTCCCGCTGTACCGCGGGGCCGACGGAACGGCCGCGTCCCTCGAGCGGTTCCCATGGGGATGGGACGCGTGGGGACAGGCGTTGTCGGCCGTGGTCGTCGTCGTTGCGGTGCTGGTCGCAGTGCATGCCCGCGCGGCCCGCGCGGCCGCTCTTCTCGCAGGTGCGGCCGTGGTCATGGCCTGTCATCTCGTGGCGTGGTCACTGTCGGCGGGTCGTCTGACGGATCCGGTCGCAGGCCCGGGCGTCGCACCTGCAATCCTTGCCGTGGCGCTCCTCGCCGGGACTGCGACCCTCGCCGGGTATCGCAACCCGCGGTGAGTCGTGCCGCGACGACTGTCGACGCGTGACATATGCCACATAGCATGTGGGCGAGCGATAGTCGATTGATTGAACTAGTTAAAGTCCGACACGGACCCGCTCCTACCCCTCGAGCGGGCGTCAACGCAGACGAGACGGTGAGCAGATGGATCTCTTCGAATACCAGGCGAAGGAACTCTTCGCCAAGCACGACGTGCCGACGTCGGCCGGCCGTGTTACCGACACTGTCGCCGGTGCCCGCGAGATCGCCGAGGAAATCGGCAAGCCCGTGATGGTCAAGGCACAGGTCAAGGTCGGCGGCCGCGGCAAGGCCGGTGGCGTCAAGTACTCGCCCGACGCGGATGCCGCGCAGGCGAACGCCGAGGCGATCCTGGGCCTCGACATCAAGGGCCACGTCGTCAAGAAGCTGCTGGTCGCAGAGGCGAGTGACATCGCCGAGGAGTACTACATCTCCTTCCTGCTGGACCGCACCAACCGCACGTACCTGGCCATGTGCTCGGTCGAGGGTGGCGTCGAGATCGAGGTCACCGCCGAGGAGAACCCCGACGCCCTCGCGAAGATCCCCGTGGACGCCGTCAAGGGTGTCGACCTCGCGTTCGCGCGCAGCATCGCCGAGGCCGGCAAGCTGCCCGCCGAGGTGCTCGACGCCGCGGCCAACACGATCCAGAAGCTGTGGGAGGTCTTCATCAAGGAAGACGCTCTCCTCGTCGAGGTCAACCCGCTCGTCCGTACGCCCGACGACCAGATCCTGGCCCTCGACGGCAAGGTCACGCTGGACGAGAACGCTGCGTTCCGTCAGCCCGGCCACGAGGCTTTCGAGGATCGTGACGCCACCGATCCCCTCGAGCTCAAGGCCAAGGAGAACGACCTCAACTACGTCAAGCTCGACGGCGAGGTCGGCATCATCGGTAACGGCGCCGGCCTGGTCATGTCGACCCTGGACGTCGTCGCCTACGCAGGCGAGAAGCACGGCAACGTCAAGCCCGCCAACTTCCTCGACATCGGTGGCGGCGCCTCGGCTGCCGTCATGGCTGCCGGCCTGGACGTCATCCTGAACGACGCGCAGGTCAAGAGCGTGTTCGTCAACGTCTTCGGTGGCATCACCGCGTGTGACGCGGTCGCCAACGGCATCGTCGGTGCGCTGCAGACCCTGGGCGACGAGGCCAACAAGCCGCTCGTCGTGCGCCTGGACGGCAACAACGTCGAAGAGGGTCGTCGCATCCTCGCCGAGGCCAACCACCCGCTGGTGACGGTCGTCGCAACCATGGACGAGGCTGCCGACAAGGCTGCCGAGCTCGCCTTCGCAGCGAAGTAAGGGACACACAACAATGGCTATCTTCCTGACCAAGGACTCCAAGGTCATCGTCCAGGGCATCACCGGCGGCGAGGGCACCAAGCACACCGCCCTGATGCTCAAGGCCGGCACCCAGGTCGTCGGTGGCGTCAACGCTCGCAAGGCCGGCACCACGGTCTCGCACACCGACAAGGACGGCAACGCCGTCGAGCTGCCGGTCTTCGCGACCGTCGCCGAGGCCATGAAGGAGACCGGCGCGGACGTCTCCATCGCGTTCGTCCCCCCGGCCTTCTCGAAGGACGCCATCGTCGAGGCCATCGACGCGGAGATCCCGCTGCTCGTGGTCATCACCGAGGGCATCCCGGTCCAGGACTCCGCTTACGCGTGGGCCTACAACGTCGACAAGGGCAACAAGACCCGGATCATCGGCCCCAACTGCCCCGGCATCATCACCCCGGGTGAGGCGCTGGTCGGCATCACCCCGGCGAACATCGCCGGCAAGGGCCCGGTCGGCCTGGTCTCCAAGTCGGGCACCCTGACCTACCAGATGATGTTCGAGCTGCGTGAGTACGGTTTCTCGACCGCCATCGGCATCGGCGGCGACCCGGTCATCGGCACCACCCACATCGACGCCATCGAGGCGTTCGAGAAGGATCCCGAGACCAAGGTCATCGTGATGATCGGTGAGATCGGTGGCGACGCCGAGGAGCGTGCCGCCGATTACATCAAGGCCAACGTCACCAAGCCGGTCGTCGGCTACGTGGCGGGCTTCACCGCTCCCGAGGGCAAGACCATGGGCCACGCCGGCGCCATCGTCTCCGGTTCCTCGGGCACCGCGCAGGCCAAGAAGGACGCCCTCGAGGCGGCCGGCGTCAAGGTCGGCAAGACGCCGTCCGAGACCGCTGCTCTCGCTCGGGAGATCCTGAAGAACCTCTGATCGACGTCCGATCACACGAACGGCGCTCGCAGCCAAGGCCTTCCGCCTGGCCGCGAGCGCCGTTCGCGTTCGGTGGGCGGCACAGTCAGACGTCCACCCACTGAACCCCCGCAGGCGTGAGTTCACCTGCGCCGGAAGTCAGTTCGGCGACGATCGACGCGAGCTGGGTGGGATTGCGGGTGGCCAGAGTGAAGGTGACCGCGGCGCCGTACGCGGCGTCGACGACGCTCACCCCGCGGGCGCGGAGTTCGGACTCCATGCGTCCGGCCGTGTCGTGGCCCACCTCGACGGACACCAGTTCGAGGCGTTCCCGGCTCAGCAACGCCGACGCGGCGACCGCCTCGTCGACGGCGGCGACCACAGCGCCCGAGTACGCGCGCACCAGCCCGCCGGCACCGAGCTTGATGCCCCCGAAGTAGCGCGTGACGACCACTGCCACGTCCACGAGGTCCCGGGCCCGCAGGACCTGGAGCATCGGAATCCCCGCGGTACCGCCCGGTTCGCCGTCGTCGTTCGACCGCTCGATCCGGTCCGACGGGCCGTTGCCCGTGATGTACGCCCAGCAGTGGTGCCGCGCGTCGGGATACCGGCGGCGCCGCTCGTCGACGAATTCCTGGGCGTCGGACGGGCCGTCGATCCGCCGGAGCACCGCGATGAAGCGCGAATGCTTGACCTCGGTCTCGGTCTCGACGTCGGAACCGGCTGGCAGCGTGAAGGGCATGAGCCCATTTTCCCGTGCGGTGCAGCGCGACCGGACACGCGGCGTGTCTGCCACCGGAGTCGTCGCGGTCTCGCCGACACCTTTCCCGATGATTCGCGTGGATGATCAGGGTAGCGTTCATGGGGTTTGATACGTCGACTAGGAGCAGACATGACTTACACCGACGGAGGGTCCGGCTTCGGTCAGCCCTCGCAGCCGCCGGCGGCGAACGGCACGAAGAGTTTGTCGTTCTATCTCGGTATTGCGGTCCTCGCGCTGGGTGTCGTCAACTTCCTCCTCGGGTTCGCTCCCTACCTGAAGAACTCGACGAGCTCCAGGTACGGCCTCGAATTCTCGGCGAACGCGTTCGAGAGCGACGGCACACTCCCGCTCAGCTTCCTGCTCCTCGGCGGACTGCTGGCCGGTCTGACGCTGCTGCCCAAGCAGTCCTACGCCGGCCCCGCTGCGGCGGCCTCGCTCGTCGGCTTCCTCGTGTCGTTCGTCCTGATGCTCAACATTCCCACCGGCGGCGGCCTCGCCGGCGGCGGCGTCATGATCCTGATCCTGGCGTTCATCCAGGCGGTGATCGCGACGGCGGTGTTCCTGTTCGGTGCCGGACTCGTCAAGCAGCCGCAGGGTCGACCGACGCGCACCCACGTCCACCCCGCCGCCTACGGTCACCCGCAGGGATACCCGGGCCAGGCGCCCCAGCAGGGGTACGGAGTTCCGGGTGGCCAGCAGGGCTACGCCCAGGGGTACCCGCAGCAGCCGACCTACGGTCAGGCCGGTCAGCCGCAGCCGGGCTATCCGCAGCAGGGGTACGCGCAGCCTCAGCAGTCGCAGCCCACGGCCGGCTACGGACAGTTCCAGGCCGGTCAGCAGCCGTACCAGGCGCAGCAGCCGACGCAGCACATTCCGCAGCAGCAGACGCCGGAGCACGAGGCGCCGTCGGCGCCCCCCGCCGCACCGGCCGGTTCTCCCGATTCGCCGGGCGCGCCCACCCAGGCGTTCGGTGCCCAGACCGAGAACCCGGACGACGAGAAGAAGTGATCGAGTGGGCCACGCCACGCCTCGGCGCGCCTGAACGCCGCCGCCGGGCACGGGTGCGACCCTCGAACCGATGACTTCTCTGCTTGGTCGCGGTGTTCGCCGCGACATCTCCGACCGACCCGATCCCGACACCGATCAGGTGCGTGCGCTGCTCGGGGTGGCGCTGCGCCCGACCGGTGTCGCGATCGTCCTGATCAGTGCGGTCGTCATCGTCACGCTGGTCGCGTCGAACAGCGACCTGACCGGGGTGGTCGGGGCGATCGCCGCGTGCTGGCTGGCGCTGCACCAGGTGTCGCTGACCATCACGGACGCTCCGCTCGGGGTACTTCCGCTGCTGCCGACGGCCGTGATGATGTGGGCCGTCGCCCGCGGATGTGCCCGCGCGGTCACCGCGCGCTCGACGCTGCGTGACGCCGCACGGGTGGTTGCCGCGGCGGTCGCGGGACCGTTCGTGATGACGCTCATCGCGCTCGCGGTGGTCACCGACGCGACGTCCGTCGTCGCGCTCGAGGCGCCGAACGCGGCCGAGGCCCTCGCATGGGTCGTGGGCATCCACCTCGTCGCGGCGGTGGCCGGTGTCGTCGCGACGACGGGGCGTGCGGAATGCGAGCGCCGAGGCGCCCCGTCCTGGGTTCCGGAGGTGGGACGCCCGGCAGCGCGAGCAGCGCTGGCCCTGTTCGCGGTGGGTTCCGCGGTGACGGTCGCATCGCTGGTGTGGTCATGGTCCGACGTCGGGACACTCCTCGGTGACGGTTCGGATCCGGTCGGCGTGCTGGGGCTCACCGTCCTGTCGGTGCTGTACCTGCCGAACGTCGCTGTCGGGGCGGTCGCGGTCCTGGTGGGCGGTACGGCGCACGCCGGTGGCACCTCGGTGAGCGTGTTCGACATCGTCGCGGGCCCGGTGCCGCCGGTCCCGGTGCTCGGTGGGGTCCCCGGCGAACTCGTCGGGACCGCGTGGCCGGTGCTGCTGATCGTCCCGCTCGCGATCGGCGCACTGCTCGGACGGGACTGCGGTCGTCTGCGCCTGCCCGTGCAGGAGACCGCGTACACCGTGGGGTGCGCCGCCGCCGGCGTCGGTGTGGTGGCTGCGGCCGTCGGTTTCGTCGCGGGCGGCGAGCTGGGGGCGTACGGATTCGTCGGCGTCGAGCCGCTCGTGCTGGGATTGATCACCTTCGGGTTCCTGGCACTGCCCGGTCTCGCAGTCGCGACCCTCATCGCGCGGCGCGACGGCGTCGAGTCGGACGGCGGAGACGAGACCGAACGAACCGAGAAGTCCGACAAGTTTGCGGAGACCGCAGCGTTCGAGGACACCGGAGCGGACGACCCGGCACTCGCATTCGAGGTGAAGCGCCTCGCGTTGCCGTCGATGCGCTACCGGTCGGAGCCGGAAGCGGGCACGGACGCGGATGCGGAGTCGGGACCGGAATCCGAGCCGGGATCGGCGGCCGGGCCGGCCGCTCCCGATACCTCCGACGGCTCCGGGGAGACGGTGCTCGAGGGCGAACTCGTCGACGACTCCGCCGCCGGCCCGACCGATGTGGCCGACACCGACGTGATCGACGTGGAGGTCGAGGCGGTGCCGCAGGATCAGGACGAGCCGGGCGAGCCGGAGACCTCGCCGGGGACGGACGAGACGGAGACGACCTCGGACGAGGCAGCCGAGGCCGCAGAAGGCGACCTGCCGGACGGTCCGCTGACCCCCAGCGACTAGGCTCTAACCCGGCCCGTGATGCGGCCCGACCGTCTCGAAAACCAGGAGTAGTGCGCTGACTGCCACGCGTGACCAGCTGCGGCCCACGGTGCCCGCTCGGATCGTCGTACTCGCCTCGGGGACGGGCAGCCTGCTGCAGGCGCTCATCGCCGCCACGCGCACCGACGGATACCCTGCGACCATCGTCGCGGTCGGCGTCGACCGCGACTGCGGAGCAACGGCTCACGCCGACGACGCGGGCATCGACCACTTCCGTGTGGCGCTGCGCGATCACGCGGACCGCGCCGCATGGGACGTCGCGCTCACCGAGGCCGTCGGATCGCACCGCCCCGATCTGATCGTCAGTGCCGGCTTCATGAAGATCCTCGGCCCCGCGTTCATCGAACGCTTCGGCGGCCGGATCATCAACACGCATCCCGCGCTGCTGCCGTCGTTCGCCGGCGCGCACGCGGTGCCCGACGCGCTGGCCTACGGCGTCAAGGTCACCGGCTCCACGGTGCACCTGGTCGACGGCGGCATCGACACCGGCCCGATCCTGGCGCAGGAGCCGGTGGTGGTGCTCGACGGCGACGACGAGGCGACGCTGCACGAGCGCATCAAGATTGTTGAACGGCGACTGCTGGCCGAGGTCGTGGCCTCCGTCGCCCTCCGAGGTGTTGTTTCCGACGGACGAAAGGCCGTGATCCCAAGTGAGTGAACGCAAGGCAGTGCGCCGTGCACTGGTCAGCGTCTACGACAAGACCGGCCTGGTCGAACTGGCCACCGGCCTGCACCAGGCCGGTGTCGAACTGGTTTCCACCGGTTCCACCGCCGCCAAGATCGCCGACGCCGGCATCCCGGTCACCAGGGTCGAGGACCTGACCGGATTCCCCGAGTGCCTCGAGGGCCGCGTCAAGACGCTGCACCCCCGAGTGCACGCCGGTGTCCTCGCCGACACCCGGAAGCCGGAGCACCTCGCGCAGCTCGAGGAGCTGGGCATCGAGGCGTTCCAGCTGGTGATCGTGAACCTGTACCCGTTCACGCAGACCGTCGCGTCGGGCGCCACCCCGGACGAGTGCGTCGAGCAGATCGACATCGGCGGTCCGTCGATGGTGCGCGCTGCTGCCAAGAACCACCCGTCGGTCGCGGTCGTCGTCGACCCGAAGAAGTACGAGGGCGTCCTCGCTGCGGTCGAGGCCGGTGGCTTCAACCTCTTCGAGCGCACCGCCCTGGCCGCGCAGGCGTTCCAGCACACCGCGTCCTACGACGTCGCGGTCGCCACCTGGATGACGTCCACGCTGGTCGAGTCCGTGACGAGCGAAGCGACGGAAGATTCTGCACTGTCGCAGTTCCCGCGGTGGGTCGGTGCCACGTGGGACCGCTCCGCGGTGCTGCGCTACGGCGAGAATCCGCACCAGGCTGCTGCGCTGTACGAGAACCCCTCCGAGCCTGCGGGCCTCGCGCAGGCGAAGCAGTTGCACGGCAAGGAGATGTCGTACAACAACTACACCGACGGTGACGCCGCGTGGCGGGCCGCGTACGACCACGCCGAGCCGGCCGTCGCGATCATCAAGCATGCCAACCCGTGCGGCATCGCGGTGGGCGCGGACATCGCCGAGGCGCACCGCAAGGCGCACGCCTGCGACCCGGTCAGCGCATACGGTGGCGTCATCGCCGCCAACCGCGAGGTGACGGTCGAGATGGCCGAGCAGGTCGCCGACATCTTCACCGAGGTCATCATCGCGCCGTCGTACGCGGACGGGGCCATCGGTGTCCTCCAGCGCAAGAAGAACGTGCGCGTTCTCGAGGCCGCCGCTCCCACCGAGACGGGCATCGAGCTGCGCCCGATCTCCGGTGGCACGCTGCTGCAGGAGCGCGACGTCCTGGACGCGGACGGCGACAACCCGGCCAACTGGACGCTCGTCGTCGGCGAGGCCGCGGACGAGAAGACCCTCGCGGATCTCGAATTCGCGTGGCGCGCATGCCGTGCCGTGAAGTCCAACGCGATCCTGCTCGCCAACGACGGCGCCTCGGTGGGCGTCGGCATGGGCCAGGTCAACCGCGTCGACTCCGCGCATCTCGCGGTGCAGCGTGCCGGTGACCGCGCCAAGGGTTCGGTGGCCGCGTCCGACGCGTTCTTCCCGTTCCCCGATGGTCTGCAGGTCCTGCTCGACGCCGGTGTCCGCGCCGTCGTCCAGCCCGGTGGCTCGGTCCGCGACAACGAGGTCATCGAGGCCGCTCGCGAGGCCGGTGTCACGCTGTACCTGACCGGTGCGCGCCACTTCGCGCACTGATCGACTGCTCTACTGCGCTCCCTCGTCCGGGGTTCGCGTGCCGCTCAGGCCGCGAGCCCGGACGGGGGAGCGTTGTGCTGTGCGGACTCGACCAGCGCGCGGGCGTTGGCGTCGTCGGTACCCGAGATGACCAGTCGGGCAGCGCCGCGGGCGAGTAGCCGGCTGATCAGTTCTGCCGCTGCCGCATTCTGGTCGGCGTCGATGTGACTGAGGTCGAGGGTGACGACCTGTCCGGTGAGGTCACCGGGCAGGTCCTGCTGGGGGGCGCTCAGAGCGCCGAGTCGAAGCTTCATGATGGTTCTCCTGAACTGTGTATGGGTGAAAGAGGCAAAAGAAAAGGCACCCGAGGCGGTGTGCCTTCGGGTGCCCGAGAATGGTTCCGGTTACGGGTGACTCATTCTCGGTGCCGTCGATCGAAGGCTGCGGGGCTGCGCCACGCGGGTACGGCTGCAAATACGTGATCGTGAGAAAAATGCTTGCTGCAAAGCTGCATTGCATACTTCGCGGGGCTTTCGACGCGCATCGTGACCGTACCCTTCTCGTGTGTGCCCGTTGGTTAACGGAGAACCATACAGCAGTGACCGCTCGGCGACATCTCGTTTTTGCGAGAGCGTGTCGCCGGCGGCCCCGCAGGGTGTCTAGCGGAGGGTTGCGAGCCAGCCCTCGAAACCGGTGGTGAACTCGGCGGACCACGGCAGCGGCTCGATGTAGTCGGCGCCGGTGGAGGCGGCATCGCCGATCTCCTTGAGCACGTGGTTCGCGGTCGTCATCCGCACCGGCGTCAGCGTGGTGTGGGCGAGTGCGACGTCGAGCGCGTCGACGTCGCCGCAGTCGAGCTGGATGTCCTTGGCGGAGCAGCTGGTGATCACCGGCATGCCCGTCGGCAGCTGGGCGGCCAGCTCGCGGGGGTCGAGCGCGTCCTCCTCGGCGAGCGCGCGGGCATTCGCCGGGACGAGGCCGGCGGCGCGCAGCGGGTCCGGCAGGTCGTCGCTGAGCGTCGCGTCGGTGCGCAGCGACTCGACCGCCCCGGCGAGCGCCAGACGCAGCTCGTCGGCGAGATGGACCGGCAACTGTCCGGCCCCGACGACCGCGGTGAGCTGGCCGTCGATCTGGGTGGTGAGCAGGTCCAGCAGCCGCACGCTCAGCGGCTCGAGCAGGCCCAGGCCTGCGACGTTCGCGCCGTTGGCGGCCAGCGCCAGGGCGATCAGGGCACCTTCGCTGTGACCGATCGCGAACACCCGGTCGGCGTCGACGGCGGACCGGCCGGCGAGGAAGTCCAACGCGGCGGCGGCGGAGTCGGTGAACACGGAGAATCCGAGGTCACCGATGTCCTCGACGTCGTACGGGCCCAGACCGGTGGAGCCGCTGCCGAGCTTGTCGTAGCGCAGGCTCGCGAAACCGTGCTCCTCGAGGACGTCGGCGAGGAACTCGAGGGTGCCGATCGAGCCGGGCAGCAGCGCGCTGTCCCCGTTGCGGTCGGTGGGGCCGCTGCCCGCGAGCAACAGCACCGCGGGTGCCGAGTCGGCGCCGTCGGGGATGCGGAGGCTTCCGTGCAGCGTGATGTCGCCGGCGGCAAAGGTGATCTCGGTATCGGCCATGCCCCGTGTTTATCAGAGCTGGGCACCCACTTCGTACGCGACGGCGGTACCGCGTGCCGAATCGCCCGAACACTCGTAACTTGGAGTGGTGACTGCCACATCGCCTGCCGATCTGCCACGGACCCTCGCCGAGCTCCGCGCGTCCGGGCACGTCCAGCGTCCGGTCAAGGACGAGATGCGCGAGAACCTGCTCGCGGCACTGCGGGACGGCCTCGACCCGTGGCCCGGGATCGTCGGTTTCGAGGAGACGGTGCTGCCGCAACTCGAGCGGGCGATCATCGCCGGGCACGACGTCGTCCTGCTCGGTGAGCGCGGGCAGGGCAAGACGCGGTTGCTGCGCACGCTGTATCTGCTGTTGGACGAGTGGACGCCGGTGATCGCCGGGTCCGAGCTGGGCGAGCACCCGTACGAGCCGATCACCCCGATCTCGGTGCGCCGGGCCGCCGAACTGGGCGACGCGCTACCGGTCGAGTGGCGGCACCGCAGCGAGCGCTACGCGGAGAAGCTCGCGACGCCAGACACCTCGGTGGCGGATCTGGTGGGCGATGTCGACCCGATCAAGGTTGCGGAGGGGCGCAGCCTGGGTGATCCGGAGACGATCCACTTCGGTCTGGTGCCGCGCGCGCATCGCGGGATCGTCGCGATCAACGAGCTCCCCGATCTGGCTGAGCGGATCCAGGTGTCGTTGCTCAACGTGATGGAGGAACGAGACATCCAGGTCCGTGGGTACACCCTGCGGCTACCGCTCGACGTCGTGCTGGTGGCCAGCGCCAACCCGGAGGACTACACCAACCGCGGACGCATCATCACCCCGCTCAAGGACCGCTTCGGCGCCGAGATCCGCACGCACTACCCGTCGTTGCTCGAGGACGAGATCGCCGTGATCCAGCAGGAGGCGAACCTGCAGGCGCAAGTGCCGCACCACCTGCTCGAGGTGCTGGCCCGGTTCACGCGGCTGCTGCGCGAGTCGACCTCGGTGGACCAGCGGTCGGGCGTCTCGGCCCGGTTCGCGGTGGCGGGCGCGGAGACGGTCAGCGCGGCGGCGGTGCACCGCAGCGCCGTCCTCGGGGAGGCCGATCCGGTGGCGCGGCCCATAGACCTCGGCACCGTCGTCGAGGTGCTGCGCGGCAAGGTCGAGTTCGAGTCCGGTGAGGAGGGGCGCGAGCTCGAGGTCCTCGAGCACCTGCTGCGGCGAGCCACCGCGGACACTGCGCGGATCCGCCTCGGTGGCATCGACCTCGCCCCGTTGGTGACGGCGGTGGAACTGGGGCAGCCGGTGGTCACGGGCGAGCGGGTCACGGCGAAGGCGCTACTGGGCGAGCTGCCCGACCTCGAGGTGCTCGACGAGGTGGCGGGCCGGCTCGGCGCCGCATCCGACGGCGAGCTGGCGTCGGCCGCCGAACTCGCGCTCGAGGGTCTGTATCTCGCCCGGCGGATCTCGAAGAACCCCGACGAGAACGGCCAGGCCGTCTACTCGTAGTCGGCAGTGGTGAAGGGAGACAGGATGTCTCGCGGTGCGCGTTACGGCCCGTACGAGGGTGGCGATCCACTGGCCCCGCCGGTGGATCTGCGTGACGCGCTGGCCGCGATCGGCGACGACGTCCTCGAGGGTGCGTCGCCGCGGCAGGCGCTGCGCGAGTTCCTGCGGCGCGGCGCCGGCGACCGGCGTGGGCTCGACGACCTCGCCGCGCAGGCGAATCGGCGCCGACGGGAACTGTTGGAGCGCAACAATCTCGCGGGCACCCTGGACGAGATCCGTGAGCTGCTGGACCGCGCAGTGCTCGAGGAACGCAAGACCCTCGCCCGCGCTCTCGACGACGATGCGCGCTTCGCGGAGATGCGCATCGAGGAGCTTCCGCCGTCGACCGCGCAGGCGGTGTCCGATCTCGTCGACTACGACTGGCGGAGCAGTCAGGCGCGCGAAGACTACGAGAAGATCCGCGACCTGATGGGGCGGGAGCTGCTGGATCAGCGGTTCGCCGGAATGAAGCAGGCCCTGGAAGGGGCCACCGACGCGGACCGTGAAGGGATCCGCGAGATGCTCGAGGATCTGAACACGTTGCTGGACAGTCACGCTCGTGGCGAGGACACCACGCAGCAGTTTCGGGAGTTCATGGACAAGCACGGTGAGTACTTCCCCGAGAACCCGCGCAACACCGAGGAACTGCTGGACTTGCTCGCGCGTCGGGCGGCCGCGGCCCAGCGTCTGCGGAACTCGCTCACCTCGGACCAGCGCGCCGAGCTGGACGCGTTGGCGCAGCAGGCGTTCGGTGATCCGTCGTTGATGGGCCAACTGGACCGGCTCGACGCGCACCTGCAGGCCGCGCGTCCCGGCGAGGACTGGACCGGCAGCGAGAAGTTCCGCGGGGACGACGGTATGGGGTTGGGGGAGGGCACGTCCGCCCTCGCGGACGTCGCGGAGCTCGAGCGACTGTCCGATCAACTGTCGCAACAGTATCCGGGTGCCCAGCTCGACGACATCGACACCGAGGCATTGGCCCGGCAACTCGGCGACGAGGCCGTCGCCGACGCGAAGACACTCGCCGATCTCGAGCGGGCACTGCAGCAGCAGGGCTTCTTCGACCGTGCACCGGACGGCCAGTGGCGGCTGTCGCCGAAGGCGATGCGGCAGTTGGGGCAGACCGCGCTGCGCGACGTCGCGGGTCGGCTGTCGCACCGCGGTGGTCAGCGGGAGACCCGTCGCGCGGGGGCGATGGGCGAGCCGACCGGGGCGTCGCGGCCGTGGGAGTTCGGGGACACCGAGCCGTGGGACGTCACCCGCACGCTCACCAACGCGGTGCTGCGCGATCCGGGCCGGGTGCCGGTTCGGATGTCGGTGTCCGACGTCGAGATCGCCGAGACCGAGCAGCGTGCGCAGGCGGCGGTGGCGCTGCTGGTGGACACGTCGTTCTCGATGGTGATGGACGGCCGCTGGGTGCCGATGAAACGTACCGCGCTGGCTCTCAACCATCTGGTGACGACGAGGTTCCGCGGGGATGCGTTGCAGCTCATCGGTTTCGGGCGGCACGCCGAGGTACTGACCGCGCCGGAGTTGGCCGGCCTCGACGGAGCGTGGGATCAGGGCACGAACCTGCACCACGCGCTGCTGCTCGCGGCCCGGCACCTGCGCCGGCATCCCAACGCACAGCCCGTCGTGCTCATCGTCACCGACGGCGAGCCCACCGCGCACCTCGAGCCCGACGGGCAGGCGTTCTTCGACTATCCGCCGAGCGTGCGGACCCTGGGACTGACGGTGCGCGAACTCGACACCCTTGCCCGCCTGGGCGCGCAGGTGACGATCTTCCGCCTCGGCGACGACCCAGGCCTGGCCCGCGTCGTCGACCGGATGGCGCAGCGGGTCGGCGGCCGGGTGGTGGCTCCGGACCTCGACGGCCTCGGCGCGGCAGTGGTCAGCGACTACATGCGGATGCGCCGACCACAGCGGTGATCCGGCTCAGGCCTGACTCGCGATCTGGATCAGGTTGCCGCAGGTGTCGTCGAACACCGCGGTGGTGACCGGACCCATCTGCAACGGAGCCTGGGTGAACACCACACCCAGCGCCGTCAGCCGTTCGTACTCGGCCTGCACGTCGTCGACGCCGAAGGACGTGATCGGGATACCGTCGGCGACGAGTGCCCTCATGTAGGCCTGGGCGGCGGGATGCGCGTCGGGCTCGAGGACCAGTTCGGTGCCGTCCGGCGCGTCCGAGGAGACGACGGTGAGCCACTTGTGCTCGCCCAGCGGGACCTCGTGCTTCTTCACGAAGCCGAGGATGTCGGTGTAGAACGCCAGCGCCTTGTCCTGGTCGTTGACGTGCACGCTGGTCAGGTGAATCTTCACGGTGCCTGTCCTTTCCTGTCGCGGTCCGGGTCGGGTACGGGCCACCGGTCGGCGATGGCCCGCAGGGGAGTGGTGTCGAGATGGTGGAACTTGTAGCGGCCTTCCCGGCGGGTGTGGAGCAGTCCGGCGTCCTCGAGGACCGCGAGGTGCTGCGAGACGGCCTGCCGGGACGACCCGAGCCCGTACTTGGTGACGAGGCGGGCGCACAGCTCGAAGAGTGTCTGCCCGTCACGGTCGACGAGTTCGTCGAGAATCGCGCGCCGCGTCGGGTCTGCCAGAGCCTTGAACAGATCACCCACAACCGAACGATAGGCAAGTGGTTACTTGCGTGTCAATGGTGCGGGTGGCACCGAGCCTGTTCGGTCATCTCGAGGAACCCGCCGTCATCTCCGGCGCGACGGTGGTGGCGTGTCGTACGGTGGCCAGCAGCGCCGCATCGTCGTCCCGACGCGGCCGACGACGCCGGTGGTGATCAATGAAGCCGAAGGATCGAGCCTGGGATCTCGGGTACGCGGCCGGTTGGCGCCTGGTGCGCGCCCTGCCCCAGCGGTGGGCGAGGCGCCTGTTCGACGCTGCGGCCGATCGCGCGGCCCGCAACGGAGGTCCGGATCAGTTGCGGCGCAATCTGGCCCGGGTGCTGTCCGCCACGCCGGCGCAGGTGCCCGACGACCTCGTGCACGCGAGCCTGCGCTCCTACGCCCGCTACTGGTGCGAAGCCTTCCGGCTGCCGTCGATGGATCCGGTGCGGTTGGCCGAGAGCATCGAATCCTCGGCCACCGGGCTCGAACACATCCACGAGGCGGTCGCGTGTGGCAGCGGGGCGGTGCTGGCCCTACCGCACAGCGGCAACTGGGACCTGGCGGGAGTATGGGTGGCGCAGCGGGTGGGCCCTCCCGTCGTCGTCGCCGAGCGGCTCCGTCCGGAATCACTGTTCAAGCGCTTCGTCCGGTTCCGTGAGCAGTTGGGTTTCGAGATCATCCCGCTCACCGGCACCGAGACGCCGCCGATCGAGCAGCTGACCGCGCGGCTGCGGCAGGGGCGGATCGTCGGGCTGCTCGCCGAACGCGACGTGACCGGCACGGGCGTGCCGGTCTCCTTCTTCGGCGAATCCGCCCGGATGCCGGCCGGCCCGGCCCGGCTCGCGATCGACACCGGCGCACCACTGCTGCCGGTGAACTGCTGGTTCACCCCGGACGGCTGGGGCTTCCACGTCGGTGCCCCGGTCGACACCGTCGGCGGGGTGCAGTGCACGACACAGGCATTGGCAGACCGCTTCGCCGCAGGCATCGCCGCGCACCCGGCCGACTGGCACATGCTGCAACGGGTGTGGACCGCCGACTTCGATTGCATCGAGTGACGCTGCGGGCGTCAGGTCAACAGCGCTGCCACGAGGGCGATCGCGGGAATCGACGCGAGGGTGGTGACGAAGGCGGCGTCGCGGGCCAGGACCATGCCGCGTTGGTAGCGGCTCGCATAGACGAAGACGTTCTGCGCGGTCGGCAGGGTGGAGACGACCACGATCGCGAACAGCTCGTGCCCGTCGAGGCCCAGCAGGAAGCGGGCCATCACGTACGCGAGGACCGGTTGTACGCAGATCTTGAGGACCGACGCGAGTGCCACATCGCGGCGCGGACTCGCACCCTTCTCGAGCACGCGCACGCCGTACAGCGACAGCCCGAACGCGAGCAGCGCGCCGGGGACCGAGGCGCCGCCGATGAGCCGGAACGGCTGCATCAGTGCCTCCGGGGGCGTCCAGTTCGACACCGCGACAGCCAGTCCGGCGGCGCCGGCCAGCACGATCGGGTTCTTGAACGGCGCGGTGATCGTCTCGAGCCGGGAGCTGCCCTCGCGCATCGTGCTGACGTCGAGAACCGTCAGGGCGATCGGCGAGAAGATCATGATCTGGAACAGCAGCAGGGGTGCGACGAACGACGCGTCGCCGAGGACGAACACCGCGATGGGAATGCCGAGGTTCGCCGAGTTCACGTACGACGACGCGAGCGCGCCGACCGTCAGTTCGGGAAGCGGTCTGCGTAGCCACAGCCTCGCGATGACGAGATAGATGCCCGCGACCGCGAATGCCGTGGCCGCGGCCACCGCGAGGGTCGGCGAGAAGACCACCGACAGGTCGGAGTTGGCGAGGGTGTCGAACAGCAGCGCCGGTGTCGCGACGAAGAACACCAGTCGGCTGAGGACGAACTGCCCGTGCTCGCCGAGCGTGCCGGTGCGCCCCAGGAAGAACCCGATAGCGATGACGACGAAGATGACCGTGAACCCTGCCACCACGCCCGACACGCCTACATCCTTCGCTTCAATTGTGGCGCCGACCTGCATGATCAACCCAGTTCGAGAAGCTTACCGCCGCTAATCGCCGGTCGTGCGTCCGCCCGTCGAGTCACCGATTCGCCGGTCTGCGACACGACAACCGAGCCCCCACCTCGTCGGCGCGCCGACGAGGTGGGGGCTCGTGCCGAGATCTCGGATCAGGAACCGAGCGAGCCGGTGTTCAGCGAGCCGAGGTCCAGCGAGCCGAGCGAGCCGGTGCTGGTCGACCCCAGGGAGCCGAGCGAGCCCGTGTCCAGCGAGCCCAGGGACCCGGACGTGCTCGGCGCCGGATCCTCGAGCGCGAAGTTCGTGGTGCAGCCGTTGAACTTCACGGCGTCGACCAACGTCGAGGTCGCCTCGGATCCGCGGCCGATGCTCACGCCGTAGTGGTCGACGACCGCGTTCGGGTTGGCCGCGGCGATCTCGGCGAGCGGCACCAGCGCGCGGTCCTTGGCGCCGGCGATGCTCTTCGTGCTCCACCACTTGCCGTCCTGCAGGTTCACGTGGGTGCCGCCGTTGGACGTGTCGACAGCGCCGGCGTCCGGGACCCAGACCAGGGTCGTGAAGCCGTTCGCGAAACTCGTGTTCTCGCTGGTCCCGGTCAGCCGGAGCTGGAACGCGGCCGTCGGGTTCTCGGCGCGCTCGGAGAAACCGATCTCGTGCTTGACGGCGTCGGACAGCTTGACGCCCCCGGCCTCGTGGTAGCTGACCGACCGGTCGGCGGGGCCGTTGACCTCGAGCTTCAGCGAGCCGTCGTCGTCGAGGACCTTCTCGGCGGAGTGGTAGGCAATCTGCCTCTTCTCGTCGTCGAACGGGATTCCCCAGCCGTTGGGGGCGGTCGCGGTCGACAGCTCTGCGCAGGCGATTCCTTCCGGCGCCTCGCTCGAGCCGAGCGATCCGGTGGAGCCGAGCGATCCGGTCGACGAGGCGCCGGCGAGGGCGGGTGCGACGAGGGCGGCGGCGCCGAGGATCGCCGCAGCGGATCCGATGCGGAATGCGTTCTTGGACATACTTCACTCACCTCTGTGGGAGTAGTGGACATGGTTCGACGCCCCGGTCGGATGCGGCCGAAGGCCGGTCCGGGATGTCATTAGTCGATGCGGCGTCGTCGCTGTCGAAAAATTACGACGCCACCCCCTGTGATCCCCCCATGGGTACAGGCGTCGCCCCCTCGTCCATGTGCTGAACAGTTGAACGACTTTGCTGAGCGTAAACAGCCGGACAAGAAAATACAAGACCGGTCGGTTTTTTTATCACCCGTACCTGTTGCTCTGACCTCGCGCATGCAAGTTAGCTATGCGAACCACCTCAGATTCCTTGTGGGCGAAGCTGATACCGTTCGTCGCGTGGGAATCCAATCGCCGGATGAATCGACCCGGTCGAAGCGTGGTGTGTACGGCATCTCGGTGACATCCGAACTGGCCGGTATCGGCCCGCAGACGTTGCGTCTGTACGAGAGTCGCGGCTTGATCGCACCTTCGCGCACCGGTGGCGGTACCCGCCGCTACAGCGAGGACGACCTGCATCGACTCGCTCGGATCAGCGAACTGGTCTCCCTCGGTGTGAATCTCACCGGCATCGGGCGCATTCTCGAGCTCGAGGACGAGCAGGAGAAGTTGACGGCCGAGAACGCACGTCTGCGGTCGGCCGTCGAGGCGATCGGGTCGGCTGTGTAGCGTTCAGTTTGCACCTCGTCTGAAGTTGCACCTACCCGAAGGACGATCGCCAGTGCCACGCACGCAGGAATACTCCGACCGTTACGCCGACGCGATGACTGCGTTGGCGGCTGCGACGCATCGGCCGACCAGCGTCGTCAACATCGGCGGCGAGTACGCGATCCGCGTCGACTTCGCCTTCAGCATGTACGTGCTGGCCACCAATTCCGAGCACGGTCTGAACAACGACCCGGACGCCCAGGATATCTGGCTGGTGCGCTTCTTCGAGGAACAGGCCGGCGGAGACGTCGCGCTCGTCGAGGCCCGGCACGAGTGGCTCGTCGACGCGTTCGACCTCGTGATCGAGGAACTCGTCCGCACCGGCAAATGGGTCACGTCCGATGCGATGCTGCACGAGATCGCGCCACGACCGGACGCCGAGAACGGTTCGGGCGCTTAGCTTTCGCCGAGCCGGAAGATGCCGTCGGTGGGGTCGAAACGGACCCGCCGCGAGTCGAAGGCCCGCCGGATCGCGCCCGAGTCGATCAGGGCGGTGGGGGTGCCGTCGACCACGGTGCCGTCTCCGGCCGCGAGCCAGACGTGCTGTGCGGTTCGCAGGACCAGTTCGACGTCGTGCGTCGACAGCAGCACCGTGATGCCGGCGTCGGTGGCGATCTCCTCGAGCAGTGCCAACAGTTCCACGCGGGCTGCGACGTCGAGGAAGGCGCTGGGCTCGTCGAGCACCAGCAGTGACGGTCGCTGCACGAGTGCGCGCGCGATCAGCACCCGCTGGCGCTGGCCGTCGGACATCTCGTGGAGGCGGACGTCGGTGAGGTCTGCGGCGCCCATCCGGTCGAGGCTGTCGGCGATCAGCTGCCGTTCGGCGGAGCTGAGGCGGGACGCGAAGCCCTGGTGGGGGAGTCGTCCGAGTGCGGCGATCTCGCCGCCGGTGAGCAGTCCACCGTCGACGCGGTCGGTGAGGACCACCGCGACTCGACGGGCCCGCTCGGCCGGAGACAGCTTCGTGATGTCGACGTCGTCGAGCCGGGCCGACCCGTGGAGGATCCGCTGCAGACCGGCCACCGAGCGCAGCAGTGTCGACTTGCCGGCGCCGTTGGGGCCGAGCAGTGCGGTGACCTGCCCGGAATGCGCGGTGAGATGCAGTCCGCTGAGGATCTCTCGCGGTGGCCGCCCGGGGTAGCCCACCGTGACGTCGTCGAGCACGAGGGTCATGCCATGCCCGCCTTGGTCTGCCGCGATCGCATCAGGACGAGGATCACGACCGGCGCCCCGACCAGTGCCGTCACGACGTTGAGGGGCAGCACCCCGTCACGACCCGGCAACTGCGCCACCACCGAGCACAACAGCGATACCGCGGCCCCCATCAGAACGGCGCCGGGCAGCAGCACCCGGTGATCGGACGTGCCGAGCGCGAGGCGCGCGAGATGCGGGACCGCGATGCCGAGGAAGGCGATGGGCCCGCAGAATGCGGTGACGGCGCCGGCCAGCAGTGCGGCGGACGTGATCGCGACGGTGCGGGTGCGCAGTAGGTGCACGCCCATCGAGTTGGCGTAGTCCTCGCCGAGCAGCATCGCATTGAGCGGGCGCACCAGGGTGGCCGCCAACACGATCCCGACGGCAACGGCGGGGATCAGCACGCGCAGATCGGACCACGACGCGCCGGAGTACGACCCCAGACTCCACAGGATGAACTGCTGCATCTGCGCGGGCTGCGAGAAGGCGACGAGCAGGGACACGACGGCGCTGGTGACCGAGCCGACCATGACGCCGACGATCAGCAGCGTCACGACCGATCGGATCCATCGCGAGATCGCCAGCACCACGAGCAGCACCACGAGCGCGCCGATGGCCGCGGCCGCCGCGATCCCCAGGCGTCCGGTGCCGGCCACCGCCGCGAACACGCCCGCACCGGCCCCGGAGCCGAGCACGACCAGCGCGACACCGAGACTCGCGCCGGAGGACACCCCGAGGATGTATGGGTCGGCGAGCGGGTTCGCGAACAGCGTCTGCATCAGCAGGCCCGCGACGGCGAGCGCGGCGCCCGCGCACGCCGCGGTGACGACGCGGGGGAGGCGGATGTCCGCGATGAGCGTGGTCCAGCGCGCGTTGCCCGCATCCCCGGTGAACAGGTACCGCGCGGTGGCGCCGAACGGGATGGTCACCGAACCCACCGACACCGCGAGCACGACCGCGACGAAGACGAACGCGGCCAGTGCGGTCAGCGCAGCTGCGGTGCGGTTCACTGCAGGCGGCTGTAGAAGGTGAACTCGTGGCCGGGCATCAGGTCCGGATGGGCGATCGCGATCAGGTCGGCCAGCACCAGGTCGGGGCGCAGGACGCCCTGCTCGTAGATGTCGATGGCGCCGGCGTCGGTGATCCGCTTCGACGACGTCCACACCTGCCCGTCGCGGAAGGCCGCGAACTCGGCGAGCCGCGGCTCCGCGGCGATCGCCTCGGCCTTGGTCCTGTTGGAGGAGTTGCTGATCGCGACCGGTGCGTCCCCGGCGCGGGCGAAGACCGTCTCGAGGTCGGTCTGCAGGCTGCCGGTGCCCGGATCGGTCATCCACGGGTGGGTGATGCGGGCCGTCGCGTACAACTCGTTGGAGTAGCTCGCGAGCGGCACCGACCACGCACCCTGGTAGGGCAGGCCCGGCACGATCGAGACCGGCGTCTGGTTCGCCGCCAGCGTCGTGTACTTGTCGTAGTCCGTGACGATCCCGTCGAACGTCTCGGTGGCCTGCTTCTCCGTGCCGGTCAGGGCCGCGAAGAACTTGATCCACTCGGAGCGGCCCCGCGGATCGGTCTCGAGCCAGTCGTAGTTGTCGAGGACCGGGATGCCTGCCCGCTCGATCACGGGAAACGCCGGATCCTCGAAACCGCCGGTGACGAACGCCTGCGGGCCCTGTGCGACCACGGCCTCGGCGTCCACCTGTCCGGCGGTCGCGAACTGGGTGACGTCGTCGTCGGCGATGTGAGCCCGGGCGGTCTCGCTGTAGACGTAGTCGGCGCTCGCGAAGCCGGTGAGGGCATCGAGCTTGCCGAGGGCCTCGAGGCTGGGCAGGTGGGTCGTCGACTCGGCGAACAGGTCGGTCACCGGCGTCGCGATCTGCTGAGCGCCGGCGAGCTCGCCGGTCAGCTCCGGTTTCGGGGCGCCGCAGCGGGTGAGCACGTACGACTCGTCGGCTTGCCCGGGCTGGCGGACGGTGAGCACCTGGTACGAGTTGTGGTACTCGATGTCGAAGTTCTCGGCGTACTCGACAGTCTGCTTGTCGGGGAAGTAGTCGGTGTTCGCATCGAAGTCGGTGATGCAATCGGCACGGCCACCGTCGCCGGTGGTCGTCGACGAGTCGGACGAGCAGGCTGCGACACCACCCACGGTCAGGGCGGTCGCGGTGAGGAGAACGGCGGTACGGAGCGAGAACGACACCCGGAGAATCTAGCGCGGCCCCCGGACGGCGGTGCGACCACGCCGGAAACGACGAAAGGCCGCACAGTCGCCTCGACTGCGCGGCCTTTCGGCAGAGCGTGTGTGCTACCGGCTGGTGAAGGGCAGCAGTGCCATCTCGCGGGCGTTCTTCACCGCGACGGCCACCTGACGCTGCTGCTGCGGGGTGAGGCCCGTGACGCGGCGGCTGCGGATCTTGCCGCGATCGGAGATGAACGTGCGGAGCAGGTTGATGTCCTTGTAGTCGACGGTCTCGACGCCCGCGGTGATCAGCGGGTTCTTCTTGGGACGGCGGCCCTGTTCGCTGCGCGCCTTCTTCGACGGTGCTCTCTTGACTGCCATTGCTCTTCCTTACCAGCTCGACTTGTGTACGCCTGGCAGTTCCCCACGATGTGCCATCTCGCGCATCCGCACGCGGGACAGACCGAACTTCCGCAGGTGACCGCGCGGACGTCCATCCGCAGCGTCTCGATTGCGCAATCTTACCGGACTCGCGTCCCGGGGAAGCTGCCGAAGCCGGTACTGGGCTTCGGCGCGTTCCTCGGCCGAGCTGGACGGTCGGCGGATTGTCTCCTTCAGTTCGGCGCGCACCGGCGCGTACCGCGCGACGACGGCCCTACGGTGTTCGTTCCGTGCGATCTTCGACTTCTTTGCCACCGCGTCAGCGCTCCTCTCGGAAATCGACGTGCCGACGGATCACGGGGTCGTAGCGCCGCAGCACCATCCGGTCGGGGTCGTTGCGGCGGTTCTTGCGGGTGACGTACCGATATCCGGTCCCCGCGGTCGAGACCAGCTTGATGACGGGGCGGACCTCGTTGCCTGCCATGGTCAGACCTTCTCTCCTGCGGCCCGCATGCGGGCGACGACGGCCTCGATGCCGTCCCGGTCGATGGTGCGGATGCCCTTCGGGGTCAGCGTCAATGTGATTCGTCGGCCTCGGCTGGGCACGAAGTACGTCTTCTTCTGGATGTTGGGGTTCCAGCGGCGGCTGGTGCGCCGGTGCGAATGGGACACGGACCTGCCGAATCCCGGGGTGCGTCCGGTGACCTGACAGCGAGCGGGCATGGGACTTCCTCTCCGGTCCATGAGGGCCGAACTCGAACGATTAATGAAAACGATTGTCGACAAGCGCGATCGAAGTGTAGCCTCGTGAATCGGTAATGACAATCGTTTTCGAAAGGGGTGGCTGTGGCTGACGTGCCGGACGGCCGCACACCGTTGGTTCTCGTCGCGGGCTGGAGCGGGCCGGTCCATCGGACGGCCCTCTCGCTGCTGGGTGACGGTCGGGTGGGCACGGTCGTGATCCATCACGACCTCGGGCAGCTCCGCGAGGGGGTGGTCCGCCGCACCGTGACGACTGGATCGGTCGAGGCCCCCGAGGTGCGGACCGAGATCCTCGAGCTCGCGCACGGGTGCGTGTCGTGCACGCTGCGTCACGACCTGTTGCCGCTGTTGCGCCGTCTCCACGCGCGCAGTTCGGTGGACCGGATCGTGCTCGAGCTCGACCACGCACTGGAACCGGAGGCGGTGTGTTGGGCGATCGAACACGTCCCGGTGGTCGGCGTGGTCGGACAACTCGACGGGCCCGCGGTCCGCGACGTACGCGTGGATGCGGTTGTGACGTGCCTAGACGCCGGGGAGTGGTGGCTTGCCGCCACCGGCGACGACGACCTCGACGATGACCGGACCGTGGCCCAGGTGGCGGTCGGGCAGGTGGCGTTCGCTGACGCGCTCGTGGTCGACGACGACACCGGCGAGCCGTGGCTGTCGCACCGGCTGCGTGCAGTCCTCGCCCGTCTCGCACCGGGTGCGCCGATCTCCGGGACGCCCGACGCATCTGCGTTGCTGCCGCTCATCCCGGCGGACGCCCGACGTGGCCGGATCTTCGGCACGCACGCGCCGCTGTTGCGGGGTGGCCCGCCACTGCACGCCGAGCACGGGGTGTCACTCGTCGAGTTCACGGCCCGACGTCCCTTTCATCCCGGGCGGCTGCACGAGGCGATCGACGTCCTGCTCGACGGTGTCGTCACGGCGCGTGGGCGCATGTGGCTCGCGACCCGATCCGACGTCGCGCTCTGGCTCGAATCCGCCGGTGGGGGCCTACGCGTGGCGAGTGCGGACCGTTGGCTGGCCGCGATGACGGAGGACGAACTCGCGGCCGCCGACGACGAACGGCGTGCGATGGCGGCGCTGGGCTGGGACGAGCGGTTCGGCGACCGGGACACCTCGCTCGTGGTGCTCGTACACGACGCCGACCCGGACGCGGTGACGCGCGCCCTCGACTGGGCGCTGCTCACCGAGTGGGAGCTGGCCGACGAGTCGGCATGGTCCACGTGGGAAGACCCGTTCGGGGAGTTCCACGAGGACCCGTGCGCGGACCCCGATCCGGTCGGTCGGATCGCCGGCGCGGGCCTCGGAACCGAACAACGAAGCGCCGACCACCGAAGCGCCGAACACCGAAACACGAACGGAGAAACGAAGCGATGAAACCAGGCATCCACCCCGAGTACCGGCCGGTGGTCTTCCAGGACTCGACGACCGGGCATGCCTTCCTCACCCGATCGACTGCGGCGACCGACCACACCGTCGAATGGGTCGACGGCACCGTCCGGCCGCTCGTCGTCGTCGACGTCACGAGCGATTCGCATCCCTTCTGGACCGGCACGAGTCGTCTGGTCGATCGGCAGGGGCGGGTCGAGAAGTTCGAGCGGCGGTTCGGCCGCCGTATCGGCCGCGGACCCTGGGAGGGCTGAACGATGGCGGTACCCAAGCGGCGCATGTCGCGTGCCAACACCCGCAGCCGACGGTCCCGGTGGAAGGCGATCGCCCCGGACCTGGTGACGGTGACCGTCGACGGCCGGACTCATCGCGTCCCCCGACGTCTGGTCCGTGCGGTCCGGCTCGGCCGGATCGATCCCGGCCGACTGTGACCCCTGGCGCGCCGGTCCGTGCGACGCTGTCCGCGTGCTGCTGAAGATCCTCGAGCTCGCGGGCGTCGCCGTGTTCGCCGCGTCCGGCGCGCTGGTCGGGGTGACCAAGCGGTTCGACGTCTTCGGGGTCTGTGTCGTCGGCGTGTTCACCGGCATCGGCGGCGGCATCGTGCGCGACGTGCTGCTCGGCATCCACCCGCCGACGTCACTCACGAGTTGGCCGCTGTTCGGGACCGCGGCGGCGACGTCAGTGATCGTGTTCTTCGTGCATTCGGCGATCGGGCGGCTGCGACGCGAGATCCTCGTGCTCGACGCGCTGGGGATGGGACTGTTCGCGAGCACGGGTGCGACGATCGCGCTCGGGGCGGGCGCCGGTGCCCTCGCATCCGTGCTGATCGGTGCGACCGCGGCCATCGGCGGCGGCATCCTGCGCGACGTGCTCGTCAACGAGGTGCCGTTGCTGCTGCACCGCGACTTCTACGCGATTCCCGCGCTGCTCGGTGCGACGCTGGTGGTCGCCGGGTCCGAGGCGGGCCTGACCGGCAACACCGCGTTGGTGGTCGGCACCGTGGTCGCGACGACCGTTCGGTTGGCAGCGTTGTGGCGGCACTGGAGCCTGCCGGGACCGAGGCTGCCGCGTGACTGACGCGACACGCCGGTCTGGTGAACGGGATCCTCTCAGCGGGATCTCAGTCGGTGGGGCCAAAATGGCCGCATGCGCATTTTGGTGGTCGACGACGACCGGGCTGTTCGGGAGTCACTGCGGCGTTCCCTGAGCTTCAACGGGTACACGGTCGATCTCGCCGTCGACGGCGTGGATGCGCTCGAGAAGGTGTCCGCATCGCGTCCCGACGCCCTGGTGCTCGACGTCATGATGCCGAGACTCGACGGATTGGAAGTGTGCCGGCGCCTGCGAAGCACGGGTGACGATCTTCCGATTCTCGTTCTCACGGCGCGCGATTCGGTGTCGGAGCGGGTGGCCGGCCTCGACGCGGGTGCCGACGACTACCTGCCCAAGCCGTTCGCGCTCGAGGAGTTGCTGGCTCGGCTGCGGGCCCTGCTGCGCCGCGCGTCCCCGGCTGCCGGTGAGGATTCCGAGGCGATGACGTTCGAGGATCTGACCCTGGACCCCGTCACCCGCGAGGTGACCCGCGCCGGTCGGTCGATCAGTCTCACGCGCACCGAGTTCGCGCTCCTCGAGATGCTCATGGCGAACCCCCGGCGGGTGCTCTCCCGCAGCCGCATCCTGGAAGAGGTGTGGGGATACGACTTCCCGACGTCGGGGAACGCGCTCGAGGTGTACGTCGGTTACCTGCGTCGGAAGACCGAAGCCGAGGGCGAGCCCCGACTGATCCACACGGTCCGCGGCGTCGGATACGTGCTGCGGGAGACTCCTCCGTGATGGTCACCCCCTTCGGGCGCGCGGGCGCCGACCCGAACCCGACCGGTCCGCAGATCGGTCCCATGCCCCCACCCCGGCACGAGATGCGGCCACCGATGCCGCTCACCCGGTCGGTGTCCCTGCGGTGGCGCGTGACGTTGCTCGCGGCGTCCGTCGTGGCCGTCGCGGTCGCCGTCATGGCGCTGGCGGCGTATGCCGTGGTCTCGCGCGCCCTGTACGCCGACGTCGACAACCAGCTGCGTTCGCGGGCATCCGCGATCGTCGACAACGACCTCATCACCTTCGACCCGCGGTACATCGCTGGCGCGACGCTATACACCAGCGATATCAGTGTGGCGCTGATCTTTTCGGACCTGAACAAGTACATCCCGCCCGGCTCGGTGGTTCCGATCGGCCCGGCCGAGATGGCGGTTGCCCGAGGACAGCGCGACTTCTCGCTGCGCACCGTCGAGGGCAACCGGGTGCTCGCCGAGCGCACGCGTGACGGCAGCACCCTGGTGATCGCGCAGCGGCTCGAGCCGACCGAGGACGTGCTGGACCGGCTCGCCTGGGTGCTGTTCGTGGTGGGTGGATGCGGCGTCGTCCTCGCCGCGGCGGCCGGCACGACAGTGGGCCGAACGGGTCTGAGACCCATCGGACGACTGACCGCAGCGACCGAACGCGTGGCCCGCACCGACGATCTCACCCCGATTCCGGTCACCGGCAACGACGAACTGGCTCGCCTGACAACCAGTTTCAACACGATGCTGCGCGCCCTCGCGGAATCACGGGTCCGGCAGAGTCGGCTCGTGGCCGACGCCGGACACGAGCTGCGTACCCCGCTCACCTCGTTGCGGACCAACATGGAACTGCTCATCGCATCGAGTCGCCCGGGGGCGCCGAGCATTCCGGCCGAGGACATGGCGGACCTGCGCGCCGACGTCGTAGCCCAGATCGAGGAGCTCTCCACGCTCGTCGGGGACCTGGTGGATCTCGCGCGCGAGGATGCCCCCGAGACCGTCTTCGAGCTGGTCGATCTCAGCGAGGTCGTGGAGCGGTCCCTCGAGAAGGCCCGTCGCCGACGGAACGAGATCGACTTCGAGGCCGTCACCACTCCGTGGTTCATCTACGGCGACCAGGCCGGGCTCTCGCGGGCCGTCCTCAACGTCCTGGACAACGCCGCGAAGTGGAGTCCGACGGGGGAGCGTGTGCAGGTCACGATGCGACAGATCGGTGACCGCCTGCTCGAACTCGTCGTCGACGACGCTGGCCCCGGCATCCCGTTCGAGGATCGGGAGTTGGTCTTCGAACGGTTCTACCGGTCGACGGCGTCACGTTCGATGCCCGGATCGGGTCTCGGCCTGGCGATCGTCCGGCAGGTGGTCGTCAAGCACGGCGGCACCATCGCGGTGGAGACGTCCGACCGAGGCGGTGCCCGTATCCGAATCGTCCTGCCGGGCGAACCCGAGGCCGACAGCCGCTGATCCGAACGTCCGGGATGTGATCCTGGCCACTTCGTCAGGAACACGGGAAACTGAAAGCAGCGTCTCAGCGGCTTCTCAGCCGTGCCGGGCAATCTGGATTCAGCGACCGGACCGGATCCGGGATCTCGGTGAGTCGGATCGCCGCTGCAGTTTCCCTCACGGCTTCTGTGGCAGCGGATCGACCACCGATCGAGACACTGCGACCGCCCCATCCCCGGCGGTCACGAATGAAGGCGGTGCGATGACCGACGACCGTAACCCCCACGGCGAAACCAATCCCAACCAGGGAACTCCCCGACACGGCGATCCCCAGCAGGGTGCGCCCTACCAGGCCGGACACCAGCCCGGCCCGCAGGACCAGTGGCGTTCGGGTGGCGGCTACTACTCCCAGAACCCCCAGAACCAGGGCTACCAGGGCGCAGGACAACCCGGCTCGGGCTACCCCCAGCACGGATACCAGGCCGGTTACCAGCCCACCGAGCAGATTCCGGGCATCGGCACGACGGGCACGCTGCCCACGACCGGGGCGCCGTCGCACACCGAGCCGCGCAAGTCGGGTCGGTCCGCGCTGGTCGCCGGCGCAATCGCCCTCGCGCTGGTGAGCGGCGGCATCGGCGGGGCGGTCGGGTCGATCGCGACGTCGTCGAACGGTGGCAGCAATGCTCCGGTCTCGAATGCGCTCGACGTCCCCAAGCCCGAGACCAGTCCGGCGTCCAATGCGCCGGCGGGTTCGGTCGAGGCGGTCGCGAACAAGGTGCTGCCGAGCGTGGTGCAGATCCAGGTGGCCGGAACCCGCGGCGAGGGCGAGGGCTCGGGCGTCGTCATCTCGTCCGACGGCCTGATCATGACCAACAACCACGTGGTCGCCGGTGGCGGGCCGGACGGCAAGCTGCTGGTCGCGTTCGCCGACGGGACCACCGCGCCGGCCACGCTGGTCGGCACCGACCCGACCTCGGACATCGCGGTCATCAAGGCGGACGGCAAGTCGGGTCTGACCCCCGTCGAACTGGGCACCTCCGAGAACATTCAGGTGGGTGAGCAGGTCGTCGCGATCGGTTCGCCGCTCGGACTCGCGGGCACCGTCACCTCCGGTATCGTCTCGGCGCTCGACCGGCCGGTGTCGACCACCGGTGAGACGGGCAACCAGAACACCGTCATCGACGCCATCCAGACCGACGCCGCGATCAACCCCGGCAACTCGGGCGGCGCGCTCGTGAACATGGACGGCCAGCTCGTCGGCATCAACACCGCGATCGCGACCGCCGGCGGCCAGGGTGGCTCGATCGGCCTCGGCTTCGCGATCCCCGTCGACCAGGCGCGCCGTATCGCGGACGAACTGGTCAAGACGGGCAAGGCCACGCAGGCGATCATCGGCGTGCAGGTCTCGGCCAAGGAGTCCACGGGCGGCGCGACTGTCGTCGACGTCACCGCGGGCGGCCCGGCCGAGAAGGCGGGCATCCCCAAGGGTGTCGTCGTCACCAAGGTCGACGACCGGATCATCACGAGTGGAGACTCGCTGATCGCGGCGATCCGCTCCCACGCGCCCGGTGACAAGGTGACCGTGACGTATCAGGACGCCTCGGGTAACTCGAAGACGGTCGACGTCCAGCTCGGCACCGCGCCGACCACGGGTGGACGATGATGATGACCGGAAACCGTCCGGTGCTGACACGGATTCTCCGCCGGGTCCCGACTGACTCGGATGCGGCCATTACGGTAGGGACCATGGAACTCGAAGCACCGTTGGCCGGACGAGCGCTGGTCGTGATCGTCGACGATCGGACCGCACACGGCGATGTCGACTCGACGGGGCCGCTCGTCACCGAACTGCTCACCGAAGCCGGATTCCTGGTGGATGCCACGATTGCCGTGACCGCCGACGAGGTGGAGATCCGCAACGCTCTCAACACCGCGGTGATCGGTGGTGTCGACCTGGTGATCTCGGTCGGCGGGACGGGCGTCTCGCCGCGTGACGTGACGCCGGACGCCACCGCCGAGGTCCTCGACCGGGAGCTGCCGGGAATCAGTGAGGCGCTGCGGTCCTCCGGGCTCGCGGCGGGCGCTGTGGATGCGGTCATCTCGCGGGGACTCGTCGGGATCTCCGGCAGCACCCTCGTGGTCAATCTCGCGTCCTCGCGGGCCGCGGTGCGCGACGGGATGGCGACGCTGACTCCGTTGGCTAGCCACGTCATCGGGCAGCTGTCGAGCATCGACGAGTAGGAAGGGTGCACACCCCAGCCATGTCGGACGAGACGGATACCGGGTCGACGTCGGAGGAGAAGGCCACGTCGGGGCCTCGTGGGCGGTCGCGAGTCGACCGGGCCCGACTCGAGGCCATCTTCGGTACCGTGCTGCCCGAGCAGACTTCGGACGAACGGTCCTCCGACGGGGCCTCGACGTCGAGTGGTGGTCAGGACGAATGGCTGCGGCGTCAGGTACCCCCTCACCACGGCTGACGCGCCACCTTCAGTTCAATCAATAGATTGTTTTCGGAATAGTCCGTAATGCGCCGGGTATGTGTGATTCATCACGCATACCCGGCGCATTCTCGTGTGCACGGTGAGCGTTCCGCGTTGCATCGGTCGTCGGCCGCCGGATCAGCTCACACGCAATGCGCAGCGTGATTTCGGGCCCCTTCCCAGTTGAGGGGGTGATGCACCATAGCGATCTTGGTCCGAAGGGATTGGCTACGCCGTCGAACTGCGCCTTTACAAACTGACCGGTTCAAATGTTCGTATGGTGAACCCGTTTCGACGGGAACTGGCGTCTGGGGGTCTGGCGACCGGTCCGTCTAATCTCGGCCGGGATCCGCTCGGAAATGCCGAAGGCCGAGTGCTTTCGGCGAAATTGGAGTGATCCCGGTGGCCGTTCGGATTTAGGGCCGCCGCGAAGATCGAGGGTTCCGGCGCCGACAAGTACGAGGGCAGCGAGATCGTCGCCGGCTACCAGGTCGCGTACCCGGTCTCGCTGGGCGGCAAGCTCGAGATGAACTTCGTCCCCAAGCTCGAGGCGAGTGGTGCGGGCGTGTCGGTCGCGTTCGGTCCGAGCCTGGATCTCGAGCTCGCACCGGGCGGGGGAGTGAAGACCGTCGAGGTTGCCAAGGGCAAGTTCGACGGCGCGGCCACCGAGATCCAGTTCGCGAATGCTCACGGCAGTGCCACGGGCGTCGTCGGTCCTGTGACGATCCGGCCGTACGTGACGGTCAAGAGCGCTGCCGGCGACGTCGTCACCACGTTCGGCAAGCCCTGGGTTCTCTGAGCGCTCCGAATCGCCTGACTTCCAACGGGGTTCGCTGACAGCACTCGAGCCCGCCCGGTTATGTCCGGGCGGGCTCGAGTGGTGATGATGGTGCTGTCGCGTTTCCCAGGGAAACAGGACGGAACGGGTCGGAACGGGCTATTCCGGGACGCGGGAGTGCTTGCCGTCCGGATCGATCGAGTCGGCTGCCTCACCGATCCGTCCCTCGGCGAGGATGTCGCGGATCTGGATGAGGAGATCGGCCTCGCTGGCCTTCGTGTCCTCTTTCTCCGTCGCGAAGCGAGCCTTGACGGCGTTCGCCGGCACGATCAGCACGAAGTACACGACGGCGGCGATGATGACGAAGTTGATGATCGCGGTCACCACGGCGCCGACGTCGACGAACGTCGCGTCGTTGCCGGGGATGATCTCCCGGCCCCAGCCCAGTTCGTCGGATCCGCCGACTGCGGCCACGAGCGGATTGATGATGTTGTTGGTGAACGCGGTCACGATCGCCGTGAACGCCGCGCCGACGACAACGGCGACGGCAAGATCCAGAACGTTTCCTCGGAGCAGGAAGTCCTTGAACCCCTTCAGCATATGGATCCCCTCTGATGTCGGTGTCTCGAGGTCGTGTCGAGACTAGTTCAGAGAGGCCGGGACCGGCGCGCCGTGCGCCTCTAGTGCAGCGTCACGGTGATCGCATCGGTCAGCGACGCCGCGGCGACCGCGCCCGCCGCGGGGGCCGGAAGCGCCAACATCACGACGCGATCCCGTCGCTCGGTTCCCGATGACCGCTCCGGGGACACCAGGACGACGGTGGCGCCGGAGGCCAGGATCTCTGCCGAGGGTGGTCGTGAGTCGGTGGTCTGCCGCGACTGGTCGACGGTGAGGACGTCCACCCGGTCGCCTTCACGGATGAGCGCGGCGAGTCCGGAGTCGGACAGTCGCACGGGCACGATCCGTGCGTCGGCGGATCCGACGGCGGCCTCCGCGAGGCGGGGACCCAGGAGTCGGACATCGGTGAGGATCTCGCCCTCTCGGACGGGCGACGACACCGTGCGTCCGAGTGCGGCATCCGGTGCGGGGACGGAGCCTGCGGGGGTGTCGGCTCCGGAGCGATCGACCGTGCGCAGGTCTGCGTCGGACAGGACTTGGCCGGGTGTGAGGTCCCGGGCAGCGACGACGACAGGTTCACCGACATCATCGGGATTGCCTCGGACCAGGAGTATCCCCGCGGCGACGACGAGCACCACCGCGGTGGTGCGCCGCGCGGCGTCGGTTCGTGCCCAGCCCGGACGCGTCATCCGGCCGAGTCGGTCACCGAGCGTCGGGGCCAGCGGTCCGTTGCGGTCGGACACGCGTCGGCGAAACGGGATGGTCAGCATGACGGAAGGCTAGGCCGGGGTGCGGAGACCCGATCCCGTCACGACGGCGACGCGAGCCCGCCTGTGGATGAGCGGCGGGCTGTGGACAGACCGCCCCCTGGTCAGCTGGCGGCGGCGGGGGCGCTGGACGGCGCGGGCGCAGCCGAGGACGACGAAGTCGAGGAAGACTCGGACTTCTTTGCGGGCTCGCTCGCCGTGCTCGATCCGCCGCGGCTGTCGGTGCGGTAGAAGCCACTGCCCTTGAAGACGATGCCGACCGAGTTGAACAGCTTGCGGAGCTTGCCGGAGCACTCCGGGCACACGGTCAGGGTGTCGTCGGTGAACGACTGCACGATGTCGAACCGGTTGTCACATTCGGTGCAGGCGTACGAATAGGTGGGCACTGGGTTCCTCCGCATTGTGTAGTCAAACCGCAGGTGTTGGCACTCTACAGTCGACAGTGCCAACAGTGCGAACCAGATGCCTATTCCTGCGCAGCCCCCGGATCCTCGGTATCGCGCGCGGCGAGGCGCACCAGGCCACGCCCCGGCGTGAGCGCCCACCCCATCGCGACATCGTGCGGATCGGCGGGCAGTCCGGCGACCAGTTCGCTGTCCCGGACCACGGCGACCAACGCCGCCGTGGGATCCGCGAGCCCGAGCGTCCGGTCGTAGAAGCCGGCCCCGCGACCGAGTCGGACACCGTGCTCGTCCACTGCCAACGCAGGTATGAACACCACCGAAGCGGCGCCGACCTCGGCCGACGGCAGAACGGGGCCGTTCGGTTCGCGGAGCCCGTAGCCGGCCGCGACGAGGTGGTCGCGGCCGGTGAACTCGGCCCACGCAAGGGGGCCGGGGTCGCCGGTGACCGGCACCAGCACTCGCGATCCCGCCTGCCGGAGGGCCTCGAGCATGTCGACGGACCCGGGCTCCGTGCCGACGGGGACATACGCGCACACCGTGAGATCGGGTCGTGCCCCTGCCAGAGTCGACACGGCGGATGTGACGAACGAGACCAAGGACGCGTCCTCCGAGACTCGGGTTCGGTCGTCCACGGCTCGGCGTTCCCGGAGGATGTGGCTCCGCCATTCGGTCTTGGACAGCGATTTCATGATCGCCACCTTAGGATCGTGCGACCGGCCGCGGGGGCCGGTGGATAGGGTGGTGAGTTATGACAGATGCCGTCACCAACGACAACAGGTGCTTTCGGACGGCGGTTGTGCCCGCTGCAGGGATGGGAACGCGGTTCCTACCTGCCACGAAGACTGTTCCGAAGGAGTTACTCCCGGTGGTCGACACCCCGGGCATCGAATTGGTGGCGGGGGAGGCGGCCGACTCCGGAGCGAACCGACTGGTCATCGTGACCTCGCCGGGCAAGGACGGTGTCGTTGCTCACTTCGTCGAGGACCTGGTGCTCGAGAGCAAGCTCGAAGCCAGTGGCAAGTACCACCTGCTCGAGAAGGTGCGGAAGGCTCCGGGCCTGCTCGAGGTCGATTCCGTCGTGCAGGAGGAGCCGCTCGGGCTCGGGCATGCCGTCGGGTGTGCCGAGGCCGTCCTCGACGACGACGAGGATGCGATCGCCGTCCTGCTGCCCGACGATCTCGTGATGCCGCGCGGCGTACTCGAGACGATGTCGCGGGTTCGTGCGAAGCGCGGTGGTTCGGTGCTGTGCGCGATCGACGTACCGAAGGACCAGGTCAGCGCCTACGGCGTGTTCGACGTCGAGACCGTCCCGGATGCCACCAACCCGGATGTCCTGAAGGTCGTCGGCATGGTGGAGAAGCCTGCGATGGAGGACGCTCCCTCCACGTTCGCCGCGGCCGGTCGCTACCTGCTCGATCGTGCGATCTTCGACGCGCTGCGCCGGATCACTCCCGGTGCGGGTGGTGAGTTGCAGCTCACCGATGCGATCGCATTGCTGATCGCCGAGGGACACCCGGTGCATGTCGTCGTCCACCGCGGATCTCGACACGATCTGGGAAATCCCGGCGGCTACCTGCGTGCTGCGGTTGACTTTGCGTTGAACAGCGAGGAGTACGGCCCCTCGCTGCGCGAATGGCTGGTCGAGCGGCTGAAGCCGGCCGGCGAGTAGACGTCAGCAGTACGCGGTCGGGTCGACAGGGTCGGGAGGACGAGGAACCACATGCGCTCGGTTGAGGAGCAGCAGTCGAGAGTGACTGCTGCCGCGGTGGCGCCCCGGCCGGTCCGGGTGGCGATCTCCGAGGCACAGGGATTGCTGTGCGCCGAAGAAGTGGTGACCGAACGGCCACTGCCAGGCTTCGACCAGGCCGCGATCGACGGCTACGCAGTTCGAAGTGTCGACGTTCTCGCCGCGGGTACCGATATCCGCGGCGAGGACGGCGAGCCCACCGAACTCACCCTTCCCGTGGTCGGGGAGGTGACGGCGGGTTCGCGTCAGCCGATCCGGCTGCAGCCGCGTCAGGCCGTCCGAGTCGACACCGGTGCTCCGCTGCCGACCCTCGCCGACGCGGTCCTGCCGATGGACCGCACCGACGGCGGCCACGCCCGAGTCAAGGTCTACAAGCCGGTCCGCTCCGGTGACTACGTCCGCCGGGCCGGTGACGACGTCCAGCCGGGCGATGTCGCGGTGCGGGCGGGCACCATCATCGGCGCCGCGCAGGTGGGCCTGCTGGCCGCGGTGGGCCGCGACAAGGTCCTGGTGCATCCGCGGCCGCGTCTGTCGGTGATCTCGGTGGGCGGGGAACTGGTCGACATCGACCGCACCCCGGGACCGGGCCAGGTCTACGACGTCAATTCGTACGCGCTCGCGGCCGCGGCGCGTGACGCCGGCGCCGACGTCAACCGGGTCGGCATCGCGACGATGGATCCGCGCCGACTGCGAGAGGTCGTCGAGGGCCAGCTGATCCGGTCCGAGATCGTCGTCATCGCGGGCGCGGTCGGTGGTGGGGCGTCGGACGAGGTCCGGGACGCGCTGGCCGATCTCGGTGACCTCGAGGTCGAGCGGGTCGCCATGCACCCGGGTTCGGTCCAGGGTTTCGGGCAGCTGGGGCGCGACGAGGTCCCGACCTTCCTGCTGCCGTCCAATCCGGTGAGCGCGCTCGTCGTGTTCGAGGTGATGGTGCGGCCGCTCATCCGGATCGCGCTGGGGCGCCGTCAGCCCATGCGCCGGATCGTCACCGCCCGCACGGTCGCTCCGATCACATCCATCGCCAATCGCAAGGGATTCCTGCGCGGCCAGCTGATGCGTGACGAGTCGACGGGGGAGTACCTCGTGCAGGCGCTCGGCGGAGCGCCCGGAGCGTCGTCACACCTGCTTGCGACGCTCGCCGAGGCCAACTGCCTCGTTCTCGTCGAACCGGACGTCACTGAGGTTCGCGCCGGTGAAGAGGTGGAAGTCGCTTTCCTTGCGCAGCGGGGCTGAAAGAACCGTGTCTGTGCATCCGGGGTGGCCGGCTCGGCTCGGACCGTTGGGGGTTGTCGGCGGTCGCGTGACGGTGCGGCCCGTTCGTCTGCGGGATGCTGCCGTGTGGAGTCGGCTCCGCATCGCCAACCAGGAACACCTCGAGCCGTGGGAGCCGACCGGTCAGGCTCCCTGGGCGGACCGGCATCACATCACGGCGTGGCCGGGGTTGTGTTCGAGTCTTCGCTCGGAGGCCCGCAAAGGTCGCATGCTGCCGATGGCCATCGAGTTGAACGGCAGCATGTGCGGTCAGATCACCGTCGGCAACATCGTCCGCGGTGCGCTGTCGTCCGCGTGGATCGGTTACTGGGTCTCGAAGGACGTGGGCGGGCAGGGCATCGCGACGGCTGCACTCGCGCTGGGGCTCGACCATTGCTTCGGTCCGATGGGGTTGCACCGGGTGGAGGCCACCGTTCGTCCGGAGAATCTGGCGAGTCAGGCGGTACTGCGGCATGCAGGTTTCCGCGAGGAGGGACTGCTGCGGCGGTACCTCGACGTCGACGGTCAGTGGCGCGATCATCTGCTGGTCGCGATGACCGTCGAGGAGGTACCCGGTTCGGTGTCCGATCGTCTGGTGCGGGCCGGACGGGCCACCTGGAGCTGATGGGCGAGCGCCCGGACAGCCGAACGGCCCCGCCGGGGCCCGAGCCCGACGAGGCCGTTCGGCCACAGGTCACACGATGACCGGCGGACCGTAGCTGACGACGACGTCGTCCGCGACATCGGTGGATGCCGTGAAGATGGCGTAGGAGCGGACCGACACCGAGCCGAGGGCGTGGTTGACCTCGAGATGGACATCACGCAGCGTGATGGCGCACTGGGTGGACCTGCACTCCTTCTTCTGCACCGGAACCGTCGCGATGGTGCCTGGCGCGACCTGCGTGGACAGGTTGCCCTCGACCGGGGTCTCGATACCCAGCTCGAGTGCCTGACCGTTGAACAGGTCGACGACCGGCGGGATGTTGGGGTCCGCGGTGAGGTGCACGGTCTCCGCCTGTTCCGGGATGTAGACCACGCCCGGGGTCAGCCCGGCATTGCCGGTGATGACGGCACCGTTGGAGACGTCGGCCTGGTAGCCGATCTGGTATCCCACCTCGAGCACGCCGCCGGTGTAGGGGGAGCCGCCGTTACCGCTGACAGTCGCGAGCGCTCGTCCGCTCGCGAAGATGTCGCGCGTGAACTGATTGCCGGACAGCGGGGCGACGCTGTTGAGCGATTGACCGGTCTGGTCGATGTGGAGCTCCCAGCCGTCGAAACTGACGGCGTGGGCGGAGGTGTCCTGCTGGAATGTGGCTTCGGCGCCCGCCGAACCGACGGAAACCGTGAGCATCACGGCGGCTGCTCCGGCAATGACGGCAGAAGCGGATCGCGTAAGCCTGCGGCGAAGAAAAGACCGGTGATTCACGTGCATGGGAATTCCTCGTCTTCGATTGTTCGCGACCGGAGCGCGCCGGCCTCGGGCAGAGTTCGGGACGACTACGACAATCGTGGACGCCCGGTTGCAGTATTGGTTCTCTGTCACTGATCCGTAAGGTTTTGGCGACTTGTTTTCTCAAATTTGATAAAGAGACGCTAACGATTCTGTTTCGACGGCGAATTGTCGCTGTTATCACTTTCGCGTGAACGGTCGGGAAAAGGCGGGTCCGGGTGTGTGCCCACGCGCCGGCCCGGTTCGGGCGCCGGGCGCAGTCGGTCGCCGGGGTCCGTATCGGGCGGCGTCGCAGGCGGCCGAGTGCCGGCGGCGACGCGGGTATGCCGGGAGTGGTCTTGGGCTCACTTGAATCTCGAGGCTGCAATTTCCTTCTCGAGAGGTGATAATCGAGTGACGGGTGTGACACCTGCGAAACCTGAGTCGGCGCGCCTGCGACGGCAACGGCGCGGATGCCACTAGCCTGAGCAGGTCATTGGCGTCATCAGTGCTGGTAGACGAATGGGAGGAGGTCGTCGGTATGCCGAGTTCCTCGATCATCTGGATCGCGCTGGTTGCCGTCTGGCTGTTCGTCCTTGTTCCGATGCTTGTCAGCAAGCGGCCCCGGATCCGGCAGACGACGGATGCGGCGCTCGCGACTCGAGTGCTGCATCGTGGCGACGCGGAACGCCCGGCACGCGGGCCCGCGGCCGGACATCGGAGCGATCCGAACTGGCGCCCGGCGTCGGTACGGCTGCGCGGTGACACCTACGGCGACGACTCATACGGCACGGATGCGGAGGATCGAATGGACGCTCACGCCGACGCGAACATGATGGACGATGCGATCGACCGCACGCGCGGCGCAGCCCGGGACTACGTCCCGAATCGGCGCGGCCGGGGTGGATTCGATCCCGAGGCCGACGCGATCGCCAGCGCGGCCCGGTACCAGTTCCGTCAGCGCACGGTGCTCGGGTTGATATTCGCGACGATCCTGACGGCCGCGCTCGCCGTGGCGTTGACCCCCGTGATGTGGTGGGTCTCCGCCTTCTCGGTGGTCGCCCTCGTGGGCTATCTCGCCTACCTGCGTCGGCAGGTCCATCTCGAGCAGGAGATCCGCGGTCGCCGCATGGCCCGCCTCGGTCGTTCGCGACTGGGCGTCGAATCGGACTCCGACGAGGAGCTGCGACTGGTCCCGGCGCGGCTGCGCCGGCCCGGCGCTGTGGTTCTCGAGGTCGACGACGGTGACCCGGCGTTCGATCATCTCGACCACTACGACGCGGAGTTCGTCGAGCGTGGCGACCGTGGCCGGCACGACGACTACGAGGTGTCCTACCGCGACGACGGTATGAGGCGCGCGTCCGGGCAGTGATTTCCCGGCAAATTCCTCTTCCGGCTTCAGGGCGCCCGATCACCACGGTGATCGGGCGCCCTGCCGTTTTCGACCATTTTTTGCCGCTGGCCAGGCGATTCGTTATCTCGGCGCGTGTCCTGTTAGAGTTGCCGAGCGGTCAGCGAAAGCGGATCGCGGTTCGGGGCTGTGGCGCAGTTGGTAGCGCGCTTCGTTCGCATCGAAGAGGTCAGGGGTTCGATTCCCCTCAGCTCCACAATAAAGAGGCCCTCTCCTTCGGGAGAGGGCCTCTTTCGTGTTCCGGTACTTCTCGCGTGTCGCGTGTCGCGTACCGCAGGTTCCGTCAGCGCGAGGCGTCCGGCGGGATCTCGGGCAGGCCTTCCGCCGCCCGCAGCTTCTCCGCGAGCGTGGTCAGCAGCGTCTGCGATTCCTCGGACAGATCGAATGCCCGGGTCGCCAGCCGCCGCAGCCCGTAGCCCTGGAGCTGCGTGACCAGTTCGAGGTCATGGTCGACCTTCGAGGCGTAGATGTCGTTGAAGAAGTACGCCGGCTTCACTTTGAAGAACTTCGCGAAGGCCGCGACGGTCTCGTCCGAGGGATTGCTTCTCTGGCCGGAGCGCAGCTGCGATATGTACGGCTTGGATATCTTGTGGCCGTCCGCGATGAGGGCGTTCGCCACTTCCGCATTGGTATGCGGCTTCCGGCCCGGTGGATGGACGGTTTCGAAGAGCTTGTTGAGCCGTGCGGCGAAGTCAGACATCGCGACGATCTTAACACCGGAGATAACCGGCGGGTAGCTCGAATGTATTGATTGATCAATCGTTCGAAACCTGCCGCCGTGGCGCCGTTCGGGACGGTGGAACGCTGCCTTGGCATACGAATAACCTTGTGGTAGCTCACGGCCAACCGCTTGGTCTCGAATCGCTACCACCAGCGCGCGACGCCTGGAAAATGGCGCCCGCGACGGGGAAACTGGGAGGCATGGACCGCAGAATGAGCGACAACGAATTGCGCCGGGCGATTCACGTGCTGCGTGACCGGGCCGACGAGGCCCGCAGCCACGGTCGTCCCGAGGACGCGGAGGGGCTCGAGAAGACCATCCGCGACTACCAGGACGAGATGGCGCAGCGTCTCTGACGCGGCTCCACCGAACCTGCCCGAATCGGCGCCGCAGATCGTCCGGCGCCGATTCCGGTGTGCGCCACGTACACTGCCGAAACGGACTGAACCTGAACCGATCGAAGGCGGGGAACTGCAGGCGATGGCGATCAAGACGCTCGACGGTAAGAAGTGCCTGATCACCGGGGCGGCCAGCGGAATCGGTCGGGCCACGGCTCTCGCGGCGGCCGCGGAAGGTGCCCGGTTGTTCCTCACCGACATCGACGCGGTGGGACTCGAGGAGACCGTCGGCCTCTGCGAGCACGCCGGCGGCACCGTCGAGTGTTCGCGGGCCCTCGACGTGTCCGACTTCGACGCGGTCACCGCGTTCGCCGACGAAATCCACGAACAGTTCGGCAGCCTCGACGTCGTCATGAACATCGCGGGCATCTCGGCCTGGGGCACTGTCGAGAATCTCGAGCATCGCCACTGGAAGTCGATGGTGGACGTGAACCTGATGGGCCCGATTCACATCATCGAGCGGTTCGTGCCCCCGATGATCGCGGCCGGGCGCGGCGGACACCTCGTGAACGTCTCGTCGGCCGCCGGCCTGCTGGCGCTGCCGTGGCACGCGGCTTACAGCGCCAGCAAGTTCGGTCTACGCGGGGTGTCCGAGGTCCTGCGGTTCGATCTCAAGCGGCACGGTATCGGCGTGAGCTTGGTGGTGCCCGGTGGCGTGAAGACGCCGTTGGTGGGCACTGTGCAGATTGCCGGTGTGGACCGCGACGATCCCCGCATCCGTAAGCTCACGCACCGATTCGAGAAGCGCGCCGTGACTCCGGAGAAGGTCGCCGACTGCATCATCGCCGGAATCGAGAAGAACCGGTATCTGGTGTACACGTCCAACGACATCCGATTCGGCTACTGGTGGGCGCGAAAGTTCGCTCCGCCGTACGAGTTCGTGATGCAGAAGGCGAACGACCAGTTCAGTAAGCTGCTGTAGCTGTAGCTGTAGCGATCCCAGCGCCGCGAGGACGCAATGCACCGCTGTGCATCTCGTAGGCGGCATCCACCAGGTCCAACTGGCTGAGATCGTGCGTCACCATCACCGTCGCGACCGAACGCTCGCGGCTCAGCTCGGCGAGCAGCGCGACGATCTCGCGGCTGCGTTCCTCGTCCAGCGCCGACGTCGGCTCGTCGACCAACAGGACCGCGGGATCGTTCACGATCGACCGGGCGATCGCGACGCGCTGACGCTGGCCGCCGGAGAGCTGGTTCGGGCGTCGGTCGAGCTGGCCCTCGAGTCCGAGGCTGCACAGGAGTTCCCGGGCCCGCTTGCGGCTTTCGCGCACCGAACCGCCGTTCAGGTGCGTGATCATCTGCAGCTGCTCGGTCGCGGTGAGCGACGGCAGCAGGTTCGACTGCTGGAAGACGAAGCCGAGCTTCTCCCGGCGCATGTCGGTGCGCGCTGCGCGATCGAGGCCCGTGACGTCGGTGCCGTCGATCGCGACGGTGCCCGACTCGGGCGAGATCAGCAGTCCGGCCACCGCGAGCAGGCTCGACTTTCCCGAGCCCGATGGCCCGGTGACGGCGACCAGTTCGCCGCGGTTCACGTCCAGGTCGACGTCGTCGAGGGCGCGCAGGCGGGTGTCTCCGTCGGGGTAGGTCAGTACGGCGTTGCGGAGCGAGATGCTCATGGGAGGTCCTTTCGAGTTCTGTCGGACGCCGGGCTCAGCGCGCGTTCGCGAGCGCGGTCAGCGGATCGATCGAGACGATCCGGGCCAGTGCTGCCGTGGCGCCGATCATGCCCATCACGATCAGTGCGACGAACGGGACGAGCGTGCCCGAGACGGTCAGCGTGAACGGCACGAACTTCGATGCGATCGTGCCCAGTCCCAGGGCGGCCAGGCTGCCGAGGCCGGCGCCGAGCGTCAGGACGATGAGGGACTGCCCGAGGGCGTCCTTGAGCAGGTACTTCGTGGAGGCGCCGACAGCCTTGAGGATGGCGAGGTCCTGGCTGCGTTGGATGGTCCAGACGGTGAAGAAGGCGCCGACGACGAGGGCGCTGACTGTCATCAGCATCGCCTGCATCAGCAGCAGGGATCCGCGCTCCGACGTGTAGGAGCCGATCGCGTTGAGGGCGCCGCCCTCGTCGGTGATCGACGTGCCGGTGGCGGCTGCCGCACTGTCGGCGTCGAAGCCGCCGGAGGTGCGCATCGCGATCACGGTGCCGTCGCTGCCGCCTGCGGCCGGGAGCTGTGTCCACACGTCGTGGTTCATCCACACGACCGGCTGGTGACTGTAGAGAGAGTCGTCGACGAGGGCGGTGATGGTCAAGGTGTCGGCGCCGATGGTGATCTGGCTCCCGACGCCCCAGCCGTTGTCCTTCGCCAGGTCGGCGTCGACCGCGACCGAGGCGGCGTCGAGCGGCACGGGGGCGGCGAACGAGTGTCCGTCCACACCGAACGCCGAGGCCGCGACCTCACGGTCTCCCGCGGAGATCCGGACGGGGGCGATTCCGATGACGGCGGCCTCGTCGACACCGGCGGTCGCGGCGAGGGCGTCGCGCTGCTGCTCGGTTACGGTGGACTCCCCGAAGGACAGGGACTGCCCGTCGGCCGGCTCGCCGAACGCGAAGTTGTCGGCGCCGAGGTGCTTGACCGCGGCGATCGATTGGTTGCCCAGTCCCGTGGTGAGCCCCGACAGCATCACGACCATCAGGGAGATCAGGAACAGCGCCGAACTCATCAGGGTGAATCGGCCCTTGGCGAAGCGGAGATCTCGAATGCTGAGGAACATGTCATCCAGCTTCGCGTGAAGGGGGTGGTTGGGGCATCGCGCATCGGTTGACTTCGCCGGTCCATCGAAAGTTGGAGACAGCGGTTCACGGCGGCGGCGGGTGGTGCCGCGGTGTTAGCGTGAATGCAATGCAGACCCACGACGTGTCCCTTCCCGGTGGCGTCGCGCCGGTGTTGCGCGCGATGCAGATCGGTGCCCACGTCCTGTTCGTTCTGCTTCTCGCGGTGGGTATCGGCCGGGTCCTCGTGTCGCAGGGCGCGCACGAGGCCTGGATTCTGGTGCTAGCGCTCGCGGAGCTCGCCTGGTACATCGGCGGCGTGTCGTTCGTGCGCCGCCGCGGTGTCGTGCAGCGCTCGACGGGCCAGGTCTGGCTGGCGGTGCTGGTGGCGGGCTGGCTGGCTCTGGTGGCGTCGAATCCCAACTTCGTGTGGGTCGTCTTCGCACTGTTCTTCCTGTGCTTCCACCTGCTGTCGGTCCCGGTGGCGCTGATCACGACCGTGGTGCTCACGGTCGTCTCGATCGCCGCGAGTCTGCTGCACGGCGACAGCAACACGGTGGCGTCCATCCTCGGTCCGACCTTCGGTTCGGCTGTGGCCGCGGGCATGGCGATGGTGTACCAGCAGTTGGCCCGTGAGGCGGCGCAGCGTCAGCAGTTGGTCGACGAGCTCACCGACGCGCACCGCGAGCTGCTCGATGCACAGGACGAACTGGTCGCGTTGCAGCGCGAGTCCGGCGCCGTCGCCGAGCGCGCGCGCCTGGCCCGCGACATCCACGACACATTGGCACAGGGTTTTTCGTCGATCCTTCTGCTGGCTCGTGCGGGCCTGCGTGGCACCGATACGGCCCCGACCTTCACCCAGATCGCCGACACGGCACAGCAGAACCTGGTGGAGGCGCGACGGGTGGTGGATGCGCTGCGGCCGTCGGATCTCGAGTCCGCGCCGCTCGAGTCGGCGCTGCGGCGACAGTTGGAGCAGCTGGAACAGCACACCGGGATCGTCGGAGAACTGTTCACCGACGGCGATCCGGTCCCGCTGCCGATGGACTACGATGTCGCGTTGTTGCGGGTGGGGCAGAGCGCTCTTGCGAACGTGCGCCTGCACTCGCATGCTCGGCGCGTGCGGCTGACCCTGACGTACGCCACCGACGAGGTACGTCTCGACATTGTCGACGACGGCATCGGATTCGACGAACGCGAGGCCGGCGGATTCGGGCTGCGGGCGATGCGCGATCGTCTTGCACTGTTAGGAGGAACACTGGTGGTCGAATCGGCTCCGGGCGACGGAACTGCCGTGGCTGCAACACTTCCCGTCGGGCGTCCCCTGTGAGCGTCGTGCGGGTCCTGCTGGTCGACGATCACCCGGTGGTCCGCGCCGGGCTGCGCGCGCTGCTCGCGTCGCACGACGATGTCGAGGTGGTGGCCGAGGCGTCGTCGGGCGAGGAGGCGGTGGCGTTGGCCGCGACCGCGAAACCCGATGTGGTGCTGATGGATCTGCGTCTGGGTGCCGGGATCGACGGCGCCGGTGCGACCGCCGAGATCGTGGCGCGCCCGAACCCGCCGCGGGTGGTGGTGCTCACGACGTACGACACCGACGCCGACATCCTGCGGGCCGTGGAGGCGGGCGCCGCGGGGTACCTGCTCAAGGACACCGCCCCGCACGTGCTGATCGACTCGGTGTTCGCGGCGGCTCGCGGCGAGACGGTGCTCGATCCCGAGGTGGCGCAGCGGCTCTACCGGCGGATGCAGCAACCGCGCGCCGACCTCAGCGCGCGGGAGACCGAGGTGCTGGCACTCGTGGCCGAGGGGCTGTCCAATCGGGCAATTGCGAAACAGTTGTTCGTCAGTGAGGCGACGGTGAAATCGCACCTGGTGCATGCGTTCACGAAGCTCGAGGTCGACAGCCGCACGGCCGCGGTGGCCGCGGCCCGCGAACGGGGCCTGATCGCCTGAGCGGTGCGGTAGCGTCGGCAGAATGCCGAAGCGATTCGAGTTCTCGGCCGATTTCGACCACCCCGTCGACCGGGTGCACGCACTCCTGACCGACGAGGGCTACTGGCGTTCGCGGATGCCGCCGCAGTCGCGCGGATCGGTGCGGGTGGACCGGACGTCCGACGGCGACGGGCAGTCGCTCGTCACCGTGACGATGACCGAGGCCGTCGATACCGACACGTTCCCCGCACTCGTGCGCAAGGTCGTCCGCGGTGAGATGCGGATGGAGCGGATCGACACGTGGCGCGCCGTGCACGACGGCCGGGCGTCGGGGACACTCGCCGGGTCCGCCACCGGCATTCCCGTCACGATCGACGGAGAATACACGCTACGTCCGGGCACCAGCGGCTCCGTGCTCGATGTCCGCGGCACGGCCACAGTGCGAATTCCGCTGGTGGGCAGCCAGATCGAGCTGTTGGTGCGTCAGATGGTGTCACAGGTGGTCGAGCGGGACCGGGCCGAGGCCCACCGTCGGCTCGACAACGGCTGACCGGGTGTCAGTCGATCTCGACGTCGATCACCCGTGCGCCCGGACCCTCCGTTCCCAACTCGTCGTGCGGGTTGGCCAGCGTGCAACTCGCGAGGGACAGGCACCCGCATCCGATGCAGTTGGTGAGGTCGTCACGCAACCTGGTGAGCTGCTCGATCCGCCGGTCGAGATCGGCGTGCCACCGGCTCGACAGCCGCGCCCAGTCGCTGCGCGTCGGGGTGCGGCCGTCCGGCAGCGTGGAGAGCGCGTCGCGGATCTCGGCGAGGGGGATGCCGACCTTCTGCGACAGCCGGATGAACGCCACCCGGCGCAGCACGTCGCGCTTGTAGCGTCGCTGGTTCCCGCTGGTACGTCGGCTCGAGATCAGGCCCTCACGCTCGTAGAAGTGCAGCGCGGAGACCGCCACACCACTGCGCTCGGAGAGCTGTCCGGGCGTGAGTTCCCGGGTGTTCCAATCGGGCATGTCCACGGTGCTCGCCTTCCCTGAGCCGACAACCTGAACAATACTCGAGGATCCGGGTGCGGGGTGCCGACCGTCGTCCACGGGACTACCGTTTACGCATGAGCGTGCGGGAGCCGTCCGAACTGGGTGTCGACACCGAGGTGGGTGCGCTGCGGTCGGTGCTCCTGCATCGCCCCGGCGACGAGCTACGGCGTCTCACTCCCCGCAACAACGATCAACTGCTGTTCGACGGTCTGCCCTGGGTGGATCGTGCGCAGGACGAGCACGACGCGTTCGCGAACGTCCTACGCGGCCGCGGCATCGAGGTGCTGCTCGTGTCCGACCTGCTCACCGAGACCCTCACGACCAGCGGCGCCGCCCGGATGCAGGGCATCTCGGCTGCTGTCGACCCCCGCAAACTCGGGCACGTCCTGGCGCAGGACCTGGCGGCGCACCTGCGCGGCGTCCCGGCCGCCGAGCTGTCGACGATCCTCACGTCCGGGATGACGTTCGACGAGTTGCCGATCGGGACCGGTGCGGCCACCCCGTCGCTCGTGCGGCTGATGCACCACGGCGCGGACTTCGTGATCGACCCGTTGCCGAACCTGCTGTTCACGCGGGATTCGTCGTTCTGGATCGGCGGCCGGGTCGCGATCACATCGCTCGCACTGCCGGCGCGGGTGCGTGAGGCGTCACTGACCGACCTGATCTACGCGCACCATCCGCGGTTTCGTGGGGTACGGCGGGCCTACGAGTCCCACACCGCCCCCGTCGAGGGCGGCGACGTCCTGCTGCTCGCGCCGGGGGTCATCGCGGTCGGGGTGGGGGAGCGGACCACCCCGGCAGGTGCGGAGGCGTTGGCGCGCAGCGTGTTCGAGGACGAGCTGGCGCACACCGTCCTGGCTGTACCGATCGAGCAGCGGCGCGCGTCGATGCACCTCGACACCGTACTGACGATGGTCGACTCGGATGCCGTCGTGATGTATCCCGCGGTGCGGGACACCTTGTCGGCGTTCACTATTCGACGTGAGGACGGCGTTGTCGGGATCGGGGGACCGGAACCGTTCCTGGACGCCGCGGCGGCCGCGATGGGGATCGGCAAGCTACGGGTGATCGACACCGGGTTGGATCATGTGACCGCAGAACGTGAGCAGTGGGACGACGGCAACAACACCCTCGCGCTGGCCCCCGGCGTCGTGGTTGCCTACGAGCGCAACGTCGAGACGAACGCGCGGATGGAGGCGGCGGGCATCGAGGTGTTGCGCATCTCCGGGTCCGAGCTGGGGTCGGGCCGGGGCGGACCGCGCTGCATGTCGTGTCCGCTCGCGCGCGGTCCGCTGGACTGACCGGGAACTAGAGGATCTCGCGCACCTTCTCGTACGGCCGCGCCAGGACGGTGCCGCGGTCGGTGACGACAATCGGCCGCTCGATGAGGATCGGGTTGTCGACCATCGCGTCGAGCAGTTCGTCCTCGGACGCCTCGGCCAGCCCCAGCTCCTTGTACAGTGCCTCCTTCTTGCGGATCGCCTCGCTCGGGAGCAGGCCCGCGTCGTCGAGCAGCTTGCGCAGGCCGTCGCGGGACGGCGGCGTCTCGAGGTACTTGACGACGGTGGGCTCGATGCCGGCCTCCTCGATGAGCTTCAACGTGTTCCGCGACGTGCTGCAGCGGGGATTGTGATAAATCGTTGCGGTCTTCGCCATGAGAGCCATTCTGCACGGGGACAATGGCAGGGAACGCGTATGCATGTCGAATCCGAGTCGAATCGAATGCGAGGAGTCCGCAATGACAGGTCGACGCATCGTCATCGCCGGAGGGCACGGCAAGATCTCCCGGCACCTGACCAAACTGCTCACCGCATCGGGAGACCGCGCGGTGGCGCTGATCCGAAATCCCGACCACGAGGGGCCGGTGCGCGCGCTGGGCGCCCTGCCGGAGATCGTCGATCTGGAACAGGCGACGGCCGACCAGGTCGCCGAGTTGCTGCACGACGCCGATGCGGTCGTGTTCGCCGCGGGCGCGGGTCCGGGCAGCGGTGTCGCACGAAAGGACACCGTCGACCGCGGTGCGGCGGTTCTCCTGGCCGACGCCGCCGAACTGGCCGGTGTCAGACGGTTTGTCCAGATCAGCTCGTTCGGCGCGGGCGAGCCCGTGCCTCCGGGTACGGACGAGGTCTTCGCTGCGTATCTGGCGGCGAAGACGGCCGCCGAGGACGACCTCCGGCGGCGGGAGGGGCTGGACTGGACGATCCTGCGACCCGGCGGGCTCACCGACGACGACCCGACCGGGGAGGTGACGCTCACCGACCCGCCGCTCGAACGCGGCACCGTTCCGCGCGCCGATGTCGCGGCGGTGATCGCGGCGTTGCTGGAGCCCGGTGCGGACGGCCGCGCACCTCGGGCGGTCGGCCGCACGTTGATGCTGACTAATGGCTCGATTCCGATCAGGGACGCTGTAGCCGCGTTACCGTGAGTTCAACCAGCGTGAACGGCCGCAGGACGATGAAAGGGATGCAGTGGACATCGAGATCGACCACGACTCGACGACGCCGCCGTTCGAGCAGCTGCGGGTGCGCATCCTCGAACTCGTGCGAAACGAGGAGTTGGTGGCCGGCGCCAAGATTCCGACGGTCCGCAAGCTTGCGTCCGATCTGGGCATAGCGCCGAACACGGTGGCCCGCACCTACCGTGAGCTCGAACAGCTCGGCGTCATCGAAACCCGCGGACGGCTCGGTTCGTTCATCGCGGCATCCGGGGATCCGACGCGGACGAAGGCGCAGCAGGCAGCCACGGAGTACGTCGCAGCCATTCGCCGCATGGGGATTTCCGACACCGATGCCGCGGCGTTCGTGGCGACGGCGCTGAGGGGGGCGTGACCCGGTTTGGTTGACGCTTCAACTTAAAAGTGTCAGAGTGGGCCTACCCGAGAGCGCGTGATCCTGTTCTTCTCGCGCGTCCCACCACCTCCGAGGACCCTCATGAATTCCACCGCATTCCGCGACGCCACCCTGCTCATCGCCCGGATCGGCATCGGTGTCATCTTCATCGCCCACGGCTGGCAGAAGTTCTTCGACTGGGGCATCGACGGCACGCAGGCCGCGTTCGCGGGCATGGACATCCCGCTCGCCGACGTCTCCGCCATCGCGGCCGCCACCATCGAACTGGTCGGCGGTATTGCGCTGCTCATCGGCTTCGCAACCCGCATCGCCGGTGTGCTGCTGTTCCTGGACATGGCCGGGGCGTTCTTCCTCGTCCACGCCGACAAGGGAATCTTCGTCGGCGACGGAGGCTTCGAACTGGTCCTCGCGCTCGGTGTCGCGTCGCTGCTGATCGCGGGTGTCGGCGCCGGGCGGCTCAGCATCGACGCGGTGGTCGGCAAGAACTCGCGGAGCGTGCTGTCCGCCGGTTGATCCGTCTACTACAGGCACCCGGGACGTCGCCACGACGCCCGGGTGCTTGCTTTTGCCGGTCCGGGTGAGCACCGTGTGAGGAATGGCAGGCGCACGCGAGCTGTCCGGGACCGATCGTGTGGTGTTCGGCGTGGCCGCGAGCGCCGTCGCCGCCATCGTCGTATGGGGGCTCGTAGCCCCCGACAACCTCGAATCGGTCACCGGCGCCATGCTCGAGTGGCTCGTCACCAACCTGGGCTGGCTGTTCGTCATCGCCGCCTCCGGGTTCGTGATCTTCACCCTGTGGCTCGCCGCGAGCCGGTACGGGCGCATCCCGCTCGGCAAGGACGGTGAGAAACCCGAGTTCACCACCGTCAGCTGGATCGCGATGATGTTCAGCGCCGGCATGGGCATCGGATTGATGTTCTTCGGTGTGGCCGAACCGCTGGCCCACTTCGTCGATCCGCCACCGGGGACCGACGGCGGAGTCGGAACGGCCATGGCCACCACGATGTTCCACTGGAGCCTGCACCCGTGGTCCATCTACGCGGTGATGGGTCTGGCCATCGCGTACGGCACCTACCGGCGGGGCCGACCGCAGCTGATCAGTGCGGCCTTCTTCCCGCTGCTGGGCCGGCGGAGCGACGGGCCGATCGGCCGCGTCATCGACATCCTCGCGATCTTCGCCACGATGTTCGGCACCGCCGCGTCCCTCGGACTGGGCGCCCTGCAGATCGGATCCGGGCTCGAGGTGGTCGGCTGGATGGGCGAGGTCGGCACGCTGCTGCTCGTCGCGGTGGTCGCCGTCCTCACTCTCGCGTTCGTCGCGTCGGCGGTGTCCGGGGTCGCGAAGGGAATCCAGTGGCTCTCCAACACCAACATGGTGCTGGCGCTGATCCTCGCGGTGTTCGTGTTCGTCCTCGGGCCGACCGTCTTGATCCTCAACCTGATCCCGACGACCATCGGTAATTACGCGGCCGACCTCGCTGCGATGTCTGCCCGCACCGCGGCGTCGAGCAATCCCGAGACGGCGGAGTGGCTGTCGTCGTGGACGATCTTCTACTGGGCGTGGTGGATCTCCTGGACCCCGTTCGTCGGGATGTTCCTCGCCCGGATCAGCCGCGGTCGCAGTATCCGGCAGTTCGTCGTGGGGGTGATCCTGATCCCCAGCCTGGTCAGTCTGCTGTGGTTCGCGGTGTTCGGCGGTGCCGGAATCAACGAACAACGCGAAGGCATCGACCTCGCCGGCCGCGACACCACCGAGAGTCAACTGTTCGGGATGCTCGAGAACCTGCCGCTCTTCGGCATCACGACGATCCTCGTGATGGTCCTGGTCGCGATCTTCTTCGTCTCCGGGGCGGACGCCGCCTCGATGGTGATGGGCACCCTGTCGCAGCGCGGTTCGCTCGCGCCTGCGCGCTGGGTGGTCGTCTTCTGGGGCATGCTCACCGGTGGTGTCGCCGCGTTGATCCTCTGGACCGGAGGCGCCGACGCGCTGAACGGACTGCAGACCATGACGATCATCGCCGCCGCGCCCTTCGTGATCGTCATGATCGGGCTGTGCATCTCGCTGTACCGGGACCTGGCCCGCGATCCGCTGATCCTCGCCGAACGGCAGGAACGGCGACTGTCGGTGCGGGCCCGTCGGCGCTGGACCTGACGGCCCGGCCGTCAGGACCGATCGACGACCATCGACAGCACCTGCGGAAGTGGCGTCCAATCCGTGGACACGACGCTCGCCGAACGCGCCGCGAGTTCCGTGACGCGCCCGCGCGCGGCGTCCTCGGCCGGCGCGACCGGGTCGAGGGCCGGTGCCACGTTGTGGGCATCGGTCATCACCACCAGGTACCCGTTGTCCCGGTACCAGCGCATGTCGATCCCGTCGGCGGCGAAAGCGCTCGCGTCACCGTCGAACACGACGAACCACGGCCGCAGATCCGCGTCGTACCGGGCCTCGCGGGGATCGCCGGGCTGCGCCTTGTGGACCGCCGGGAACGCGGTCGCCAGGCCCAGGCCGCCGACGCGTGCCAGGTCGCGCAGGTGGGTCGCGTACGCCCGGTCGGTCCACCAGTGGTCGAGGGGGTTCACTTCCTGTACGGTGCCGGGGATCAGCTCGAACAGGAACTTGCCGCTCAGTTCGCTGCGGTCCGGCCAGCCGCCGGTGCGGACGGCGTCGTCGAGGGTCGTCGATCCGGCTCGGTCGGCGAGGTCCGCCGGCCCGAACACCGCGTCGCCGAGATGGCTGCGCACCAGGGCGTCGAACTCTCGGGGACCCCGGCCCAGCGGCGCGGTGAAGCCGTCCTTCATCTCGACCTTGACCATGACCGGCGGATGCGCGGGGTTCGCGTCGTGCCACGCGCGCAGATCTGCGAGACAGCCACCGAGGAACTGGTCGCGCGGGCCGGTCCGCATCTGTGCCGCCGACGTCGCGCCCGCACAGTTGTTGTCGTTGCCCACCGGATTCGAGTGCGACACGCGCCAATCCGGTCCGACGGCGTTGGTCCACACGTCGAGTTCGATCATGCCCGTGCCGGCGTCCAACGCGTCCGCGAGGAACGCGTAGCGATGTTTCTCGAACGTGTTGTGCACACCCACCGACGTGACGTCGGAGTATCGCGGGTGGCTCTCCTCACCGGAATCCGCCTGCGCGATCGGTGCGGCAGCCGGAAACAGCAGTGCGACAACGGCAAACACGGTCCCGGCGAGGGATATCCGAAACCTGGACATTCGGTGCACACACCCGATCCGTGCGCGTGTGCGGACGTCTTTTGCGGGAACGAAGAATCCGGAGGTCAGCGCCAGCTCGGCAGCCACAGCTGCTGCTGCCACAACTCCGGGCTGATCGGCACGGCCGTGAGGATCGGCCACAGCCACACGAAGTTCGCGACCACCAGGCCAAGGTACAGACAGACCGCGAGCAGTCCGGTGCCGCGGCGTTCGGCGGAATCCTTCGCGGTGCCGAGGATCTCGCCGAGTATCAGGGCGATCGCCATGACGAGGAACGGTGCGAGCGCGACCGCGTAGAAGTAGTACATCTGCCGGTCCAGGGTGACGAACCAGGGCAGGAACGCGGCCGCGTAGCCGGTGAGCACCGTCGCGTACCGCCAGTCGCGGCTCACGAACGTCCGCCACATCGCCCACGCGAGAACAGGCAGCGCGAGCCACCACATCGCGGGGGTGCCGATCAGCATGACGGCCTTGACACACGTCGGGCCACCGCAGCCGGACACCTGCTCGCCCTCGGCGTAGTAGTAGAGCATCGGCCGCAGGCCCATCGGCCACGTCCACGGCTTCGACTCCCACGGATGGTGATTGCCCGCCGAATTCGTCAGTCCCGAATGGAACTCGAGGACCTTGGCGCTGTAGTACCAGAGCGATCGCAGCGCATCGGGCACGAACGAGAACGTGCTGCCCGTGCCGATCTGATTGCCCGTCGCGTGCCGGTCCACGCCGGTCTCGCTCGCGAACCACGCCCAGTACGTCGCGAGATACACGCCGATCGGGACGACCACCAGCGCATAGAGAGACGGGCCGATATCGCGGACCGCCGTCCCGACCCACGGCCGACGAACCCCGTACGCGCGCCGGGCCGAGACGTCGAACGCAACGCAGAGCAGGCCGAAGAAGGCGATGATGTAGAGCCCGGACCACTTGGTGCCGCACGCGAGTCCGAGCATGATCCCCGCGCCGAACCGCCACCAGCGCACCCCGAGACGAGGACCGAGGTCGCTGACACCGATCCGGCCCTCCGCCCGCACCCGGGCCATCCGCTCTCGCACCTGGTCGCGGTCGACCACAAGGCAGCCGAGTGCCGCGACGGTGAACAGGGCCAGGAAGATGTCGAGCATGCCGAGTCGGGACGACACGAACGACACGCCGTCGACGATCATCAGGAGGCCGGCGATCGCGCCGACCAGTGTGGAGCGGGCCATGCGCCGCACGATCCGGACCACGAGCAGCACCAGGATCGTTCCGGCGACCGCCGACGCGAACCGCCATCCCCACGCGTTGTAGCCGAAGATCGCCTCGCCCAACGCGATCAGCTGTTTGCCGACGGGGGGATGCACGACCAGGCCGTAACCGGGGTTGTCTTCGATGCCGCCGCCGGTGAGGACCTGCCAGCCCTGGGGCACGTAGTGCTTCTCGTCGAACACGGGCGTGCCGGCGTCGGTCGGGTAGTTCAGCATCGTGAACCGGGTGATCGCCGCGAGCGCGGTGATCACCAGCGACACGACCCAACCCCGCAGTCGATCCGTCGGACCGAAGTCCGGGTCCGGCGCGAGCGGCGCCGGACTCACGGAGCGGACACTGCCGGACGGCGGCGTGGGGCGCTCGTCCGTCAGTTGGGTCACGGGTCGATCGTAGGCTGTCTCCCATGACTGGTCGCCTCGTCCTTGCCGCAACTCCGATGGGCGACGTCGGTGACGCCTCCGAACGACTGCGCGGGGCGCTCGGCTCCGCCGACGTCGTCGCAGCGGAGGACACACGACGAACCAAGTCGTTGGCCTCCGCGCTGGGAGTCACGATCACCGGTCGGGTGGTCAGTTTCTACGACCAGGTCGAGGTCACCCGGCTGCCTGCGCTCGTTGCCGACATCGAGGAGGGGAAGACGGTCCTGCTGGTGACCGACGCCGGCATGCCGTCGGTCAGCGACCCCGGCTACCGACTGGTGGCGGCGTGCGTCGAGAAGGACCTGCCGGTGACGTGTCTGCCGGGTCCCTCCGCCGTCACCACCGCGCTCGCGTTGTCCGGGTTGCCGGTGGAACGGTTCTGCTTCGACGGGTTCCCGCCGCGCAAGCAGGGACAGCGACGCACGTGGTTCGAAGGACTCCGCACCGAGGCTCGCGCGTGCGTCTTCTTCGAGGCGCCGCACCGACTGGCCGCGTGTCTGGCCGACGCCGTGGCGGTGCTCGGCGGCGAGCGCCGGGCGGCGGTGTGCCGCGAACTGACCAAGACGTACGAGGAGGTTCGTCGCGGCACCCTCGCCGAACTCGCGGAATGGGCGATCGACGGCGCGCGTGGCGAGATCACCGTCGTTCTGGAGGGTGCACAGCCGGTGTCGGCAGATCCGGAGGACCTCGTCGCGGAGGTGGAACGGCTCGTCGCCGACGGGATCCGACTCAAGGATGCGTGCGCGCAGGTCGCCGCGGAGACGTCGCCGGGAGTGTCGAAGCGAGAGTTGTACGAGACGGTGCTCGCGGCCCGGCGGGACTGAGTCCTACCGCCGGTCACGCGGGGTGAGGAATCCGAGCTGCCCCCGCCGACCCCCGACGGGCCCTTACCTGTGGGTGGGAGCTTCGACCGAAGTCGAAGTCCCACCCGACAGGGTCGCGGCCGCATCGGCGGGGGCCGCACCCAACAGCACCATCAGGCCCACTGTTGCGCCGATGATCAGACCTGCGGCGATTGCAGGCGGCGTCTTCGCCGTCAATCTCGTCGCTCGTTCGATCATCTCGCGCTCCTTCACCGTGGCGTGCACCGGCAGGGACTACCCCTCGTCAAACTCAGCCCCAACCGGCGACCGCGCCGCCGGCGCAGGGCCGTTGTGCGTCGATGTCGACTTTGCCCCGCTTCGCCCTACAGGAAAACCGAAGGGTCCGCATTTGGGGCTATCATCGCAGTTCGCGGGTGGTGAGGAATTAATCCGCAGCGGAATTCCGCAGGCCCGCGGAAGCGGCAAACAGGTCGAATTGGTGGAAGCGGTCGGGGACCGAGGGAGGGTGCACGGGCGATGACGTCCGAGACGGGACAGACGCCGGACGCGGAGCGGTCCGGTGCGCAGGCACGGCTGTTCTTCGCCGACCAGCTGCGTTTGTTGTTCGCGACCGCGGGCGGCCCCCCGCTCAAGAAGGTCGTCACGGAGGCATCGACCCTGACGCGGTCGTTGGGGGGGCGACAAGCCCGCTTCCGTCCAGCGTGTGAGCGACTGGCGTTCGGGCAAACGAATGCCCGCCACGTTCGAATCCGTGCGCCCGGTGCTGGCGGTGCTGATCCGGATGGCCCGACCACTCCACGGGGGACCGCCGCCGACCGACGGGCTCTTCTCGATGCGTCAGTGGGAGACGTGGTGGCGTAGCGCGAACGCGGTCCAGCAAGGACGCGCGACCGGCGCCGGCACCGAGTCGTCGGCGCCCGCCCTGCCCGCCGGTGTGCGTCCCTACCGCGGTCTGGCGCCGTACCGCGAGAAGGACGAGCGGCTGTTCTTCGGTCGCCGCCACAGCGTGAGTGCACTCGTCGGGGCGGTGCTGTCGGCACAGGGCCAGGGACTGGTCGTCGTCACCGGGGCCTCGGGTGTCGGCAAATCGTCGTTCGTACAAGCGGGCCTGATCCCGGAGTTGCGGGGTCACGATCGCGAGGGCGGCAGGGCCACCTTCGCGCCGGTGGTCTTCACGCCCGGCGCCCATCCACTCGCGGCACTGGTCACCGCGGTTCCGGAGCTCGGCGACTGGGTGGAGGAGCCCGACCACCAGCACATCGAGTCCGCGCTCGCGCGAGCCGCGGTTCGGATGCAGGCGAACCAGCTTCTTCTCGTCGTCGACCAGATCGAGGAACTCTTCACGCAGTGCGCGGATCCGGGCGAGCGGGCGCGGTTCCTCACGATTCTGGACTTCGCGGCCACTGCTCGTGCCGGCGCGGAGCCGTCCGAGACCGCGTCGGTGGTCGCGACGATGCGTTCCGACTTCTACGCTCAGGCGCTCGCCTACCCGGTGCTCGCACGAGCACTGGAACAGCGCAGCAAGGCGGTGTCGCCGCTGCTGCGGGAAGACGTCGTCGAGGTCATCACCCAGCCGGCGCGGATGATCGGGCTCAAACTGGAGCCGGGACTGGTCGACCTGATCCTCAACGACCTCGGGGTGCTGACCGCCGGTGAGGGCAGCGGCACCGTCCTGCCACTCGTCTCGCACCTGCTCGACACGATGTGGGAGCGGCGGCGCGGTGGTCAGCTGACGATCGCGAACTACCGGGCCACCGGGGGAGTGCTGGGCTCGATCGCCGCGGCCGCCGAGCGCGCCTGGGAACAGCTCGACGAACAGGGCCGCGTCCTGGCGCGGGCGATGATGGTCCACCTCGTGTACGTCACGAGTACCGGCACCGACGTCAAGATCCGACGGACCCTGAGCCAGCTCGTGGCGTTCGAGAGCAACGACACCGGGGCCGCGCGGCGCGTCATCGACCACTTCGTCAACGCCCGTGTCCTCGTGGTCGACGGCGACGATGTCGAGCTCATCCACGACGCGGTCATCGACACGTGGCCCCGGCTCAAGACCTGGATCCAGGAGGACCGGTCGTACTCGGCGCTGCGGCAGCAGGTCGAGACCGATGCGGTGCACTGGGAGCACGCCGACCGCAATCACAGTCTGCTCTACCACCGTGGTCGTCTCGACCTGCTGGCCGAACACGCGGCCAACCGGGCGGACAGCGCCGCCGCTGCGGAAGCCGGTGGGATCGCGGCGGTCGCGGCGTCGTTGACGCCCGCGGCCGAGGACTTCCTCGAGTCGTCGGAACGGCAGGTCCGTCGACAGGCGTGGATGCAGCGGACCGTGATGGCCGCGCTCGCGTTCTCCACCGTCGTCGCCATCGTGATGGGTGCGATGGCGCTCGGGGCGAAGTCCCGTGCCGAGAACGAGCGCAGCACCGCCCAGTTCCAGCAGGTGGTGGCGTTGGCGGATGCCCTGCGGGACACCGATCCGACGACCGCGGCGCAGTTGTCCCTCGCGGCCTGGCAGATGCGGCCCGACAACGCCGACGCGTTCACCCGACTGGTCGCGACGGAGAACACGCCGATCTCCCGGGCCCTGCCCGGTCACGCCGGTCCGATCTACGGAGTCGCGATCTCGTCCGACGGCCGCACACTGGCCACCGCGAGCGACGATCGATCGGTGCGGCTGTGGGACTTCACCGATCGCTCTGCGCCGGTGCAGCTCGGCGCCGAACTCACCGGGCCCGAGCAGTACATGTCGTCGGTGTCGTTCAGCCGCGACGGCCGGCTCCTCGCGGCGGGCAGCGGTGACGGCACCATGTGGATCTGGGACGTCAGCGACCGCGCGGCGCCGCGGCCCCTGGTCTCGGGACTGCGAACCGCGCCGGGTGCCGTGCACAACGTGCGCTTCAGTCCCGACGGTCGGCTCCTCGCGGCGCCGCACGACGACGGCACCGTCACCCTCTTCGACACGTCGGCGCCGGATTCCGGACAGTTCCCGGCGTGGACCCTGCGGGGGCATTCCGGCGCCGTGCGGACGGTGTCGTTCCGCGACAACGCGGTGCTCGCGACGTCGAGCGACGACCGCACCGTCAAGGTGTGGGACATCGCCGATCCCGCCAAACCGGTCCAGCTGGGGGCCGAGCTGTCGGGCTTCGACGACGTCGTGCACTCGGTGGCCTTCAGCCCGGACGGCCGAAATCTCGCGGCCAGCAGTGACGACGGGCTGATCCGGATGTTCGATGCGACCGACATCGCCGCGATCCGTCCGGTCGGCGCTCCCGTCCAGGCGCACACCGGTGGCATCTGGACCATCGCCTTCGCGGCCGACGGCGGAACACTCGCGAGCGCGTCGTGGGACGGGACGACGAAGTTGTGGTCGGTGGACCCGAGCACCCGGACTCTCCACGAGCTGCGGCCCGCGCTGAGCGGGAACGGCGGCGGGGTCCCGGCGCTGGCGCTGTCGCCGGACGGCGGCACGATCATCACCGGCGGACAGGATTCGCTGGTGCGGGTGTGGACGCTGCCGGGCGGCACGGTCCCGGTGTCGGACTCGTCGATGACGTTGCCGTCGATGAATCGTGACGGATCACTGCTCGCCACCGCGGGATACGACTCGGCGGTGCGGCTGTGGTCGGTGGACCGGCACGGTCAGATCGAGCGGGCGGGGACGATCGACGTGCCGCGCCCGTTGGGCGGTGCCAACGTCGCGGTGCTCTCTCCGGACGGTCGGGTCCTCGCGACCACGCAGACCGCGGGCGGGCGCGTCCAGCTGTGGGACGTGCAGAACCCGGCGCGGCCGGTGCCGATGGGCCCGCCGATCGCGACGGCGACCCGTTTCACGTGGGAAATGGCGTTCAGCCCCGACGGCCGGACCCTCGCGATCGGGGACGACGACTTCCGGGTCGCGTTGTGGAACATCCAGGATCCGTATGCCCCCGTGCTGCGGGGGCCGAGCCTGCCGGGCCCCCACAACCTGGTGCGCAGCGCGGTGTTCAGTCCGAGCGGCGACGTCCTCGTCGTGGCCAGTGCCGACGGCGAGATCCATGCGTGGGATGTCACCGATCCGTCGGTGCCGCAGTCTCGTCCGGTCGGCGAGGGCGGTCACGACGGCGGCGTGAACTCGCTCTCGTTCAGTCCGGACGGCTCCACGTTGGTCACCGCGAGCGACGACCACACCTTGCTGCTGTGGGACAGGAACGCCGAGGGTGGGTTCAACCCGCGCGGCACGGCGATGAGTGGGCACACCGGGACGGTCTACAGCGTCGCGTTCAGTGCGGACGGTACGCACGTCGTCAGCGGCAGCGACGACGGTTCGGTCCGGCTGTGGAGCGTGGACGGGGACAACGGCGGCGAGGCGGTCGGTGGTCCGCTCACGACGATCGGAACGGGTCGCTGGCAGGTCAACTTCCTGCCGCACTCGTCCATCGTGGTCGCGGGTGGAGGCGACGGTGTGCTCCGCACGTGGCGACTCGACGCGGACGCGGTGACCGAGCGGATCTGTTCGGCTACTTCGGAACTGACTCAGGACCGGCCGGCACACTTCGAGATGCCGGAGTCCGGTCGGGGTGCGTGCGCGACGTCGTGAGCGTGACGATGCTCGCGGCCTTGTCGAGGCATTCCTGCCATTCGGCGTCGGGATCGGAGTCGATGGTGATGCCGCCGCCCACTCCCAGTCCGACGCCGCCGGTCGCGTCGAACTCGACGGTGCGGATCGCGACGTTCAGTTCGAGCCCGGCGATCGGGCTGTGCATGCCGACCGTGCCGCAGTAGACGCCGCGGGGTTCGGGTTCCCAGCCGCGGAGTAGTTGTCGGGCAGAGTGTTTGGGGCAGCCGGTGACGGAGGCCGGGGGGAAGGCCGCGTCGAGCAGTTCGGGGGTGCCGACCGTCTCGGGCAGGGCGGCCGACACCGTCGAGACCAGGTGCCACACGCCGGGCGCCGGCTTGACCCGCAACAGGTCGGTGACCCGTACCGAGCCCGGCTCGGCCACCCGGCCCAGGTCGTTGCGGACCAGGTCGACGATCATCACGTTCTCGGCGACATCCTTGACTGAACGGCGAAGCGCGGCAGGGTCTTCGCTCAGCGGGAGGGTGCCCTTGATGGGGCTCGACGTGACGGTGCCCGAGCGGCGGGACAGGAACAGTTCCGGTGACAGCGACGCGACAGCGCCCCACGTTCCCTCGACGAACGCGGCCCGGCTGGGTCGCGTCTGGTCGACGGCGTCGGCGAAGAAGTCCACGGGGGCACCTGAACTCGTCCCGTGGAATCGCGCGCACACGCACGCCTGGTAGACGTCACCGCGCGCGATGGCGTCGAGGCAGGCCTCGACGCCGTGGCGGTGCGCGCGCCGATCCGGGTCGATCCAGTCGATCTGCCACGGCTGCGGTTGCGCGACGGGCTCACGCACCGCCGCGGTCAGGTCGTCGGGGCAGGACAGGTCGGTGAGGCTCTCGAACCACCAGCATCCCGAGGTGTCCAGCCGCAGAACGTGATCCGTCCAGCCACCGGCGGCCGCCGGCAACGCGCCCGATCGGTCCGGGTAGGCGCGGTAGCCGATCCAGCCGCCGCCGATCAGCAGACCGTCGGGTACGGGTGTTTCACGTGAGACGGACGCCGGGAACGTGAATGCGTCGTCGGGCCGACACGAACTCGCGTGCACGCTGGGTGCGATCACGGCGGCGGCGTCGAACCAGCTGCCGATCAGGCCGGCCGGCGGTGGAAGCTGCCGCGTGACAGCCCGCCGAGCCAATGCGCGGAACACGGCGGCGGCGGTGCCGCCGCTTCCGAGTCGCTCGATCCGCATTGGTCCAGCTTTCCATGGGGCCGTGCCTCAGACGACATCGGTCCGCGGTGATCTGTATCCGGTCGGCACCGGGGGTGTGGGCGGTGCCTCATCGCGCGATCGCCCGGTCTGCGGGCGACAACGAGGCGTCGTCGGCGGCGGACTGTCCGGCATACCAGCCGTCGGCATCGACGGATCTGCTCCGCGATGCCTTGGTGCTCGGGAACAGGCGCTCGAACTCGGCGTCGACGGCCTCCGATCGCGCGGCGAGGACGGGCAGCAGGTCGTCGATGCGCACGTCGGCGTCGACCGCGGCCTCGGCGGTGGCCCGGCTGTCGGTCTCCTTGAGTCGCTGCCCGATGCGGACCGCGAACCCGAACAGGAATGCCTTGCGGAAGGACGTGGTGCGCGAGCCCCTGAAATTGTCAGCGTCGTCAGCGTCGCGCGCACCCGCCGACTGCATCGCCCGGGTGGCCTGGATCAGCAGGGACGTGAACAGCAGGTCGACCTGCTCGAGGTCGAGCGGGCTGCCGACGACGGTCGCGATCGCGAACCTGTCGAACCACACCGTCCGCGACCGGTTGGCCTCGCCGATCGCGGTGAGGAGGTGGACCTTTTCTCGGACATACGGGTTGTCGAGGTGGATGCGGCGGCTCGAGACCGCGGTATTCGCACCGTCGGTCGGCCCGGTTCCCTGCAGCAGGGCCGAGTTGATCGCGTACCGGGTCATGAGGGCCTGGGCCTTGGCGGTGAACGTCTCGGCCTCCTCGACGAAATCGGTGGCCTCCGCCTTGGCCAGCAGCCCGCGGATCCTGTTGAGTACCTTCGGGTCCGCGCACCGTGCGTCGTCCACCACATCCGTGGTCTGGGGTCGGGTGCCGGCACGCGGCCACGTCGACGGCGGATCGCACAGCCGGGTCAGGCGGGGGAGTTCGAGCCACTGCACCGTGAGCGCGACCCACTCGCGCACCCCGATCTGCCAGCCCACCGCGTCCAGCGCCGTCGCGAACTCGTCGGGGTCGCAGTAGGCCGGGAGCCCGGCAGCGAATCGCCCCGCTTCGGATTCGCGGTCGGCGATCTGCTCGAGCTGTGCCCGCCACTCGCGCGGCGCGCGGCCGTCGACGTCCGTCGCGCGTGCCTGGTAGAGCACGGCGGCGGCGGCCGTGGGCACGGCGCCGGAGCCAAGGGCCCGACGTGTCACGTGCATGACGTCCGCGGGCTGCCAGCCGCGCTCGTACGCGTCCGCGAGTGCCGTGATCAGCCCGGCCGCCGACCGCTGCCGTGGAGGCATGCAGTCGCCGGCCAGGCGGTCCTGCGTTCGAAAGTATGTTCTATTGCTCCCCATGGCGTGCAGTGTGCACCAGGGGGCCGACAACTTTCGGTGGGCGCTACTCCTCGACCGTCTCCTCGACGTATCGCGGGAACACGCCGACCGGCTTCGGGAGCGGCGTACCTGCGACGATGCGGGTCTCGAGGTCGGTGAACGTGCGCGCTTCGGGCGTCTGCCCCAGGAGGTCGAGGATCTTCTCGGCCGAGCCCGGCATCACCGGCTGGACGAGGATGCCGACGATGCGGACCACTTCGAGGGTGACGTACAGGACCGTGGCCATCCGAGCGGGATCGGTCTTGCGCAGCACCCACGGTTCCTGCTGCGAGAAGTACCGGTTGGTTTCGCCGAGCACGTGCCAGATCGCCTCGAGCCCGAGGTGCAGCGCCTGCACGTCGAACTCGGCGCGGACCTTCGCGAGCAGCGCGTCGGCCTGCGCGAGCAGCGCACGGTCGTCGTCGGTGAGTTCACCCGGCGTCGGCACCTGGGCATCGCAGTTCTTGGCGACCATCGACAGTGAGCGCTGTGCCAGGTTGCCGAGCTCGTTCGCGAGGTCGGTGTTCATGCGGGTGACGATGGCCTCGTGGCTGTAGCTGCCGTCCTGGCCGTAGGAGATCTCGCGCAGCAGGAAGAAGCGGACCGCGTCGAGGCCGTACTGCTCCACCATCGCGAGCGGGTCGACGACGTTGCCGACAGACTTCGACATCTTCTCGCCCTTGTTGTAGAGGAAGCCGTGCACGAAGACGCGCTGCGGCAGCTCCACACCTGCGGACATCAGGAACGCCGGCCAGTACACGGTGTGGAACCGCGTGATGTCCTTGCCGATGATGTGCAGGTTCGCCGGCCAGTACTTCCGGAACTCGTCCGAATCGGTGTTCGGGAATCCCGCGCCGGTGAGGTAGTTGGTGAGCGCGTCCACCCACACGTACATGACGTGCTCGGGGTCGCCGGGCACCGGCACGCCCCAGTCGAACGTCGTGCGCGAGATGGACAGGTCCTTGAGTCCGCTCTTGACGAAGCTGAGGATCTCGTTGCGGCGGGTGGACGGTGCGATGAAGTCGGGGTTCTCCTCGTAGTGGGCGAGGAGTCGGTCCTGGTACTTCGAGAGGCGGAACGTGTAGTTCGACTCCTCGGTCCACTCGACCGGCGTGCCGGTCTCGGTGGCGATGCGGGTGCCGTCCTCCTGGAGGGTGGTCTCGTCCTCGGAGAAGAATGCCTCGTCGCGCACCGAGTACCAGCCCGAGTACGTGTCGAGGTAGATATCGCCGGACGCCTTCATCCGCTCCCAGATCGCCTTGCTGGCCTCGAGGTGGTCGGCGTCCGTGGTCCGGATGAACCGGTCGTACGAGATGCCCAGGACCTTGTCCATGGTCTGGAAGACATCCGAGTTGCGCGCGGCGAGGTCGCGGACGTCGATGCCTTCCTTGGCCGCAGTCTGCTGCATCTTCAGGCCGTGTTCGTCCGTGCCGGTCATGAAGAACACGTCGAATCCGTCGAGACGCTTGAAGCGCGCGATCGCGTCCGACGAGATGTACTCGTAGGCGTGCCCGATGTGCGGGGCGCCGTTGGGGTACGCGATCGCGGTCGTCAGATAGAACGGGGTCCGGGAGGGCTGGGCAGGCCCGGCCGGCGGAGTAGGCGAGGAAGGCACAGTCATGGTGCGCCTACTCTATCGACGTGAGTAAGGATCGTCCCGCCCCGGACCTGCCCGAGCCGCTTTTTCCACTCGTCGACGCCCACACCCACCTCGATGCGTGCGGCGCGACGGACGCCGCGAGCGTGCGCGAGATCGTCGACCGCGCGGCGTCGGTCGGTGTCGAGCGGGTGGTCACGGTGGCCGACGACCTGGACGCCGCGAAGTTCGCGGTCGACGCCGCGAACTGGGACGACCGTGTTTTCGCCGCCGTCGCGATCCACCCCACGCGTGCCAACGTCCTCGACGACGCCACCAAGGCGGAGATCGAGCGTCTGGCGTCCGATCCGCGCGTCGTCGCGGTCGGTGAGACCGGGTTGGACCTGTACTGGCCCGGCAAGCTCGACGGCTGCGCCGCAGTCGAGGAACAGGAAGACGGCTTCCGCTGGCACATCGACCTCGCGAAGCGGCTCGGCAAGCCGCTGATGATCCACAACCGGGACGCCGACACCGACCTGCTGCGCGTCCTGCACGACGAGGGTGCGCCGGAGACGGTGATCTTCCACTGTTTCTCGTCCGACGCCACGATGGCGCGGGCCTGCGTCGACGCCGGCTACGTGCTGAGCTTCTCCGGCACGGTGAGCTTCAAGAACGCGAAGGCGCTGCGTGAGGCGGCGCCGCTCGTCCCCGCCGGACAGCTGATCGTCGAGACCGACGCGCCGTTCCTCACGCCGCACCCGTTCCGCGGTGCACCCAATCAGTCGTACTGCCTGCCGTACACGGTCCGCGCGCTCGCGGAGCTGCGCGGCGAGGATCCGGCGGAGCTGGCCAAGTCGTCGACCGCGACGGCCGAGCGCGTCTACCGCCTGCCGGCCCGCGACTGACCTCGGCCGCAGCGCCCACTCCCGACCCGGGTGCGCGGGATCCCGCGCACCCGGGCCGAGGAATGGTCACTCAGGCCGACGGCGGATTCGTCCGGGGCTTGATCCGCGCGTTCGGCAGCGGCGGTGCCGGCAGCCGCGCCACGTCGCCGGTGTAGCCCTGCACCGCGCCGAACCGCTCGGACTCGGCCTGCCACGCGTCGCGGAACGCCTCGATCTCCTCGTGGCTGCGGCCGACGAAGTTCCACCACATCACGATCTCCTCGCCGAACGGCTCGCCGCCGAGCAGCACGACGCGGGCTGGTTCGTCGGTGAGGTTCGTCAGGGTCAGCTGCGACGCCCCGATGCCGGCGTAACCGAGGTCGGCGCGGGCAAGATCGACGCCGTCGATGTCCTCGAGCCGCACCGATCCGGTGTCGACCAGGACGCCGTGCTCGAACGTCGGATCCACGTCCAGCCGGACCGAGGCCCGCGGTTCGAGCGTCAGTTCCGCGCCGAGCAGCGGAGTGAAGGTGTGCACCGGTGACGACGAACCGGCCACCGAGCCGAGGAAGACCCGAGCCGACCCGCCGTCGACGGACACGACCGGCGGTACGTAGTGCTCGAAGTTGCGGGGCGCGTCGCGGGCCGCGTCGGGCAGGGCCACCCACAGCTGGACGCCGTGCAGGATCGTGGTCTCCGGGGTGGAGACCTCCGAGTGACAGATGCCGTGGCCGCCGGTCATCAGGTTGACCTCGCCGGGGCGGACCATCGCGTGCACGCCCTTGCTGTCGCGATGCTCGATCTCGCCGGTGAACAGCCAGCTGACGGTCTGCAGCCCGGTGTGCGGGTGCGGCGCGACGTCCATACCGCCGGTGAGCGCGACGTCGTCGGGGCCGTAGTGGTCGGCGAAGCACCAGGCGCCGATCAGCGACCGCGCACGCTGCGGCAGGGTGCGGCGCACCGGCATCGCGCGCGGCCCGCCCAGCGGCACCTCGCGGGAGGAGATGACCTCGAGCAGAGGACGGCCCGCGGACCCCGGTGCATCGGGGCCGTGCTCGCACTCGATCTCGACGGGCTGGGTTTCGACATTGCTCATGGAACCACCCTCCCACGCGGCGGCAACACGCCCGGGCGGACATTCTTTTCCACTGGGCCCGTGACCGATTCGTGATCGACCAGCGGCGATTCCGAGATGATTGTCGCAGCGTATGTGCTGATCGACACGTTGTAGTTGCCAGATCACAGCCTCGCCGTTACCGTGCTGTGATCGAACCTGTCGTCAGCCTTGGGACTCCTCGTGTCGCCTTTTGCTCGGATCAACACCGCCAAGTCGCCTCTTCTCTACGTCGTGGTCGCCGCTCTCTTCGCGACCCTGCTCGTAGGTGGCGGACTGGTCGTCACGCAGCACAAGAAGGTCACGCTGGACGTCGACGGCGAGACGATCGCGCTCAGCACGCTGCGCTCCGAGGTCGGGTCGGTTCTGGACAGTGCGGGTTACCCGCTCGGTGAGCACGACGTCGTCGCGCCGGGCCCGGACGCCAAGCTGTCCGACGGCGACACCGTCGTCCTGCGCCGCGCCCGCGAGATCGTGTTGACGGTCGACGGTGAGCGCCGCACGGTGTGGTCGACGGCGCTGACCGTCGACGACGCGATGCGTCAGCTCGCGCTCGCCGGGGACGCGTACGTGTCGGCGTCGCGCGGTCAGCGGATTCCGCTCGAGGGTGTCGAGCTCGACGTGGTCAACGCCAAGACCGTGAAGATCTCCGACGGTGGTGCGCCGCCGGCCGAGGTCCGCGTCGCGGCGCCCACGGTGGGTGAGTTCCTGGCCGCCACCAATGCGACGCTCGAGCAGGCCGACAGTGTCGTTCCGGCACCCGAGACCCCGCTCGCCGACGGGCTCGAGATCGTTGTCACCCGCAGTCGCACCGAGACCCGCACCGAGACGCAGCCCATCGCCGCGCCGGAGCGCCGGGTCGACGATCCACAGCTCACCGAGGGCAAGACCGCGGTGGACAACCACGGTGTGCCGGGCGAGCGCACGGTGACCGTGACCGTCCAGACCGTCAACGGGGTCGAAACCGGCCGCCAGGAGTTGTCGTCCGCCGTCGTCCGCGAGCCCGCCCCGACGGTTCTCCGAGTGGGCACCAAGCCCGTGCCCACCGTCCCGGCCGTCAGCAACGGATCCACGTGGGACGCGATCGCACAGTGCGAGGCCACGGGCAACTGGGCGATCAACACCGGCAACGGCTACTACGGCGGCCTCCAGTTCAGTCAGAGCACGTGGGCGGCGTACGGCGGCACGCAGTATGCGCCGACGGCCGACCGCGCGACACGCGAACAGCAGATCGCGGTCGCCGAGAAGGTTCAGGCCGCGCAGGGCTGGGGTGCCTGGCCGTCGTGCACCAGCAAACTAGGTCTCCGGTAAGGAATCCCGATGTCACCGCTGTCGAAGATCAACTCGAGTCGCTCACCCATGCTGTACGGCGTGGTGGCAGCGACCCTCGTGACCCTCACGGCCGGTGGCGGGATCGCCATCGCGCAGCACAAGACGGTCACCGTCGACGTCGACGGTGAACTGGTCAGCGTGGGCACGATGTCGTCCGATGTCAACGGTGCGCTTGCGGCCGCCGGCTACTCGCTGGGCGAGCACGATGTGGTCGCCCCCGCGGCGGAATCGGGTCTGCACGACGGCGACACCGTGGTGTTGCGCCGCGGCCGCGAGGTGATGCTGACCGTCGACGGCGAGCCCCGTACCGTCTGGACCACCGCGCTGACGGTGGACGAGGCGCTCAACCAGTTCCGGCTCGCGGGTGACGTGCACGTCTCGGCGTCCCGCGCGCAGCGTCTGCCGCTCGACGGCGCCGACATCGATGTGCTGAATCCGCGGACCGTGCGCCTGGTCGACGGCGCGTCCGCGCCCGCCGAGGTCCGCCTGGCGGCGCCGACGGTGGGGGAGTTCCTCGCCGCGAACGGAACCCCGCTCGAGCAGGCCGACACCGTCGAGCCCGCGGCGGACGCCGCGCTGGCCGAGGGCATGGAGATCACGGTCACCCGGGGTCGTGTCGAGGAACGCGTGGTCACCGAGCCGGTCGCGCCGCCGGAGCAGCGCATCGAGGACCCGACGATGAACATGAGCCGCACGGTCGTGGAGAACCCGGGTGTCGCCGGGGTGCAGGACGTCACGTACACGGTCAACTTGGTCAACGGCAACGAGACGGGTCGCGAGCGCGTGTCCGCGACGGTGACGGTGCCGGCCCAGCCCAAGGTGGTGCGGGTGGGCGCCAAGCCGGGCACCGAGGTGCCGCCGGTGGAGAACGGCGCGACGTGGGACGCGCTCGCACAGTGCGAGGCCACGGGCAACTGGGCCATCAACACTGGTAACGGCTTCTACGGTGGCGTCCAGTTCGACCAGAACACGTGGGAGCGGCAGGGCGGCCTCAAGTACGCGCCGCGCGCCGACCTCGCGACCCGCGAGGAACAGATCGCGATCGCCAGCCGCACACAGGCGACGCAGGGCTGGGGTGCGTGGCCGTCGTGTACCAGCAAGCTGGGCCTGCGTTGATCGCGACCCGCGTGCGTTAGGTTCTTCAGGTGTCAGACGCCGTGCCGCCCCCCATTCGCCCACGAGGCCAGGCTGCCCTCCTGGGCCCCGCCGAGGTCCGCGCCCTCGCAGAAGAGTTCGGGGTGCGCCCCACCAAGCAGCTCGGTCAGAACTTCGTGCACGACGCCAACACGGTGCGTCGCATCGTCACGACCGCCGGCGTCGGCCCGCAGGACACCGTGCTCGAGGTCGGTCCGGGTCTGGGATCGCTGACGCTGGCGCTGCTCGACGTGGTCGACAAGGTGATCGCCGTCGAGATCGACCCCAAGCTGGCGGCGCGGCTGCCCGCGACGGTCGCGGACCGCGCGCCCGAGTTGGCGGACCGGCTGTCGGTCGTCGGCGCCGACGCGATGCGCGTGATGCCCGACGAGGTGCCGGGCGAGCCCACCGCGCTGGTCGCGAATCTGCCCTACAACGTCGCCGTTCCAGTGCTGCTGCACCTGTTCGCGGAGTTTCCGAGCCTGCGTACCGCGTTGGTGATGGTGCAGTCCGAGGTCGCGGACCGTCTCGCGGCGGTTCCGGGCAACAAGGTGTACGGCGTGCCGAGTGTGAAGGCCAACTTCTTCGGTACCGTCCGGCGCGCCGGACACGTCGGTCGCGCGGTGTTCTGGCCGGTGCCGCAGGTCGAGTCCGGTCTGGTGCGGGTGGACCGCTACGAGAACGCGCCGTGGCCGATCGACGCCGACCACCGCCGCAAGGTCTTCGCGGTCATCGATGCGGCATTCGCGCAGCGCCGCAAGACGCTCCGCGCGGCGCTGGCCGGCTGGGCCGGATCGCCCGCCGAGGCCGAGCGACGCCTCGTCACCGCCGGCATCGAGCCCTCCACGCGCGGTGAGAAGCTCGACGCTGCCGCGTTCGTGCGGTTGGCATCCGTGCAGCCCTGACCAGCCCACGTCCGGTCTGCTCCGGAGCGTGATTGGCGGCACCGTTTCGGGCGATCGGTCGGTCTGTTTTCGCGGCGTCCAGTCCAGTGGGACAGAATGCAACGGTGGTCCGGCCCGTCGGGCCACCGGGAGATCGCTCCCGGACAATCGATTGCTTCGAGGAATGTGGTTGTGAACAAGGGAATTCGGGCGGTAGTGCGGCGGTCCGGTGCTGTCGTGGTCGCGCTTGCGGCGTTGACGGTGGCTGGATGTGGATCCTCGGTCGAGGGCAGCGCTGCCGCTGCCGACGCCACGTCCTCGACGGTGGCTTCGACCTCGGTCTCGGCCCCGACATCGGTGGCTGGTCAGCAGGGTAGCGACCGCGGTGGGTCGGTCGACATCGACGTCGAGATCGGCGACTGCGTGCGGCTGGGGGGGACCACGGACGACGCGACCATCGACGAAGCAGTCTGCGGCAGCGAGCAATCCAACTACCGGGTGGTCGCCAAGGCGGCGAAGAACGCGCAGTGCGCGTCGGACGTCGACCAGGTGTACTACGAGACCAAGTGGGGCAGCGAGCGTGGGGCGCTGTGCCTCGACATCGACTGGGTGATCGGCGGATGCATGAGTCTGCCGGACGGCGAGGACGAACCGCAGCGTGTCGACTGCGACGACTCGACGGCCGTGAGCGTCGAGCGTGCGGTGGAGATCATCGAGGGCGCGACGGATGTCGACCAGTGCTCGGAGGGCGGCTTCGTCCACGACGAGCGACTGTTCACGGTGTGCACGGAGACGGTGCGCCCGTAGGGCGGGTTCCGTGACGGCCGGCCGGGTCTGTCGGGAATCCGGCCGGCGTCGCTGACACGGTCGAAGTTCCTGCTCGAGGCAAATTCTCACTCAATGGGAACGGGCATTCCGTGCGTTCCGTCACCGGTTAACGTCTGCGCCAATGTGTGGCGGGCGTCACACCTGGGTGACTGGAGGGTGCGTGGGTAGCAGGACGAGGTTCGGCAAGAGCCTGACAGCGGTGTTGATTGTGGGTGCGCTCGCTCTCGCGGGCTGTGCGAGTGCGGAGAGCAGCGGCGACACCCGAACCCCACCCGCGGTGGGCATGGTCGGGGAGCAGGCCTCGGACACCACGGGGTCGGTGGCGCAGCTGACGTTCAGCGTGCAGGCGCTCGCGGCGGTCCTGGACCCGACGAAGACCGCGGCCCGTGGCGGAAGCGGCGGCGACGAACTGGCGGCGGTTTACGACGTGCTGCTGCGCTACGACGGAGACAGCAACGAGTATGAGCCGCGGCTGGCGCAGTCGTTGACGGCGAACGACGCCGGCACGGTGTGGACGCTGAAGTTGCGTCCGGGCGTGACGTTCAGCGATGGCACGCCACTCGACGCGAACGCGGTGGTGGCCAGCATCGACCGATACAACAACGGCCGCGGCAACGGTGCCGCCGTGTGGCTCGAGGCTGTCGAATCGACGACGGCGGTGGATCCGCAGACTGTCGAGTTCCGCCTCCGCACCGCGTGGCCGACCTTCCCGTCGATGCTCGCGCTGGGGCACGGCATGATCGTCGCCCCCGGCGCCGGTGAGGGCGAGGCCTTCAAGCCGATCGGTGCCGGCCCGTTCGTGCTCGAGCGCTACACCCCCAACGAGGAGCGGGTGCTCACCGCGCGCGCCGATTACTGGAACGGCAAGCCGAGCGCCGAGAAGCTGAAGTTCGTCGCGCTCAGCGGTTCGCGCGAGAACCTCGAGTCGATGAAGACGAACGGCATCGACATCGGCTTCCTGCGCGGTAACCCGTCGGCCATCTACGACGCGATCGACGCCGGTTACCCCGGCTACTTCAGCATCCTCAACAGCGGCGGCGCCGAACTCGTGAACAACCGCGAGGGCCGCCCCGGCGCGGATGTCCGGGTGCGCAAGGCGATCGCGCTCGCGATCGATCCGGAGCTCGTCGGCCAGCGCGGCGACGACGGTCTGGGTCTGCCGGGCAAGGCGTTGTTCGACGAGCGTTCGCGGTGGGCCACCGACGTGGATGCCCTGCCGTACGACCCGGATGCTGCACGCAAGCTGCTCGACGAGGCGAAGGCTGACGGCTACGACGGCCGCCTCGATTACGTCGTGCTGCAGGTGCCGAACGAGCAGGCGATCGGCCTCGCGGTGCAGTCGCTGCTGCAGGCGGTGGGCTTCACCGTGAACATCATCAACGCGAACAACGCGGGCGACATCGTCAAGCAGGTGTACGTCCAGCACGACTACGACATGGCACACGCGGGAATCGGTCTTTACGAGTCGATTCCGTTCCTGGGCCTGCAGACGACGTTGGACGGCAGTTCCACGTCGAACTTCTCCGGCTACTCGAACCCGGTCATGGATGCGCTGCTCGACAAGCTGCAGGCCGCGGACGGCGACGATGAGATCCGGGGCGTGCTGGGCGAGATCCAGACGGAGTGGAACGAGACGATGCCGAGCGTGCCGACCAGTTCGGTCATGATCTACGTGTCCTGGCAGAAGGACGTGCACGGGGTGGTCCCGACCGCCACCGGCATCATGCTGCTCGACAAGGCCTGGCGAGGCTGACCTCCGACGGCCGAGGGGCCCGGCGCGTCTCGATGACGGCGCCGGGCCCCTGTCGTGGGCGGGGTGCGTTCAGCTCGACGGACGGAACCGTCGCAGCCGCAGGCTGTTGCTGACCACGAACACGCTCGAGAACGCCATCGCGGCACCGGCGAGCATCGGGTTCAGCAGGCCTGCCGCGGCCAGCGGGATCGCCGCCGCGTTGTAGGCGAAGGCCCAGAACAGGTTTCCCTTGATGGTGCCGAGGGTCCTGCGGGACAACTCGATCGCGTCGGCGGCCGATCGCAGGTCGCCGCGCACGAGGGTGATGTCGCTGGCCTCGATCGCGACGTCGGTGCCGGTGCCCATTGCCAGACCCAGGTCGGCCTGGGCGAGTGCTGCGGCGTCGTTGACGCCGTCGCCGACCATCGCGACCACCTTGCCGCGCGCCTGCAGGTCCTTGATGGCGTCCACCTTGTCGCCGGGCAGTACCTCGGCGATGACGGTGTCGATGCCGACCTGTGCGGCGACCGTGCGGGCCACCGTCTCGTTGTCGCCGGTGAGCAGGACCGGGGTCAGCCCCAACTCCTTGAACCGCCGGATCGCGTCGGCGCTGGTGTCCTTGACCGCGTCGGCGACCACGAACACGGCGCGAGCCTGTCCGTCCCAGCCGGCCGCGATCGCGGTCTTTCCCAGTTTCTCCGCACTCTGCTTCGCTTCTGCGAGATCCTCCGACAGGTGCAGCGACCAGTCGGCGAGCAGGCTCTCGCGTCCGGCGACCACGGCGTGACCGTCGACGACGCCCTGCACGCCCTTGCCTTCGACGTTGACGAAATTCTCTACGCCGGGCAGGGTTCCGACCGCATCGGCGGCACCGGCGGCGACCGCCTGTGCGATCGGGTGCTCGGACGCGTTCTCGAGCGCACCCACCAGACGCAGGGCCTCGTCGCGGTCGACGCCGTCGGCGGTCACCACGTCGACGAGGGTCATCTTGCCGGTGGTGACGGTGCCGGTCTTGTCGAGCACGATCGTGTCGACACCGCGGGTGGTCTCGAGGACCTCGGGTCCCTTGATCAGCACGCCCAGTTGGGCTCCGCGGCCGGTGCCGACCAGCAGTGCCGTCGGCGTCGCCAGGCCCAGGGCGCACGGGCACGCGATGATGAGCACCGCGACGGCCGCGGTGAACGCCACCTGCAGCGGGTTGCCGGTACCGATCCAGTAGCCCAGGGCGGCAACGGAAATCGCGATCGCGATCGGGACGAACACGCCGGCGATGCGGTCGGCGAGCCGCTGGACGTCGGCCTTGCCGTTCTGCGCGTCCTCGACGAGGGCGGCCATCTGCGCGAGCTGGGTGTCACTGCCGACGCGGCGGGCGCGCACCACGAGGCGTCCGCCGGCGTTGACGGTGGCGCCGACGACGTCGTCGCCCGCCCCCACCTCCACGGGTACCGATTCGCCGGTCAGCATGCTCATGTCGACCGCGGAGCTGCCCTCCACGACGACGCCGTCGGTCGCGACCTTCTCTCCCGGGCGGACGACGAACAGGTCGTCGACACGCAATTGTTCAGCGGGGATGCGGGATTCGACACCGTCGCGCAGTACCGAGACCTCCTTCGCACCCAGCTCGAGCAGGGCACGCAGCGCCGCTCCGGCGGTTCGCTTGGACTTGGCTTCGAAGTACCGTCCGGCGAGGACGAACGTGATGACACCGGCCGCGACCTCGAGATAGATGTTCGCGGCGCCGTCCATCCGGCCTATGGTCAGCTCGAAGGCGTGCGTCATGCCGGGGGTGCCGGCGGTGCCGAAGAACAGTGCGTACAGCGACCAGAGGAAGGCCGCCGCGGTGCCGAGCGAGATCAGCGTGTCCATCGTCGCGGCGCCGTGGCGAAGGTTGGTCCAGGCGGCGCGGTGGAACGGCAGTCCCGCCCACACGATCACCGGCGCGGCCAGGGTCAGCGAGAGCCATTGCCAGTTGGTGAACTGCAGGGCCGGGATCATCGCCATCGCGATCACGGGGACCGACAGCACGGCCGAGACGATCAGTCGGGTGCGCAGCGAATCCAGTTCGCGGTCCCGCGGATCCTCCGCCGGCCCGGATCCGTCGGAGGTCGGGGGAGTCGGTAGCGTCGCGGTGTAGCCCGCCTTCTCGACCGCGCCGACCAGATCGTCGGTGCTGACCGAGCCGTCGAAGGTCACCTTGGCCTTCTCGGTGGCGTAGTTGACGGTTGCGGTGACGCCCTCGATCTTGTTGAGGCGCTTCTCGATTCGCGCGGCGCACGACGCACATGTCATGCCGCCGATAGCGAGTTCGACGGTGCCGTCACGGCCGGTTGCGAGATCTGCCGTAGTCATCAGTGCCCTCCTTCGTGGCCGTCGGTTGTGGGTGCGGGCTCGCTGGCGCCTACCGGCACGGTGAACTCGGCGGTGTGGACGGTGCCCTCGTGCTGGAAGTCGAGGAACAACCGGTAGGTGCCGCTGCTCGGGGCTTGCGCGTGGAATGTCACGTCCGGGCCGGACGCGGTGACGCCGTCGCCGGGTTCGCCCTCGGGATGCACGTGCAGATAGGCGAGGTCGCCGGTGCGCAGCGCGACCAGGTGGCCGTAGGCGCCGAGGTACGGATCGAGGTCGGTGACGGGGACGCCGTCTTGCGTGACGGTCAGCGTCAGCGGGCCGCCCGCGGTGGTGAGGTCGCCGTCCAGGGTTACCGTGTAGCCGTCGACGGTCGCGGCGCGCGACGCGGTCGGCAGCGGCGCCGGCTGCAGTTCGCCGGCGACGTCGACGTCCCGCCCCAGTGTCAACTGTGCGGGGGCGCCGCTGGCCTGGAAGTCGGCGAACACCCGGTAGGTGCCGCCGGTGGGCCACGTCCAGTCGATCGACCACGTGCCGTCGGCGCCGAGCGTGGGATGGACGTGCAGGAACTCGCTGGTGTCCGAGCGGACGACGATCAGGTGGAGCTGCTTCTCGTGCAGGTCGTCGTACTCGGTGACCGGGGCGCCGTCGGCGTCCTCGATACGGAAGCTGAGCGTGCCGGCTTCACCGGCGCGGGTGGGAGAGGCGATCTCGCCGAGGGTGTAGCCGTCCTGCGAGACCTGCAACCCCGCGGGGAGGCTCGGCGCCGATTCGGTGTCGGCGGCCGCGTGGCCGCCGGTGTGTGTGCTCGTCATGTCGATCGGGCTTCCCGTGACGGTCCCCACGCCGAGGGCCGCAGCGAAGACGACCGCGAGACCCCCGGCGTAGGTGATGAGCGTGGTGGACGTGCGCATCGGATTCCTCAGATCGGCTGGGCTGCGTATCCCGCTTCCTCGACCGCGGCGGTGACCACGGCGTCGGCGAGCGGGGCGGCGGACGTGACGGTGAGGCGGCCCGAGGGCAGATCGACGGCGACGTCGGAGACGCCGTCGATCGCGCCGACCTCCTCCTTGACCGAGGAGACGCAGTGTCCGCAGGTCATGCCCGTGACGGTGTATTCGGCGGTGCTCATGGTGGTCTCCCTCTGTGGTACCACTACCCCCTGTGGGTATTGGTCGAACAGTTCGAAAGGTACCCCTAGGGGGTATGGATGGCAAGGGGCTGATTCGAGATGTGCGACACGTCTGGGCCGAGCCGATGCGTATCGGCGCTGGTTGTGGTTGACTGATGGCGGTCGTAGTTTTTGTGTTTGTGTTAGTCCACGCTCGCAAATCCTGAAGTTGCGGGCGGACGAGTTCTCTCCTGAGAGCGACGTAGCCGCCGAGTAACACCGGCCCGGGAATCCCTGACCTGGAGTTTCCCGAGTTTGCACTGTGTAAGAGGAGAGAAAGAAACATGGCAGAAGGCACCGTGAAGTGGTTCAACGCTGAAAAGGGCTTCGGCTTCATCGCGCCCGACGACGGCTCCGCCGACGTCTTCGTCCACTACTCGGCCATTCAGACCAACGGCTTCCGCACCCTGGAAGAGAACCAGCGCGTGCGCTTCGAGGTCGGCCAGGGCAACAAGGGCCCGCAGGCCACCGACGTCACCGCTGTCTGAGCTGACTCGGATCTGCCCGGCTGAGCCGGGTTGACGACGAGAACGGGGCCCCACACCTTCGGGAGTGGGGCCCCGTTCCGTGTGTCCGGGCCCGAATCGTCGCCTCGGCACCGAATCGGAAGTAAGGTTCGGCAACCGCGCCCGCGCGACGGAAGGACCGAGGTGACGCCCTACGAGTTTCGTGCGCTCAGCGATCGAGCCGAGATCGGTGATGTGCTCCACCGCTACTATCGCGGCGTCGACCGGCGCGATTGGGCCCTGGTGCGCTCGTGCTTCTTCGACGACGCCCACAACGACTACGCCCCCTTCTACCAGGGCGGGGTCGACGAATTCATGGACTTTCTCCGTGACCCTGCCGGCTTCGGCCTGTTCGACCGGACGTTCCACTTCGTCGGGAACATGCTGATCGAACTCGCCGGTGATTCGGACCTGGACACTGCAGACGCCGAGACGTACGTCATGGCGCAGCACACCAGCGCGGCCGACGCCGGCAACACCACCCGCAACTTCCTGACCGTGTGGCTGCGGTATCTCGACCGCTTCGAGCGCCGGGAGGGCCGGTGGGCCATCGCGGACCGGCGGATCGAGGTCGAGTGGATCCGCAACGATGTCGGTGGCATGTGGATGGACGTGCCCGGTCAGGCGCCGCGGTAGCGCTCGGCGACCAGGGCGTGCCGTTCGGCTCGGCGCCGGCACTCGTCGCGCAGCTCGGGCGGATCGAGCACGGTGAAGTCGACGTCGAACGCGCTGAGCCATCGCGCGATCGAGGCCAGCGAGTCGCCGCCCAGCGCGACGACGCAGCGGTTGTCCGGCGCGTGCTCGAGCGTGCCCCACGCGGCGTCCACCATCGGGGCGATCTCGTCGATCGGCGCATCGAGCAGTACCCGCGCCCGGACCTGCGTTACGGCCCGGCTGACGCCGCGCGCGACGAACTCCGCGGCGCCACCCGGCGGCAGTTCGCGGGGCGTGAATCGCGGGCCGGTCGGAATCTTGGGTTCCATACGGTCGACGCGGAACGACCGCCAATCGTCGCGCGTGACATCCCACGCGACCAGGTACCAGCGCAGCCCGGAGCGGACCAGCCGGTAGGGCTCCACCTCACGGCGGCTCTCGCTGCCGCCGTGGGCGCGGTAGTCGAACCGGAGCCGCTCGTGGTTGTGGCACACCGACGCGATCGCCGACAGCACCGATGCGTCGACGGCGCTCGGTGCAGGCTCGCGGTGCACCACGTCCACCTGCAGTGACTCGAGGCGGTGCCGCAGCCTCGACGGCATCACCTGCCGCAACTTGGTCAGTGCCCGCACCGACGATTCGCCGATCCCGACGACCGACCCCGTAGCGCCGGACTGCAGGCCGAGGGCAACTGCGAGGACCTCGTCGTCGTCGAGTAGCAGTGGCGGCATCTCGGCGCCCGCGCCGAGGCGGTAGCCGCCCCCGACGCCGACCGTCGCGTCCACCGGGTAGCCGAGGCCGCGCAGCTTGTCGACGTCGCGCCGCACGGTGCGCGGCGTGATGTCGAGCCGTTCGGCCAGTTCCTCGCCCGACCAGTCCCGGCGGGTCTGGAGCAGGGACAGCAATCGCAGCAATCGTGCCGATGTTTCCCGCATGCATCGCAGCATCCCATCGATTGCGGACGTTAGGTGTCCGCAATTGCTCCTAGTTTTCGTGGCGAGAGGGAACGAACCACGAAAACGGGGAGGTACGGACCATGCACGCGATGATCCGCACGGAGGCGTTGACCAAACGCTTCAAGCAGGGCAAGAACACGGTGGACGCGGTGGTGGACGTCGATCTCGAGGTCGCCGACGGCGAGTTGGTGGCGCTGCTGGGCCCGAACGGGGCCGGCAAGTCGACGACACTGCGGATGCTGACGACACTGCTGGCGCCCACGTCGGGCCGCGCGAGCGTCGCCGGATTCGACGTCAGCGCCGACCGCGACGAGGTCCGCCGCCGGATCGGCTACGTCGGGCAGGGCAGCGGGGCCGGCCACAACCAGCGGGTGCGGGACGAGTTGGTGACCCAGGGCCAGTGCTACGGCATGACGAAGGCGGCGTCCGGGATCCGGGCCGACGAACTGCTCGACGCCCTGGACCTCGCGGACCTCGCCGTCCGCAAGGTGAGCACGCTGTCGGGCGGTCAGCGCAGGCGCCTCGACATCGCCCTCGGGCTGGTCCACCGGCCGCCGCTGCTGTTCCTGGACGAGCCCACCACCGGTATGGACCCGCAGAGCCGGGCCAACCTGTGGGAGCACATCCTGCGGCTCCGGGCACAGATGGGCACGACGATCGTGCTCACGACGCACTACCTGGAAGAGGCCGACGCGATGGCCGAGCGGGTGATCGTCATCGACCGCGGCACGGTGATCGCCGACGACACCGCGACCGCCCTGAAATCCGATCTCGCCGGTGACCTGCTGACGATCGGGCTGGACGAGCCGGGGGCGGCGAGCCGGGTCGCGGGTCTCGCGGAAACGCTCGTGACGGTCCGCGACGTCGAGGTCACAGGCGCCACCGTGCTGGTGCGGACGCGGCAGGGCGACGTGACCCTGCCCGAGCTGCTGCGGGTCGCCGAGGAGCGCGGCCTGCGCGTCGCGACCGCGGAGATCACCCGCCCCACCCTCGACGACGTGTTCCTCGGCCTCACCGGCCGCAGCCTGCGCGAGACCGCTGCGGCGTGACCGCCGATCCCTCGACTCGATCCGACATCCAGACCCGAAGGAGCACTCTCATGACCGGCATCGTCCGCGACAGCGGCATTGTCATGGCGCGCGAACTGCGACCCACGCTGCGTGACCCGGTGAGCGTCGTGTTCAGCCTGGCCCAGCCGCTGATCCTGCTCGCCCTGTTCGGCCCGCTGTTGAAGAGCGTCCCCGGGATGGGGGAGAGCGTGTGGAACTGGTTCATCCCCGGCGTGCTGGTGATGATCGCGATCTTCGGCACCTCGATGACCGGTTCGAACCTGCTGATGGAGATGCAGCAGGGCTCGCACGAACGGATGCTGGTGACGCCACTGCACCGCTCGTCGCTGCTGATCGGGCGGGCCGCGAAGGAGATGGTTCCCCTTGCCGCGCAGGCGATCCTGATCATCCTGGTGGCGCTGCCGCTGGGCCTGGACGTCGATCCGCTCGGCGCCGTGATCGGCATCGTGTTGCTCGGGGTGTTCGGTGTGGGGCTCGGTGCGCTGTCCTACGCGCTCGCGCTGGCGGTGCGGAACCAGGACTGGATGTTCTGGGTGGTGCAACAGACGTTGATGTTCCCGATGCTGATCCTGTCGGGCACGATGCTGCCACTCGACGACGCCCCGGGGTGGATGCGCGCCCTCGTCACGATCAACCCGCTCGGCTACGTGGTCGACGCGGAGCGGGCCCTGTTCGCGGGCGATCTCGCATCCGGAGCCGTGCTCTCGGGGGTGGTCGCGGCCGTCACCGTCGCGGTCGTGGGACTCGGCGTCGGCGTCCGGTCCGTGCGATAGGCGGAAGTGGCGTCTGAGGTGCGTTTTCGTGACCCCGCGCCGAGCGCCTATTGTTGGAAATTGTGCTTTCCGTCGTCCCACGCCCCGTTACGGTCCGGGCCCCGTCCAAGGTCAATCTGCACCTTGCCGTCGGCGACCTGCGCGAGGACGGCTACCACGAACTCAGCACGGTCTTCCAGGCGCTCTCGCTCAGCGACGACCTCTCGGTGGTGCCCGCGGAGACCCTGACGGTCCGGGTGCGCGGGGAGGGCGCGGCGGCGGTGCCGACCGACCGCACGAACCTGGTGTGGAAGGCCGCGGAGCTGCTGGCCGCCGAGGCGGGCATCACTCCCGACGTCGAGATCTCGATCGTGAAGGGCATCCCGGTGGCCGGCGGCATGGCGGGCGGCAGCGCCGACGCGGCCGCCGCGCTGGTGGCGCTCGACGAGTTGTGGGGTCTGGGCCTGAGCCGTGATGAGCTGAGCGGTTTCGCGGCCCGGCTGGGCAGCGACGTCCCCTTCTCGCTGCACGGTGGGACCGCCGTCGGCACCGGCCGCGGCGAGAAGCTGCTGCCGGTGCTCTCCCGCAACACGTTCCACTGGGTGCTGGCGCTCGCGAAGGGTGGGCTGTCGACGCCGACGGTGTTCCGTGAACTCGACCGTCTCCGCGACGAGGGCGATCCGCCGCGGGTCGGTGATGTCGCGGACCTGATGCACGCGCTCGCGACCGGAGACGCCGCGGCGCTGGCGCCGCTGCTCGGCAACGACCTGCAGGCGGCGGCGCTGTCGCTGGCTCCCGACCTTCGGCGCACCCTGCGTGCCGGGGTCACCGCGGGCGCCCTCGCCGGGATCGTGTCGGGCTCCGGCCCGACCTGCGCGTTCCTGTGCGAGGACGCCGACGCGGCCGTCGCGGTGGGGGCGGAACTCTCGGGTGCGGGAGTGTGCCGCACCGTACGCGTCGCGAGCGGGCCCGTGCCCGGCGCGCGCGTGATCGACCCCGAGCCGGAAGAAGGCAGCCACTGATGGCGAATTTGATCAATCTCGAACAGGTTTCGAAGTCCTTCGGCATCAAGCCGCTGCTCGATTCCGTCTCGCTCGGCGTGCAGGAAGGTGAACGCATCGGTGTCGTCGGCCTCAACGGCGGCGGCAAGACCACGATGCTCGAGGTGCTTGCGGGCATCGAGGAACCCGACTCCGGTCGGGTCAGCCGCGTCGGTGGGCTGCGAATGGCGGTCGTCACCCAGCGCGGTGTCCTGCCCGAGGGGGCGACGGTCGGCGACGTGGTCCTCGGACCGCTCGGTGTCGCGGACCACGAATGGGCGGGCGACGCACGGATCCGCAGCATCCTCGCGGGCATCGGGATCGACAACCTCGGCCTCGATGCCGGGGTCGACGGACTCTCCGGCGGCGAGCGGCGGCGTGTCGCGCTGGCCGCGGCGCTGGTGCAGGACCTCGACCTGCTGGTGCTCGACGAGCCCACCAACCACCTCGACGTCGAGGGTGTGCAGTGGCTGGCCGAACACCTGGTGTCGAGGCGCTCGGCCCTGGTCGTCGTCACCCACGACCGCTGGTTCCTCGACACCGTCGCGAACCGCACGTGGGAGGTGGTGGGCGGCAAGGTCGAGAGCTACGAGGGCGGCTACAACGACTGGATCTTCGCGCGCGCCGAGCGATCCCGGCAGGCCGACGCCGCCGAGGAGCGCCGGCAGAACCTGGCGCGCAAGGAACTCGCGTGGCTGCGGCGCGGACCGCAGGCGCGCACGTCCAAGCCCAAGTACCGGGTGGAGGCCGCCGAGGCGTTGATCGCCGATGTCCCCGCCCCGCGCGACAGCATCGCGCTCGCGTCGTTCGCGAAGCGCCGGCTGGGCCGGGTCGTCATCGAACTCGAGGACGCCAAGCTCACCACGCCGGACGGCCGCGAACTGGTCCACGACCTCACGTGGCGGCTCGCGCCCGGCGAGCGTGTCGGCCTGGTCGGGGTCAACGGCTCCGGTAAGACGACGCTGCTGCGCACCCTCGCCGGCGAGCTCGAACCGGCCGAGGGCAAGCGGATCGAGGGCCAGACCGTGAAGATCGGGTGGCTGCGCCAGGAACTCGACGACCTGCCCACCGACATGCGCGTGCTGGACGCGGTCAAGGATGTCGCCGAGCGGATCACGCTGGGGGACAAGGAAGTTTCGGCCGGCCAGCTCGCCGAGCGGCTCGGCTTCGCGCCGGCCCGCCAGCGCACCCCGGTGGGCGACCTGTCCGGCGGCGAGCGTCGTCGTCTGCAGCTCACCCGCGTCCTGATGGCCGAACCCAACGTGCTGCTGCTCGACGAGCCCACCAACGATCTCGACATCGACACCCTGCAGCAGCTCGAGGATCTGCTCGACGGCTGGGCCGGCACGATGGTCGTCATCTCCCACGACCGCTACCTCATCGAGCGCATCTGTGACACCACGTGGGCGCTGTTCGGGGACGGCAAGCTGACGAACCTGCCCGGCGGTATCGAGGAGTACCTGCGCCGGCGCGCGGTGCTGGCGCAGAAGCCGGAGAACGTGGCGCAGTCGGTGGCGTCCACTGCCGGGGCGTCCGCGCCGAGGGTGGCCCGCGACGGGGCGGCCGATCGGGCGGCCCGCAAGGAGCTCTCGCGGCTCGAGCGCGCGGTCGCCAAGCTCGACGAGCGCGAGGCGAAGCTGCACGCCCAGCTGGCGGAGGCGGCGACGGATCCCGCGAAGCTCATGGCGCTCGACGCCGAGCTCAAGCAGGTGGTGGCCGAGAAGGAGGCCACGGAGGAGCAGTGGATGGAGCTCGCGTCCGAGCTCGACTGAGCCGCGGCGGTGTAGCTGCCCTGCAACGATAATCGCACTACGGACCCCATACGTCCGTGGTGACGGTTAGCCTGCACTTGTACCGTACGGGTCTGGGCGGAGGGCGGGCATCGTGGATCTGGAGGCGATAGCCGAGATCAGTCGGCTCAAGTACCGATACGTGCGTGCCCTCGACACCAAGTCGTGGGTCGACTTCGCGGACACCCTCCTGCCCGATGCCACGGCCACGTATGCCGAGCACCTGCGGTTCGATTCGCGGGATGCGTTCGTGTCCTTCCTGCAGGACACCCTCGGTCCGCACGTGATCACCGAGCACCACTGCGGGCACCCGGAGATCGACGTCAGCGGTGATACCGCGACCGGGATCTGGTACCTGTCCGACACCGTCGTGGTGCCGGGCGACCAGATGCTGATGCACGGCGCGGCCTTCTACGAGGACACCTACCGGCGGGACGCCGCAGGCCGGTGGAAGATCGCGCACACCGCATACGAGCGCACCTACGAGTCTGTGTACTCGCTCGCGGACATGCCGAGCTTCCGCCTCACGTCGAACCGGTGGGCCCTCATCGGCTCGCCGCAGTCCGGAACGGCGTCCGGGATCGTCCCGTGACGGATCTCCCCGCTGCCGGCGCCCTGCCGTATCTCACGGTGCGCGGGGCGGGGCGGGCGATCGAGTGGTACCGGAAGGCGTTCGGCGCCGAGGTGGTGGGCGAGCCGATCGTGATGGACGACGGCCGGATCGGGCACGCGGAGCTGCGGCTGCAGTCCGGGATGATCTATCTGGCCGAGGAGTTCCCGGAGATGGGGCTCAGCGCGCCGGAGTCGGGTGCCACGTCGGTGAGCCTGATGCTGCCGGTCGACGACACCGACGCGGTGCTCGAACGGGCCCGCGACGCCGGCGGCAGGGTGGAGCGGTGGATCTCGGAGAACCACGGCCGCCGCAACGCGACGCTGATCGACCCGTTCGGGCACCGCTGGATGCTGTCGGGTCCGGTCAAGGACTGACGGATTCGCGGGTGCCCGGTCGTGGGGCCGGTCGGCTGGTCCGTACCAGGGTTTCCTTGGACAGGAATACTGCGAGGGCGGACAGTGCAATGAGCCCGATGAAGTACCAGGCGATGTTGTCGGTACGGCCGCCGTTCCCGAGTCCGACGAGCCAGTTCGCCATCAGCGGTGCGGTCCCGGCGCCGAGGACGGAGCCGAACTGGAAGGTCAGGGAGACACCCGTGTAACGGTCCTGCGTTTCGAACTTCTCGGCGAGGAAAGCGCCGATGGGGCCGTACATCGACGCCTGGATGATCGGATTGCCCACCAGGAAGCCGATCGCGACCAGCCAGTAGCTGTCGGAGTTGAACAGCGCGAACATCGGGAAGACGAGCACGACGGAAACCAGCCCGCCGGCGAGCATGATCGGGCGGCGTCCGTATCGATCCGAGAGCCAGGCGAAGAAGGGGATCGCGAAGATGTGGACGACGCTGGAGAAGGTGAGCATGTAGAGGGCGTCCTGGCGCGGCACCACACCCTGGGCCGCGACGTACGGAACGACCCAGACGGCGAGCAGCGCCTGCATGAACAGCGGTCCGGCCGTGGCCAGGATCCCGTACACCGTGGACGCGGGGTACTTCTCGAGAACGCGGAGGATCGGTGTGCCGGTGTGCACTTCACCGGCTGCGCGAGCCTTGGCGAAGTCCGGGGACTCTGTCACGCGGTAGCGCATGAACAGTCCGACGATCACCAGCGCAGCGGACAGCAGGAACGGTACGCGCCAGCCCCAACTGAGGAACTCTTCGTCCGGAAGCCCTGCAAACAGGGCCAGAATCAGAGTCGCAAGGACAGACCCGGTGGGGCCGCCGGTGACGGCGATCGATGCGGCGAGGCCGCGACGATCCTGCTTCACGTGTTCGGCAGCCATGAGGGTGGCGCCCGCCCACTCGCCGCCGACGGCGAGGCCCTGGATGACGCGGAGGGCGACCAGGATCAGCGGAGCGGCCACTCCGATCGTCTCGTAGGTCGGCATGAGGCCGATTGCGACGGACACGAGCCCCATCATCATCAAGGTGATGACGAGAATGTTCTTGCGCCCGAACTTGTCGCCGAAGTGCCCGAAGAGGATGCCGCCGATCGGGCGCGAGATGTAACCGGCGAGCAGGATGATGAACGAGAGCGTCGACCCCAGTACCGGATCCATCGTCTCCGGGAAGAACAGCGCAGGAAACACCAAACCTGCTGCGGCGCCGTAGAGCAGGAAATCGTAGTACTCAACCGTCGATCCCAGAAAGCTCGAGACCAGCGCGCGACGCGAATCCTTCGGCGAGGGATCCGTGTGCGCGGTGTGCGGAAGATGCATGGCACTCCTTCGATGTGGCGACGTCAACCGACGAATCCACAGGTTCGACTGTGTGACGCATCACAGCAATCGAGCGTGCCGTACGGCGGCACGCTCTGGCAGACGACTAGGGTTCCGCGTATGTCCGCCAGGCAGATCCGCGCGTCGTATCCGGACACCCGTAGTTGGATCCGTGCCATTCCCGGTGCGTCGGCCACCGCGCCCGCCACCGGACTCCCGATGCCCCGCGCCACGGGGGACACTGCGCTGCCCGCCGATCCGGTGGCCCTGTTCCTGGACTGGCTCGAGGAGGCCGTCGCGGCCGGCGTGGTCGAACCGCACGTCGCGACGCTGTCGACGGTGGACGAGGCGGGCGCGCCCGATGCCCGCACGCTGCTGCTCAAGGACGTCACCGAGGCGGGATGGTGGTTCTCGTCCGACCGGCGTTCACCCAAGGCGCGGCAGTTGGACGCTGATCCGGTTGCGGCGCTGACCTTCTACTGGCGGGAGCAGGGCCGTCAGGTGCGGGTACGGGGTTCGGTGGTGCGCGGCGACGCGGACGTCAGCGCACGGGACTTCCTGGAGCGTTCGGTGACGGCGCGTGCGGTGGCCGCGGCGAGCCGGCAGAGCGAGATCCTCACCGATGTCGCGGAGTACGACGCCGCGGTGCGGGAGTCGGTGGCCGAGGTGGAGGCCGATCCGTCCTACGTCGAGGACACCTGGCAGGCTTGGTGTCTGGTCCCGGAGACGGTGGAGTTCTGGCACGCCGATCCGGGCCGCCGGCACCTGCGGGTGCGGTACCGGCGCAGCCTGGAAGTCGAGGGTGTGAGCTGGGCCCGCGACGCGCTGTGGCCGTGAACCGATCGAGAAGAACATAAGGAGGTCCGGTGACGTCGTTCATCCAGACCCGGGTACACGGGAACGTCGCAGAGATCGTGCTCGATCGGCCCAGGGCGCTCAACGCCCTGGACGCGAGCATGATCCGAGACATACACGCGGCACTGGTGCAGTGGCGCGACGACGACGCGATCGCCGTGGTGCTGGTGACCAGTTCGTCCGAGCGCGCGTTCTGCGCAGGCGGCGACATCAAGTCGGTGCGGCAGTCTGCACTGGACCGTGACCACAACGCCGTCCACAAGTTCTTCTCCACCGAGTACCAGCTCAATGCGCTCATCGCGAACTACCCCAAGCCGTATGTCGCGCTGATCGACGGACACGCGATGGGTGGTGGGCTCGGCATCTCGGTGCACGGATCGATTCGTGTGGTGACCGAGAAGGCCGGCCTCGCGATGCCCGAGACCGCAATCGGCTTCTTCCCCGACGTCGGTGCCAGCTACTTCCTGCCCCGGCTCACCGGCGCGACGGGAATGTACCTGGGCCTCACCGGTGCCCGGGCGTCGGGCGCGGACGCCGTCGTCGCCGGTCTGGCTACCCACTTCGTGCCCAGCGACAAGCTCGACGCGCTCGCCGACGAGATTCGAGAGATTCGCAGCGGCGGAGATGTCGTCGCCACGATCGAGCGTCACGCCACCGAGGCGCCGGCATCGGAGATGGCGGATCAGCTCGACGAGATCGACCGGGTCTTCGGGTCGGGCAGTGTCGCCGACATGGTGGCGCGGCTGACCGGCGACGAAGAGTGGACCAAGGCCACCCGCGAGGCGCTGGCCACGGTTGCCCCCAGCAGCCTGTGGATCACAGCCGAGTTGGTGCGCCGGGGCGCGGACCTGACCCTCGAGCAGTGCCTGGATCTCGAACTGGCACTCGGCGCCGAGGTCACCCGCAACGCGGACTTCATCGAAGGTGTGCGGGCCGTTCTGGTCGACAAGGACCGCAATCCGTCGTGGAATCCGCCGTCGGTCGACGACATCGATGCCGAGGCGATCGAGGCGCTGTTCACCGAGGTCACCGCCGAACCGGCGGAGTAGCCGCGGTCAGACGGTCACGGGCAGGTCGAGTTGCAGGCGTGCACCGCCGAGCGGACTCTCGGTCAGCGCGGCGGTGCCCCCGTGCAGTGACGCCTGCTGCGCGATCAGTGCGAGACCGAGCCCGGATCCCTCCGGGTGCGCGGACGATCCCCGTGCGAAGCGCTCGAACAGCGTCGCGCGTTCGTGCTCGGGCACACCGATCCCGTTGTCGTCGACCGCGATCGTGACACCACGGTCGCCGTTGTCGGCGACGGTGATCCGGACCCGGTCGGCGCGCCCGTGCCGGACGGCGTTGGTGACCGCGTTCTCGAGTACCAGGCGAAGCCCCGACGGTAGCCCGCGCATCGGCAGGGACGGTGGGGTGGAGAGTTCGACGGCCACGTCGGGCAGGCGCCGGGCCGACTCCTGCACGCATCGGTCCGCCAGTTCCACCAGGTCGAGATCCTCGTGATCGTCGGCGTCGGACAGCTCACCGACGGCCAGGCTCTCGAGGTCCGACAGGGTGTTCTCGATCTGTCGTTCGGTGGCCAGCACGTCGCGGATGATCTCGGCGCGCTGCTCGTCGGACAGGGGCATCGTGGCGAGCACCTCGAGGTCGGTGCGCATCGAGGTGAGCGGGGTGCGCAGTTCGTGGGCGGAGACGGCCGCGAAGTCGCGTGCCGACCCGAGTGCTGACTGTGTCCGGCTCTGCGCCTTGCCGATTCGGGTCAACATGTGTCCGATGGCGTCGGCGAGCTCCTCCGCCTCGCGTGCCCCGCGGATGTCGGGGAGGGCGGCGGGCAGTTCGTCGCCGACGGTGTGGGTGGCCGCGGCGAGCCGCTGCAAGGGGCGTACCGCCCGCCCGGCCAGCAGCCAGCCGAGCCCGGCCGCGGCCGCGATGGCGACGATGGCGGCGCCGGCCACCTGCCACTGCTGATCGCGGATCGCGCGGCTCAGCGCGTCCTCGGGAACCGAGACGGCGACCAACGTGCCGGCCGCGCCGGTGATCGGGACGTCCTTGGCGCGGACGGCAGCACCGTCGATCGTGGTCGCGCGGACAGAGTCGGTGACTTCCGCGGCGGGGGTCGCGACGACCACCGGGTCGCGCTCGGCGAGGGGTGAAGTGGGTGCGGCGCCGAATCCCGAGACCGCCGACTCGGACGGCACAGTCAGCGACACCGAGTCCAGGGTGCGATCGAGTTGTTCGGAACTGTTGACGCGCAGGAACACCGCGAAGGCGAATCCGATCGCGGCGATCACGATGGTGGCGGCGAGCGCCGCGACGAGGGCGACGCGGGCCCGCAGGGACAGTGAGCGTCGGCGCGGGCTCACGGCTGATCCCGTAACACGAATCCGACTCCTCGCACGGTGTGCAGCACGCGGGGCATCCCGTTCGCCTCCAGCTTCTTTCGCAGGTACGTCACGAAGACGTCGACGACGTTGGTGTCCGCGTCGAAGTCGTAGCCCCACACCAGTCGCAGCAGCTGAACCCGGCTGAGGACGATCCCCGCGTTCTCCGCGAGGACGGCGAGCAGGTCGAACTCGCGTTTGGTCAGCTCGACGCGCTCACCCCTCGCGCGGACACGTCGGCCGGGCAGATCCATCTCGAGCTCGCCGACGGTGACCACACCTGCCGGGACGTCCTTGCGGGGTGCCCTGCGCAGCAGTGCGCGCAGTCGGGCGACCAACTCACCCAGCTCGAACGGCTTGGTGAGATAGTCGTCGGCGCCGGCCTCGAGTCCCGCGATCCGATCGCCGACCGTGCTGCGGGCGCTGAGGACGCAGATCGGGACGTCGTTGCCCATCGCGCGCAGAGCGGTGACGACGCTGACGCCGTCCAGGCCCGGCATGTTGACGTCGAGGACGATCGCGTCCGGGTTCGACGAGCTCACGGCCCGCAGCGCGGAGGCCCCGTCCGGCGCGGTCTCGAGGTCGAAACCGGACAGGCGGAGCCCCCGTGTGAGGGATGACAGGACCTTGGGGTCGTCGTCGACGAGCAGGATACGGGCGCTATCGGTCACTGGATCCATAGTGCCCGGTCCCTCAGGTTACTCAGCAGGCGCGCGCTGTGATCATCGCCGTGTCGGCGCTGTCGGTCGTCGCCGTGACGGCGGGTGCGGCGTCGGCCTCGATGTACGCGGCTTCGCTGAGCTCGGCAGCGGCAGTGCTTTCCGTGGACGCGCCGGCCTCGGTGACCACCGGACCGTTCTCGGCGCTGTCCGCGATCAGCTTCTGGATCTCCTCCTCCGACAGGTTCTCGGTCGAGCACGCTTCGGTGAGTTCCGCGGCGGGGGCGGAGTCGGTCGGGGAGGTGACGGCCACCGGCTCGCCGGAGGGAAGGGAGTTCTGCGCCCAGGCGACGCCGGGGACCGCGAGGGCACCGGCCGCGGCGATGCTCGCGGCGGCGACGGCGATCTTGCGGCGTGTGACGTTGCGGATGAGGGACTTGGTCATGGTCGGACTCCTCGCTCGGTGTCGGAGCCCCGGTGGCCCCGACACCAGCCAAGTTATGGGCGCAAAACTCGGCTCCTGTTAGCGAAGTCTTAGGGGTTGATTAGAGAATCACGGGCGCGCGATCCCGAGCGCCGCGGCCAGCTCCCGCAGCGCAGGAAGCGGATCTCCGGCCATCGGCAGTACCTGGATCGCTACGTGATCGGCGCCTGCATCGAGATGCTCGGTGAGCCGGGGCGCGATGGTGGCGGCGTCGCCGTGCGCGACGAGGGCGTCGATGACGCGGTCGCTGCCGCCGTTGTCGAGTTCGGCGGTCGGGAAGCCGAGACGTTCGAGGTTGCGGCGGTAGTTGCGCAGGTGCAGGTACGGGTTCTCGACGGCCTCGCGGCCGGTCGCCCGGGCGGCGTCCGAGTCGGTACCCAACACCACCTTCTGTTCCGGTGCCAGCAGCGCGTCCGGGCCCAGCACCTCGCGGGCCTCGCGGGTGTGCTGCGGTGTCGTCAGGTACGGGTGCGCCCCGGCGGAGCGGTCCGCGGCCAGCTTCAGGACCTTCGGACCGAGGGCGGCGAGCACGCGCCGCTGCACCGGGACGCCGGCGTCGTCCAGGACGTCGAGGTAACGGACCAGGGCCTCGTAGGGCCGCTCGGCACCCATGCCGGGCACCTCCGGGTGGCCGACGCCGATCCCGAGCACGAACCGTCCGGGATGGCGAGATTCGATGCGGTGGTACGACTTCGCCACCTCGTCGGCGGGTGCGGCGAAGATGTTCACGATGCCCGTCGCGACCGTGATCTTCTCGGTGCCCGCCACGAGGTCCTCGATCACCTGCAGATCCGCCGGGGGAGACCCGCCCGCCCAGATAGCGCCGTATCCGAGGCGCTCGATTTCCGCGCCCACCTCGGGTGGCAGACCGAAGGCGTGACGCCAGACGCCGAACGCGCCGAAGTGCAAGGGCTCTGCTGTGTCCTGTGTCATACCCGCTGCAACGGGACCGGTCGGTGGTTCATTCCTGACGCGGCGCGGCGTCGGTGGTTTCCGGCTGGGCGACGGTCCGCCGCTGGATCCGCAGCCACACCGCGAAACCCCACAGCACAAACCCCGCGTACACGAGATACAGGATCGCCGACGGGTAGTAGCCGCCGCTGAAGAGCAGCGGAACGCCCACCACGTCGACGCCGATCCAGATCAGCCAGAACTCCGTCCACCCTCGGGCCATGCCGAACGTCGCGAGGATGGAACCGGTGAAGATCCACGCGTCGGGCCACGGGCCCCACGAGCCCAGCATCTCGAAGACCTTCGCGAACACGACGGTGCCCACCGCCATCGTGGCGATCATCGCGACCCGTTGTCGCGTCGACGCCCAGTGCGGGAGCACCGCCTTGCCGGAGTCGTGCCGCGACGCCGCCCACCGCGTCCAGCCGTACGCGCTGACCATGATGAACAGCAGTTGCCGCCCGGCCTGCCCGTACAGGTTGAGGTCCTGTGGGGTGTGGAACAGCGCACCCATGAACACCGTGAACAGCAGGGCGTTGCCGATGATGCCCACCGGCCACGCCCACACGACGCGCTTCATGCCGCCGATCGCGGACGCGATGCCGAAACCGTTCCCGATGATCTCGCGCCACAGGATCGTGGCGCCGCCGATGTGCAGTTCGGCGTCGAACAGCGTCTGCAGAACGCTCACTAGTCGCCTGCGGCCACGAGCGGCTCGAGCGTGAGCTCCGGCATCTCCTTCTGGATGTACTGCAGGCGCCACTTGTCGCTGAACAGCGCGAGCAACACGCCGTCGGTGCGGGTGAAGACCTCCACGCCGCGCTGGCGGCCCAGCTCGACGGCGGACTCGGCGTCGGTGCGGCGGCACAGCGCGTAGCCGAGCGGCTCCATCCGTGCCTCGACGTTGAACTCGGCCTTCATCCGGGCCGCGACCACCTCGAACTGCATGGGGCCGACGGCCGCCATGACGGGCGACGCGTCGCCGCGGATGTCGTTTCGCAGGATCTGCACGACGCCCTCGGATTCGAGCTGGTCGACGGCGCGGCGGAACTGCTTGTACTTGCTGGCGCTCTCGGCGCGCAGCACCGAGAAGTGCTCGGGCGCGAACGACGGGATCGGCGGGAACTCCACCTTCTTGTCGGTGAACAGCGTGTGGCCCGGCGCCAGCGCGTTGGCGTTGACGAGGCCGACGATGTCGCCGGGGTAGGCGTTCTCGACAGTGGTGCGGTCGCGCCCGAAGACCGTCAGCGCGTACTTGGTCGCGAACGGCTTGCCGGTCTGCGCGTGCGTGACGACCATGCCGCGCTCGAACACACCGGACACCACGCGCATGAACGCGAGGCGGTCGCGGTGCGCGGTGTCCATGCCGGCCTGCACCTTGAACACGACGGCGCTGAACGGGTCGGTGACTTCGCGCGGCTTGTCGGCGATGTCCTTGCGCGCACCCGGCGGCGGCGCGAGCGCGACGAGAGTGTCGAGGATCTGACGGACGCCGAAGTTCAGCATCGCCGACGCGAAGATCACCGGCGAGGTCTGGCCCGCGAGGAACAGCTCCTGGTCGTGATCCTGGCCGCTCGCCGAGAGCAGTTCGCTCTCCTCGGCCGCGGTCACCCATTCGTCGCTCTCGCGAGCCGCGGCCGCGTCGGCGTCGAGGATCTCCTCGGGAGCGATCTTCGCGCCACCGGCGGTGCGGGTGAAGCGGATGTATTCGACGGGCTCGCCCGCAGCGTCTCCCAGGCCGCGGCGCAGCAGACCGCGGAAGTCGCCCGCGATGCCGACCGGCCAGTACAGCGGGGTGGGGACGAGGCCGATACGGTCGTTGATCTCGTCGAGCAGTTCCAGCGGCGTGCGGCCCGGGCGGTCCCACTTGTTGATCACGGTGATGACCGGGATGCCGCGGTGGCGACAGACCTGGAACAGCTTCAGGGTCTGCGGCTCGAGGCCCTTGGCGGCGTCGATGAGCATCACGGCCGCGTCGACAGCGGTGAGCACGCGGTAGGTGTCCTCCGAGAAGTCGGAGTGACCGGGGGTATCGACGAGGTTGATGACGTTGATCTGGTCGTCAGGGGTCTCGTCGGAGTGGTAGTTGAACTGCAGCGCCGTCGACGACACCGAGATGCCGCGAGCCTTCTCCATCTCCATCCAGTCGGAGACGGTCGACTTACGGCCGGCCTTGCCGTGCACGGCGCCGGCCTCGGAGATCATCTTCGCGTGCAGCGCGAGAGCCTCGGTCAGAGTCGACTTACCGGCGTCGGGATGAGAGATGACGGCGAACGTGCGCCGCCGGGTGGCCTCGGCCTTCAGGGACTTGGGAACGGCACCCGTAGTGGACGCCGTCTCGGCGGTGGTGAGCTCGGCCGAGTCGGGCGCGCTAGTCAACGGGTGAGCCTCTCAGGTTCGTGGTCGGAGTCCGGGCGATGAAGCGGTGGTGAGAAACCGATACCAGGGTACGCGGGCGCTGTGCTGGGGTCCGAGGTCGGCACCGCCGACTGGGTCCGAGGTCGGCACCGCCGACTGGGTCCGAGGTCAGCACCGCCGACGGGTAACAGGTCGGCACCGCTTGTGGATATACGTGTCGGGAACCGGGGGAGACAGTCGTAGTGTCCCGACAGGGACCGGCAGGAGTTTGCGATGAGCAAGTTCACCGACGAGATGTATTCCACGGCCGCGGCGAGTTCGCAGGCCCTGATCACCGGCGAACCCGACGCGCCGCTGCGCCAGGAGTGGGGCGAGGTCCACGCGATTGCGCGCCGCATGGCCGGTGCGCTCGCCGACGCCGGGATCGAGCACGGCGACGCGATCGGCGTTCTGGCCGGCATGCCCGTCGATATCGCCCCGGCCTGTCAGGCGACGTGGATGCGGGGCGCGTCGGTGACGATGCTCCACCAGCCCACGCCGCGTACCGACCTGCAGGTGTGGGTGCAGGACACCGAGATGATCATCAGGATGATCGCGGCGACCGCGGTGATCATCGGGTCGCCCTTCGAGGCGGCGGTCCCGTTGCTGATCGAGCGCGGGATCAGGGTCGTGACCATCGACGAGATGCGTGCGGGCGGTGAGATCGACCCGGTCGACACGTCCGAGACCGACATTGCGTTGCAGCAGTTGACCTCCGGGGCCACCGGTTCGCCGAAGGCCGTGCAGCTCACGCACGGCAACTTCTACGCCAACGCCTACGCGATGATCGACCGCGTCAAGTTCAACCCCGACCGCGACGTCATGATCAGCTGGCTGCCCCTGTTCCACGACATGGGCATGATCGCCTTCCTCGCCGTGCCGATGCAGATCGGCGCCACCACGGTCCACATCACCCCGATCGACTTCCTGAATGCGCCGCTGCTGTGGGCGGAACTGATGGGGAAGTATCGTGGAACCCTCACCGCGGCACCGAATTTCGCGTACTCTCTGCTCGCCCGCCGGTTGGCGCAGGCGCCCGAGGGCGAGTACGACCTGTCGACCATGCGGTGCCTGCTCAACGGAGCCGAGCCGGTCGATCCCGACACGATGATCGCGCTCGCCGAGGCCGGCGCCCGATTCGGCCTGGATCCGATGGCGCTCGCCCCGACGTACGGGATGGCCGAGGTGACCCTCGCGGTGTCGGTGCCCGAACCCGGGCAGGGCATGGTGCTCGACCACGTCGACCCGGACCTCTTGGAGGCCGGCGGAATGGCGGTGCGCTCCAACCGAAGTAACGCTCGACCCCTCCCGACGCTGGGGCCGCTGGTGCCGGGACTCGAGGGGCGGGTGGTCGCGCGGGACGGGTTGGAGTTGCCGCGCCGCGCCGTCGGCGTGATCGAACTGCGTGGAAAGTCCGTCACGCCCGGCTATCTCACCGTCGACGGGCCGGTGCCGACGCAGGACGACGACGGCTGGATCAACACCGGCGACATCGGCTACTTCACCGAGGACGGGCTGGTCGTGGTGTGCGGACGCGTCAAGGACGTCATCATCATGGGCGGCCGCAACATCTATCCCACCGACATCGAGCGCGCCGCCGGATCGGTCGCGGGGGTGCGCCCCGGCAACGCAGTCGCGATCCGCCTCGATGCCGGCGACAAGCGGGAGAGCTTCGCAGTTGCTGTGGAGACCAACGCAATCGACGACGAGGATGAGGTGAAGCGGATCGAGCGGGAGGTCGCGCACGCCGTGGTCTCCGAGGTCGGCGTCCGCCCGCGCAACGTCGCGGTCCTCGGGCCCGGGTCGATCCCGAAGACCTCGTCGGGCAAGCTTCGACGGTCGAGTTCGATCAGCCTGCTCTGACGGAAGGTTTTGCCCCGCAGCGGGTGCTGTGCAATCCTGTCCGGACCGATCGGCAGGGGGCCGGCCGGTGGGGGATTCGGCGCAGGGGGAACTGTTCGATGCTCGTAGACCAGGCGGTTCTGCGTGCCTTCGCGCGGGAGACATCGGAGACGGCGGACGCGATCGCGCGCACGGATCTGCGTGAACCGATCGTCTCCGGGACCGCCGGAATGCCGGGGTCGACGTCGGGAGGCACGGGCGGTGAGCGATTTCGTCTCCGCATCGGCCCGCGCGCTCGCCGACGGCTACGCCGGCCTCGCGTCGACCGCCTCCGGCAATGCCGATTCCTACGAGGTGTCCGACGAGGACTTCGCGGTATCGGTCAGGAAGGTGCTGCCCGCGTCATGATTCCGTCACGAACGCGCCTGTCGTCGTGGACACTCGACGCACTCGCTTCCGGAGCGCAGGTCCTCCGCGAGCGCGGCACTCGCGTCGAGGACGCCGCGGTCTCCGTCGACGCGCGGTGCAACGACCTCCCTGAGATGCGGGCGTGGGACGGTGTCGCGCAGGTCGCCGCGGCCGACGCGTTCGGGCGGGCGAAGCGAAAGGCGGCCGACGTCCACGATCTGGCGTCAGCCCTCGCCGCTGCCATGGAACAGGGCTTCTATGGGCTGTCGGCGGCCAAGAGCTCACTCCTCGGCCGGGTGGCTGAACTGGAGGCCGGGCCGTTCGAGGTGTCCGATCGCTGGGTGGTGACCCTGAAGCCGATCGAGATGTCGGCAGAGTCGGCCGCCGAACTTATCGCGCAGCGCAACGCCCACCAGGCGAACCTCAACCCGTTGATGTTCGCCGTGGGGCGGGCCGACGACGAACTGTCGGACGCGATGCGGGCTGCCGCGTCGAAGTATGGGCTGGTGGAGTCGGATCCGAGTGCGAGTCCGTTCCTGGCGCTCGCGGCGCTCATCGCCGAACCTGTCTCCGACGTGCCGATGACGGCAGGTATTCCGCTGCTCGACTATCAGCAGCAGGAACGAGACCTCGATGCCCCCGTCACCGTCGCGCGCACCGAATCCTCGCTAGGGGCACACGGCGAGAAGACGACGACGGCGTTCATGCAGGACGGAAGCTGGAAGGTGTTCACCGAATCCAGCACCTTCGCCGGCTCATGGAGGAACGTCCCATGCTGATCCAGGAGGACTACGACCCGGACGGCACTCGCGTGCCCACGACCAAGACCTACGAGATGGACTCGGGAAGCAAGGTCACATCGATCACCTACGCGGATCAGACCCGCATCGAGACCACCGAGTACACGAATGGTGAGATGCGAACCAGGATCTATCCGGAAGGGAAGGAGCCGCAAGAACTCCCACCGGACAGCGAGTTCTTCACCCACCCGGCGCTGACCACCGCCGGAGGCGCCCTGTCGGCTGTCGAATCGCAGACCGGCAGCGCGGTCAAAAATGCGATACCGCATGTCGTGTCCGATACCGTGGAGAACCTGCACTACGGAGCGAAATACGGCGGGCCGGCGCTCGCCGTCGGCACTGCACTCTGGGACGTCTACGCCGCGGATTCGCCGGAAGCGAAGTGCCAGGCGGCAATAGCGGGAGCGGCGGGGACCGCGGGTGGCTGGGCTGGTGGGGCGGGCCTGGGTGCAGCTTTCGGGCCGGCGGGCGCCGCCGTGGGGGGTGTCGGTGGCGCATGGCTCTTCGGATGGTTGGGATCCGAGCTGGGAAAGGCTGTGTGCTACTGATGGATTCTCAATGGAGCAGTGCGGAATCTTCTGTCCCGGCCGGTTGGGTGTACTCGCGGAAGATGCGTTGGCTCTCCTTCACGGGTTTGGCGATAGCGGCCTTCTTTGCGCTGCTGTGGGCTTGGCAGACCGTCGCAGCGGCTGTCGAAAGCAGGTTCGGATACCTCTGGTTCTATCTACCCGCATTCGTCGGACTGATGCTCATGTGCGTGCCAGGCATCGAGGTGATCAGTGCCCGAATGAGGACCGGAGTTAGTCGGGAATCAATCGCATTCGATTCGGGAGAGACGATCGTCTCGGGGAACAGACTGTCGGCCTGGACACTCCCGAGCGCTCTCTTCGCTGGAGCCGTTGCTTGTCTAGCCTTTTCGATCGGAATGTTCACCCACGCCTACACCTTTCCGATGACTGCCGGTCAGGAGTTGTACTTTCCATGCATCGTCGGAGCGATGGGATTGTGGTTCCTGGTCTATGTCGCCCTCCTCACGACCGGACAACTGAAGTATCCCCGGATCGTCTGTACGCCCGAAGTTGTGAGCGTGAGCCGCGGCAGCGAGACGCAGTCGGTTGAGTGGAAGCGTATCGAGAATCTAGAGGCGATCAGTCTTCGTGAATACCAGCGGAACTCCGCAATCAGAATCTCCGTAGGGAAGGGGGACCGGCCGACTGCGGTCAAGCACTACCGTGGACCGTTTGCGAGTGTGCTGAAGTCTCCGCCGACGATCACGATCAAGGCCGACCAGTTCGATGTCGGCGCGGTGCCGTTGTACTGGTTCCTCCGCTACTACCTCGAGCATCCGGAGGGCCGGCCGGAGTTGGCCGACGGGCGTGCCGTCGACCGACTCCTGAGCGGCGCTCTGATGGCCTGAATCAGGCTGCGGCGAAGACAGGTTCGACGATGCGCTCCGCGATCGCCTGGCGAATCTCGGTCGGGATCTGCGCCTCGTGGGCGCGTCGGACCGCCACGGCGAGCCGGTCGGCGGTCTCGTTCAGGAGGTGTCCACTGTGCCCGCGCACCCAGGAGAATCGGATGTCCCGTCCCCGCATCGACTCTCGGATCCGATCCGCGACGGCCTTGGCTTCACCGTCGGGGCGCAGTGGCCAGTCCGATTGCAGCACCCCGAGATGCTGCAGCGCAGTGCGACTGTCGGAGAGGATACGGAGCCGGCGATCGGTGAATCGGTCGATCGCGAGCTCGATCGCGAGCAGTTCACCGGCCGGCACCGACTTGACGTTCGGGACCATCCGCTGATGACGATCGCCCTCTTCGCTCACACAGGCCACGCCGACTCCCCGGCGGCGTGACTTGGAGGCATCCGTCGCGACGGTCAGCTCCGGCAACGCGGCGATCCGCAGGCGCTCGAGCTCTTCGTGTGCGGCCATCCGCGTGCCGGCATCGTTATCGAGGACGTCGAGAGCAACGCGTGAGAGTTCCGCGACGGCGCCTCGGGCCACCCCGGCGATCTTGACGGACGGGAACGCGTCGAGGACGTCGCCGATCTCCTTGCGGAGGGTGTTGTCGGTGAGGTGGAGCAGAGTGGGGTCCGCGCCGGTGGAGACGTCGAGGAGGAACGAGAACGCGTCGAGCGCCGCCGCGAAGTACGAGGCGTCGGTCGCATCGCCGCGGACGAACAGACGCGTGTGGGTTTCGTCGTTCGCCTGCCACACGGCGACGGCGCGGGCGAGGCCGCCGTCAAGGCAGCGGTTCTTGCGGGCGTGGATCACAGCAAGCAAGGGCTTCTCCTTCGGTTCGGGGAACACCGAACAGAATGCCCGGTACGTCCGACAGAAGGCGGTGCCGCATGACGGTCTGAGACCTGCTGCCGAACCTTCGTGTTCGGACGCGGTCATAGCTGTCGGTGGCCCCTGTCACACTTGCGGCGTCGCTCCGGCGACCCTCCAGTCCACCCACACCAGGAAGCTCATGAACGCCGTAACCTCGTACCTTCGCGTCCTAGCCGGATTCTTCGCCGGTGTTGCGACGTGGCTGGCGATCGTCAGTCTCGTGCAGCTCGATTTCGGCTCGGTCGTGATCTTCCTGGTCATGGCCGCGGGGCTCTGGTACCTCGCCATCGGGCGGTTGATCCGGAACCGCTTTGCCCGAGTCAAGGCCGCGAACGCGGCGCTCGCTGCCCGGGCGCAGGCCGGCCACGAGGCGTTTCTCGCCGGGGATTCTTCTGCGGCCTTCGCCCTGCCGCCGGAGTTGCCGGAGAGAAGGCCCGTTCGCCGAGGCGTCGTCATTGCGTCCGTCGTCGCTGCCGGCTTCGTCCTGATCGGGATCGTCGGCGACATCAGCGACGGACTCGACGAAGATTCCTCGACGGCCGGCACAACCAGTACTTCCACGATTCCCGTGCCGACGCCTGCATCACCGGCACCGGCCCCGCCCGCATAGCTCGTGCAGCAATCGATGTCGGCAGCTTCCGCAGGTCGGCGAACAATCCTGCTGGTGGCGCAGGACAGGGTTCAGGAAGTCGGCGTGGCATCCTCGCGGAGCGAGGACGCACCGGCAGGGGACGCATGTAGGTTTTCGGCGCAGCTGCCCACGACGGCAGTTCGCTACGTCCGTGGAACAGTCGTCGACGGAAGGGCGTAACTCATATCCGTGATCGGGGTGCTTCTCCTCGCGATCGGCACTGTGGGAACCATCAGCTCCATACTGTTCGGCGCCGTCTTCGTCGGCCAGTGGGCGATGGTTTCGGCAGTGGCTTTCGTGATGATCGGGGTGGCGGGAGCCCTCCTCGTCGGGGCGAAACGCTAGCTCGATGCGGCGTCGTTCTTGTGTACCTCCAAGTGTCGTAGCCGCTCGACAACGACTGCAGGGGCACCCGGGTGAGATTTCTGCAAACACCTGAGGTTGTCGCGGGGGACGGCTATCATCGAACTTATGTTCGAAATGGGGGTGTTGAGTGAGGCGGACGCAGATGTCGCCGCCGTGCTCGTCGAGCGGCACGTTCGCATTGCGCGTGAGCAGTTTTGTGAGATCGATGCGTTCACAACGCTGTTCGTCACCCGCTGCGAAGAAGATGCACGTCTCGGCAGAAACGAGGCGCACCATGGCGAGTTCGCGCACGTCGAGGTGGCCGGCATCCTCGGGCTCACCGAGACGTCCGCACGCCGAATGATCGGGCTCGGCTGCGATCTGCGATGGCGCCTGCATCAGGTTCGTGCCCAGTTCCAGGCCGGCCGGATCGACCTCGCGAAAGCGCACGCCCTGTCGGAGGCGTTGGCGAACGTCTCCGACGACAAACTGGAGGAGATCGAGCGCTGTCTGCTCGACGGTGCGGCCCACGCGAGCACTACGCGACTCAAGGAACGCGCCCGACGTCTGATTGCGCGACTTGACCCCGACGGCGCACGTGAGCGGCGTCGACGCGCTGCCGAGGACCGCGACGTGCGCGTGATCGCCGGCGACCACGCGATGTCGCACCTCGACGGGCTGCTGCCCGCCGAGGGTGGTCGAATCGTCGCAACCCGGCTCCGGGCAATGACCTTCGACGTCTGCGGACTCGACCCTCGGACCCATGCGCAGCGCCGTGCAGATGCGCTCGTCGCACTCGCCGCCGGTCACACCCACCTCGAATGTCGTTGTGGTCGTGCGGACTGCGCCGCCCGCGCCGACATCACCGCCAACCATCGCGCCGGCGTCCAGGTGCAGGTGCTCGTGGGAGTCGACGCGTCGACCCTGCTGGGTTTCGACGATGCGCCGGGCTACCTGGCCGGCCACGGCGCGATAGACGCCGACCTTGCTCGCGAGCTCGCTGCGGACGCCACCTGGAAGCAGGTCCTCACGCTCTCCACCAGCGATCGCGACAGGCTCGCCGGCGACTGTCACACCGGGCCGGTCCTCGGAATCGGCCCCGCCCTTCCGTCCCCGGATCACTGCCCGCAGTCGGTCGCAGCTAGAACGCGAGAGCGATTGCGGGCGACAACCTATCGGCCGACTTCGCAATTGGCTGACATCATTCGGACGCGGGACGGCGTGTGCCGCTTCCCGAATTGCTCAGCGCCCGCTGGCGATTGCGACGTCGACCACACGATCCCGTTCGATCACGACAACCCCGATCGCGGCGGACTCACCGTCGAATCGAACCTCGCGTGCCTGTGTCGAACACACCATCGGCTCAAGACGCTCGGCTACTGGACCGTCCGGCAGGTCGGGCGAGGGCGCCTCGAGTGGACCGATCCCACCGGACGGGTCACCGTGACATATCCGCAAGGGCCGTTCTCGGGGTCGGCCACGCCGCCGAGTCTCCGAGACGGGCTCGACCACCGACTTGCCCATCGGCTCACCGACACTCGAACGATAGTGCGGCTCCGATACTCGAAGGCCGAACTCGACCTCGACTATCTCCTCGAAAGCTGGGTCCCCACGCGCCTCCGAGGGCGTAGAGCGTCGTTGCCGCCGGAACCGGCAGCGGCGGTCGATGATGAAGACACCCCGCCGTTCTGATTGTGGACCGGCTGCGCGCCCTCAGTGCAGCCGGTTCTGTGCGGCCTCCAGGCCGAGCTGGAGGACCAGTTCGGCAGCGTCGGCGGCTTCCTCGCAGACCAGGTCGAGTTCCTTGCGTTCGACGCTCGAGAACGGCTTGAGCACGTAGTCGGCGGGATCCTGACGTCCCGGGGGCCGGCCGATGCCGACGCGGGTGCGCAGGTAGTCCTTGGTGCCGAGGGAGTTCGAGATCGAGCGCAGCCCGTTGTGGCCGCCCTCGCCGCCGCCGAGCTTGAGGCGGATGGTGCCGAAGTCGAGGTCCAGTTCGTCGTGCACGACGACGATGTTCTCCGGCTCGACGGAGAAGAACCGGGCCAGACCGGATACCGCACCGCCCGACAGGTTCATGTACGACCGGGGCTTCGCGAGGATCACCTGCCGCCCAGCGATCCGGGTCTGGACGATCTCGGCGCCGCTGCGCTTGTGGGCGCTGAACTTTCCGCTCACTCGCCCGGCGAGCAGGTCGGCCACCATGAATCCGATGTTGTGGCGGGTCTTCTCGTACTGGGGCCCGGGGTTGCCCAGGCCGACCACCAACGCGGTGCCGTTCTCGTCGCTCACCGAGGTGTCCTTTCACGATCCGTGTCGTACGACGGCGGCGTCATACGACTGCAGCGCTACAAAGCAACGGCGCGCCGAACCCGAATCGGGTTCGGCGCGCCGCACGACGTTCAGCGTGGAGCTGCTCAGGCCTCTTCGGCCGGAGCCTCGGCAGCGGCCTCGGCCTCGGTGGGCTCGGCGGCCTGAGCGGCAACGATGTTGACGAGCAGCAGATCCGCATCGTCAGCCAGGGTTGCACCCTTCGGCAGCGTGACGCCACCGGCGAGGAACTGGGTGCCGATCTCGGCGCCCTCGATGGAGATCTCGACGTTCTCGGGGATGTGCAGCGCCTCGACCTCGAGCTTGATGGTGTTGGCCTCTTCGGTGACGAGCGCGCCGGGAGCAGCAACACCGGTGAGGACGACGGGAACCTCGACCGAGACCTTCTCGCCCTTCTGGACGATCAGCAGGTCGGTGTGCTCGATGTAGCGGCGGATCGGGTGGACGACGACCGACTTGGTCAGCGCCAGCTGCTCCTTGCCGTCGACCTCGAGCGTCATGACGACGTTGGTGCCGTGTGCGCGCAGGATGGCGGCGAACTCACGAGCCGGGAGGTTCAGGTGCTGCGGGTCGGTGCCGTGGCCGTACAGGACGGCGGGAACCTGGCCATCGCGACGAGCACGACGGGCGGCACCCTTACCGAACTCGGTACGCGCGGAGGCTACGAGGCGATTGGCGTCAGACATTTTGAACGGCTCCTACAACTCACGTGAGATTTCGCTGGCGGTCGGTCGTCGTCGCGGGAGAGGCGGACGGACACGGACGGCCGGGGAGCAGTGCAGACTGCTCGAGCGGAGCCGTAGCCGCGTCGATCACGGTGATTCAGCGTGAAAAAGTTCTTCGCGAATCGCCCTCGCCGAGACAACTTGAAACACTCTACCGGACGGCCTGCGGAAACGGGAATCGGCCCGGTCGACGGCGATGCGTCGACCGGGCCGATTCGGCGAGGGGTGGAGCGTCAGGCCTTCGCGGCGCTCTGTCCGGCGCGACGGCCGAAGAAGCTGCCGTCACCGAGGGACGCGCCGCTGGCGTAGCCGCCGGCCGAGACGCCGGAGGTGCAGCGACCCGCGGCGAACAGGCCCGGAATCGGCTCGCCGGAGACGTGCAGGACCTCGGAGTCGACGCTGGTGCGCAGGCCGCCGAGCGTGAAGCCGCCGGTCATGCCGCGCAGGTCGATGGCCGCGACGGGCGAACCGATCGGCTTGACCCACTCGGCCTTCTTGCCGAACAGCGGATCCTCGCCGTTCGCGGCGTGGCGGTTGTAGACGTCGACGGTGGCCTGCAGCGCGCCGGCGGGCAGACCCATCTCGGCCTCGAGTTCCTCGACGGTCTCGGCCACCCACTTGGGCTGGTGGCGCAGCTGCGGGCTCGACGTCGGACGGGTCATGCCCTCCTCGTACGCCTCCTCGTCGATGACCAGGAACGACTGGTTCTGGTTCTCGATCAGCGTGGCCTGGCCGACGCGGCCCGGGTAGGTGTCCTCGTTGATGTAGCGCTGACCGCGGCCGTTGACCAGGATGCCGCGGATGAACAGCTGCGGATCGCAGAAGAACGCGACCTCGGTGGCGTCCATGTGCGCCAGGTCGGCGCCGAGCGCCTGGGCCATGCGGATCGCGCGACCGTCGTGCTCCTCGATGGAGGCGGCCGGGCGGCCGATCAGACGCGGGGCGTACGCCGCCAGCATGTCGTCGTTGTACGCGAAGCTGCCGGTCGCGAGCACGACACCCTTGCGGGCGCGGACGGCGACGTCCTTGCCGTACTGCTTGGCCTGCAGGCCGACGACGCGGCCGTCGGCGTCGACGATCAGGGCCTGCACGCGCATGTCGTACTCGGCCTTGACGCCCAGTTCGGCGGCCTTGTCGGTGAGCGGCTTCATGAGCATGTAGCCGCCGCCCTTCTCGCTGCTCACGTGCTTGTCCTGCATCTGCGGGACGTGGCCGCGCGGCGCCGGCGGGATGGTCGCGTTGAACGGGGCGGAGTTCTCGCCGCCGGTGTACTGCAGGCCGTCGTCGCCCGGCGGCTCCCAGCCCGGCTCGCCCCAGAAGCTCATCTTGAACGGGACGCCACACTCGTCCGCCAGCCAGTGGTAGTGGTCGACGCTGCCCTCGCAGTAGGCGTCGATCTTGGCCTCGTCGACGCCCGGGCCGAGCGCGGCCGTCATGAACGCCTTCATGTTGTCGACGGTGTCCTCGAAACCGCACGCCTTCTGCAGGGGGGTTCCGCCGCCCATGTAGATGAACCCGCCGGCCATCGCCGCGGCGCCGCCCCAGCCGCCGGTGCGCTCGAGCACCAGGACCTCGGCGCCCTCCGTGGCGGCAGCGACCGCAGCGGAGGCACCGGCGACACCGAATCCGGCGACGACGACATCGGCCTCGTAGGCCCATTCGGTGACTTGATCAGCCTGGATCGGTCGGATCGGTGTGGCGTCAGCCATGTGGTCGTCCTCTCACGAATGAATGTGTGACACAGATCATTTACACGCGCAATAGGTTCGACGGCACACACATCCCGCCCAGCGGGAACCTAACTCCGGTACGCCGACGGGCCGGCCGCGACGCACCACCCTCGAGGGGGAGTGCGGCGCGGCCGTTCGGTCAGCCGTTCGGCTGATCGTTCTTCGGGGGATCCCCCTCGCCCTTGTCGCCGCCGTCCCCCTTGTCTCCTCCGGTATCGGTGTCGCCCGTGCCCGGATCCTTGGTGCCGTCCGGGTCCGTCCCCTCTCCGGTTGCGCCGCCGTCCCCGCCGGGGGCGGAACCGGGATCCGTCTTCTCCTCGTCCACGGGATTGCCGGAGTTCGGATCGGCCGGCGGTTGCTGCTGATCGCCGACCGGTGCGGGTGACGGCGGCGGGGGCGGGGTTCCCGGCCCGGCGTTCTGGCCGCCGCCGGAGCCGCCGGTACCGGTTCCGGCGGCCGGTTGGTTCGCGCCACCTCCGGCACTACCGGCGGACCCACCGGACCCACCGGCGCCCGCTTCGCCTGCCCCCGTAGGCGTTGCCTCCGCGCTCGTCGTCGGCGGCGCCGAGGTCGTGGTGCTGGGCGCGGTGGACGTGGTTTCGGGCACCGGCGTCCCGTCGTCGTCGTTGCACGCGGCGAGCAGGAGACCCGCCGCGAGGATGCCCGCCGACAGAACGGCGGCCTTGGTGCGCTGCATAACTCAATTCCTCCCCAGTGATCGGTTGATGCCAGTCATGTGACTACCGGCGCGTCGGGGGAGTTATATGAGCATTGCGAAACAGTTGTCCGAAATGTTACTCGAGGGTCAGATGTGGCCGAAGTGGCCGAAGTGGCCGAAGTGGCCGAAGTGGCCGATGCGCTATCGGAGCGTCGACAGCGTCCTGAGGACCCACTCGATGTCGCCGTCGGAGACGAAGTAGTGCGGCGACGCGCGGACGACGGCGTCGAGACCGCGTGCGCTCATGTCCAGCAGGGTCGACGAGCGACCGCTCACCGTGACGGTGATCCGGTTGTTCGCGAGGTGTTCCCGGACCAGCGCGGGATCGACGCCGTCGACGGTGAAGGTCACGATGCCGCTCCGGTCGACGCCCAGGTCCCGGACCTCGACGCCGGGCATCGCGCCCAGTCCCTCGCGGAGGGAATCGGCGCGATCGGTGATCGCCCTTGCGGCGTAGTCGATTCCGATGCCCAGGAGGTAGTCGACCGCGGCGCCGAGGCCGAGCCTCGCCGCGACGTCGCACTCCCACAGTTCGAAGCGGGTCGCATCCGGCGCGGGCCGGTAGTCGTCCACCGAAATCCATTCCGCACCATGAAGATCGAGGGCCGACGGCGTCAGTGATCCGGCAAGTTCGGCCCGCAGGTACAGGAATCCGGTTCCGCGTGGGCCCCGCAACCACTTTCGCCCTGTCGCCGACAGTGCATCCACCCCGAGGTCGTCGACGTCGATCGGAACCTGCCCGATCGACTGGCACGCGTCGAGCAGTACCAGCGCGCCGTGCCGGTGCGCGAGTTCGACGACCTCACGGACCGGGTTGATCAGCCCGCCGTTGGTGGGCACGTGGACGAGCGAGACCAGTCGTACCCGGTCGTCGAGCATCCGGTCGAGGGCGTCGAGATCGATCCGGCCACTGGGATCGCTCGGCACCACCTCCACCGTCGCCCCCGCCGCGCGGGCGCGGTGCAGCGCGGTGATCGCGTTGCTCGCGTACTCCACCCGTGAGACCAGGATTCGGTCGCCGGCGCGCAACGGGACGGCCCCGAAGAACTCGCACCACGCCCGCGTTGCGCTGTCGACCAGGGCGATGGCGGCCGGTGTCGCGCCGATCAATCGGGCGATCGAGCCGCGGACGGCGGCGAGGTCGTCGGCGCGCTCGTCGGCCGCGGCGTACCCGCCGACCTCGGCCTCGCGGCGCAGGTGCCCGATGACGGTCGAGAGGACCGGCTGCGGCGGTAGCGACGATCCGGCGCTGTCGAGGAACACCCGCTCGAGGCATCCCGGGGTGTCCTGCCTGAGCCGTTCGAGATCGAGCACGGCAATTCCTCCTCATCGGTAGCCACATCGGGGAGCGGGCTCTACCCTCGAGAAGGACGCTCGACCGCCCCCGAGGGGAGGATGGCATGGTTGTCGCTGTCGAGTCCACCAGTCTGACGTCGCGCCCCGCAGCGGAGTCGTACGTCGGCGGTGTCTGTTTCAAACTGGGTCCGCCGAGGCTGATCGGCGCGGAGCTCGAGTGGCTCACCGCGCACCACAGTCCTGCTCCCACGCGCCCCGGGCTGGCTGCCATCGCCGCAGCTCTCGGACCCCACGCACCCCGATCGCTCGTTCCCGATTCCCCCGCTCTACCACTGCCGGCAGGCAGTCTCGTCACCGTCGAACCCGGCGGTCAGATCGAACTCTCCAGCGCTCCCCGTGACAGCGCCCTCGCGCTCTGCGAAGCCCTCGCCTCCGACGAACGGGTTCTGCGCCATCTCCTCGCCCGCCGCTCCATCGCCGCCCATTCGGATGCCGCCGATGCGCGCCGCGCGGCTCACCGACTCCTCCAGCTGCCCCGATACCGGGCGATGGAGGAGCGCTTCGAGGACATCGGCCCGTTCGGCAAGCTCATGATGTGCAACACCGCCGCCGTGCAGGTCAGCGTCGACGCGGGTGCCGATGTCGACGAGGTGGCCCGTCGGTGGAACCTCCTGCACGCCGTCGGGCCCGCGCTGCTCGCCGCGTTCGCGTGCTCGCCGCGGCTGTGTGGCATTCCGCCGGGGGACTGGGCGTCGCAGCGGATGCGCACGTGGCTCGAGTTGGACCCGCCGCGCACCACCGGAACGGCCGACGTGACGCTCGATCCGGTCGGTGACTACGCGCGCTGGGTCCTCGACGTCCCGCTGCTGTGCGTGATCCGGGACGGGCCGTGCTGGACGGCGCCACCCGGCGCGACGTTCGCGGACTGGATCGACGGCGTGCTCGACGACGAACTGGACCGCCGGCCCACCCGCGCCGACCTGGACTACCACCTCACCACCGTGTTTCCGCCGGTGCGCGCGGTGGGTCACCTCGAGGTGCGGTATTTCGACGCCCAGCCGGGGGACCAGTGGCGGTTCCCGATCGCGGCGATCGAGGCGCTGTCGACCTCGCCTGACGCGGCGCTCGCGGCCGTGGGTGTGGGAACCACGACGCGCGGCCGGTGGTCCGACGCTGCCCGCTTCGGGCTCGGGGACGGTGAACTGCGCACCGCTGCGGGCGATCTGCTCGAGCTCGCGGCCGAGTACGCACCCGACCGGGGGTTGGCGTCGGGCCTCGGTGCCGCCGCCAGGCGATGTCGCCGCGGGCAGTGCCCGACGGGGGAGCGGTCGTGACGGGGGTGCGCGAGCAGTTGGAGGCGGCGCTGCTGCGGGCCCGGGAACGCAGCAACTCCCTGATCGAGTGCGTCGACGATGCCGATCTGGTGGCCCAGCACTCGCCGCTGATGAGCCCGCTGGTGTGGGACCTGGCGCACATCGGCAATCAGGAGGAGCTGTGGCTGGTCCGCGACGTGGGCGGCCGCGAGCCGGTGCGCCGCGACATCGACGAGCTGTACGACGCGTTCAAGCACGCGCGATCCGCGCGTCCGACGCTGCCGCTGCTCGGGCCCGCCGAGGCGCGGCACTACGTCGGTCAGGTTCGCCGCAAGGTATGGGATGTTCTGGACGCGAGCAGTTTTCGTGGCCGTCGGCTCGAGCAGGACGGTTTCGCGTTCGCGATGATCGCGCAACACGAGCAGCAGCACGACGAGACGATGCTCGCGACCCACCAGTTGCGGAAGGGACCCGCGGTGCTCACCGCGCCGCCGGTCCGGGCCGCCCGCCGGCCGGTGACCGAGCGCGAGGCGGTGATCCCCGCGGGGGAGTTCACGATGGGGACCTCGGACGATCCGTGGGCGCTGGACAACGAGCGTCCCGCGCACCGGGTGCATGTCGAGGAGTTCGCGATCGACACCGTCCCGGTCACCAACGCCGACTACGCGCACTTCATCGAGGACGGCGGCTACCGGCGGCGGGAACTCTGGAGCGAGCGTGGGTGGCGGCATCGACGCGAGTCCGGGCTCGAGGCGCCGATGTTCTGGACCGGTGATGGCGGCGGGAACTGGTGGCGGCACCGTTTCGGGATCCTCGAGCCCGTTCCCCCGGACGAGCCGGTCGTGCACGTCTGCTGGTTCGAGGCCCAGGCGTACGCGCGATGGGCGGGCAAGCGGCTGCCGACCGAGGCCGAATGGGAGAAGGCCGCACGGTGGCACCCGGTGAGCGGGCGCTCGCGCCGCTTCCCGTGGGGCGACGACGAACCCGACCGGACCCGGGCGAATCTCGGGCAGCGCCATCTGGGCCCTGCGCCGATCGGCTCCTACCCCGCGGGCGCGTCCGCGCTCGGGGTGCAGCAGTTGATGGGCGACGTGTGGGAGTGGACGTCGTCGTCGTTCACCGGCTACCCGGGGTTCGCGGCGTTTCCGTATCGCGAGTACTCGGAGGTGTTCCTCGACGGCGACTACCGGGTGCTGCGCGGCGGCTCGTTCGGCACCGACCCGATCGCGTGCCGGGGCACCTTCCGGAACTGGGATCATCCGATCCGGCGTCAGATCTTCGCCGGTTTCCGTTGTGCCCGGGACGTGTGATGTGCCGGCACCTGGGCTACATCGGACCGACACGATCCGTTCGTGAGGTGGTCTCGGCGGGGGAGTTCTCGCTGCTACGGCAGTCGTGGTCGCCGCGGGACATGCGCGGCGGCGGCACCATCAATGCGGACGGGTTCGGCGCGGCGTGGTGGGGGCCGACGCTGTCGCGGTACCGCAGCGCGATGCCGATCTGGTCGGATCCGGCGTTACCCGAGATGCTTTCGCGCGTCCGCTCGCATGCGGTGCTGGCCGCGATCCGCTCGGCGACCGTCGGGATGCCCGTCGAGCGCAGCGCGTGTGCCCCGTTCGTATCCGGGCATTGGGCGTTCAGCCTCAACGGCCGTATCTCGAACTGGCCCGAGTCGATGACCGGTCCCGCGGCCGGGCTTCCCACCGTGGATCTCCTGGGGCTCGAGGCGCCCACCGATTCGGCGCTGCTGTGGTTGCTCGTGCGCCACGCCCTGCGCGACAACAGCCCCGAGGTGGCGCTGATGCAGGTGACGACGGCGGTCACCGAGGCGGCGCCCGGGTCGCGGCTGAACATGCTCCTCGGTGACGGCCGGCAGCTGTGGGCGACCACGTGGGACCACTCGCTCTCGGCCCTCGTCGACGACGACCGCGCGGTCGTCAGCTCCGAGCCCTACGACCGCAACCACAACTGGAAGGAGATTCCGGACGCGCACATCGTCACCGCGCGTCCCGGCCACCTGATCACGACTCCGCTGTGAGCGTCATCCGAGAAGGTTCTGGAGATCGGAGAGGTATGAGAGCACCGACCCTGGAAGTCCACATCACACCCGACGAACTGGCGGCCGCGCTGCGCGGCGACGCGGCCCGGGGGCTGACGGCGACCCCCAAATGGTTGCCGCCCAAGTGGTTCTACGACGCGCGGGGCAGCGAGCTGTTCGAGCGGATAACGCGGCTGCCGGAGTACTACCCGACGCGGACCGAACGGGCGCTGCTCGAGGAGCATGCCCGCGAGATCGCGGCCCTCGCGGCTCCGCAGGTCCTGGTGGAACTGGGGTCGGGTTCGTCCGAGAAGACGCGGCTGTTGCTCGACGCACTGGGCGCCCGGGGCTCGCTGGAGAAGTACGTCCCGCAGGACGTGTCCGAGAGCGCCCTCCGCGATGCGACGCACCGGATCGCGGCGGAGTTCCCGGAGATCGACGTCCACGGGGTGGTGGGGGACTTCACCGACTCGCTGCACCACCTGCCGGGCGGCGGACACCGGATGATCGCGTTCCTCGGTGGAACGCTCGGGAACCTCGTGCCGGACGAGCGCCGCGTCTTCCTGGCCGGTATCGCCGACGTCCTCGACCCGGGCGAGCATCTGCTGCTCGGCGTCGCACTGGTGACGGATCCCGCGGTGCTGGTGCCGGCGTACGACGATGCCGCCGGGGTCACCGCCCAGTTCGACCTCAACGTGCTGTCGGTGTTGAACAAACAATTGGGGGCGGACTTCGACCTGGACCGGTTCCGGCACATCGCGCTGTGGGACCCGGTCGAGGAGTGGATCGAGATGCGACTCGAAGCCGACACCGCGATGAGCGTCCGCGTGGCCGACCTCGGTCTGACGGTGCCGTTCGCGGCGGGCGAGCAGATCCGTACCGAGATCTCGGCGAAGTTCCGCAAGAACGGCATCCGCGCGGAACTCACCGCGGTCGGCTTCGACGACGTCCAGACCTGGACCGACGCGGACGAGCGGTTCGCGCTGGTGTGTGCCCGCCGGGGCTGACTACTCAGCGGCGTACGGATCGGGCAGCGTCAGCTGCATGTAGGTCATGTCCAGCCAACGGTCGAACTTTCGCCCCACCTCGGGCATCTGCGCGACGATCCGGAACCCGAAGCGCTCGTGCAGGGCGATGGATGTGGTGTTCGACGACTCGATGCTCGCCACGATCACGTGGATGCGCGCGGCGCGGGCCCGGTCGATCAGCTCCGCCATCAGCGCAGTGGCGATACCCCGCCGGTGATAGTCGACGTGCACGTACACCGAGTTCTCGACGGTGTGGCGGTACCCGCTCTTGGGCCGCCACACCCCATACGACGCGTAGCCCGCGACCGTGCCGTCGATGTCCGCGACGAGGATCGGGAAGCCGAGTCGGCGGCGGTCGTCGAGCCACCGCCGCCGCTCGTCCAGATCGGCCGGCGCGTCGTCCCAGTTCGCCGTCGTGTTGGCGATCGCCTCGTTGTGGACCTCGAGGATCCCCGGCAGATCGCCCTCGACCGCGTCGCGAATCAGCATGCCGACCGATCCCTGTCTACTCGCCCGCGCTGCGGCGCGCCTTCTCGAGCGCCGCCAGCGTGCGGAGGATGGTGGCCTTCTGGCTGTTGAGGTCGTTGAGGCGGGCACGTGCCGCCAGACCCTGGGCGGCCTCGGCCAGTCCGATCTGTGTGTCCACCTTGGTGAGCTGGTCGAGCAGGCCCGTCACCCGCTCCTCGAGCGCGGCGACGTCGAGCTTCTTCGCCGGTGCAACGGCAGCGGTCGGGGCGGGGGCCGGCGCGGACGATGCGGTGCGGGGACGCGCGGGTGCCTTGCGGGCCGGAGCCGACTCGGCCTCGAACGCGGTCACGATGCGAGCGGCCTTGGGGCGCATCGACTTGCGGATGAGCGCCGGGTCCGGCGGCTCGGGCAGACGGATCTGGTTCAGGGCCGCGCGGGCGTCGCGGGCGTTGACTCGCCATTCGCGCTCTTCGTCGTCGTCGGACTGCAGCGTGCCGCCGATCGGGCGCAGGCCGTACATGCCCATGAACTTGCGGGCCTCGTCGATGACGGTCTCGTGCTCACGGCAAACCTCACAGCGCGGTTCGTTGCGGAACACTTCGATCGATTCGGCGCTTCCACACCACACACAAGACCCGGGAGTCCATCGGCGAACCGGTTGCGGATTCGGAACAGAGGCGGCGGCGGGGTTTTCCAGGGTCTGCGCGTCGATCACGACGAGCCACAATAAGGCACCGCTCCGACCCCGGCTACACCGAGGTCCACTTTTCTCGTCGCGCGTGACCAAACTCATGTTCGGGAGCACTGGATCTCGGCAAAGTCTTGTGGCACATCAACTCTCCGCGTCGGCCGAGTCCGGCTCACACCACCCCGAAAGCGTCGGCGAACCAGTCCACGAGGGGGCGCATCGCCCGCCAGGCATGCCGGACCTCGTCGGCCGTATCGGCGGTGCCGAGCCAGTCCGGGCACCCGTAGTTGCGACCGGCCGTGAGCGATCGATGACGCAGCAGGTCGAGGCGGGGATGGTCGGCCGCGACACCACGGGGCCGGGTCGCGAGACGGTCCCCGCCGATGTCGTAGCCGGCGGACTCGAGCTTGCGCACGATGCGTTGCAGGGAGCGGCCGCGGCGCTCGTCGTCGACCGTCTCTCGGTAGCGCGCGAGTTGCTCGGGGGTGTGGGCGTAGTGGCCGCCGGCGAGGAACAGTCCGGACGCGTCGATCTGCACGTAGAAACCCACGCCCGAGCAGACCTCGACGAAGCCGCCCTGGTGAGTCTTGTACGGCGACTTGTCCTTCGAGAACCGGACGTCCCGGTACGGCCGAAAGACCTTGCCGGAGCCGAACTCGGGCTCGAGGTCGGTGAGCAACTCGACCATCGGCGCGCGGACGTCGGTGTCGTAGACGGACTTGTGCGCCGTCCACCAACTCTTGCTGTTGTCGGCCTCGAGGTCCTCGTAGAAGTCCAGTGCGGCCGTCGGGAATCCGGAGAACACACTGGAAAGGCTACGCCCGTGCCCGGCTCGCGACGCGCGAATCGGGCACGGGCGCAGTAGACCGCCTAGGCGATGCCGTTGAAGAGGGAAGTCACCGAGCCGTTCTCGAAGACCTCCTGGATGGTGCGGGCCAGCAGCGGCGCGATGGACAGCACCGTCAGCGTCGGGAACCGCTTCTCCTCGGGGATCGGCAGCGTGTCGGTCGCGATGACCTCCTTGGCGCCGCAGTTCGCGAGGCGCTCCGCGGCCGGATCCGAGAACACACCGTGCGTGGTCGCGATGATCACGTCACCGGCACCGGCGTTCTTGAGGACCTCGACGGCGCCGGCGATGGTGCCGCCGGTGTCGATCATGTCGTCGATCAGCACGCACGTGCGGCCGCTGACGTCACCGACGACGCGGTTGGACTTGACCTGGTTGGGCACCAGTGGATCGCGGGTCTTGTGCACGAACGCCAGCGGCGCGCCGTCGAGGGCGTCGGCCCACTTCTCGGCGACCTTCACGCGGCCCGCGTCGGGGGAGACGACGCAGATGTTGTCGGTGCCGTAGTTCTCGCGCACGTACTGGGCGAGCTGGCCCTGCGCGTGCATGTGATCGACCGGACCGTCGAAGAAGCCCTGGATCTGGTCGGTGTGCAGATCGACCGTGATGATCCGGTCGGCGCCCGCGGTCTTGAGCAGATCCGCGATCAGGCGGGCCGAGATGGGCTCGCGTCCGCGGTGCTTCTTGTCCTGGCGGGCGTACGGGTAGAACGGCAGCACCGCCGTGATCCGCTTGGCGGATCCGCGCTTGAGAGCGTCGATCATGATCAACTGCTCCATGATCCACTGGTTCAGCGGTGCCGGGTGGCTCTGCAGCACGAACGCGTCGCTGCCTCGCACCGACTCTTCGAACCGGACGAAGATCTCGCCGTTGGCGAAGTCACGAGCCGTCTGCGGCGTGACCTTGATGTCCAATTCCTTGGCCACCTGCTCCGCCAGTTCGGGGTGTGCGCGGCCCGAGAAGAGCATCAAGTTCTTCTGCACGTCGCTGGATATCGCGCTCACTGGTCTTCGCCATCCTTTGGTTCTAGCTGATCGGTTTGTTGCTGGGCTGCTAGTGCCGCTGCCTCGGCAGCGGGAGTGCCGGGTCGATTCCGCTCGACCCAACCCTCGATGTTGCGTTGTTTGCCACCCGAGACGGCGAGCGCCCCCGGCGGCACGTCGTTGCGCAGGACCGTGCCTGCACCCGTGTAGGCGCCGTCACCGACACGGACGGGTGCGACGAACATGGTGTCGGATCCGGTGCGCACATGCGAACCGACGACGGTGCGGCTCTTGTTCACGCCGTCGTAGTTCACGAAAACACTGGATGCTCCGATGTTGCTGTGCTCGCCGACCGTCGCATCGCCGACGTAGGTCAGGTGCGGCACCTTCGAGTGTGCGCCGATATCGGCGTTCTTGGTCTCGACGAACGCCCCGAGCTTGCCGGACGCGCCCAGGGCGGTGCCGGGCCGCAGGTAGGTGTACGGGCCGACGGTCGCGGACGGGCCGATCTCGGCGCCCTCGCCGTGCGTGCGGATCACCGATGCGCCCTCCCCGACGGTGACGTCGGTGAGCGTGGTGTCGGGGCCGATGACGGCGTCCTCGCCGATCGTGGTGGCGCCGCGGAGCTGGACGCCGGGACGCAGCGTGACGTCGCGGTCCATCGTGACGTCCACGTCGATCCACGTGCTCGACGGATCCTCCACGGTCACCCCGGCCCGCATGTGCCGCTCGAGGATGCGGCGGTTGAGCTCGCCGGCGAGCTGGGCCAGCTGGACCCGGTCGTTCGCCCCGGCGACGAGGAGGTTGTCGGTGATGTGCTGGGCCCGAACGGTTTTCCCCGCCTGTCGGGCGATCGCGATGACGTCGGTGAGGTACAGCTCGCCCTGCGCGTTGTCCGCGCTCAGCGACGACAGCGCGGCGCGGAGCGTGGCGGCGTCGAAGGCGTAGACGCCCGAGTTGACCTCGGTGATCGCGCGCTGGGACTCGGTGGCGTCGGCCTGCTCGACGATCGCGGCGACCTCGCCGTCGGTGGTGCGCAGGATCCGCCCGTACCCGGTGGGGTCCGGCGCCGTCGAGGTCAGGACGGTCACCGCGGCCGCAGGCTCGGCGGTGTGGGTTCCGACCAGCGCGCGCAGCGTCCCGGCGTCGAGCAGTGGGACGTCGGCGGCGGTCACCAGCACGGTGCCGTCGAAGTCGTCCGGCAGTGCGGTCAACCCGCATCCGACGGCGTGCCCGGTGCCGTTCTGCTCGTGCTGGACGGCCGTCGCGACGGCGCGCCCCAGGTCCTTGGCGACCTCGTCGACCGCGGCACCGACCGCGTCACGATCGTGTCCGATCACCGTTACCAGTTCGGTGGGCTCGACGGCCGCCGCGGCGTGCAGGGAGTGCGCGAGCATCGAGCGCCCGGCCAGAGTGTGCAGCACCTTGGGGGTCTTCGACCGCATTCGCGTCCCGGCACCGGCGGCGAGGACGATGACGGCGGTCTTCGGTGGCATGAAGCTCCCTCGAGTTTCGATCTACGCTTGGCCGCTTGCGCGGGCGGACTCGTCGCGCACGTTCCGACAAAGAATATCGCGACGAGTTCTCGTGATGGCAACGCGCCCGACACTAGCCGCGGGGGAGCACGGTCGTCCGGAGAACCGGGCGGCCCGGGATCGGGCAACCGTGCAAACCCCCGCTCTCGCGCGGGAGCGAAAGTTAACGGGACGGTAGCAACATCGAACTTACCGGTCGGTAGGTGGTGTCGGGAATCACATTCGATCGGGTGAATGTGAGGGAGGGAAGAGAGCTCGGGAGAGCTCCGCCGCCAGGACTCGAACCTGAACTATCTGAACCAAAATCAGAGGTGCTGCCATTACACTACGGCGGATTACCGCGACCACGAGCTGTCGCTCGTAATGCGGGAACGATCCTCGCATGTCGACGCGCCGCGCGTCGAACCGTAGGCGAAATTCGTTCGCCGGGGAGCTATAAGCTGGCCTCTACCAGCGCCGTCGGTGTTCCGCGCGGCGTGTCGGAAAGGACGGTTACCTCGAGTGTCGCGACCATCACGAGAATCCCAGGGTGCCGAACGCGCGCCGCGCACACGGATGACGGGCACCCAGCGTCGGGAGCAGTTGATCGAGATCGGACGCGCGCTCTTCGCCGAACGCGGGTACGAGGCCGCCTCGATCGAGGAGATCGCCGCGCGGGCCCAGGTGTCCAAGCCGGTCGTCTACGAACACTTCGGCGGCAAGGAAGGCCTCTACGCCGTCGTCGTCGACCGTGAGATGTCCAAGCTGCTCGAGATGATCACGTCGTCGCTGACCCAGAACCGCTCGCGCATCCGCGTCGAGCGGGTGGCACTCGCGCTGCTCACGTACATCGACGAGCGGACGGACGGCTTCCGGATCCTGGTTCGGGACTCGCCGGTCGCCGCCGACGAGGGCACCTACTCGAGCCTGCTCAACGAAGCGGTCCGGCAGGTCGGGCACATCCTCGCCGGCGACTTCGCCAAACGCGGATTCGATCCGGAACTCGCGCCGCTTTACGCGCAGGCCCTCGTCGGCATGGTCGCCACCACCGCCACGTGGTGGCTCGACGAGCGCACCCCGTCGAAGGAGGTCGTCGCGGCGCACCTGGTGAACCTCTGCTGGAACGGGCTGACGAACCTCGAGGCCGACCCGCAGCTCGGGCAGTGATCCGGCGCCCGGGCGCGGGCGCGGATCGGGCGGTCGGCCCCCGTGTCGGCACACGCGCATAGAATCGAACGGTCTGCATTTCACGACATCAGGAGCGCCGTCGTTGTCTTCCGTGTCCTCTTCAGCTCCGTCCTCGGCTGCCTCGGCCCGCGCGGTCTCGGCCGGAGTGGCCACTCCGCTCGCCGGGCTTGCGAGGACCGCCCTCGCGGACAGCGCCATCGGTCGCGTGCGCGAGTACATCGGCCGGTCGGCCGTCGACATCGTCGCCCCCAACCCCGTGCGGCCGTTCGTCGCCGCGGCCCTGGCCGAGCAGACGCAGCTGTTGCTGGTGACCGCGACCGGTCGTGAGGCCGACGACCTCACCGTCGAGTTGCGCGAGATCATCGGTGACGCGGTGGCCCAGTTCCCGTCGTGGGAAACGCTGCCGCACGAGCGGCTGTCGCCGGGCGCCGACACGGTCGGTCGCCGGCTCCAGGTGCTCCGCCGGCTCGCGCGGCCCGAGGATCCCGACTACGGCCCGCCGCTGCAGGTGATCGTGACCACCGTCCGCTCGCTGGTGCAGCCCATGGCGCCGGGCCTGGGCGAGATCGAGCCCGTCATTCTGCGGGTCGGGGCCGAGCACGAGTTCGAGGGCCTGATCTCGAGGCTCGTCGAGCTGGCCTACACGCGTGTCGACATGGTCGGCAAGCGGGGCGAGTTCGCGGTGCGCGGAGGCATTCTCGACATCTTCCCGCCCACCGCGGACCACCCCGTGCGCGTCGAGTTCTGGGGCGACGAGGTCACCGAGCTGCGCGCCTTCTCGGTCGCCGATCAGCGGTCGCTGCCCGAGCTCGAGCTCGAGGTCGCCACCGTCATCGCGCCGCCGTGCCGCGAACTGCTGCTCACCGAGCAGGTGCGCGACCGGGCCGCACAGCTCGCGGCCGACAACCCGGCCGACGCGGCGCTGGTCGAGATGCTGGACAAGCTCTCCGCCGGCATCCCGGTCGAGGGCATGGAGGCGCTGCTGCCGCTGCTGCAGCCCGGCGAACTGCAACTGCTGTCGGACGTGCTTCCCCGCGACGCGCACGTGCTGCTGTGCGATCCGGAGAAGATTCGCACGCGCGCAACCGATCTCGTGCGCACCGGGCAGGAGTTCCTCGAGGCGTCGTGGACGGCGGCCTCGATCGGCGGTGCCGCACCGATCGACACGTCCGTACTCGGGGGCGGCATCGATCTGGGCGCCTCCGCGTACCGGTCGCTGCGCCAGGTGCGGGAGAGCGCCGAGGCGCAGGGCCGGCCGTGGTGGACCATCAGCCCGCTGGCTTCCGGCAGCGACGACGAGACGGTGCTGCCGGTGCAGCCGGCGCCCGAGGTGCGCGGTTCCGACGAGTTGCTCTCGATGCTGTTCGTGAACCTGCGTGCGCATGTCACCACCGGTGGACGCGCGGTGGTCGTGGTGGCGGGTTCCGGTACCGCACACCGGGTCCTGGAGCGGCTGCGTGACGCCGACGTCCCGGCGGGCGAGCTGGCGCCGGGCGCCGAGCCGGCCCGCGGGCTGGTCGGTGTCCTGTGCGGATCGCTGCACGAGGGGCTGGTGCTGCCCGGCGACGACGCCGACGGTGTCCCCGGACTGGTGATCGTCACCGAGGCCGACCTCACCGGCAATCGAGTCGCGGCGGCGGGCGACGGGAAGAAGATGCCCGCCAAGCGCCGGAACCAGGTCGATCCGCTCGCGCTGCACGCCGGCGACATGGTGGTGCACGACCAGCACGGCATCGGTCGCTTCGTGGAAATGGTCGAGCGCACCATCGGAGGCGCCCGCCGCGAGTACCTCGTCATCGAGTACGCCGCGAGCAAGCGAGGTCACCCCGGAGACCGGTTGTTCGTGCCGATGGAGGCGCTCGATCAGCTCTCGCGCTACGTCGGCGGCGAGTTGCCCGCCCTGAGCAAGCTTGGCGGCTCCGACTGGGCCAACACGAAGCGCAAGGCGCGCAAGGCTGTTCGTGAGATCGCGGGCGAGTTGGTCCAGCTGTACGCGGCCCGACAGGCGGCACCCGGTCACGCCTTCGGCGCGGACACGCCGTGGCAGAAGGAGATGGAAGACGCCTTCGCCTTCACCGAGACCCACGACCAGTTGACGGTGATCGACGAGGTCAAGGCCGACATGGAGAAGCCGGTCCCGATGGACCGGGTCGTGATCGGTGACGTCGGCTACGGCAAGACCGAGGTGGCGGTCCGAGCCGCGTTCAAGGCCGTCCAGGACGGCAAGCAGGTCGCGGTGCTCGTGCCGACGACGCTGCTGGCTCAGCAGCACCTGCAGACGTTCACCGAGCGGATGGCGGCGTTCCCGGTGAAGGTGCGCGGGCTGTCCCGGTTCACCGACGCCGGCGAATCCAAGGAGATCATCGCGCAGTTGGCGGAGGGGGAGATCGACATCGTCGTCGGAACCCACCGGCTGCTGCAGACCGGCGTCCGATGGAAGGATCTGGGCCTGGTGATCGTCGACGAGGAGCAGCGCTTCGGCGTCGAGCACAAGGAACACATCAAGGCGCTGCGCACGCACGTCGACGTGCTGACCATGTCGGCGACGCCGATCCCGCGAACCCTCGAGATGAGCATGGCCGGGATCCGGGAGATGTCGACCATTCTCACCCCGCCCGAGGAGCGCCACCCGGTGCTCACGTATGTCGGTGCGTACGCCGACAAGCAGGTTGCGGCCGCGATCCGCCGCGAACTGCTGCGCGACGGCCAGGTGTTCTACGTGCACAACCGGGTGAGCTCGATCGACAAGGCCGCCAAGCGGATTCGTGACCTGGTCCCCGAGGCTCGGGTGGTGGTGGCACACGGACAGATGAACGAGGACACGCTCGAGAAGACCGTGCAGGGCTTCTGGCAGCGTGAGTTCGACGTGCTGGTGTGCACCACGATCATCGAGACCGGCCTCGACATCTCCAACGCCAACACGCTCATCGTCGAGCGGGCCGACTCGCTCGGTCTGTCGCAGCTGCACCAGCTGCGTGGCCGCGTCGGCCGCAGCCGGGAACGCGGCTACGCGTACTTCCTGTACCCGCCGGAGAAGCCGCTCACCGAGACCGCGTACGACCGGCTCGCGACCATCTCGCAGAACTCCGACCTCGGCGCCGGTATGGCCGTCGCGATGAAGGACCTCGAGATCCGCGGCGCCGGAAACGTTCTCGGCGCCGAGCAGTCCGGGCACGTCGCGGGTGTCGGCTTCGACCTGTACGTGCGGCTCGTCGGCGAGGCCGTGGAGGCGTACCGCGCGGTCGCCGACGGACGCCCGGTCGTCACCGAGCAGGAGACCAAGGAGGTGCGGATCGACCTGCCGGTCGACGCGCACATTCCGCCCGACTACGTCACCAGCGACCGGCTCCGTCTCGAGGGATACCGCAAGCTCGCCGCGGCCACCGACGCCGAGGCGATCGCCGCCGTGGTCGAGGAGTTGGTCGACCGGTACGGACCGCTCCCCGAGGAGGTGGGGCGCCTGGTCTCGGTCGCGAAGCTGCGGCTGCTGTGCCGTGAGTACGAGATCGAGGAAGTGGCCGTCACCGGCACCCAGCTCAAGATCTCGCCGATGAGTCTGCCCGACTCGAAGCAGTTGCGCCTCAAGCGGATCTACCCCAGCGCGCAGTACCGTGCCACCACCGGACTGGTGCAGATGCCCCTGCCGCGTGCCGGCTCCGGTGGCATCGGATCGGATCGGGTGCGCGACGTCGAGCTGCTGCAGTACATCGCCGACTTCCTGCTCGCGATGGACGGCAAGGCGGCGGGTTCGGTCGACGTAAGCACCCCCAGCGGTGTGCAGGCGGGGGTCTGAGCCCGATGAGTGCCGGGGGCGAGCGCGGCGACCAGTGGCGCGCCGGCGACGCGCTGATCGAGGCCGTCGAGGTGATGGATCGGCTGTGGGGATTCGGCGGCTGGGAGGTGACCCAGACGCACGACTCGCTGCGGCCGTACCTGCTCGAGGAGGCGTACGAGCTGCTCGACGCCGTACAGGTCGGTGACCCTGTCGGTGTTCGCGAGGAACTGGGGGATCTGCTGTTGCAGGTGCTCTTCCACTCCCGGATCGCGGAGGCGGCAGGTCAGTTCACCGTCGACGACGTCGCCGCGACCCTGGTCGCCAAGCTCGCCCACCGCAGCCCACACCTGACCGACGGTGTCACCGGGCCCATCGACGTCGCGGAGCAGGAACGCGCGTGGGAAGTGCGCAAGGCCGCCGAGAAGGCCCGGCAGTCGTGCATCGACGGCATCGCGTTGATGCAGCCCGCGCTCGCGCTGGCCGAGAAGGTGATCTCCCGCGCCCGCAAGGCCGGGCTGCCCGACGAGTTGGTACCCGACGAACTGCGCGTGATCCGACTCGGCGGTCCGGGGAGCGCCGAGGACGAACTACGCAAGGCGACATTGCGATTCGTCGAACGGATCCGGGCCGCCGAGTCCGCCGCGCACGCGGCCGGCGTGCCGTGGGGCGGACTCGACGCCGAGGCGTGGCGAACCTACTGGGTGTAGAACGGCGGGCGGTGTGCATGGCACGGCCGCCACGTCGCTCTCGTTCGGCACGGGTGGTCCCGGTTGGCGTCAGCCCTTGCGGCAGTTCAGTATCGCCGCATGGGGCTTCTCCCAGTAGCCGCGCAGGAGAGACGCCGCAGCGTCCGCTTCCGGGGAACGTACCTGCGCATGATCGACCCACTGTGCCAGTTGGAACCCCGAGATGTGCATTGCGTCGTCGATGCTCTGCCTCGTCCAGACGTAGGCAGTGACGGTGTCCTCGTTTTCGGGGGCGGCAGGGTCGAAGAGATCGAGCTGCACCTGCCCGCCGTCCACATCGGGTCCGATCGGAGTGAGCCGGAAGCCGAACCGTTCGTAGTACGACGGATCGCGCTCGTAGTCCGGATGGATCGGAAGGGTGACCAGACGGCCACCGGGCCGAAGCGGTCGCGCCATCTGCGCGCACATGTCGTGGAGTTCTTCTCGTGTCGTGGCATAGGGCAGCACGTAGACGGCCAATACCAGGTCGAATTGGCCTTCGAGGTCGGGTGTCAGTTCGGAAGTGAACGTGATTCCGCGAGGGCTGTTCTGTTCCCACGTGCGCGCATAGTCGAGCATGCCGTCCGAGACGTCGTAGCCGACTACCCGGCGTGCGCCCTGTTCCTTGAGCCATCGCGAGTACATCCCGTTGCCGCAGCCGAAGTCGAGGACGTCGCGTCCCGTCAGATCTCCGAGTGTTGCGAGCACGTTCGGAATCTCCAGATGCCTTCTGAACGGCCAGGCGGCCATGTCCTCGTAGAGATCGGCAAGCTCGTCGAATTGGCTCTGCATACGCACCTCTCCTGTTCAGCGTGGTGTGATGCCTCGAGCCCTCCGGATATGAGGGGGAGACCACACGCTCGTCACGCTAGGCCGAACAGGAGCTACCCGCAGGTACGTTCTGCGCGTCGGGGCGTGCGTTACCGCTGCGCCTCGAACAGCGTCGACCCCCAGTAGCCGCCGTCGCCGACGCCCGGCGGTACCGCGAACACCGCGGAGCCGACGTGCTTGATGTACTCGTTGAGCGCGTCGTTGCGGGCGAGGTTCTGCTGCATCGGGACGAACTGCTTCTGCGGATCGCGGCAGTAGGCGATGAAGAACAGCCCCGCATCGAGGTGGCCGAAACCGTCTGTGCCGTCGGTGAAGTTGTAGCCGCGGCGCAGGATCTGGATGCCGCCCAGTTCCTCGGCCGACGCCAGGCGCACGTGGGCGTCCCGGTCGATCACCGGCTTGCCACCGGCACCCTTGGCCTCGAGGTTGAGGGGATCGAACTCGTCCTTCTCGCCGAGCGGTGCGCCGCTGCCCTTGGTGCGTCCGAACACCCGCTCCTGCTCGTGCAACGTGGTGCGGTCCCACGGCTCGATCAGCATCCGGATGCGCCTGGCCACGAGGTACGAGCCGCCCGCCATCCACGCCTGATCGTCCTGCGGGTCCACCCACACGAACTCCGAGACGGCCGACGGATCCTCGGCCTTGATGTTGCGGGTTCCGTCCTTGAATCCGAACAGGTTTCGTGGCGTCGTCTGGCTCGTGGACGTCGACGACGTGCGACCGAACCCCAGCTGAGACCAGCGCACCGCGACCACACCGAAGCCGACGCGGGCGAGGTTGCGCACCGCGTGGACCGCGACCTGCGGGTCGTCGGCGCACGCCTGGATGGCGATGTCGCCACCGGAGCGGGCCGGTTCGAGGGCGTCGCCGGTGAACTTCGGCAGGTCCACCAGCGCGGCCGGCTTGCGGCCGGCGATACCGAATCGGTCCTTGCCGTTCACCTCGAACAGCGACGGCCCGAACCCGATCGTCAGCGTGAGCTTGGACGCGTGCAGGTCGAGCGCCTCGCCGGTATCGCTGGGCGGGTTGTACTCGCCGGCACCGACGGCACCGTTCTCGGTGGCATCGTCGCCGGCGGTCATCCGCTCGGCCATCTCGGTCCACTTCTTCAGCATCGTCACCAGCTCGTCGCGCGAATCGGTGATGACGTCGAACGCGACGAAGTGCATGCGATCCTGTGTGGGCGTGACGATTCCGGACTGGTTCGCGCCCCGGAAGGCCACCGTCTGCGTGGTCGACTCGGCCGCCTCGGGTGCGGTCAGTCGGCCCACCGCGACACCGGCGCCGGCCAGCACCGCGCCCGCCCCGACGGCGCCGAAGAGGCGCCGCCGGGACAGGCCCGGACGAGGCTCGGGCCGGGAGTTCCCGTCCTGCGGGTTGCTGTCCTGCTGATTACTGTCCTGCGACGACACCCTGCACCTGGCTCACTTCTGCGGACAACGCATCGATCTTCTGCGACAGGGCCTGTCGCTGCGGTTCGGTCACCGTGTCGTACGAGACGAAGCCGTCGCCCCGGCGGTACTGCGCGAGTGCCTGGTCGAGCTCCGCGAACCGCTGGTCGATGCGTCCGGCCAGCTCGGGGTTGCGCGCGTCGAGGATGGGGCGCAGCGATGCGATCGCGGCCTGCGAACCGTCCGCGTTGGCCTGGAAGTCGTACAGGTCGGTGTGCGAGAAGATGTCCTCCTCGCCGGTGATCTTGGTGCGCGCGATCTCGTCGAGCAGGGTCTGCGCGCCGCCGGCGACCTGGATCGGGTCGATCTGGAAGTCGGGTGCGGCCACACCGTCCGCGAGTTCCTGGATGTCGGTGAGGAGCTGGTCGGCCATCGCGTTGGTGTCGGGCTGCAGGCCCTGCACCCACAGGTCCTTCTCGAGTCGGTGGAAGCCGGTCCAGTTCCAGCCCGGTTCGACGTCCACCTCGCGCAGGTCGATGCGCGGATCGAGATCGTCGGGGAAGCTCTCGGCGATCGGTTCGATGCGCTCGTAGTAGGTGCGGGTGAGCGGGTACTGGGCCTTCGCGCCGGCGACGTCGCCGGCCTTGATCGCGGCGACGAACGAGCCCGCGGTCTCCTGCAGCGCGGTGAGCTGGCTGTCGACGTAGCGCTTGTATCCGGCGGCGGCCTCCTCGAGGCGGCCGTCCTGGTCGGTTGCGGCCACCGAGTCGCCGGTGACGGTGAACTCGGTCCGGATGCCGTCGCCGACCATGCCCGGCTTGCACGCGGTGTGGTAGGTCCCGGCCTCGGCGAGGTTGACGATGAGCTGACGCGTGAGGCCGGGGCCGACGTTCTCGACCTCGCCCATCACCCGGTCCCCCTCACCGAAGACGTAGAACTCGGTGACCTTGGCGCCGTTGTTGGTGATCGAGAACGTGGTGTTCCCGGTCTCGGCGGTGTTGCCCGAGATCTCGCACGAGGTATCGGTGGCGGTCACCGTGATCGCCTCGTCGCCCGCAGCCGACTTGGATGTGCACGCCGCGAGGGCGAGGGGAGCGATCGCGAGCAGGGCGAGCGCGGAGGTGGAACGACGCACGGGCGGAACCTTTCAGGAAACGGTGATCGAGGGGTCTTGTTCGGCGGCAACCGACTTCGGTCGTGCGGCCACCGGGCGCAGGAACAGCGGCAGCACGATCACGAGGTACGCCACCCACGCGACGAGCTGGAACACTGTCGGGTCCGGCCGGAAGTTGAAGATGCCCGAGAGGACGGTGCCGTACCAGCTGGAGCTGTCGAACACCGACGAGATGTCGAACGCGACGGTGGAGCCGCCGGGAAGCCAACCGGCGATCTGCAGCGCGCGGACGCCGTAGGCGAGGATGCCCGCCGCGACGACCACGAGGAACGCGCCGGTGTAGCGGAAGAACCGGGCGAAGTCGATGTGCACGGCGCCGACGTACATCAGCACGGTGAGCACGGCCGCGACGGCGATTCCGAGCAGCAGGCCGATCAGCGGCCACGCACTGCCGGCGGTGTTCTCGGCGTAGCCGACGAGCAGCAGGGCGGTCTCGACGCCTTCGCGGCCGACGGCGAAGAACGCCATCGCGGCGACGGCCACCGGGCCAACGGTGAGGGCCCGGTCCATGCCGGCCTTCAGGTGCCCGGAGATCGATGCGGCTGCGGTGCGCATCCACAGCACCATCGCGGTCACGATGCCGACCGCGACGAGCGACGCGAGGCCACTGATCAGTTCGGCGGCGGTGCCGGTGACGGTGGAGGTGCCGAAGTGGATCGCGACGAAGATGCCGACCACCATCGCGACGGCCGCACCGACGCCGGCCCACACCCACTTGAGTGCGTCACGGCGCTCGGACTTGACCAGGAACGCGACCAGGATCATCACCACGATCCCGGTCTCGAGTCCCTCTCGGACGCCGATCAGACCGCTGCCGAACAGCTGTGTCGCGATGGACGGTGCATCGGCGCCGGCGGCGAGGACTGACACTTCATGTCTCCTGATCAGAGTCGGAACGGCCGCCGTGAGATAGGCAAGGCAAACCTGGAGTGGCCACGCCGAAAGTAGCATCCCCTAAGCCCGTCGGGAAACCGCCCCCTACCAGGTCTTTTTTGTCCGAAATGGGGCGTTGGTCCCGATTCCGGCAAGCGTCACAACCGTGCGGTCTGGATGATGGACGACGTGATGAGAGATGCCGCGACGCGCACCGGGGTGCCGCGAACGCCAGCGACGGGACTGCCGCCGGCCCCACCGCCGAAACGGCGGCGTCCGTTCCGCACGTTCCTGATCGTGACGTCCTCGCTCCTCGTCGGGACCGCGGTCGTGACGCTCGCGGTGGGACTCGACGAGCTGGACCAGAGGAAGCCGCGGATCGAGATCCCCGAGGGAATTCCCCCCGGGCCCGGTGCGCCGCTCCCGCCGATCGACGTCGACGCGCCCGGACGAACCGCGAACCTGCTGGGGGACTGGGCGGCGCCACTGGCGGACGCCCTGGCGATTTCCCCGACCGCACTCGAGGCGTACGGCTACGCCGCCGCGGTCATGGCCGCGACACGCCCCGAATGCGGCATCGGGTGGACCACCCTCGCGGGCATCGCCGCTGTCGAGAGCAAGCACGGCACGCACGGCGGCTCCCGCGTCGACGACGGCGGGAAGGTGACTCCACCCATCCGCGGCATCCCGCTCGACGGGTCGCCCGGAGTCGCGGAGATCCCCGACACCGACGGGGGAGCGATGGACGGCGACGCCACCCACGATCGCGCCATGGGGCCGCTGCAGTTCATCCCCGAGACGTGGAGCCGCTGGGGCGTCGACGCCAACGGGGACGGGGCGGCCGATCCGGACAACATCGACGACGCCGCGCTCACCGCGGCGCGCTACCTGTGCGCGCGTGGCGGCGACCTCACCACCGCAGACGGTTGGACCGCGGCGCTCATGGCCTACAACCTGTCCGGCGAGTACCTGCTGGATGTCCGGGATCGTGCCGCGGCCTACTCGGTGGGCGTGCGCCGGTGACCGCCGCCGGGACCGCGGTGACGAGGGCCACGCCGCGCGCGCCGCGGGACGGGAGTCGGTTACTCCGGTTAGGCTCAGACCTGGCACTATGCATCCGGCGGCTCACCGTGGTCGCCTGCCCGTAGACAACCCAGACGCTGCCTGTCCGGACCGGCATTTCACTGTCGTCCCCAGCAGCCGTACGAAGCCGCCGAAGGAGAACCATTCGTGGCCATCATTGAGCAGGTAGGAGCTCGCGAGATCCTCGATTCCCGTGGCAACCCCACGGTGGAGGTCGAGGTGCTGCTCGAGGACGGCAGCTTCGCCCGCGCCGCCGTTCCCTCCGGTGCCTCCACCGGTGAGCACGAGGCCGTCGAGCTGCGTGACGGTGGCGACCGCTACCTGGGCAAGGGTGTCGAGAAGGCCGTCGAGGCCGTCCTCGGTGAGATCGCGCCGGCCATCATCGGCCTGGACGCCACCGAGCAGCGCACCGTCGATCAGGCGCTGCTCGACGCCGACGGCACCCCGGACAAGTCCCGGCTCGGCGCGAACGCCCTGCTCGGTGCGTCGCTGGCCGTGGCCCGCGCCGGTGCCGAGTCGTCCGGTCTGGAGCTGTTCCGTTACGTCGGTGGCCCCAACGCCCACGTGCTGCCCGTCCCGATGATGAACATCCTCAACGGTGGCGCGCACGCCGACACCGGTGTCGACGTCCAGGAGTTCATGGTCGCCCCCATCGGCGCACCGACCTTCAAGGAGTCCCTGCGCTGGGGCGCCGAGGTGTACCACTCGCTCAAGTCGGTGCTCAAGGCCAAGGGCCTGTCCACCGGTCTCGGTGACGAGGGCGGCTTCGCCCCGGATGTCGCCGGCACCAAGGAAGCGCTGGACCTGATCATCGAGGCCATCGCCAAGACGGGCCTCAAGCTCGGCACCGATGTCGCGCTGGCGCTCGACGTCGCGGCCACCGAGTTCTACACCGAGGGCACCGGCTACAAGTTCGAGGGCAAGATCCGCACCGCCGAGGAGATGGGCGCGTTCTACGCGGAGCTGCTGGGCCAGTACCCGCTCGTCTCGATCGAGGATCCGCTCAGCGAGGACGACTGGGAGGGCTGGGTCGCGCTCACCGAGCAGATCGGCAACAAGATCCAGCTCGTCGGCGACGACCTGTTCGTCACCAACCCGGAGCGCCTCGAAGAGGGCATCGCCAAGGGTGCGGCCAACGCACTGCTGGTGAAGGTCAACCAGATCGGCACCCTGACCGAGACCCTGGACGCCGTCGACCTGGCCCACCGCAGCGGCTACAAGACGATGATGAGCCACCGTTCGGGTGAGACCGAGGACACCACGATCGCCGACCTGGCCGTCGCGGTCGGCAGCGGCCAGATCAAGACCGGCGCCCCCGCTCGCAGCGAGCGCGTCGCGAAGTACAACCAGCTGCTGCGCATCGAGGAGAGCCTCGGCGACGCCGCCCGCTACGCCGGCGAGGTGGCGTTCCCGCGCTTCGTCTTCGAGGGTTCCGCCAGCTGATGAATCAGCGCGGTAGGTCGCGGTCGGGTCGCCCCTCTCCGGGTGGGCGTCCCGGTCGCCGCGGTGCCGGGTCGGATCAGGGGCCACGTCGGCCCCGCCGGGTCCGCTCCGGCGCCACTGCCGCGCCCACCGGCCGCGTCGAGCCGGCGGCACCCGGTGAAGCCGGTGCCGCCGCCGCGGCCGATGTTCCCGCCCCGTCCCGGGCCCGCTCCAAGCGAGCCGGCCCGGGACGCAGGACGTCCCCGGAACGACCCGAGCGCACGTTCTTCGGGCTCTCGACGGGACGTGCCGTGATCCTCGGCGTCGTGATCTGCGCGTTGGCGCTCACCCTCGCGATGCCGCTGCGCACCTACCTGACGCAACGCTCCGAAGCGGACCGCCTCGCGTCCGAGCAGCGCGATCTCGAACAGCAACTCGACGATCTGCAGCGGCAGAAGGAGCAGATCGAGGATCCCGCGTGGGTCGCCACGCAGGGCAGGGAACGCCTCGGCCTGGTCCGGCCGGGGGAGACCCCGTACAAGGTGCAACTGCCCGGCGACTACAAGCCGCCGGAGAAGGATGCGCCGCCCCCACCGCCGTCCACCGGGGCGTGGCACAGCGACCTGTGGCAGCGGCTCACCGAACCGCCGCCGTCCGTCGAGCCCGAACCAGAGTCACCGCCGGCGGCCCCCGTGGTGCCGGCTCCCGCACCAGAAGAACCAGGAGTACCCACCGGGTGAGCGAATCGTCCGTCCCCCAGGAAGACCTCGATGCCGTAGAGGCCCAGCTGGGTCGTGCCCCGCGGGGCGTCCTCGAGATCGCCTACCGCTGCCCGGACGGGCAGCCCGGCGTCGTGAAGACGGCCCCCCGGCTGCCCGACGGCACGCCGTTCCCCACCCTCTACTACCTCACCGACCCCCGGCTCACCGCCGAGGCCAGCCGGCAGGAGTCCGCCGGAGTGATGCGGGAGATGACGGAGCGACTCGGAACCGATCCGGAGCTGGCCGCGGCGTACCGCCGTGCCCACGAGTCCTACCTCGCCGAGCGTAATGAGATCGATTCCCTGGGAACCGATTTCACGGGTGGCGGCATGCCCGATCGGGTCAAGTGCCTGCACGTGTTGATGGCGCACTCCCTCGCGAAGGGGCCGGGTGTCAACCCGTTCGGCGACGAGTCGGTCGCCCTCGCCGCGCGAGGCAAGTTGCGGGGCACCGCGATTCCCGCGGACTGGCCCGAGTACCGCGGACCCGGCGAGGCGGGAGACGGAGAGTGACCAGGGTCGCCGCGATCGACTGCGGCACCAACTCGATCCGACTGCTCGTCGCGGACGCCGACGAGCACGGCCGGCTCACCGACGTCGCCCGGCTGATGCGGATCGTGCGTCTCGGCCAGGGCGTCGACGCCACCGGGGCGTTCGCGCCCGAGGCGATCGAGCGGACCCGCGTCGCGCTCGTCGAGTACGCCGACATCATCCGCGAGACCGGGGCGACGGCCGTGCGGATGGTCGCCACGTCGGCTACCCGCGACGCCTCGAACCGCGAGGACTTCTTCGCGATGACCCGTGAGGTGCTCGGTGCCGTGATCCCCGGCGCCGAGGCCGAGGTCATCACCGGCGACGAGGAGGCGCGGCTGTCCTTCTCGGGTGCCGTCGGTGAACTCGATCCGGCCGCGGGGCCGTTCGTCGTGGTCGATCTGGGCGGCGGGTCCACCGAGGTCGTGCTCGGCGACGCCGCCGGCGTCCACGCCGCGTATTCCACCGACGTCGGCTGTGTGCGAGTGACGGAACGCTGCCTGCACGACGATCCGCCCACCGCGGAGCAGATCGAGTCCGCGCGCTCGTTCGCGTCGGACCGGCTCGAGCAGGCGTTCGCGAAGGTGCCGGTCGAGCAGGCCCGCACGTGGGTCGGTGTCGCCGGCACCATGACGACGCTGTCCGCCGTCGCGCAGGATCTGCCGGAGTACGACGCCGAGCGGGTGCACCTGTCGCGGCTCGGCATCGACCAACTGCACGAGGTCGCGCACCGCCTCGTGACCATGACGCACGACCAGCGGGCCGCCCTCGGCCCGATGCATCCCGGTCGGGTCGATGTGATCGGTGGCGGGGCGATTGTCACCGCCGTTCTGGCCGACGAGCTTTCCAGGCGTGCCGGAATCGATGAGCTCGTCGTCAGCGAACACGACATCCTGGACGGGATTGCAATGTCAGTCTCGCTGGGCGGGTCGTGAATTAGCTCACTGTTTCTTCCGCCTACACTGTTCCTTGGTTTCCACTGTCGTGGCCACCGGAGTCGGGCCGGTGGTGGGCCCCCATAGCCCAATTGGCAGAGGCAGCAGACTTAAAATCTGCAAAGTGTGGGTTCGAGTCCCACTGGGGGCACCTCCGTCCCGCCGCCCGCCGGCACATGGCATCGCAGGTCCCGCCCATCGCAATCCGGTGGGTGGGACCTCCGCCGTTGAGCACATCACGAACCGTCGGGCCATTCGCGGTATCCGCCGCTGACGTCACTGCGCTGCAACCCATTGCGATGACTCCTTATCGGAGTGGCTCGCCTGAGCGTGCTCGACGGTCGGGCTAGCGGCAGTGCCAGTGTCCGTACGCCTGTGGGTTCTGCCAGCGTCGGCACGGGGCGGTGTGGTCGACGCCTGCCTGTGTCGCCGCGACCGCAGTCGGTCGATCTGCGGTGTATGCCGTCTCGGCCGCTGCCGGAGCCGTGGAGATGCTCAGCGGAATTGCCGCGAGTGCGGCCGCCGCCAGGATGTTCGCGAGCATTCGCCCTCCGTGCGTGGCGCTGTGGTGTGGGTCGTTCTCCTGTGTCATCGGTCGATCCTTTCCACGCGGACCAGTGGGCGCCGTCACCGCGAGACGCGGGTTCGAAAGGCGCATCGCTCCTGTTCCACTACCCATGTTAGGGCGGGCCACCGCCGGGACGGGAGGTCTGGCGAGGATCGGGGGAGCGCCGGGCGCGGGGGTGACGGTCGCCTTTCCCTGCGCATGCCGTACAGTGGGTCTGTCAGGTGCGCCATCGAGGCTGCATGCCGGCTCGGACACTGGTCCTGAGCCGCCGGACGACGACACCGTCGAATCCCTGACCTCCTCACGAACTCACAGGTCGAGCGCTCGCGAGTCGGGCCCATCGTCGACCGAAAGATCACAGTCAGGCGCGAAGGCGCCGATACGTGTTGTCGCCGAGGCGAACTCGCGACGACCACGAAGGAAATTCATGCACTACAGCACTGTCCATTCGCCGGTCGGGATCCGTCCGGCCTCCTCGGGAGCGCGTCGAGAGCACGCACGCGGCCGGTCCGCGGCGCTCCGGGCGCGCGCCCTGGAGATCGTCGGCATCCTCTATCGGTGTGAACCCGACGCCGCCGCGCAACTGCTGATGCGGCACTCGCAGGAGAACAACCTCAAGGTTGCTGCTCTCTCGGAGGCGTTGGTCGCCGTCGTCGACGGCGCGTCGGATGAGCCGGACGCCTGTGCGCAGACGACGCTCGCGGCGCACTTCTGGCTCCGCGAGATCCGTCGGCTGGGCCGCACGCACCGCCGCAGCGATCGCTGGGTGCGCCACGTCGCGGCGTCCGGCGGCTGCGTTTCCGGGTCGCGGACCGAGGCCCGGAAATCTTCTGTCCGGCAAAGTGATCCGAATCGCGTCGACTTCTTGACTCAAGTGTGATTGACTGAAAGTGGTCATAGTGTTTTGTGGTTGCATGTTTGTGCGCTCGCAATTCCTTTAGTTGTGGGGGATAGATCTCCTCTTCGGGTATCGCTTTCGGCAGTACCGGCCCGGGTCGCTCGAACATCGGCGATTCGTGATCGGCAAGCATGAGGAGTACAAAATGGCAACCGGCACCGTGAAGTGGTTCAACGCTGAAAAGGGCTTCGGCTTCATCGCTCCCGAGGACGGCAGCGCTGACGTGTTCGCGCACTACTCGGAGATCCAGGGCGGCGGCTTCCGCAGCCTCGACGAGAACCAGCGCGTTTCCTACGATCTGGGCCAGGGCGCCAAGGGCCCCCAGGCCACGAACATCAACGCGATCTGATCGCGCGTCGCCCGAATCGGGTGACGACTGACGACAGGCCCCGCTCCGGAAACGGAGCGGGGCCTGTCGTGTTGTCTGGGGTCAGATAACCAGCGCGGCGACACCGACGGGTAGCGCGGCCAGCGATCCCACTGCGACTCCGGTGGCCGCGGTGCCGGTGACGGCCCAGTCGACCACGCCGGTCGGGACGCCGGCCGCGGCCACGAGCGAGGGGCGCCCCGGACGCCGTCGGACCTCGACGGGGTCCTCGGATGCGACGGTGCACAACTGGTGTCCGGGCCTGCTCGACGGCGGCAGGGACGAGGTCAGGAAATCGGGACCGGTACGGTCCGGACTCACTTCGGTGCGGACGCGGGGTGGTCACCGGTCAGAGTTGTGAGTCGATGACCGCCTGCTGGGCGGCGGGCGTGACGGCGTCGACGTAGCCCTTGAAGTCGTCGTGCTTCTCCAGGAATCCCGCCACGAACGGGCAGATCGGCACGATCCGCTTGTCGTGCGCCACGGTGTCCTCGAGTGCCGCGCGGATCAGCGTGCTCGCCAGACCCCGACCGGCGAAACGCTCGCCGATCTCGGTGTGGAAGAAGATGCGCTGGTCACCGCTGTCGACGAATTGGGTGAATCCGGCGGTGGCATCTCCGACGCGTACCTCGTAGCGGCGGAGGTCCGGTGCGGCATTCACTTCGGGCTGTGCGTCCAGTTCGTCGGCCATGACTCCACTATGACAACGCGGACGCCTCGGTGCGAGCGTTCCGGCGTCCTCATCGTCGGCGGACATGGGGTCGTGGGCGCCGATCTGCAGCCGACGCGGACGGCCACGACGGTCCGCAAGTCCGACGGCGGTGCGGCTTCGGTGACCGCCTCGGCATGCTTCGTGCCGAAAGCCACTCTTGCCCAGCGGATAACGCGGGCCGAACGGAAGATCCGTCTGGAGTGGTGCGCTACGCCCGGCGCTCGTGCGTGACGGCCGTCCCCGAGTCGGTCCAGCGTCGTCGCCATGCCCTGTCGCAGATGCTCGGCGCGATCGGTCACCCCGGTCCAGCGCTGGATCATCCGGACGGGCAGCGGCGACGGCACACCCTGTTGCATTGCCTCGGTTACCAGCGTGCCGCCCTCGGTGGCTTCGAAGGTGTACGTCCACAACGCGCCCGATCGCCCCGGCACCCGGAACGCGAAACGGTGTCCCGGCTCTGCGGTCACGACCTGCGGTTTCGTCGACCACCGTGCGCGGCCGACACGGTTTCCGGACTGTAGTCACCCATTCGAGTGATGTCGCTGATCAGGGCGTACAGCGTGCTCGGCCGTGCCTCGATCATCTTGCTGACGGATACACACACGGGTGAGGGACGGGACATGAGTCGCCTCTCAGGAACCTACTTTGGGGGTCGCACGGTCGATGATCGGGGCCAGATCCAGGCCGGTCGGCAGGGTGCCGAACACGGTGCCCCAGTCGCCGTCCAGGCGGGTCGCGCAGAAGGCGTCTGCCACCGCGGGGTGCCCTTGCCGCACAAGGAGGGCGCCCTGCAGCGCCAGCGCCATGTCGCCGACCACCCGCCGCGCACGGTGCTGCAGCGTGTCGAAATCCGTGAACGCGTCCTTCAGATTCGCGACAGCGGCGTCGAGGCGGGCGTCGGCACCGGCACTGTCGTCGAGTTCCTCGAAGAACGCCTCCACGGACTCGGGCTGGCGGCCCATCGCGCGCAGGACATCGAGGGCAGCGACGTTGCCGGAGCCCTCCCACACCGACAGCAGCGGCGCCTCCCGGTACAGCCGGGGCATCCGCGACTCCTCGACGTAGCCGTTGCCGCCCAGGCATTCCAGGGCCTCGGCTGCGTGCGCGGGGCCGCGCTTGCACACGTAGTACTTGCTCACCGCGAGGGCGACGCGGCGCAGGGTCGACGCCTGCGGATCGCCGTTGTCGGCGCGGTCGGTGAGCGCAGCGAGCCACAGCGCGACGGTGGTGGACGCCTCCGACTCGACGGCGAGATCGGCGAGCACGTTGCGCATGAGGGGCTGATCGATGAGGTGCGCGCCGAAGGCGCTGCGGTGCACGGCGTGGTGGGTGGCCTGCGCGACGCCGACGCGCATCCCGGTCGCGGTCCCGATCGTGCAGTCGAGCCGCGTCATGTTGACCATCTCGACGATGGTGCGGACGCCGCGGCCCTCGTCGCCGACCCGCCACGCGACGGCCTCGTCGTACTCCACCTCGCTGCTCGCGTTCGAGTGATTGCCGAGCTTGTCCTTGAGCCGCTGCAGGTGCATCGCGTTGCGGGTGCCGTCGGGCAGGATCCGGGGGAGCAGGAAGCACGTGAGTCCGCCGGGCGCCTGCGCGAGGACGAGAAAGACGTCCGACATCGGCGCCGACGTGAACCACTTGTGCCCGGTGAGCAGGTAGGACCCGTCCGATTGCGGGACGGCGCGGGTGGTGCCGGCGCGGACGTCGGAGCCGCCCTGCTTCTCGGTCATCGACATACCCGCGATCAGCCCGGGCTTGGTGAGCGGGGCGCGCAGCTCCGGGTCGTACACGCGGGCGGTGAGCAGCGGCTCGTACTGCAGCGCGAGTTCGGGATTGTGGCGCAGTGCCGGCACCGCGGCGTACGTCATCGAGATCGGGCATCCGTGGCCGGCGTCGACCTGCCCCCACACCGCCATCTTCGCGGCGCGCACGAGATGCGCGTGCGGTCGGGGATCCCCCCACGGGGCGCCGTGCAGCCCCAACTCGACGGCGGTGTCCATCAGCTGGTGGTAGGCCGGGTCGTAGGTGACCTCGTCGATGCGGTGGCCGTACCGGTCGTGGGTCCGCAGGACGGGCGGATGAGCCTCCGCGAGATCACCGAGCGCCTGCGCGTCGGCGCCGCCGGCGAGCCGTCCGACGTGGTGCACCTCGTCGAGCGCGTGGTGGGCGCCCTCGCGCTGCAGGGCTTCGAGGATCGGCGGGTAGTCGGCGGCGTCGTAGTCGATCAGCGGCGGAGCCTGGTTGGTGACGTCGTGCGTGACCCTCATACGACCCCCTGGTCGGTGGTGACGGCGATCCTTGTCAGCAGTCAATGACGGTTGGGGGCGATCGTCAAGCAGATCGGTGGAATATCGGGGAGGCGCCCGCGGTTGGTGGCATATAGTTGAAACTTGAAATACTTTGGAGGTAGGCATGCACTTCGGAATCTTCACCGTCGGTGACGTGACCACGGACCCCACGACCGGCCGGACACCGACCGAGGCCGAGCGCATCAAGGCGATGGTCGCGATCGCGGAGAAAGCCGAGGAGGTCGGGCTCGACGTATTCGCCACCGGCGAGCACCACAACCCGCCGTTCGTGCCGTCGTCGCCGACGACGATGCTCGGCTACATCGCCGCCCGCACCGAGCGGATCATGCTGTCGACGTCCACGACGCTGATCACCACCAACGACCCGGTGAAGATCGCCGAGGACTTCGCGATGCTCCAGCACCTCGCGGGCGGTCGCGTCGACCTCATGCTCGGCCGTGGCAATACCGGTCCCGTGTACCCGTGGTTCGGCAAGGACATCCGCGAGGGCATCCCTCTGGCGGTCGAGAACTACGCGCTGCTGCACAAGCTGTGGCGTGAGGACGTCGTGAACTGGCAGGGCCGCTTCCGCACGCCGCTGCAATCGTTCACCTCGACGCCGCGTCCGCTCGACGACGTCCCGCCGTTCGTGTGGCACGGGTCGATCCGCAGCCCGGAGATCGCCGAGCAGGCCGCGTACTACGGCGACGGCTTCTTCGCCAACAACATCTTCTGGCCCCGCGATCACTTCGTCCGACTGATCGACCTCTACCGTCGTCGCTTCGAACACTACGGTCACGGCTCGGCCGATCAGGCGATCGTCGGCCTCGGTGGCCAGGTGTTCATGCGCAAGAACTCCCAGGACGCGGTCCGCGAGTTCCGGCCGTACTTCGACAACGCCCCGGTCTACGGGCACGGGCCGTCGCTCGAGGAGTTCACCGATCAGACGCCTCTCACCGTCGGCAGCCCGCAGGAAGTCATCGACAAGACCCTCTCGTTCCGGGAGAGCTTCGGCGACTACCAGCGTCAGCTGTTCCTGATGGACCACGCCGGACTCCCGCTGAAGACCGTCCTCGAGCAACTCGACCTGCTGGGCGAGGAGGTCGTGCCGGTGCTGCGACGCGAGTTCGACGCGCTGCGCCCCGCACACGTCCCCGAGGCTCCCACGCATGCGAGTCTGCTGGCCGCGAAGAAGGCGGAGGTGCTGTCGTGACCGACGCGAAAACCCTTACGCTGACGGTGATCTCGGCCGGACTGACGCAGCCGTCGTCGAGCCGGTTGCTGGCCGACCGGCTCGCCGCGGCCACCGTCGACGCCCTCGCCGAACGCGGCATCACCGCGGATGTCGAGATCGTCGAACTGCGCGACCACGCGCACGCCCTCACCGACAACCTGCTCACCGGGTTCGCCGGTGGCGGGTTGCGGGCGGTCATCGACCGGGCGGCGAAGTCCGACGGACTGATCGCGGTCACGCCGATCTTCAACGCGTCGTACAGCGGGCTGTACAAGTCGTTCTTCGACGTCCTCGAGCAGGGGACGCTCGACGGCATGCCGACCCTGCTCGGCGCGACCGGCGGGACCGGTCGGCACTCGCTCGCACTCGAGCATGCCGCCCGGCCGATGTTCGCGTATCTGCGGGCCGCGACGGTCCCGACCGCGGTCTACGCGGCATCCGAGGACTGGGCGGGGTCCGGCGACCAGGGTCTGGCCCAGCGGATCGAGCGGGCGGCCGGCGAGTTGGCCGCGGCGATGGTCGCGCGTGAGAACGTCGGCCCGGCCGATCCGTTCGCGAACTCGGTGCCGTTCGAGGAGTTGCTGTCCCGGCAGGCGCACTAACTGACTCGCGAGTAAGATTCCCGCAACGAACGTCGTCGTCGATCGATACGGGGGAACGGGCTGTGCGGGAATCGGGCTGGGAAACGCGGTTGAACGTCTCGTTGCGCAACGCGTGGGGGCTGACGTTCGGTGACGGCGTCGGGTCGTCGGAGCGGACGCCGTCCGAGCTGATTCATCAAGAGCCGCATCGGGATCTGCACCGCTACGGCCCCGTCGACTCCGGTGCGCCGGTGCTGCTCGTGCCACCGCTCGCGGTCCCGATGCACTGCTACGACCTGCGGCCCGGGCAGAGCCTCGCGGCGCACCTGCTCGGGTCCGGTCGCACGCCCTACGTCGTGGACTACGGGACGATGGGCTACGCCGACCGGAACCTCGGATTCGAGGACTGGACCGACGACATCGTGCCCGGCGCGGTGCGACGGGTCAGCGAACTGCACGGCGGCGCACCGGTGGACGTCGTCGGCTGGAGCCTCGGCGGCACGCTCGCGCTGCTCACGGCCTCGGCGCATCCCGATCTGCCGATCGCGTCGGTCACCGCGCTCGGCACGCCGATCGACTACTCGAAGATTCCGACGATGGCCGTGGCGCGCGCCGTCGCCCGCGTCACCGGACACCGCCCGGTCACCGAACTGACCCGGCTGATGGGTGGACTGCCGGCGCCCCTGGTGCAGGTGGCCTACCGCGCGACGGCGCCGTCGCGGGAACTCCTCAAGCCGTGGTTCGTCGCGCGCAACCTGCACGAGACCGAGACCCTCGCCCGGATGGAAGCGATCGATCGGTTCATGGCCGAGATGCCCGGGTACCCGGCCCGGCTGTTCTATCAGATGGCGGAGGAGCTGGTGCTCGGCAACGGACTCCTCGAGGGCCGGGTCACGGTGGGCGGCACCACGATCAAGCTCGCCGAACTCGCCGTTCCGGTGCTGGCGGTCGGTGGTACCGGTGACGTCATCGCCACCGCCGACTCGGTCGGTGCGATCGTCGACGTCCTCACCGGGTCGCCGTCGGTGCGGTTCGAGACCGCGCCCGGCAGCCACCTCGGCCTGCTCGCCGGACCGGGAGCGCGCGACACCACGTGGCGGCACATCGACGCGTTCCTCGGTGAGCGACCGGCCGGCTGAGATTCAGCTTCCGAACAGTGGGCCGAGCGAGGCGAGCGATCCGGTGGCGGGTGGCGTCGACAGCCGGGCCGGTATGCGCTCGTGGACTCCGTCGACCAGGTAGGCGGCGCCGTTGTCGATGCTGAGGACGGCAGGATCGCGGAAGCCGTCGAACCGGAGCGTCACCGGCGCCGTGTCGCCTGAAGAAGTAGACGTCACCGTTGTCCACGGTCAGACCGCCGATCTGATTCTCCGCGGTGAAGGGCAGGACGATCGGCGTCGATGCGATTCCCGCTACGCACCTGCTCCTGAACGCCATCGAATCCCGTCACTGTTTGTCCGGTTATGTGCCTTCGGGCGGAGCCTAGCGGCAGTAGGAGACCCGAAATTGCGATTCGCCGGGATTCGGGACGGTCCCCGATCCGGCTGCCGTCACGGGGTACGCGCACACTTACAGCCATGCTCTCCGCCGAAAACCTGTTCACCCTCATGCGTCGATTCCCCGACGTCGAGGCCCCCAACCTGTTCGCCGTCGACGCGGCGGACCGTCTGATCCTCGACGAGGCGGCGGACGCCCTGGGCTCGGTCCCGGGCGATTCGATCGTCGTGATCGGCGACCATTACGGCGCGCTCACCCTCGGCACCGCCGTCCAGTACGAAGTGACCGGGATTCGTGTGCACCAGGATCCGCTCACCGGGGAACGCGCGCTCGCGAACAATGCGTCGACGTTCGAGTTGTCCGACTGCTACCGGTCGTGCGGCCTGGGGGAGGAACTGCTGGCCGGCGCCCGCGTCGTCCTGCTGCAGCTGCCGCGCAGCCTCGACGAGCTCGACGAGATCGCCGACGCGATCGCCCGCTACGCCGACCCCGGCGTCGTCGTGTTCGCGGGTGGACGCGACAAGCACATCACCCCGACGATGAACGAGGTGCTGGCCCGGTCCTTCGTCAACGTGCGTGCCAGCCGCGGGCGGCAGAAGTCACGCGTGCTGATCGCCGACACGCCGCGGGAGATCTCGACGGCAGCACGGTTCCCGATTTCCGAGCACCTCGACGAACTGGACCTCGACGTCTTCGCACACGGCGCGGTCTTCGCCGGCACCAAACTCGACATCGGCACCCGATACCTGCTCGAGTTCCTGCCGCGGGCGCTGCCCGACGCGCGAACCGCGGTCGACCTCGGCTGCGGCACCGGCATCCTGGCCGTCGCGCTCGCGTTGTGGCGCCCCGAGATCGAGGTCGTCGCGACCGACCAGTCGGCGGCGGCCGTTGCGTCGGCCGAGGCGACGGCCCGTGCGGCAGGCGTGGGCGATCGGGTCCGGGGACTGCGCGACGACGCCATGGCATCGCTTCCGGACGCGAGCGTCGACCTGATCGTCTGCAACCCGCCGTTCCACGTGGGCGCGGCGGTGCACACCGGCGCGGCTACCAAGATGTTCGCCGAGGCCGGACGCGTCCTTCGTCCCGGCGGCGAGATGTGGACCGTCTTCAACTCGCATCTCGAGTACAAGAGCGGCCTGGCCCGTGCGGTGGGGCGCACCGAGGTGGTCGGGCGCAACCCGAAGTTCAGCGTCACGCGGTCCGTCCGCGCGCAATAGCAGGGGGACTACTGGACCGGTCCGCCGCCGGCTGCGTCCCCGTCAACCTGGCCGCGGTGGAGTCCGATGTCCTCGACGATGACCCCGTCCACGATCTCGGCGCCCTGCAGTTCGTCGTCGTCCTCACGGTCGGGGCCCGACGGCGGCGTGTCCGGCTCCTCCTCGGCGAGGCGTTGGTCGAGGCTCTCGCCCTGCTCGGCCTCCCTGAGGGTGGTGCCGAAGCGGTCGGCCTCGCTCCACTCGTCGGGGGCGTCGACGACGTCGTCGCCGTCGGCGTTGCGGACCTCGTCAGAATCGAGGCTCTCGCTGACATCCAGTGTCTCGTCGAATCCGTCTTCGATTCCCATGCGCCCATTGTCGGCCGAATCGTGGTTTTCCGCTGGATTGCGGCCGAACGACGTTACCGTTGATCAGGTGCTCGTATAGCGGTGGCAGACGCGTCCCCGGTACAGTCCGAAATGTCCAACTCGGCTCGGCGGGCGGGAACTTTCCCCTCGGTGCCGGACGTTTCACGGACAACGACGCCGGTCCGACCCGGCCGAGACGGGCCCCGACGGGCACGACAGACGACCACGAGAAGGGATGTGCACGGTGCGCACCACCAGCAACCCGGTATTCAAGAACCTGCCCAAGCAAGAGGGCAGCGGATACGCCACCTTCGGATCCGCGCAGGCCGGCGCCGCGCAGGTCACGCAGGAATACGGGCAGCAGTACCAGGCGCCCGAGCAGTACCAGACCACCCAGCGGGCCATGACGATCGACGACGTGGTCACCAAGACCGCGATCACGCTCGGCGTGCTGACCGTGGCGGCGATCATCTCGTTCTTCCTGGTCAACAACAACGAGGCGCTGGCCGCACCGTTCGTCATCGTCGGCGGCCTCGTCGGCTTCGTCCTCGTGATGGTCGCGTCGTTCGGCCGCAAGATGGACAACCCGGCGATCGTGCTCGCCTACGCGGCGTGCGAGGGCGTGTTCCTGGGTGCGCTGTCGTTCCTGATGACTTTCCAGATCCAGGGCGTCGACGCATCCATCCTCATCGGCCAGGCTGTGCTCGGCACGTTCGGTGTGTTCTTCGGCATGCTGGTCGTCTACAAGACCGGCGCCATCCGCGTGACCCCGCGCCTGACCCGCATGATCATCGGCGGCCTCATCGGCGTCCTGGTCCTGATGGTCGGCAACCTGATCGCGAGCTTCTTCACCGACGGCGGCTTCGGCCTGCGTGACGGCGGCACCATCGCCATCGTCTTCAGCCTCGTCTGCATCGCGCTCGCCGCGTTCAGCTTCCTGCTCGACTTCGACGCCGCCGACCAGCTGATCCGCGCCCAGGCGCCGGAGAAGGCCGCCTGGGGCGTCGCCCTCGGCCTCACCGTCACCCTGGTGTGGCTGTACGTCGAGATCCTGCGCCTGCTGAGCTACTTCAACAACGACTAGCCTCACGCGCCCCACGAACGGGCGGTTTTCTGACAGGCCACGCGGCCGATTGTCAGAAAACCGCCCGTTCGTCGTCGTCGGCCTGGGGATAACTCGCTGGCGGTGGCGGTCCTGCCGGTCGGGGTGGGTGATGCTGCACGGATGGGGGAGTACGACGAGCCATTCCTGCGATCGACTGTGGCCGGCAGGCTGACAGATCACCAGCTCTATCACGACTTCGTCCGGATCTACCGTGGCGTGTACCTGAGCAGGCACGTCGAACTCACGCCGGACAAACGGGCCCGAGCCGCGGCGCTGTTCGCCGGCCCCGATGCGGTGCTGACCGGATTCTCGGCCGCTGCGCTCCACGGGGCGAAGTGGATCGGTGGCCATGAACCTGCCGAGGTGATCCGTTCGGGTCACTGGCGGCCGCCGTCCGGGATGATCACTCAACAACTGTCGGATCGAACCGGACGAGTTTCGCCTTCTTGGTGGGATCGGGGTGGCAACTCCGGCCCGTACCGCATTCGATCTGGGACGCAGGTTGCCGCGGCTCGAGGCGATCGCGGCAGTCGATGCGCTGTGCAATGCGACGGGCTTGAAGCCGATCGACGTGTCGCGGTTGGCCGACCGGTACGCCGGCATGCGCGGGATAGCTCGGCTCCGAGGGATCCTCGACGACGTGGACGGTGGTGCGGAGTCGCCGCCGGAGACCCATACGAGGCTGGTTCTCGTCGATGCGGGACTCCCCCGGCCGCAGACTCAGATACGTATCCGGAACCGGAGTGGACGTGTCTTCGCGCGGTCGGATCTGGGCTGGGTCCAGTGGTGGGTCCTCGTGGAGTACGACGGTGCCGATCACTGGAACCGAGGGCAGCGCGCGAGGGACATCGAGCGGCTTGCCCAACTCGAGGCGCTCGGATGGACGGTAGTTCGGGTAGGTGCAGAGCTGTTGTACGACCGGCCGGAGGCCATGGTCGCCCGCGTACGGGAAAAGCTCCGAGCCGCCGGTGCTCCTGTCTGACGACGAACGGGCGGTTTTCTGACGGGCCTCTCGGCCGACATTCAGAAAACCGCCCGTTCGCGGAATCAGGTGAGGACTAGCTCAGGCGCTCCAGCACCATTGCCATGCCCTGGCCGCCGCCGACGCACATGGTCTCGACACCGAACTGCTTGTCGTGGGTCTGCAGGTTGTTGATCAGCGTCGCGGTGATGCGGGCGCCGGTCATGCCGAACGGGTGGCCGACGGCGATGGCGCCACCGGAGACGTTCAGCTTGTCCTCGTCGATCTTCAGCTCGCGGGCGGAGCCGAGGACCTGCACGGCGAAGGCCTCGTTGATCTCGAACAGATCGATGTCGCTGACCGACTTGCCGGCGAGCGCGAGGGCCTTCTTGGTGGCCTCGATCGGGCCCAGGCCCATGATCTCGGGGGACAGGCCGGAGACACCGGTGGAGACGACGCGGGCCAGCGGGGTCAGGCCCAGCTCCTTGGCCTTGGTGTCGCTCATGATGACCAGCGCGGCAGCGCCGTCGTTGAGCGGGCAGCAGTTGCCGGCGTTGACGGTGCCGTCGGGGCGGAAGACCGGCTTGAGCTGGCTGACGGCGTCGTACGTGACGCCGGCGCGCGGGCCGTCGTCGGTGCTGACGACGGTGCCGTCGGCGAGGGTGACCGGGGTGATCTCGCGCTCGAAGAAGCCGGCCTTGATGGCCTCCTCCGCGCGGTTCTGCGAGCGGACGCCCCAGCGGTCCTGGTCCTCGCGGGAGATGCCGGTCAGCTGCGCGACGTTCTCGGCGGTCTGGCCCATCGCGATGTACGCGTCGGGGACGATGCCGTTCGACCGCGGGTCGCTCCACTGGACGCCACCCTGGGCGGCGGTCGCGGTGCGCTCCATGGCCTCGGCGAAGAACGGGTTCTTCGTGTCCGGCAGCGAGTCCGAGTTGCCGGCGGCGAAGCTCGACACCGACTCGACACCGGCGGAGATGAAGACGTCACCCTCGCCGGCCTTGATCGCGTGCAGGGCCATACGGGTGGTCTGCAACGACGACGAGCAGTAGCGGGTGATCGTGGTGCCGGGCAGGGTGTCGTAGCCGAGCTTGATGGCGACGATACGGCCCATGTTGAAGCCGGCCTTGCCGCCGGGCAGGCCACAGCCGAGCAGCAGGTCGTCGATCTCGGTGGGGTCGAGCTCAGGAACCTTGGCCAGCGCGGCGGCAACCATCTGCGCGGCGAGGTCGTCCGGACGCATGCTCGCCAGCGAGCCCTTCATGGCGCGGCCGATGGGCGAGCGGGCAACGGAGACAATGACTGCCTCGGGCATGGAAACTCCTTCGTACGTTGGTCTCTTCGACCATGAACTTACGTTGCCTGCGCCACATCACCACGCGGCAGTCAGTCGTCGGCGGCCCGGAACTCGTCCTACCGCGGGTTTTGCTCGGCCGCAGGGGCCGCGACCTGGTCGGATGCACGCGGTTCTGAAACACGTTCCCGGAAGTCGAGTGACGAACGCCCGTCCCACTCAGCGAGAGCCCGTGCCGGGGCGGTTTCGCGCAGGTAAGGACCCTTCGCGACACGTGTCCGAATCGGATCTGGAAGCATGGGGTCATGCGCATCGCGGATCATGTCGTCGATCTCATCGGCAACACCCCTCTGGTCAAGCTGTCCTCCGTCGTCGGCGAGAACTCCGGGCTGGTTGCTGCCAAGGTCGAATACCTCAATCCGGGCGGCAGCTCCAAGGACCGCATCGCGGTCAAGATGATCGACGCCGCCGAGGCGTCGGGCGAGCTGAAGCCGGGTGGCACCATCGTCGAGCCCACGTCCGGCAACACCGGCGTCGGCCTGGCCCTGGTCGCGCAGAAGCGCGGCTACAAGTGTGTGTTCGTCTGCCCCGACAAGGTCAGCGAGGACAAGCGCAACGTGCTGCGTGCGTACGGCGCCGAGGTCGTGGTGTGCCCCACCGCGGTCGCTCCCGAGCACCCGGACAGCTACTACAACGTCTCCGACCGTCTGGTGAAGGAGATCCCCGGCGCCTGGAAGCCCAACCAGTACGCCAACCCGGGCGGACCCGACAGCCACTACGAGACCACCGGGCCCGAGATCTGGCGGGACACCGAGGGCAAGGTGACGCACTTCGTCGCCGGCGTCGGCACCGGCGGCACCATCACCGGCACCGGTCGCTACCTCAAGGAGATCTCGGGCGGCAAGGTCAAGGTCATCGGCGCCGATCCCGAGGGCTCGGTGTACTCGGGCGGCACCGGACGGCCGTACCTGGTCGAGGGTGTCGGCGAGGACTTCTGGCCCACCGCCTACGACCCGTCGGTTCCGGACGAGATCATCGCCGTCTCCGACGCCGACTCCTTCGAGATGACCCGTCGTCTCGCCCGCGAGGAGGGCCTGCTGGTCGGCGGCTCGTGCGGCATGGCCGTCGTTGCGGCGCTCAAGGTCGCCGAGCGTGAGGGCCCCGACGCCGTCGTCGTCGTGCTCCTGCCCGACGGTGGCCGCGGCTACCTGTCGAAGATCTTCAACGACGAGTGGATGTCGTCGTACGGCTTCCTGCGCAGCCGCCTCGACGGCTCGACCGGCGAGCAGACCGTCGGCGACGTGCTGCGCGGCAAGTCCGGTGAGCTGCCGGACCTCGTGCACACGCACCCGTCCGAGACCCTGCGCGACGCGATCGAGATCCTGCGCGAGTACGGCGTCTCGCAGATGCCGGTCGTCGGCGCGGAACCGCCCGTCATGGCGGGCGAGGTCGCGGGCAGCGTATCCGAGCGCGACCTGCTCAGTGCGGTCTTCGAGGGCCGGGCCGCTCTCGCCGACCCGGTGGAGAAGCACATGAGCAAGCCGCTCCCGCTGATCGGTGCGGGCGAGCCGGTGTCGTCGGCGACGAAGGCCCTCGGCGACACGGATGCGCTCATGGTGGTCGACGACGGCAAGCCCGTCGGCGTGATCACCCGGCACGACCTGCTCGGTTTCCTCAGCGCCGGCGCGTAACGCCGCGAGTTTCACGGAGAATCCCCGACGGCCACCGTCGGGGATTCTCCCGTTTCGGGGCTCGGTTACGCTCTCGGCATGCAATGGGGGAGAGCAGTGGGGGCTGCCGCATGTCTTGCGGCGGTGGTGATGTCGGGTTCGGCGTGCGGGAGCACGATCGAGGGGACGCCGCAGGCACAGGGCGACAGCATGGTCGTGGCGGGACCGCCCGACAGCGATTCGGGGTCGCCGGCGACCGAGCCGCGGGCGCCGGGCGGCGCTGCCGTCCAGGTGTCGAAGCCGCCGACGTGCGCCGAGATCGAGAAGCCGGTGCTGGGCGTGCTGAAGGGCTACCGGTTGGACCGGACTCCCTCGGTCGACGGCGGATCGACCATGTGCTGGTTCAACCAGTCCGGTGCCGGGGGCTTGACGAAGGCGGTCACCGTCTCCGTCAACTCCGTGGACCAGACCGCCGAACAGCTGGCCCGGACCCGGGACTACATGGCGAAGGAGCGGCCCGACAGGTTCGTGTCGTCTCCTGCCGCGGAACGGCTGGGTGGCTACGTCTCGACCCCACTGGGTGGTCGCGATGTGGCGTTGTCGTTGCCCGGCGCGCAGATTCTCCTCATCGTTCCCGACGGGGCGGACGTGTCGAAGGAGCAGGCCGTGGAGGTCGTCCTCGCGGTCGGCGCGGCCATGTCGAACTGAGGCGGGTGGGCCGACGGCCGGAGGACGGGTGCGGCGGCCCGGGTCGCTAGGCTGGTCGCCATGAGCGAGCAGGGATTCTCCAGCGGTTTCTCCACCAAGGCCATCCACGCGGGGTACGAGCCCGACCCGCAGACCGGTGCGGTCAACGTGCCGATCTACGCCAGTTCCACCTTCGCCCAGGACGGCGTCGGCGGGATGCGCGGCGGCTTCGAGTACGCGCGCACCGGCAACCCGACCCGTCGCCCCCTCGAGGCGAACCTCGCGGCGCTCGAGTCGGGCACGTTCGGGCGGGCGTTCGGTTCGGGGATGGCGGCCACCGACTGCGTGCTGCGGTCGATGCTGCGCCCGGGCGATCACCTGGTGATCCCGAACGACGCCTACGGCGGCACGTTCCGGCTCATCGACAAGGTCTTCACCCAGTGGGGCATCGAGTACACCCCCGCCGCGGTGTCCGACGTCGACGCCGTCCGCGCCGCGATCCGGCCGAATACGAAGCTGGTGTGGGTCGAGACCCCCACCAACCCGCTGCTCAACATCGGCGATATCGCCGCCATCTCCGAGGTGGCACACGCCGCCGGGGCAAAGCTGTTGGTGGACAACACCTTTGCGTCGCCGTACCTGCAGCAGCCGTTGCAGTTGGGTGCGGACATCGCGTTGCACTCCACGACGAAGTACATCGGCGGACACTCCGACGTCGTGGGCGGCGCGCTCGTGACGAACGACGAGGAACTGGATACGAAGTTCGCGTTCCTGCAGAACGGCGCGGGTGCGGTCCCGGGACCGTTCGACGCCTTCCTGACGATGCGCGGCATCAAGACCCTCGCGCTGCGCATGGAACGGCACAGCGACAACGCCGAGAAGATCGTCGATCTGCTCACCGGCCACGCCGCGATCTCCCAGGTCATCTACCCGGGCCTCGAGTCGCACCCCGGCCACGTGGTGGCGGCCAAGCAGATGCGGCGCTTCGGCGGCATGATCTCGGTGCGACTGAAGGGTGGCAAGCAGGCCGCGCTCGACTTCTGCTCGCGCACCCAGATCTTCACGCTCGCCGAGTCCCTGGGCGGCGTCGAGTCGCTCATCGAGCATCCGGGCGCGATGACGCACGCGTCCACCGCGGGCTCCGCGCTGGAGGTGCCGGAGGATCTGGTGCGCCTGTCCGTGGGTATCGAGGATGCGGCCGATCTGCTCGCCGATGTGGAGCAGGCGCTCGGCTGATCCCGCGCTGATCTCGCGTTTCGCGCACTTGTCGTCGTGTTCGGTGAACACCGGTCGACGACAAGTGCGCGAAACACTGAGGGTTTCCTGAATCCCGCCCGCGGCAGTCTGTTTGCCCGTTACCGTGAGTCCTCGGACAAGCACGACCCCCAGGAGCGGTGTATGACATGGGAGCCCGCAGCCGCGATCGTGGCTGTCGCAGCAGTAACAGGTGTCGCGTTCCCCGCGGTTGCGAACGCAACACCCGACCCGGCTCCCGAAGCCCCACGAGCGCCCGCCGCCGTGCAGTCCGCGCCGCAGCTCGTGGAACCGGTGAACAGCATCGTCGCACTGCTCCCACCCGAAATGCGGGAGCAGGCGGCGACCGATCTCGTCAGGGTGATACCCGCCCTCGAAGCTCCGAAGGCCCCCGACTCGCTGCCGTCCACCGATGTGGTCCCGACGCCGGAGGCTCCCGCGCCCGAACCTGCCCCGCCGGTCGCCACACCCCCCGCGGCGGTGCCGACCGTGATCCCTCCCGCTGTCGGCGCGAACACCGCTCCCACGATCACGCTGCCCGGTGTCGGCGGTCTGACATTGCCGCCGCTGTCGGCGGTACTCCCGCCCGGCAATCTCCTCGGGCAGGTCGGTTCGATCGCGGTGTTCGCGCCGTGGCTGCGTCAGGCCGGCGAGATCTGTGGGGGCGTCAAGGCGCCCACCCTCGCGGCGCTGTTCTCGGTGGAGAACGACTTCCGCTACGGTCCGACGGCTCCGGTCTCGCTCGCCGGTGGGCGTGGTCCCGCGAAGTTCATGCCGAGCGAGTGGGCCAAGTACGGCAAGGACGCCGACGGTGACGGCACGGCCGACATCCTCGGTGTCGCCGACTCGGTGATGGCCGCGGGACACATGCTGTGCGACAACTATGCGCAGGTCGACGCGTGGAAGCAGGAGGGCCTGGTCCAGGGCGACACCCTCGATCTCGCGCTCGCCGCGTTCAACGCCGGCACCCGCGCGGTGCGCAAGGCGGGTGGTGTGCCGTCGGGTGTCGACGACGCGGCCGACCAGAGCGGGCCGTACGTGCAGAAGATCCGCGCGTCGGAGGGCCAGTTCGAGCAGTTGCTGTCGCCGTTCGCGAACCTCGACCTCGGCAACATCACTCTCCCGACGTCGGGCATCGGGGGCGCGGTCGTGCAGCTCGCGATGCGCTACCTCGGTCTGCCGTACGTGTGGGGCGGCGGCAATATCAGCGGACCGTCGATGGGTGGCTTCGACTGCTCGGGTCTGACGTCGTTCGCGGTGTTCGCCGCCAGCGGCGGCAAGGTCGCACTGCCGCGCACGTCGGAGACGCAGTGGGGGGTCGGCACCGAGATCCCGATGGCCGCGGCGCAACCCGGCGATCTGGTGTTCGGTAATTGGCAGGCCGGGGGCCCCGGACACGTCGGCATCTACATGGGCAACGGGATGATGGTCCACGCCCCGACCTTCGGCGATGTCGTCAAGGTCGGGCCGGTCTTCGGCGACATGAAGGCACGCCGGGTCATGTGACGGTCGCGCCTCGGCGTGGCATTCGCGGTCACGGGAATCGAATACGATCGATCCCCGTGACCGAGCCCGATCCCCGTGACCGCATCGCCGACGCCGCGATGACCATTCTTCGTGAGCACGGAGCGCTGACCACCGAGGAGTGGGGGCGGCGTCTGGCCGACGCGGGGTACGGCTCCGCCCGCGAGATGGAGGACGTCGTCGAGGCACTCGACGACTACGATCTCGGTTTCCTCCCCGATGGGCGGAACCTTGCGCTCGGTCCGCTCCTCGAGGGCCGGACGCTGACCCATCGGCTCACGGATGCGGAGATCGCCGCCGGCATCCTCGACGCCAACCCCGACCTGACGCCGCTGACTGCCTTTGCATTCGACTCCGAGCAGGGGTTCCGTGTGGTCTTCGAAGGGCTGGACGACGACGTCTTCGCGGAGCGGGGTGTCACCGATCCCGATTTCCTGTACGACGAGGGGCTGCTGCTCGAGCCGGGGGCTCTGGCCGGTTACGCGGCGGGGGACCTCGTCGCGATCACCGCCGTCGACGGTGGGCTGGAGTTGCGAAGGGTGACCGGCGAACCGGCTTCCGCGCCCGACCTCACCGCGGCCCTGCGCCGGATCGTGCCCGAGGATGCCGCCGAGCACCTGGACGCCCTGGTCTGGCAGCTGATGATCGACGACCCGGCGTTGTTCGTCGCCCCCACCGTCCCCCTCGCCGAGCTGATCGACGCCGCCGGCTACGTGCGTGACGGTGACTACCTCGCGGTGTACGGTTTCGATTTCGCCACACACCGCCTGGCCGCGCAGATCGGGATGGTCGCACGCGAGCACGAACTGCATCCGGACGAGGCCCGCGCGGTGGTCGAGTTCCTGGACCTGGTGCGGCAGACGCAGGAGCAGGCGGCGCTCGGTGCCGATCCGAGAACCTATGCGCACGAACAGATCTCCGCCGACGTCGACGCTTTCGTCCTGCTGTCGGATCCGGTGGTGGCCGCCGCCGCTCTGGAGCTGGTGAGCGAGTTCGACGACCGGACCGAGGCGCTGCACGCGGTGGCCGTCGGACTCGTGGACCTGGCGCCGCGTCGTGCGAAGGCCGCGGCCTGTTGGCTGGCGGGTAAGGCCGCCGACCGGCTCGGTGACGTCCTGGCCGCGCGGTCGTACTACGACGAGGCTCTCTCCCACGATCCCGACTGGATCCCCGCGATCTTCGACCTCGCACTGCTCGCCGCCGACGGCGGCGACGTCACCCGCGCACAGTCACTGCTCGGCCGGATCGAGGGCGGCGAATCGGAGGCACTGCACGACGTGCTGCAACGCTTCGCGCCGCGCGAGCACCCCGAGCTGGGACGCAACGACCGCTGCTGGTGCGGATCGGGCCGCAAGTACAAGGCGTGCCACCTCGGTCGGTCCGAGCTGACCTCCGACGACCGGGCGGCATGGCTGTACAGCAAGGCACAGCTGTTCATGCGGTCCCCGGAACTGTTCGACATCCTCTTCGATCTCGCCGAGATCCATGCGGCGCCCGGGGCGGACGACGGTGAACTGCTGCGTGCGATCGAGGGCGGACCGGCCGTCGATGTCGCGCTGTTCGAGGGCGGCCTGTTCGAGTTGTTCGTCGGTCGGCGCGGCGCGTTGCTGCCGGCGGAGGAACTCGAGCTCGCCGGGCAGTGGGTGCGCACGCGGCGGTCGGTGTACACCGTGGTCGCCGCGGCCGACGACGTGGTGACGCTGCAGGACCTGCGCGGAGACGACACCGTCGAGGTCACGCACGAGGGTGCCGGTCGCGATCTGAACGTCGGGGCAGTGGTCTGCGCCCGACTGTTGCCGACCGGATCGGCGACGCTGCTCGCGCTCGGTGGGATGGAGCCGGTCGAGGCGTCCGCCGCGGACGACCTGGTCGCGCTGCTCGCCGGGGATCCCGAACCCGAGGCGCTGGTCGAGTTCCTCGGCGCGCACTCCCTGCTCCGGAGCTGAAACGAGAGAACCCCGGCCGAGGAATCCTCGGCCGGGGTTCTGCGTCGGTGCGCCTGTATCAGGCGTGGTACGGCTCTGCGCTGACGAGGGTGACCTTCATCAGGCTGCCGTTGGGCAGGGTGTACTCGCGGGTCTCGCCGACCTTGGCCTGGAGCAGCGCGGCGCCCAGCGGGGAGTTCGGCGAGTAGACCTCGAGTGCGTTGTCGCGGGCGCCCTCTTCGCGGGTCGCGATCAGGAAGGTCTCGGTGTCGGACTCGTCGCCGTCGTAGTAGACCTTGACGACCGAGCCGGGCAGTGCGACGCCGGACTGGGTGGGGGCCTCGCCGACCTTCGCACTGTTCAGCAGCTCCTGCAGCTGGCGGATGCGCGCCTCCTGCTGGCCCTGTTCCTCGCGAGCGGCGTGGTAGCCGCCGTTCTCCTTGAGGTCACCCTCTTCGCGACGCTCGTTGATCTCGGCGGCAATGACCGGACGATTGGCGATGAGCTGGTCGAGCTCATTCTTGAGCCTGTCGTGAGACTCCTGAGTAAGCCAGGTCACCTGGGTCTCGGTCATTCTCGATCACTCCCTTGTAGTTGAAGTCCGGGTGGACTCCCTCGGCAGATCACTGCGAACAGCAGCGATCAACGGGCAGGGCCGCTCTCGTCCGTAGCGAATGTCCGGTGGCGAAGACCCCCGGCTCGCCCATCTCGTGAGCAGACTCGTCCTGCCGTCAATGCAGCAATACACGGCTCCGAGTGGAACCGTGTATTGACTCATTTTAGCACGATGAGGGGTATCGACCGATCCGAACGAAGACCGATCGGTCCACTTGTCAGCCTGCGTGAAGGTAGTCCGGAACGTCCAGACTGCAGCCGTACAGATCGCCCATAGCGGGCGGCTGAGATGCGCGAACGGGGGCCGTGATCTCGACGGTCCCCGAGCCCGACGGCCCGACGTACACCTCGCGGCGGCCCGTCTCGGAGCCGTCCTTGGAGCGGGTACGGATGATGCAGACGGCGGGCTCGGACGGGTCGTCGCGCGTGACGGTGAATCGGATGTTCATCGTCGTCTGGTCGACGACGTCGAACGCGACCTGCTCGCCCTCGATCTCCTTGACGGCGAACTTGGTGTAGGCGATGTACGCGAGGCCGACGCCGGCGAGGACGACGAGACCGGTGAGAATCCACTTGGCCCAGGGGATGGGGCCGGACGTGCGGCGGGTGGACCCGTAGCGGTCCGGGGAAGGCGTACTGCTCATCACTCTGCTCTCGCCGGTGGTGGTGCTCTGCACGGCCGTCGGAGTCGCCGTTTGCCGCGCGTAGCGGGGGTACGACAGACGGTCGTATGTGTCAGGTGGAACTATAGGGGAAGGACGACGACGACCGACGAGTGGTAGTGGTCGACGACTGCAGGCGACACGCCACGCCGGTGACACGCGAAGCTGAGGTGAAGACACACGTGAGCGGATACCGACTCATGGCCGTTCATGCCCATCCCGACGACGAGTCGAGCAAGGGTGCGGCGACGATGGCCTGTTACGCCGCCGAGGGCAACGAGGTACTCGTCGTGACCCTCACGGGTGGCGAGCGCGGTGACATCCTCAACCCGGCGATGGACGTCCCGGGCATCCGGGAACGGATGCACGAGGTTCGGCAGGAGGAGATGGCCGAGGCTGCGCGCATCCTGGGTGTGCAGCAGACGTGGCTCGGGTTCGTCGACTCCGGCCTGCCGGAGGGTGACCCCAAGCCGCCGCTGCCCGAGGGTTGCTTTGCGCTCGAACCGCTCGAGATCCCCACCGAGGCGCTGGTCCGGGTGATCCGCGAGTTCCGGCCGCACGTCATGACCACGTACGACGAGAACGGCGGCTACCCACACCCCGACCACATCAAGTGCCACGAGGTGTCGATGGCCGCCTACGACGCGGCCGGCGACCCCGAGCAGTTCCCCGACGCGGGCGAGCCGTGGGAAGTGCAGAAGGTCTACTACTCGCACGGCTTCATCCGGAAGCGCCTGGTGCAGTTCCAGGAGGAGTACGAGCGCCGCGGGGAGGAGTTCCCGATGGCCGAGTGGCTCAAGAAGTGGAAGACCGAGCAGGGCGACTTGATGGCGCGCGTCACGACGCAGATCGCGTGTGGCGACTACTTTCCGCAGCGTGACGACGCCCTGCGGGCCCACGCGACGCAGATCGATCCCAACGGGTCGTTCTTCGCGGTCCCGCTCGACATTCAGCAGAAGATCTGGCCCACCGAGGAGTTCGAGTTGGCCAAGACCCGGGTGCACACCGCCATCCCGGAGAACGACCTGTTCGCGGGCATTGTGGAGGATGAGCAGTAGTGATGACGACGTTGGCCTGGGACTTGCTGGCGCAGGGGACCAGCACCCCGAGTAGCCCGCAGGGTCCCGAGTTCGGCAAGGCATCCCCGCTGGGGCTCGTCCTGATCGTGGCGCTGCTGGTCGGCACCGTTCTGCTCATCCGCTCGATGAACAAGCAGCTGCGGAAGCTGCCGGACGACTTCGAGCCGGAGCATCCCGAGGCCGATCAGGCGGCGGACGAGGGCACGGACCGCGGCGCTGCGATCGCCGAGGTCGTCGAGCCGAGTCGGCCGGACGAGGACCCGCAGGCCAAGCACGATCCGCCCGCGAAACCGGCGAGCTAGGACTTCCGTGACCGGGCCGGGGCCGCGCGAGCGCAACACGCTCGGCGATGCGACCAGTCCGTATCTGCGTCAGCACGCAGACAATCCGGTGCACTGGCACCAGTGGGGGCCGGAGGCCCTGGAGTGGGCGCGGGAACGCAACGTGCCGATCCTGCTCTCCATCGGGTACGCGGCGTGCCACTGGTGCCACGTGATGGCGCACGAATCGTTCGAGGACCCCGAGACGGCGGCCGTGATGAACGAGAGCTTCGTGTGCATCAAGGTCGATCGGGAGGAACGCCCGGACCTCGACGCGGTCTACATGAACGCGACGGTCGCGATGACGGGTCAGGGCGGCTGGCCCATGACGTGCTTCCTCACCCCGGACGGCAGCCCGTTCTACTGCGGCACCTACTACCCGGCGCAGCCGCGCGGCGGGATGCCGTCGTTCACCCAACTGCTGCACGCGATCACCGACACCTGGCTGACGCGGCGCGGTGACGTCGACGACGCAGCGGCGTCGGTGGTGGCCGAACTGCGCCGCAGCGCCGGTGCGTTGCCGCTCGGCGGGGTGCCGGTCGACGTCCCGCTGCTGTCGGGCGCGGTCGCGAGCATCCTGCGCGACGAGGACCGCGAACGCGGCGGATTCGGTGGTGCGCCGAAGTTCCCGCCGTCCATGTTGCTCGAGGGTCTGCTCCGCTCGTACGAGCGCAGCGGGGCCGAGCCGACGCTGCGTGCCGTCGAGCGCACGGCCGACGCGATGGCGCGCGGCGGAATATACGACCAGCTCGGCGGGGGTTTCGCGCGCTACGCGGTGGATGCGGAGTGGGTGGTTCCGCACTTCGAGAAGATGCTCTACGACAACGCGCTGCTGCTGCGGTTCTACGGGCACCTCGCTCGCCGCACCGGATCCGAGCTTGCGTACCGCGTCGCCGAGGAGACCGTCGAGTTCCTGTTGCGCGACCTGCGCACCGCCGCGGGGGCGTTCGCGTCGGCGCTCGACGCCGACACCGACGGCGAGGAGGGGCTCACCTATTCGTGGACGCCGGGCCAGTTGGTCGAGGTCCTCGGTGCCGAGGACGGCGCATGGGCGGCCGAGGTGTTCGCGGTGACCGACGTCGGGACGTTCGAGCGGGGTGCATCGGTCCTGCAGTTGCCGGTGGACCCGTCCGACGGCCGGCGCCTCGCGGCGGTCCGGGCCCGACTGCTCGCCGCGCGTGCCCGACGTCCGCAGCCCGGCCGTGACGACAAGGTGGTCACGGCGTGGAACGGGCTGGCCGTCACGGCGCTGGCCGAGGCGGGTGCGGCGCTCGGACGGTGGGAGTGGGTCCGCGCGGCCGAGGAGTGCGCCCGCGTCCTGCTCACGACGCATCTGGTGGACGGACGTCTGCGGCGCGCGTCGCTCGCCGGCGCGGTGGGGGAGCCCGCCGGGATCCTCGAGGACTATGCGGCCCTGGCGACGGGGCTGCTCACGCTGCACCAGGTGACCGCGGCGGCCGAGTGGCTGGACGCGGCGACGTCCCTGCTGGACACCGCGATCGAGCGCTTCGCCGATCGCGACGAGGCCGGCAGCTGGTTCGACACCGCGGACGACGCCGAAACGCTGGTGGCCCGACCGCGTGATCCCCTCGACGGGGCGACGCCGTCGGGCGCGTCGGCGATCGCGGAGGCGCTGCTGACCGCGGCGGCGTTGGTGGAGGCGGACCGGTCGTCGAAGTATGCAGCGGCCGCCGAGGATTCGCTGGTCCGTGCGGCGGTGGTCCTGCAGCGCGCGCCCCGTTCGGCGGGGCACTGGCTCGCGGTCGCGGAGGCGTCGGTGCGGGGGCCCATCCAGATCGCGGTGGCGGAGATGGCGCCGTCGGACCTGGCCGAAGCGGCCCGACGACTGGCGCCCGGCGGTGCCGTGGTGATCGCGGGCCCACCGGATTCGGCTCCGCTGCTGGCCGATCGGCCTCAGATCGACGGTGCACCGACGGCCTACGTGTGCAGGGGATTCGTGTGCGCCCGGCCGGTGACCGGGGTCGATGATCTGCGGGAGCGGGTGGACTCGGACTGACGCGAAAAGGGCCGTGCGGTCCTACCGCACGGCCCTGCTGCGATTCCCGTCCGGGAATCCCTCGGTGTTACAGGCTGCCGCCGAGGCTGCCAGTGACGCCACTGAACCAGGCGGAGATGCCGGCGAGGGCATCGTTGGCGGCCGTGATGTAGCCGGTGAGAACGGTGTCGACACTCCCGACGGGGATTGCGATGAGACCGGTGATCGAACCGAAGTCCATGGTGTACCTCCAAAAGAATTGTGGGGCGGCCAGGCCGCCCCACACGGTGGGGAAGCTCCTCGGTGGGAGCGGGTGTTCGTGTCGACAGCGTCAGCTGTTGAAGATGCCCGCGACCGAACCGGTGATCGTGGTGAACAGGCCCTGGAGCGCGTCCAGCGAGCCGAGTCCCTTGAAGATGTCCTCGATCGAAGCCATGTAACTCTCCTAACGTGAATGCGGGTGGCGCAATTGTCCGCAGCTGTGTGCGGGCATGCGTCTATGTTCAATCGCAAGCATGTGCTTGTGACCGGAGTGAAGGTAGCAACCCATTGATGCCAGTGTGGTGAATTTGGTGAATCTGATCGACGCGGTTTCGGGGTCGAAATGCCGGGGGAGCGCCGAATTCTGCCACTTCAAACAAATATTTGATCACTTGCCCGTTCGTCGGGTCGGGGAATGCCCGCGCGACCGAAGGGGCGACGTCGCTCTTGGGTCGACGAGGTGAATGCGCCAGGGGCCCGCGCATGGACGCACGGGCCCCTGGAATCGCACTCACGGAGTCTTGAAAGTTGCGACGTGCCTCAGCTCAGTGCGAGACCGGCGTAATCGATCAAGTTACGGAACGACTGAAGCACTCCCACGCCGAGAGCGTCGAGGCTCATGACGGGAATCTTGATCAGGTCTGCGAGCGAACTCATGTCTTACCTCCAGGTAGATGCAGGCCTCGTGGAGGCTCTGCCAGTCGAATGATTCGAATCAGGGCAGGACCGCGGGCCAGGTCAGGCCTCGCTGCTCGTGACGATGTCGCCGAGCCAATCGAGAATGGTCTTGACCGTGTTTCCCGCCAGTTCGATCGACTGGATGGAATCGAAGATGTCCGCTAAGGAACCCATATCTACTCCCGACAGGTTGCGGCAACACACTGCTGTCGAGCTCCCGACAGTAATGCGAGTGCCGAGTTCTGCACGAGCAATTGCGCGTGCCAGTCGACTGTAACAACGACTGGTCGGTTCGTCCGGGTAACACCAAATGGTCGATCGGTGGCTATCGAAGAGCCGCCTCGATGGTGGGCCACGAGCGACCGAGTTCGTCGCGCCAGTACGGCCACGCGTGCACACCCACCGGTTGGGCACTGCGGGTCACGTCGGCGCCCGCGTCTCGAAGAGCCTGCGCCAGTTGGTCGGTACACAGATTGGAGCCGGCCTCGAGCAGTCCGCCGACGACGACCCGGTCCTGAATGCCCTGTTGGTCGAGGGATTCGTGAGGGCCGGGTAGTCCGTTGCCGGACGAGAGATACACCTTCTTCCCGGCGAGGGCGGACGCGTTGCGGAACAGATCGTGTTCACGCCAGACGTCGTTGCCCTCCGGGCCCCACATCATCTCGGAGTTGGCCATGCCGTTGAGCACGACCAGATCGGTCAGCGCGCGCCCGACGGGACCGTCGGTGACGTAGCAGCCGCTGTAGCCGACGACTCCGTCGTACACCTGTGGTTCGCGTGCGGCCAGCATCACGGCTCCCTGTGCCCCGGAGGAGATTCCGCCGATGACGTTGCGGCCGTTGGTGTCGAGTTGGGCATCGATGAGTGGGGGCAGTTCCTTCGACAGGAACGTCTCCCACTGGGTCCGCCCGAACTTCGGGTGGTCCTGGGTCCAGTCGGTGAAGAGAGTTCCGGTACCGCCGACCGGTAGGACGACATTGACGTTCTTGTCGGCGAAGAAGTCCTCCGCGTTGCCCCTGGTTCGATCGAGCCAGTTGCTGCTCTCGACCTGGCCGGAGTTGCCGTCGAGGAGGTAGAGCGCACCGCGGGGTTGACTCCGATCGGCGGGCAGCAGCACGTTGACCGGCACTTCGCGGCGCATAGCCGGAGACGCGACCTGCAGAAGTAGTAGTCGATCGTCCACCGTCGTGATGCTGGTGATCGACGGTTGCGCGTCCGCGGCTACCTGGACGTATTCCGGTACGACCGTCCCGATCTCGGGTTCGGCTGCTGCCACTGAAGGAAGCGCCGTGAGGAGTCCTACAGTCAGCAGTCCCGCGGACAGTGCTCGAATATTCTTCCGCTGCATACTTGTTCGATCTCCCCAGCTCGACGCGTTCAGATGCCTGGTGGCCGTGCGATCATCGGTCACGAGTGCATGCAAGTTCTCATCGCAGTATCCCTCCACGAGTGGGAGGCTGCGGGACGGAGGTCGGTGCGGCTCGGGTCCTGCAGGCGATTGCTTCCCCGTGGGTCCGTCGCCATGCATTTCCGGTGCCGTACAGACACAATCGGGGCCCGCGCACACAGCGCGAGCCCCGATGAGGTGCCCAGGGCACCAGTGTCTTACTGCTTCGGCAGTCCGTCGGGGTAGCCGCTCAGCGTGAAGAGGGACCCGATGCCCTTCATGATCTGCGCGCTCAGGCTCCCGGTCACATTTCCGAGTACTTCGTAGATGGATCCCATGACTCTCCTTAGATCAGACGATTCCGAGCGATTGTCAAAGCTGGATCGAGGCGGGCCGTATCACTCGATGCTGCCCGCCGCGGCTAGTAATCGCGGGGTTGGTAGGCCCGGTTCAGCTATTAGCCCTTGGCCGGAGGCGCCGAGAAGCTGTCGATCGAGCCGAAGCCGATGGTGACGAGGTCACCCAGCGAGCCGAGGGCATCGGTGATGCTGGTCTGAGCGGAGCCGAGGAATGCGGGAAGCAGGCCATCGGCCGCGAGGGAGTTGAGCCCACCGTTTCCCAAGATCGCTCCCATAAGTCCTTCGAGTGAACCCATTTGTGCCTCCTGAAGACGTTATGTGTTGCCCGGTACCGAATCCCGCACGCAATTCGGATCGCACACCGGTTTTCCGTGTATCACGAGCGGATTGCCTGTGATCAAACGAACGGTAACAACGTGTCACGGGATGGCGGGTCGGTTTCGAGAAAGTTTTCGGGAATCGGAGGAAGGTCCTTCGGTCTCTGGGAGCGTTGCGCGCTCGACCAGTGCGCGGAACGACTCGGTGAGGAGGGCCTTGTAACGATCGGTGTCCGGCATCATCGCGGTGTCGGTGCAGAACGAGATCTCGATCTCGTCGCCGTGGTGCGACACGATCAGATGTCTCAGTCCGACCTTGTCGATGATTCCGAGAATGCCGAAGCTCTTGACGAGAGGCGCACCGCGCAGGACCATGTCGTTACCGGTCCATGGGATGTTGCTGACCATCGTGTTGATGGTTTCGACGGTTCCCTCGGGCTGTTTGCGTAGACCCATCAGGCTTATGACGAGCTTCAGGAGCCAGGCCGGCGATGTGTCGATCCTGGACGCGGCTTCCTGGACATCCGGGTTCCGGTGCCGCTCCTTCTCGGCGCGGACCGATGCGTTGATGGCTCGGAGTCGTTGCACCGGGTCGTCGATATCGGTGTGGAGATCCACCGCCATCAGCGCGAGATGGTTCGCACGGTTCCCGTCCGGATGGTCGGCCACGCCGGGGCGAGTGCCTCGCAGCGACATCGGCACCAGCGTCGATAGAGAACTCGGCGGGGTTTCGCCCTTCTCGGCCAGGTAGGCGGCGAGAGCGCCGGAAATCGTAGCCAGGAGAACGTCGTTGAAGGTGACGCCCTCGACCGCTGCCTGCACGGCGCGGATGTCCTCGGGCGGGAAGCTCACGACGTCGAACGTGAGGTCAGGGGTGATGGCCGTGTTGAAGCGGGTTGCGGGTCGCCGTGGCGGTGCCGGGGCGATCGTGCCGGCCTCGACCTGTTCGGTGACTCGGCGCGCCGCCTCGCCCGACGTCGTGAGCCCCTGGCGGAAGTCGCGCCACTGCTGGGGGAGCCGGCCGATGGCCTTGACGAATTCTGCGGGCGTGAACCAGTTCACCGACGTCGTCGGAACGGGCGGGTGAGTCTCCGAGCGACCGAAGATGCGCAACGCCAGGTCGCGGGCGGCCAGGCCGTCCCCGGAACTGTGATGGCAGCGCAGGACCGCGACGGTCATCCGGTCGGGCAGTCCGTCGATGCCAGTAACACCGGTGAGGAAATGCAGCTTCCACGGCGGCCTGGTGAGGTCGAGTGATTTGCCCGAGAATCGGGCGATGTGGTGTCGCAGGGCATCCCATCCCGGCCCGTCGACCGGCTCGACGATCACGTGCTGTGCGAGATCGAGGGTGGGGTCCGGAACCCAGAATGGATAGTCCAGCGCCAGAGGAATGTGCCGCAGACGTCGGGTGAAGACTCCGCTGTAGCCAAGGCGCGGGCGCATCCACTCGATAGCCTCGGCCTGTGTGATCGGCGCGGCCTCGCCGGTGGTGTCGAACAAATAGATACCCGTCGAGTTCGAGATGTGGTTCTCGCCCTCGTGGTAGACGAAGTCGGCATCCTGCGGTGCCAGCCGGGTGATGCCACCCACTTCTCGCTCGGTCGTCGTCACAACGGTCCCTCCCAGGTCAGATCCGCCCAGGGTAAGCAGGTGAACCCGGATCTCGGGGCGTTTCGGGGACCTTCCGCGCATTCTCCGCAAAGGGGAATCTGGGCAACCCCTCTACCCGAACACGACCAGGCAGACCGCGACGAAGTGGCACAGCGCCGCGACCGCGGTGGCGGCGTGGAAGAACTCGTGATGGCCGAACGTCTGCGGCCACGGGTTGGGCCACTTGGTGGCATAGAGGATGGCGCCGACGCTGTAGAGGACGCCGCCGATCGCGAGCAGGACCAGGGGCAGAACGCCGGCCTCGTGGACGAGATCTCCGGCCACGGGGACGATGGCCCAGCCCAGCAAGAGGTAGAGCGGGACTCCGACCCAGCGAGGGGCGGTGGGCCACAGTATCTTCAGCGCGATCCCGGCGAGGGCGCCGCACCACACGACCGTCAGGAGGATCGCGCCGGTGCGCGGCGGGAGTGCCAGCAGGCCGAACGGGGTGTAACTGCCCGCGATGAACAGGAAGATCATCGAGTGGTCGGCACGCTTCATCCATGTGCGGGCGCGCACGGTGTGCCAGTGGATGCGGTGGTAGGTGGTGCTCACCGCGAACAGGCCGCACACGGTGACGCTGTAGATCAGTGTGGCGAGGCCGGCACGCGGCGATTCCTTGGCATAGGCGAACGAGACCAGCACGGCGCTCGCCAGGATCGCGACCACCAACGACCACGCGTGGATCCAGCCACGCATGCGTGGCTTGACCGGCAGGTCGTCCAGTCCGAGTGCCGTCATGTGGTGCCCCTGTCGTTGTTCCGCCTGGTGGAACCGTCCGAGCCACCAAACCTACGCAACCGTAACCTACGGAAGGGTAACTACTGTAGCGGTGGCGAACGTCTCCGAGGCGACACTGTGACCGCCGTCGCGGGTGCGCGGGGTTCGCGGCGTAGTCTTTCTTCTCGTGGTGATGTCCAGGTGAAGTTGCGCGGCCTGCTGTACAGCATCTACGAGCGACGGCTCCTGCGCCGTCTCGACGGTTTACAGCATCCGCGCCATGTGGCGGTGATGTGCGACGGCAATCGCCGGTGGGCGCGGGAGAACGGATTCACCGACGTCAGTCACGGGCACCGGATGGGTGCGCGCAAGATCGCCGAACTGCTGCGCTGGTGCGACGCGGCCGATATCGAGATGGCCACCATCTACCTGCTGTCCACCGAGAACCTGCGTCGCGAACCCGAGGAACTCGACACGCTGCTCGAGATCATCACCGACGTCGTCGAGGAGATCTCCGCTCCGGGCCAGAACTGGAGCGTCAAGATCGTCGGCACCCTCGACCTGCTCCCGGAAGCGCAGGCCCGTCGGTTGCGGGAAGCGGCGGAGAGCACCCGCGGGCGCACCGGCACACACGTCAATGTCGCGGTCGGGTACGGCGGCCGGCAGGAGATCGCCGACGCGGTGCAGTCGTTGCTCCGCGAGAAACTCCATGAGGGACTGGCCGGGGACGACCTCGTCAAGGCGATGAGCGTCGAGGGCATCGACAGTCACCTCTACACGTCGGGTCAGCCCGATCCCGATCTGGTGATCCGGACGTCGGGGGAACAGCGGCTGTCGGGATTCCTGTTGTGGCAGAGCGCCTACTCCGAGATTTGGTTCACCGAGGCCTACTGGCCCGAGTTCCGGCGCGTCGACTTCCTGCGTGCGCTGCGCGATTACGCCGCCCGGCATCGCCGGTTCGGCGCCTGACCGACCGCTACCGCGCCGGCGGCGTCATCGCCGGCGCGGTAGCGGTCGGCGGCGTCATCGCCGGGAACCAGACGTCGGTGAGGATTTCCGCGGCCTGATCGCGGGGAACCTCGATGGTGCCCTGCACTGCCCATCGCGTGAAGAACCGTTCGAGTTGGGTGACGAGTAGTTCGATCCGCAGCCGGGCTTCCTGTTTGCGATCGTCTCCCCACCGCGCCAAGTACGACGGCATCGCGTCCGGAAGTGCCGAGATCGCATCGCGCGCCGCCTCGCGGAACTCCGGTTCGAGCACCAGTGCCTCGTCCCAAGCCGGCAGGATCGCGCGGTTGCGGTCGAACCAGTCGATCGCCCGACCGACCCAGTGTGCGAACTCGTCGCGAGATCCGCTGTCGAGAACCTCGTCGAGGTCGGCGTAGACCGACGCCGCACGCGGCTCCATCGATTCGGAGCCGATCTTGCGCAGGACGTCGGTTTTTCCGGTGAAGTGCAGGTAGAAGGTGGCGCGGCTGCAGCCGGCCGCGGACGTGATGTCGTCGATCTTCACGGCCGCGTAGCCGCGCGCCGAGAACAGTTCGCGCGCGCAGTCCAGTAGCCGGAGTCGGGTGATCCGTTTCTGTTCGTCGCGCTGTGTCGGCCTTCTGTCGGCCTCGGTCCTGACCTCGATCTCGTTCACCTCACACCTCCGGTCGCATCGTACGGACCCGTTCCACATCGGCCCGTGGAAGCTGTCGCTTGACAGTGTGTCAGTGAATCCGGTTCTATGACGCAGATCACGTTCTGTCAGGTTTGAGATCAGATCAAGCGCGGGAGAGGAACGTCCATGCCCCAACTGCCCAAGGTGTGCATCATCGGTGCCGGCTGCTCGGGATTCACCACCGCGAAGCGCCTCAAGGATCACGGCATTCCCTACGACTGCTTCGAGGCCTCCGACGACATCGGCGGCAACTGGTACTACAAGAATCCGACGGGCATGTCGTCGTGCTACGAGAGCCTGCACATCGACACCTCGTCGACGCGGCTGCAGTTCGAGGACTTCCCGGTGCCGGCGGATTGGCCGCACTTTCCGCACCACTCGCTGATGCACGGCTACTTCCGTGACTACATCGACAAGTTCGGTCTGCGCGAGACCATCACGTTCAACACGATGGTCGAGAAGGCCGTCCGCAACGCGGACGGGACCTGGGCGGTCACGCTGGATACCGGCGAGACCCGCAACTACGACGCGCTCGTCGTCGCGAACGGTCACCACTGGGATCCGCGGATGCCGGAGTACCCCGGCAAGTTCGACGGCCGGATCATCCACAGCCACGACTACCTCAATGCGTTCGACCCGATCGACATGCGCGGCAAGAACATCGTCGTGGTCGGGATGGGCAACTCGGCCCTCGACATCGCCTCCGAACTCTCGCACCGGTCGATCGGCAAGCACGTCTGGGTCTCCGCGCGCCGCGGAGTGTGGGTCCTCACGAAGTACCGCGAGGGCAAGCCGGCCGACAAGATGATGATGCCGCCGTGGATGCCGAAGAAGCTGGGCCTGAAGATTGCCCGGCGCAAGATCAAGAAGTCGCTGGGACGGATGCAGGACTACGGCCTGCCCGAGCCCGATCACGAGCCCCTCGGTGCGCACCCGTCGGTGAGCATCGACTTCCTCGCGAAGGCCGGATCCGGTGACCTGACATGTGTTCCGGCGATCGAGTCGCTCGACGGCGACCACGTCCGCCTGGTCGACGGCCGCAGGATTCCCGCCGACGTGATCGTGTGTGCCACCGGGTACAACATGAGCTTCCCGTTCTTCGACGACCCGTCGCTGCAACCCGATGCGCAGCACCGGTTCCCGCTGTTCAAACGGATCATGCAGCCCGGTGTCGACAACCTGTTCTTCATGGGTCTGGCGCAGGCGTCGCCCACGATCGTCAATCTCGCCGAGCAGCAGAGCAAGCTCGTCGCTGGTGTGCTCGACGGCAGCTATGCGCCGCCGGCCGTCGACGAGATGCGCCGGATCATCGGGGTCGACGACGCCGCGAGCCTGGCGCAGTACTACGAGACGCCCCGCCACACCATTCAGGTGGACTTCGCGCGCTATGTCCGGGATCTCAAGAAGGAGATGGTTGCCGGGGAGAAGCGGGCGCAGAGTGTGCCGGTGGGGGCGCGGTGACGCCCGCCGAGGGGTTCGCGGATCCTAGCTACGCCGGGCTGCGAGAGCTGTTGCAGCGCAATCTCGACGACGGTATCGATGCGGGCGCGTCGGTATGCGTGGTGCGTGACGGCGAGATCGTCGTGGATCTGTGGGGTGGCGTCGCCGACGTCGATACCGACGCCCCCTGGGTCAAGGACACTGTCGTCAACACGTACTCGCTGACGAAGACCATGACCACGCTTGCGGCCCTGCTGCTCGTCGACCGCGGCCTGCTCGACCTCGATGCACCGGTCGCTCGGTACTGGCCGGAGTTCGCCGCGAACGGCAAGGACGGTGTCCTGGTGCGACACGTCCTCGGGCACACCTCGGGAGTGAGCGGTTGGCAGCAGCCGGTGACGATCGCCGACATCTGCGACGACGTTCTTGCCGAGAACCTGCTCGCCGAGCAGGCGCCGTGGTGGGAGCCCGGGTCCGCGTCGGGTTACCACGCGACCAACTACGGGCACCTCGTCGGCGGACTGGTCCGCCGGATCGCCGGGCGCAGTCTCGGCGAGTTCTTCGCAACCGAGATCGCGGAGGTCTGCGGTGCCGACTACCTGATCGGCACACCCGCCGACGTGGATGCACGGGTCGCGCCCCTGATTGCGCCGCCGCCCACCGGATTCGACTACGGCGCACTGCCGGCCGACAGTGTCTTCGTCAAGACGATGACCAATCCGGCGATTCCGATCCCGGAGACGTCGAGCAGACAGTGGCGTGGCGCTCAGATCGGCGGCGTCAACGGTCACGGCAACGCCCGGTCGGTGGCCCGTGTCCAGTCGGTCGTCTCGCACGGCGGGCGGGCCGTCTCCGGCGTGGAGGTCTTGCGACCCGAGGCCGTCGAGCGGGTCTTCGACGTCCAGGCCGACGGCGTCGACCAGGTGCTCGGGGCCGCGCTGCGGTTCGGGCTCGGGTACGCGCTGCCCGCTCCCGCGATCCATCCCTCGATCCCCGACGGGCGGGTGTGCTGGTGGACGGGTTACGGCGGATCGATCGTCGTCAACGATCTGGACCGTCGGATGACCTTCGCGTACGTGATGAACAAGATGACGCCGCAACTCCTCGGTGCGCCGCGCACCGAGGAATACGTCGCCCAGGCGTACGCGGCGCTGTGACCTCGGGTGTCCTTTGCGCCGCACGGGGGACGCAAAGGACACCCGGACCCTCAGAGCTTGCGCAGGCGCAGGCGGTTGATGGTGTGATCGGCGTCCTTGCGGAGCACCAGCGTGGCACGCGGACGTGTCGGGAGGATGTTCTCGACCAGGTTGGGCCGGTTGATCGAGTTCCAGATGTCCTCGGCCGCCAGGGTCGCGTGCTCGTCGGACAGCGCCGCGTAGTGGTGGAAGTGCGCGTTGGGGTCGGCGAACGACGTCTTGCGCAGCGCCAGAAAACGTTTGATGTACCAGGCCTCGATGTCCTCGATGCGGGCATCGACGTAGATCGAGAAGTCGAACAGATCCGAGACCATCAGCCGGGGACCGGTCTGCAGCACGTTGAGGCCCTCGATGATGAGGATGTCGGGCTGGCGGATGAGGTGGTACTGGCCCGGGATGACGTCGTACGAGGTGTGTGAATAGACCGGGGCGGCAACTTCTTCCGCGCCGGACTTGACCTCGGTGACGAACCGCAACAACTTGCGGCGGTCGTAGCTCTCGGGGAAACCCTTGCGGTGCATGATGCCGCGGCGGGTGAGTTCGGCGGTGGGGTAGAGGAACCCGTCGGTGGTGACGAGGTCGACCCGCGGGTGATGTTCCCAGCGGGCGAGTAGTGCCTGCAGGACGCGGGCGGTGGTCGACTTGCCGACCGCGACGCTGCCGGCGACACCGATGACGAACGGCACCTGACGGTCGGGGTGCTTCTCGCCGAGGAAGGTTGCGGTGGCGGCGAACAGACGCTGCCTCGCGGCGACCTGCAGGTGGATCAGACGAGCGAGCGGGAGGTAGACCTCGGCGACCTCGTCGAGGTCGATCTGTTCACCGAGACCGCGCAGCCCGACGAGCTCTTCCTCGGTGAGCACGAGCGGCGTCGACTTACGCAGCTTGCGCCACTGCTTGCGGTCGAACTCGACGTAGGGGCTGGACTCGCTCACCCGTGCCATCGGTGCATCTCTCGAGAGAGCGGCTTCGACTGCGATCGGTGCATGCGCGTGCTGGGGGGAGGCAGGTGCATGAGGCAAATTGTGCTCGCAGCCACACACCGCCGATGCGCCGGGTCCACTTCACAGCGAAAACGACTAGTGTCAGCCGCCATGGAGCTCGACACACTGGTGCGTGAATACCTCCTGCTGGGTCTACGTTTCGACCGCCTGGAGGAGGGTTTCGTCGACGCCTACACAGGTGATCCGGCGTTGCGCCGTCAGGTGGACAACGAGCCGCGGCCGGACCCGCGCACACTCGTCGGTAGTGCACGCGCGCTGCGGGCCGAACTGCCTTCCGCGGGACTGACCGACGAGCGAACGAGGTTCCTCGACGCGCACCTGACAGCGCTGGAGTGCTCGGCGCGCAAGTTCGCCGCCGACGACATCGGCTTCGTCGACGAGGTCGCCGCGTACTTCGACGTGCGGATCGCGCCCGGCGACGAGGAGCGCTATCGCGACGCGCACCGCCGGATGGATGCCGTCCTGCCCGGTCCGGGCACCCTCGCCGAACGCATGGAGGCGAACCGCGCGGCCGATCGGATCCCGCCGGATCGGTTGCAGGACTGCGTCGAGGCGTTCAACAGCGCGCTGCGCGACCGCGTCCGCGCCGAGTATGCGCTGCCCGAGCACGAGCAGGTCGACTACGAGGTGGTCGGCGACAAGCCGTGGTCCGGGTTCAACTACTACCTCGGCGGCTACCGCTCCACGGTCGCGATCAACTCCGATCTCGACCAGCACATGTCGAACCTGCCGCGCCTCATCGCCCACGAGTCCTATCCCGGTCACCACACCGAGCACTGCCGCAAGGAGGCCGGGCTGGTCGGGGCGGGCCAGCTCGAGCAGACCCTGTTCGTCGTCAACACCCCGCAGTGCCTGATGGCCGAGGGCCTGGCGGACCTGGCGCTGGAGTCGATCGTCGGGGCGGGATGGGGGACGTGGGCGCAGGAGATCTACGCAGACCTGGGTCTGCGGTTCGACGGCGAGCGGGCGGAAGAACTCGCGGCCGCGTCGAGCGGGCTGCTGTCGGTGCGACAGGACGCCGCGCTGCTGCTCCACGATCGTGGGGCGAGTGCCGACGACGTCGCGGCGTTCCTGCAGCGGTGGACGCTGTCGAGTCCCGAGCGGGCACGGCAGAGCCTGCGGTTCCTGTCGTCGCCGCTGTGGCGCGCGTACATCAGCACGTATGTCGAGGGATATCGCCTGCTCGGCGGCTGGCTGGCGCAGGCTCCGGTCGGTCCCGAACGGTCTGAGCGGTTCCGCCGACTGCTCGACGAACCCCTCACTCCGGGTGCGCTGCGCGACGACACTCCGGGTGCGCTGCGCGACGACGTCGTGAGCGCTGACGGAGCCGCCTCGATGCTCGGCCGAGGTCGTCCTTAGACTGGTAGTGATACTTCCGCAATCCAGCCTGGAGATTCGCTGATGACTGCTGTGCCTGCCACCGACGTGAACACCGCGTCCCTCGCCGAACTGGACCCCGAGGTCGCCACCGCGATGGCGGGTGAGTTGTCGCGTCAGCGTGACACTCTCGAGATGATCGCGTCGGAGAACTTCGTTCCCCGCGCGGTGCTCGAGGCCCAGGGCAGCGTGCTCACCAACAAGTACGCCGAGGGCTACCCGGGACGCCGCTACTACGGCGGCTGCGAGTTCGTCGACGTGGTCGAGGACCTGGCCCGCAACCGCGCCAAGGACGTCTTCGGTGCCGAGTTCGCGAACGTGCAGCCGCACGCCGGTGCGCAGGCCAACGCCGCCGTGCTGATGGCGTTGATGAACCCGGGCGAGAAGCTGATGGGCATGGACCTGGCCCACGGCGGTCACCTCACCCACGGCATGAAGCTGAACTTCTCCGGCAAGCTGTACGAGGTCGCGTCGTACGGCGTCCGTGAGGACACCCACGTCGTCGACATGGACCAGGTCCGCGAGACCGCGCTCGCCGAGCGTCCTCAGGTACTCATCGCCGGCTGGTCCGCGTACCCGCGTCACCTGGACTTCGCGGCGTTCCGGTCGATCGCCGACGAGATCGGCGCCAAGCTGTGGGTCGACATGGCGCACTTCGCCGGTCTGGTCGCCGCGGGTCTGCACCCGTCGCCCGTCCCGCACGCCGACGTCGTCTCCACCACCGTCCACAAGACCCTCGGTGGGCCCCGTTCGGGCATGATCCTGGCGAAGAAGGAGTGGGCGAAGAAGCTCAACTCGGCGGTGTTCCCGGGCCAGCAGGGCGGCCCGCTGATGCACGCGATCGCCGCGAAGGCCGTCGCGATGAAGATCGCCGGCACCGACGAGTTCAAGGCGCGTCAGGAGCGCACCCTGGCCGGTTCGAAGATCCTCGCCGAGCGTCTCGGTGGCGCCGACGTCGCCGGCAACGGCATCTCGGTCCTCACCGGTGGCACCGACGTGCACCTGGTCCTGGTCGACCTGCGGCACTCGCAGCTCGACGGCCAGCAGGGTGAGGATCTGCTCCACGAGATCGGTATCACCGTCAACCGCAACGCGGTGCCGTTCGATCCGCGTCCGCCGATGAACCCGTCGGGCCTGCGGATCGGTACCCCGGCGCTGGCCACCCGTGGCTTCGGTGATGCGGAGTTCACCGAGGTCGCCGACATCATCGCGACCGCGCTCGCCAATGGCGCCGACGCCGATGTCCCGGCCCTGCGCGCCCGCGTCTCCAAGCTGGCGCAGGACTTCCCGCTGTACGACGGCCTCGAGAACTGGGGCCTGCTGCCCAAGGCCTGATCCCTCGGATCGCAGAACGGCCCGCACCCTCCTCGGGTGCGGGCCGTTTCGGCGTCATGGCGAGTCTTAACGCGGCGTTCACTCGACACGCCGCGCGCGAGCGTCGCGCTCCTCCTGGACAGGCGTAGCGTCCCGGATAACAGGCAGCAGGGGTAGCTGACTGTACGGGAGGTCCTGATCGTGGCTGATGCAGTCAGTGCGAGAGGGCCGGCGCCCGGCCCTCGTGTCGATTGACACTCGGGTTCGGACCGGTCCAGCGAACACGTTTGCGCGGGTGCCACGCAGACAACGAGGAGCCTCACGTGACCGCAATCAGCTCCGTCCGCACCTACGTCCTCGACACCTCGGTCCTGCTCTCGGACCCGTGGGCTGTCAGTAGATTCGCCGAACACGAGGTGGTCCTACCGCTGGTCGTGATCAGCGAACTCGAGGACAAGCGTCACCATCACGAGCTGGGATGGTTCGCCCGCGAAGCACTGCGGATGCTCGACGACCTTCGTCTCGAGTTCGGTCGGCTCGACCGTCCGGTGCCCATCGGCTCCGAGAACGGCACCCTTCAGGTGGAGCTCAACCACACCGATCCGTCGGTACTTCCTGTCGGATTCCGCACGGACAGTAACGATTCCAGGATCCTCGCCTGTGCCCTCAACCTCGCCGCCGAGGGCCGGGACGTGGTGCTGGTCAGCAAGGACATCCCGCTGCGTGTGAAGGCCGGCGCCGTGGGTCTGCCCGCCGACGAGTTCCGCGCGCACGACGTCGTCCCGTCCGGTTGGACCGGGATGACCGAGTTGGATGTCGAGTCCGGCGTCATCGATCAGCTGTTCTCCGAGGGGATCGTTGATCTGGACGAGGCCCGGGAGTTGCCGTGCCACACGGGTATCCGACTGCTGGGCGAACGGTCGAGCGCGCTGGGGCGGGTCACCGCGGACAAGCGGGTGCAACTGGTGCGGGGCGAGCGGGAGGCGTTCGGCCTCCACGGCCGCTCCGCGGAGCAACGCGTCGCACTCGATCTGCTGCTCGACGAGAGCGTCGGCATCGTTTCGCTCGGCGGCAAGGCAGGCACCGGCAAGTCCGCGCTGGCGCTGACGGCGGGGCTCGAGGCGGTGCTCGAACGGCGCAGTCACCGCAAGGTCGTCGTGTTCCGGCCGCTGTACGCGGTCGGCGGCCAGGAACTCGGCTACCTGCCCGGCAGCGAGAGCGAGAAGATGGGGCCGTGGGCGCAGGCCGTCTTCGATACCCTCGACGGCCTCGCGAGCCCCGAGGTGATGGAAGAGGTGCTCAGCCGTGGCATGCTGGAAGTGTTGCCGCTCACGCACATTCGTGGCCGCTCGCTGCACGATTCGTTCGTGATCGTCGACGAGGCGCAGTCGCTCGAACGCAACGTCCTGCTCACCGTGCTGTCCCGGCTCGGCAGCGGTTCGCGAGTGGTGCTCACCCACGACGTCGCCCAGCGTGACAACCTGCGTGTCGGCCGACACGACGGCGTCGCGGCGGTCATCGAGAAGCTCAAGGGACACCCGCTGTTCGCGCACGTCACCCTCACCCGCAGTGAGCGTTCGCCCATCGCGGCCCTGGTGACGGAGATGCTCGAGGAGTTCGGTCCCACCGCCTGACCCCGACCGGCCGAATGTCACACACGTTCAGCTGGATTGAACGTGTGTGACATTCGGCCACGGCGCCCGGGCCGGAGTGGTAGTCAATATCAGTCCGTGAGTCCGGATCGCCGAAGGGATAAGGCCAGTTCAGGCTAGGTTTCTGCGCCAAATCGTTGATCAATAGTGAAACGTGTTCTAGATTTTGGGCACTCTATTTCACACTCGGATCAGGAGCGGTCATGGCAGCGCAGACGGAACGGGACGAACAGTTCGACGTGGTCGTGGTGGGTGCCGGCGGGGCCGGTATGTCCGCTGCGATCACGGCCGCCGCACAGGGCCTGAAGGTCGTCATCGTCGAGAAGTCCGAGTACTGGGGCGGCTCGACGTCGCGTTCGGGCGGCGGCGTGTGGATCCCCGGCAACTCCGTGCTGAAGCGGGAGGCGCCCGCCGACGACGTCGAGGCCGCCCGCACCTACCTGCACAGCATCATCGGGCCCGGAGTGGATCCGGCCCGGATCGACACCTACATCGACCGTGGCCCCGAAGCCCTGCAGTTCCTCATCGACCACTCGGCGCTGAATCTCGAGTGGGTGAAGAACTATTCGGACTACTACCCGGAGGCGCCGGGCGGCCTGTCGACCGGGCGGTCCTGCGAGCCGAAGCCGTTCGATGCCGCCAAGCTGGGGTCCGACCTCGGCACCCTGCACCCGACGTACAGCAAGGCTCCGCTGAACGTCGTAGTGAAGCAGTCGGATTACCGGTGGCTCAGCACCGGACTGCGGCACTGGCGCGGGCCGGTTCGGATGGTCCGGGTGGGCATGCGAACCTTCGTGGCCAAGGCGCGCCGGCAGAAGCTCATCGGCATGGGCGGCGCACTGATGGCCGAGTTGCTGCTGGGGGTGCGTGAGGCCGGAATTCCGTTGCGCCTGAACACCGGACTGGTCGACCTGGTCGTCGAGGACGGGAAGGTCACCGGTGTGGTGGTCGAGTCCGGCGGTCGGACATCCACGCTGCGCGCCGAGCACGGTGTCGTGCTGGCCTGCGGCGGATTCGACGCCAACGACGAGATGCGCAAGAAGTATCAGCGGGCGCCGATCGGTGCGGACTGGACCATCGGCGCCCCGTCCAACACCGGCGACGGCATCAATGCGGGTCTGAAGGTCGGCGCCGCAATCGATTTCATGGACGACGCATGGTGGGCCCCGTCCATTCCGCTGCCGCGGGGACCGTGGTTCGCGCTCGCGGAGCGGTCGCTGCCGCGCAGCATCATGGTCAACGACCGCGGCGAGCGCTTCATGAACGAGTCACTGCCCTACGTCGAGGCGACGCACCGCATGTACGGAGGCGAGTTCGGTCAGGGTGACGGTCCGGGCGAGAACCTGCCCTGCTGGCTGATCTTCGACCAGACCTACCGCGACCGCTACCTGTTCGCCGGGGTGACCGCGCGCAGTCCGCTGCCGCGCAAGTGGCTCGAGAGCGGGGCGATCGTCAAGGCGTCCACCGTCGAGGCGCTGGCCGAGAAGATCGGGATCCCGGCCGGCACGCTCGCCGCGACGGTCCGACAGTTCAACGGCTTCGCCCGCACCGGCGTCGACGAGGACTTCCACCGCGGCGAGAGCAAGTACGAGCACTACTACGGCGACATCACCAACAAGCCCAATCCCAGTCTCGGTGAGCTCACCAAGGCGCCGTTCTATGCCGCGCAGATGGTGCCCGGCGACCTGGGTACCAAGGGTGGCATCGTCACCGACGTCGCGGGACGGGCCCTGCGTGAGGACGGCTCGGTGATCGACGGGCTGTACGCGGCCGGTAACACCAGTGCGCCGGTGATGGGGCACACGTACGCCGGACCGGGCGCCACCATCGGCCCCGCACTGGTGTTCGGTTACCTTGCGGCCCTGGATATTGCGGCGAAGGCGGGCCGGTCCGTCAGTCCTCGCTGAGCGGCCCCAGTTCGGCCTCGAGGACCTCCTGCACGACGCGCATCGCGGCCAGTCCGGCGGGGGCGCCGCAGTAGGCGCTCGCGTGGATGACGGCCTCGACGATCTCGTTGCGGGTCAGCCCGTTCCGCAGCGCGCCGCGCACGTGGCCGCGCAGTTCGTTCTCGGCGCGCAGCGCGATGAGCATGCCGAGGTTGATCAGGCTGCGGCTGCGGCGGTCCAGGCCCGGCCGCGTCCACACCGAACCCCACACGTGTTCGGTGATGAATTCCTGGATGTCCTCCGAGTCCGTGCCGCGGGTGCGCTCGAAGGCCCGTTCGACGAAGTCGGCGCCCATCACCTCGGTGCGGACGTCGAGTCCGGCCTGGAATGCGGGGGAGGTGTTCTGGTGCTGTTCGGTCATCGCCGTCGGCTTCCTGTGTGGGGTCTGGCAGCACGCATCGCCGGTACCGCACGGACTGCGAGCCTACTAGGTCTGCCGTCGCGCCGGCCGTGTGTGCTCAGCGGGTACGGCCCGCCGAGCGCACACGGCCGCCGCCACGTTGTCAGCTGGTGCTCGGCGTGAATCCGCTTCCGACGACGCCGCGGGGGTTGAGATCCGCGAGGATGTTCTTCGCCGACGTGTTCACCCACGGCATCAGCACGGTCCCGTCAGTGGCCGTGATGATGCCGACCCACTGTCCCGTCCCGCGTAGAGCCACCGGGCCGCCCGAATCGCCGGGAACGAATGCCGCGCCCGAGCGGAACAGTCCGCCGTCCATGGCTGCGCCGACTACGCCGGAACTAGGGGCGCTGGCCTGGAACAGAAGATCGTCCGCCCACCCCGTGAATCGTTCTTCGATGGTGCGGCGGTCCGAGGACGACCCGAAGTTCTCCACGTACTGTGGGTTCGTCGGCACGGCGACCGCGCCACTGGCATCCCGGAAGATCGAGTCGATCTTGAACTTGGTGTCCCCGGTGGTGCTCATCACCTCATGGCCGTTTTTGTCCTTGACCTGACTGGTCAACCGCATGCGCGGCGCGAACTCGATGACCATGTAGTCGGTCGTGCTGTCGGGATCGGTGTGGTCCACTGCGGGAGTCTCCGCGCCGGTGACGGGGTCCTTCAGGACACACTTCGCGCCGTTCGGAAAGACGTCGATCGGATCGGTATCGCAGGTGTTGTCGTCCACCCAGCGGATCCAGCCGATCGGTTCTGCGCCGTTCGCGGTGCGGGTGTTGAACACCGGATGGTTGTTCTCGAGGTTCTCGACGCCGCGGGTCGCGCCCGGGTGCTTGGGATTGAGGTCCCAGAGCGCGGTGCCGGGGTTGCAGTGCCCTGCGGTGATGCCGACGTTACGTCCCGCGGAATCGGTGCCGACGACCCCGAGCGTGCAAACTCCCGATGTCCCCTTCCTGCCGTCGCCGAGGTCGCTGCCCAAGTACCCCTCCTGGCCGTCGAAGTTGATCCGCATCCCCGGGAATGCCTCGTCCAGGTTCACCTCGGAAGGTCCGTCGCTGCCAGTCCCGAGGGAGCGGAGACTGCCGGTCCCGATGTTCCCGAGACTGTCGGTCCCGACAGACCCGAGGCTGCCGGTCTGGGCTGACGCGACCCCGGTCAGGGCCGTCAGTACCGCTGCCGACGCGACTGCGCCGGTGAGAAGTCGAGCAATCCTTGCCAACGAACACTCCTTCGGACGGTTGGAATCGGCGCGTGAAGCCGCGCCCGGCGGAGGATATCGACGCGATTGCCGACTTCGAGCGTTAATCGGAAATTTGGCCGAAGATGTTCAGGATTCAGGGGTTGTCCGAATCTGCATGCACTACGCCGGAACTCGGCGGTCGAGCAGGTGCCGTTCGCGGGAGGGCTGCACTTCGGACCGCTACCGCCGAAGGAGGGAGCGGGCCGTCGCCGTCACGGTGCCGACGGCGAGGTTGCCCCAGCTGAAGCGGTCCCGCCAGAGCGCGATCCGGCCGTCGCGCATCTCGAACGTTCCGCACACCCAGAACGTGGACCGCAGCGGCCCGATGTAGAGCGTGTCGGTGCGGTCGCTGAGCACGGTGTCGCCGTCGCTCGCGACGTGGTGCATCACGGCGTCGAATCGGCACGCCGGGCGATTCGCGAACGCGAGCGCCCGGGTCACCGCGGGCAGGCCGCGCAGCGTCGGCAGTGTCCGGTTCTGCCAGACGATGTCGTCCGTGAGGTGTGCGACGGCGCGGTCCACGTCCATGTCGGCGAGTGCCGAGAAGAAGTCCTCGACCACTCGGACGGCAGCGTCGCGGCGGTCGGCGTCCGATGTCGTGTTCATGGTGCACTCCTGGTGAAGGTGCCGAGGTGGTCGGTGTCGAAGGACTCGAGCACGACGGTGTTCCCGGTGAAGGTGGCCTTGGAGATCGATCCTTCCGGGGCGTCGAACTCGGAGAACTTCTCCTTGTACAGCGCCGTCCAGTCCTCCCGGATCTCGCCGAACTGCACCAGATCCGCGAATTCGGCGGTGAGAGTCTCCGGTACGCCGACCGGCGCCGCGTTGGTGAGGGCGGCGATCTCGACGTCGGCGGAGGGGATCGCGACGAAGTTCGTGGCGGCGCCCAGCGAGAAGGCCCCGGAGTGGCTGAGCGTGACCCGTCCGGCGGGGCTCGTGCCGACGTTGAACCCGAACCCGTAGAAGCCGGCGCGCGCGTCCGGGCCGGTGGGCGGCGACGAGACGCTCTGCGGGGAGATCGCCGGCAGCAGCGCCTCGGCGGGAATCAGTTGCCTCCCGTCGACCTGCCCGTCGGCCAGCAGCATCTTCAGCCACGCGGTGAGATCGGTGACCGACGAGCTGACGCCGCCGGCCGGGGACTGGGCGTCGGGCTCGCGCACCGCCTGCGCGGCGTCCTTGCCGTCGACCTTCATGTGTCCCACGGCCGCTGTGAGTCCGAAGTTGGTGTAGGCGTAGGAATCCCGGAACGGTTCGAGCGGCAGCAGTCGTAGTCGCTCGAGGCTGCGCGACGGCGTCGGCCACCGAGGCCTCGGACAGCGGAGGCGCCGCCGTATTCTCGTTCGGGGCGGAACTGCATGCGGTCGCCAGCACCGACACACGACCGCGACCGCGAGTGCACCGCGACGGAATACGCGCATGGTGGGCCCTTCTCTCCAGTCGGATGGTAGGCCGGTGTGCCGTGCACCGCAGGGGAATCCGCGGGCCTCGGTCTACTCGGTGGGCTCCACCTTCGTCATGGCGAGTACATCGAGCCGCCGATCCAGTTCGGCCTCCGTCAGCCCGTCGCCGATCAGTCCGCGGTCGATCACCGTCTGGCGGATGGTCTTCTTCTCCCCGAGCGCCTGCTTGGCGACCGCGGCCGCCTCCTCGTAGCCGATCGCCGAGTTGAGTGGGGTGACGATCGACGGCGACGACTCCGCGAGCGTACGCAGGTGCTCCTCGTTCGCCTCCAACCCCACGATGCAGCGGTCGGCGAACAGCCGGGAGACGTTGGCCAGCAGCCGGAACGACTCGAGCAGGTTGCGGGCCATCACCGGGATGTAGACGTTGAGCTCGAACGCGCCCGCGGCGCCGCCCCACGCAACGGTGGCGTCGTTGCCGACGACCTGGGCCGCGACCTGCGTGACCGCCTCGGGCAGAACGGGATTGACCTTGCCGGGCATGATCGAACTGCCGGGCTGCAGGTCGGGCAGCCGGATCTCACCGAGACCGGTGAGCGGCCCCGACCCCATCCAGCGGATGTCGTTGGCGATCTTCGTCAGGGACACCGCGACGGTGCGCAGCGCGCCGGACGCCTCGACCAGGCCGTCGCGGGCGGCCTGCGCCTCGAAACTGTTGCGGGCCGGGGTCAGGGCGTCCAGCCCGGTGCTGCGGACGAGTTCGGCGACGACGCGCGGGCCGAACCCGTCGGGCGCATTGAGCCCGGTGCCGACGGCGGTGCCGCCGATGGGCAGTTCACCCAGGCGGGGGAGCGTCGCGAGCACTCGCTCGATTCCTGCCTCGATCTGGTGGGCATAGCCACCGAACTCCTGACCCAGGGTGACCGGGACGGCGTCCATCAGATGCGTACGGCCGGACTTGACCACCGTCTTCCACTGGGTGGCCTTGTCGAACAGGGCGAGCCGCAGGTGATCCAGCGCGGGCACGAGGTCCTTGACGGCGGCCTCGGTGGCGGCGACGTGCGTGGCGGTGGGGAAGGTGTCGTTGGACGACTGCGACATGTTGACGTCGTCGTTGGGGTGCACGGTCACGCCGGCGTTCGCGGCGAGGCTCGCGATGACCTCGTTGGCGTTCATGTTGGAGCTGGTGCCCGAGCCGGTCTGGAACACGTCGATCGGGAACTGGTCGTCATGGCGACCGTCGGCGATCTCGGCGGCAGCGGCGATGATCGCGTCCGCCTTCTGCGGTTCGAGTAGCCCGAGATCCTTGTTGACCTGTGCGCAGGCGGCCTTGAGGAGCCCCATCGCGCGGATCTGTGCGCGTTCGAGGCCGCGGCCGGAGATCGGGAAGTTCTCGACGGCCCGTTGCGTCTGCGCGCGCCACAGCGCGTCGACCGGGACGCGGACCTCGCCCATCGTGTCGTGCTCGATGCGGAACTGGGGATCGGTGCTGTCGGTCATGGACCCAGCTTGCCACCGCCACAACGGCCGAAGGGTCCCTTCGTGCGCTCGCAGCGCACGAAGGGACCCTTCAGCTGGTGTATTGCCGGAGAACCCGTCAGAACGACGGCGGGATGGCTCCGTCGACACCCTGGAAATCGATGGCCGAGTACTCGCTCAGCTTCTCGAGGCGGTGGTAGGCGTCGATCATGCGGACCGTGCCCGACTTCGAGCGCATGACGATCGACTGGGTCGACGCGCCGCCGCCGTAGTAGCGGACGCCGCGCAGCAGGTCACCGTCGGTGACACCGGTCGCGCAGAAGAAGACGTTCTCGCCGGAGACGAGGTCCTCGGTGACGAGCACGCGGTCCAGGTCGTGGCCGGCGTCGATCGCCTTCTGGCGCTCCTCGTCGTCCTTCGGGGCCAGCTTGCCCTGCAGGACACCGCCCATGCAGCGCATTGCGGCCGCGGCGATGATGCCCTCCGGGGTGCCGCCGATGCCGACGAGCATGTCCGTGCCGGACTCGGGGCGGGCCGCGGCGATGGCGCCGGCGACATCGCCGTCGGAGATCAGGCGGATGCGCGCACCGGTGTCGCGGACCGACTGGATCAGCTCGGCGTGGCGCGGACGATCCAGGATGCACACCGTGACGTCGGAGACCGACGCCTTCTTGATCTTGGCGACGCGCTTGATGTTCTCGGCGATCGGATCGCTGATGTCGATGACGTCGGCGGCCTCGGGGCCGACCGCGATCTTCTCCATGTAGAACACGGCGGACGGGTCGAACATCGCGCCGCGCTCGGCGACCGCGAGCACGGAGATCGCGTTCGGCATGCCCTTCGACATCAGCGTCGTGCCGTCGACCGGGTCGACCGCGAAGTCGCAGTCCGGGCCGTCACCGTTGCCAACGTGCTCGCCGTTGTACAGCATCGGCGCTTCGTCCTTCTCGCCCTCACCGATGACGACGACGCCGTTCATCGAGACAGAGGAGACGAGTTCACGCATCGCGTCGACGGCGGCGCCGTCGCCACCCTCCTTGTCGCCACGTCCGACCCACCGGCCGGCTGCCAGGGCGCCCGCCTCGGTGACGCGCACCAACTCGAGTGCGAGGTTGCGGTCGGGGGCCTCGCGGCGACTCGATGGGGTGCTGGCCGTCATGGGCAGTGCCTCCTGCTGCAGTCACGGTCGGCGCGATGTGGTGGCCGACACGATGGGACGGCCGACCGCAGTGCGGCCGTGCCGTCGATTCGGTGGACGAATCTCGAGATGATTCTTTCAGAACCCCCACGATGAGTGGGCTGCTGGGCCACCTCGACGGCGGAACAGGAATACTGGACACCGTGCCAGAGAAGAAGCCCCGCATTCTGCAGAACGGCCACGACATGGCGTGGTCGCTCATCCCGCTCGTCCTGGCGTGTCTGCTGATCGCGGCAATCGCGAGCCAGTGCTCGTTCAGCCCGGGTGGCCCCAAGCCGGGTCCGATCCCCAGCTTCGACGCCGACGCCGCGTTCAAGTACGACTCCCGCGAGCTCGGGTTCCCGATCCGGCAGCCGGAGATCCCCGAGGGCTGGACCCCGAACTCGGGCAGCCGGAGCATCGTCTCCGGTGACGGTGGCGGCGACTCGAGCAACATCGGGTTCATCACCGAGGTCGGCCGCTACATCCAGCTGACCCAGAGTGATGCCACCGTCGAGGCACTGGTCCCGTTCATCGCCGGGGAGCCGCGCATCCAGACCGGCACCGAGCAGATCGGCGGCCGCACGTGGGACGTGTTCGACGACGGTGACTCCGAGGCGATCTGGATCTCCGACTTCGGAGACGCCCGCGTGCTTGTCACCGGGCCGGCCCCGGCGGAAGACTTCACACAGCTCGCGACCGCGATCAGCGGCGTCGAGCCGTTGCAGCGCTAGGACCGCGGCTCGCGGCAGACACCGCCGTCGGCTAGTCGTCGTCTGTCGCGTCTGCCGCGTTGTCGGAGTGGGCGAGCGCGTCCTCGACCCGCTTGCGGGCACCGGCGAGATGCTCCTCGCAGCGCTTCGCCAGCGCCTCGCCGCGCTCCCACAGCGCCAGCGATTCGTCCAGGTCGAGGCCACCCAGCTCGAGGGTCTTCACGACGACGACCAGTTCGTCCCGGGCCGCCTCGTAGCCGAGTTCGGCGACATCAGAGTTGCTCATGGTTGCTCAGGACTCTCTTCCCATCACGGCGGCACGGACGGCGCCGTCTGCCAATCTGACTCGAATCTGCGTTCCCGGCGGCGCGTCGTCCACCGACCGCAGCACCTCGGGTTCGGCGTCCCCCAACACCCGCTGGACCACCGCGTAGCCCCGCGCGAGGGTCGCGGCCGGCCCGAGGGTCGTCAGTCGGGCCTGGAGATGTTCGACGGTGGTCGACTCGGTGGCGATCGCGCGCGTCACGTCCCGGCGCGCGGCGTCACGCAACCGTTCGACTTCCTCGGCCCGACGGTCGACGGCCTGCAGCGGGTCGGCGAGTACCGGGCGGCTGCGGAGTTGCGCGACCAGATGAGACTCGCGCTGCACCCAGTTCCGCAGTGCGGCGGCGCTCCGCTGCCGCAGATCGGACACCAGTGCCTGCTCGGCGACGGCGTCCGGCACGACCCGCTTGGCGGCGTCGGTGGGCGTGGCCGCCCGCAGATCGGCGACGTGGTCACTGAGCGGGCTGTCCGGTTCGTGGCCGATCGCGCTCACCACCGGGGTGGTGCACTTGACGATCGCGCGGCACAGCGTCTCGTCCGAGAACGGCAGCAGATCCTCGACGCTGCCGCCGCCGCGGGCGAGGATGATCACGTCCACGCGTGGGTCGCGGTCCAGTTCCTCGAGCGCTTCGATGATCTGCGGCACCGCGGTGGGGCCCTGCACGGCGGTGTTGCGAACCTCGAACCGCACGGCCGGCCAGCGGCGCTCGGCAACGCTGAGCACGTCCCGTTCGGCAGCGCTGGCCCGTCCGGTGACGAGGCCGATCGTGCCGGGCAGGAACGGCAGCGGACGCTTGAGCCGCGGGTCGAACAGGCCCTCTGCGGCCAGCAGCGCGCGCAGCCGCTCGATCCGGGCCAGCAGTTCGCCGATGCCGACCGCGCGGATCTCCGTCACCCGCAGCGAGACGCTGCCGCGGCCGGTGTAGAACGACAGCTTGCCGAACATCACCACCCGGCTGCCCTCGGTGAGCGGTACGGGGGCGTCCCGCAGCAGTTGCGGCGAGCACGTCACCGACAACGACATGTCGACCGACGGATCGCGCAGGACGAGAAACGCGGTCCGTGTCCCCGGCCTGGCGTTGATCTGGGTGATCTGACCTTCGACCCACACACTGCCGAGTCGATCGATCCACTGCGCGACCTTGGTGGAGACGGTCCGGACCGGCCAGGGCTGTTCGGCCGTGCTGGTCGACGGGCCGCTGGCGGCGGAGGCGGGGCGCGCGGAAGTCACTTGGCTTTGGCGGAGGTGATGCGGTTGGCGAGCATGGTCTGGAACGGCGCCCGGGCCGCGGTGCGCTCCTCGTACTCGAGCAGCGTCGTCAGATCCTCCACCGACAGCGACCGCAGGCGAGAGCGCAGTTGGGCGAGCGTGAGCGCCGCGTAGTCGAGTTCCTCGGCGATCTCCGGAACCGGGATCTCGTCGGAATCGTCGGTCGTCTTCTCCGGGGTCGTCTTCGCGGTGGGGGCCGCCGGGTTCGACGCCGGTTCCCCCGCGTCGCCGTTGTCGGCGGGCGTCATCGAGTACAGCGCGAACCTGCCCGGTGCCGCGGGCCGGTCGTCGTCGACATCGACTTCACCGTCGGTGTCGAAGTCGGAGGTGTGGTCCTCGTCGAACACCGCCCACGACGGTTCCTCCTCGGCTCGGTTGAGCAGGCAGAACGCCTGGTCGCCCTTGATCGCGAGCGCAGTCATGGACTGCTGCATCCGCATCGTCGTCTGCAGGACCTGGCTGACCGCGGTCATCGGCAGTGTCACGGCCGTGGACGGCAGCTTGAGCGCCTCTTCGTAGGCCGTGATGGCCATTCCGGCGGCGACGCGCGCCACGAACGGGGGACGGATCATGCAAACAGCCTGCCTCACGATGGCGCTATTTGGTAGCTGACGGGACCGAACGTCGGCGAGTGGCCGTGTGCTGCGGGGGTGGGCGACGACCTGCCCCGTAGGCTGGGGTCATGTCTTCGGCAGTTCCTCTCAATCTGGGTATCGCACGATCTGCGGGTTCCGACGCGGCCGGTGCGGGCAAGCGGATCCTTCTCGCCGAGCCGCGTGGCTACTGCGCGGGCGTCGACCGCGCGGTCGAGACGGTCGAGAAGGCACTCGAGAAGCACGGTGCTCCGATCTACGTGCGCAAGGAGATCGTGCACAACCGGCACGTCGTGGACACGCTCGCGGAGCGGGGCGTCGTCTTCGTCGACGAGACCGACGAGGTGCCCGAGAACTCGGTACTCGTGTTCTCAGCACACGGGGTGTCCCCGGCCGTGCATGCGGCGGCCGCGGAGCGCAGCCTGCACACCATCGACGCGACGTGCCCGCTGGTGACCAAGGTGCACCAGGAGGCCAAGCGGTTCGCCCGCGACGACTACGACATCCTGCTGATCGGCCACGAGGGTCACGAGGAGGTCGAGGGCACCGCCGGTGAGGCACCCGAGCACGTGCAGATCGTCGACGGTCCCGACTCGGTGGACTCGATCACGGTTCGCGACGAGGACAAGGTGATCTGGCTGTCGCAGACGACGCTGTCGGTCGACGAGACCATGGAGACCGTCGAGCGCCTGCGGCAGAAGTTCCCGAAGCTGCAGGATCCGCCGAGCGACGACATCTGCTACGCCACCCAGAACCGTCAGGTCGCGGTCAAGGCGATGGCCCCCGAATGCGATCTGGTGATCGTCGTCGGCTCGCGGAACTCGTCGAACTCGGTGCGCCTGGTCGAGGTCGCGCTCGGTGCGGGCGCCCGGGCCGCGTATCTGGTGGATTACGCCCGTGAGGTGGACCTCGCCTGGCTCGACGGGGTCCGCACGGTCGGCATCACGTCGGGTGCCTCGGTACCGGAGATCCTGGTCCGAGGCGTCATCGACCTGCTCGCCGAGCACGGTTTCGACGACGTACAGCCGGTGACCACCGCCAACGAGACGCTCGTGTTCGCCTTGCCGCGTGAGCTGCGGGCCGCCCGCGCATAGCGGCCACCCAGCGAACGAAGACCGCCCCTGGACGAGGTTTCGTCCCAGGGCGGTTTTTCGGTTTCGGCTACTGATCGATCGGGGGTTCGCGGCGCTGGCGGTAGCGGACCTGCGGCATCGGGTGCGCGGGGGCATCTGCCACCGGGCGGGCCGTGCGGACCGGGATCGGATCGCGATCGAGGGGCTCGCGGTTCCTGGCGATCGGCTCGTCGTACACATTGTCGCGACGCGCGTTCTCCCTGCGTGCCGTGTCGCGATAGACCGGCTCCCGGCGGATCGGCTCGTGACGAATCGGCTCGCGGGGAACGGGGTCGTGATACCCGTCGCGTCCGCGACGCTGGTCGGGGCCCGCGTAGGTGCCGTTGTACGACGGCGCATGCGCCGTGGCGGGGTCGTGGGACGGGCGCGAGACGCGAGGATCACGGATGGGTTCGCGGTCGGGCTCACGGGCATCACGGCGGGGGCGCGAACGGCGGGCGGCGGGGGCCTGCTCGTCGCGGCGATCCGTGCGCGCCTCGGTGCGGGCGGGACGGGCGGACGTCCGCCGACCACGGGAACGAGCGGGTGCACTCTTGCTCTGCTGGACGAGGAACGTCCGGGCGCCGGCGATCAGCGCCACCACGACAGTGGCGGCCAGCATCAACGGGAAGCGGTTGACCAGTGGAATCGCGACGTTGAACGCGAGGTCCTTGAGTCCGGTGCCGGCATTGTCGGTGAGCACCTGCTGACCGATCGGCACCGCGACGAACAGGAGCAGCGGCGGCTGCACGACCGCGGTGAACAATCCCCGCTGGCGGACGGCGAGGACCGCCAGCACACACCCGAGGAAGTACATCGTCGAGAAGGTCGAGGTCAGCTCGTTGCCCGACATACCGTCGAATGCGAAGCCGAGGAAGGTCAACCCAGCGGCGACTGCGACAGCTCCCCAGGCGGGTATGCCGGGAATGGTGGGGAGGGCCGATCTCTGGTCGAGCGGCACCCCGGATCTAGCACGTTGGGTTGCGGACACACTTCGACAGTAGTCGCTAACGGTCGGGTTGATTCGTTGGCGGGACCGTCGGAAGCCGAGAAATCGGCCGATGCGAAGGCTGCCGGCCGGCGCTCGAGCATCCTCGTGACACAGCCGAGACTGCCACGTCCACATCGGCGTGGTGTCGGCGGTGTGCTCTACCGTCTTGCGGCATGAGGATCCTGCACACGTCCGACTGGCACATCGGTCGCACGTTCCACGGCGTCGACCTGCTCGACGACCAGGCGCGGGTGCTCGATGCGATCGCGGAGACGGTCACCGCGCGCGATGTCGACGTCGTGGTCGTCCCCGGTGACGTGTACGACCGTTCGATCCCGAGTGCGGACGCGGTCAAGGTCTGCAACCGGGGCTTCGAGGCGATCCGGGCAGCCGGTGCGGTGATTGTCGCCACATCGGGTAATCACGACTCGCCGGTGCGCCTCGGCGCGGGTGCGGCGTTCGCGGCGGCCGGTGGCCTGCACCTCCTGACCCGGGTGGGGGAGTTGGATACCCCGGTGCTGCTCGACGACGAGCACGGCCCGGTCGCGTTCTACGGCATCCCCTACCTCGAGCCCGAGATCACACGCGCGGAGCTCGACGCGCCCCACGCGCGTTCGCACGCCGACATCCTCGACGTCGCGATGGCCCGCGTCCGCGCGGATCTCGATACGCGCAGAGCGGATGCGTCGGGGCTGCGCTCGGTGCTGCTCGCGCACGCCTTCGTCGTCGGCGGCGAGGCGACCGGCTCGGAGCGCTCGATCTCGGTCGGTGGCGTCGAGACGGTGTCGGCGTCCGCGTTCGACGGTGTCGACTATGTCGCACTCGGGCACCTGCACTCGCCGCAGACGCTGGCCGAGCACGTCCGCTACAGCGGCTCGCCGCTGCCGTACTCGTTCGGGGAGCGCTCGCACCGCAAGTCGGTGTGGTTGGTCGACGTCGACGCGGACGGGCTCGCCGCGGTGGAGCGGATCGATCTGCCGGTCGTGCGGGGGCTCAGCCAGCTGGTCGGAACGCTCGACGAACTGCTCAGTGACGCGGCGTTCGCATCCGCGGAGGAGCACTACGTGTCCGCGGTGCTCACCGATCCGCTCCGGCCGGTCGACGCGATGCGCGCCCTGCAGACCCGGTTCCCGTATGCCGTGCACATGGAATGGCAACGCCCCGAAGGAAATCCGGAGCTCAAGTACCGTGACCGGGTGCGCGGGCGCTCGGACCTGGAGGTGGCGCAGAGCTTCGTCTCCGATGTCCGCAGCGGCGCGACGGTGGGGGAGGTGCGCCTGCTCGAGCAGGCGCTGCGCAGTTCCACTGCGCCGGAGGAGTCGGTGTCCGGCGGCGCCCCGCGCGCCGACGCGATGGAGGTCTCGGCGTGAGGCTGCACAACCTGGAGGTGAGCGCGTTCGGGCCGTTCGCCCGGACCGTCGAGGTCGACTTCGACGAGCTCGGCTCGGACGGACTGTTCCTGCTGCACGGCCAGACGGGCGCGGGCAAGACGACGATCCTCGACGCGGTGGCGTTCGCGCTGTACGGCACGGTGCCCGGCGCCCGCAAGGACGGCAAGCGACTGCTGTCGGACCATGCGCCGGAGGGCTCGGTGCCGACCGTCCGGCTCGAGGCGACCATCGGGGGACGCCGGCTACGCCTCACCCGCTCGCCCGAGTACCAGCGAGCCAAGAAGCGCGGCGCGGGGACCATCACGGAGAACGCGAAGGCGACGCTCGAGTGGCTGGACGGCAACGGCGAGAACCTGTCCCGGATCCCCGACATCGCGCGGGAGGTCGAGCGGCTGCTGGGGATGACCTCGGATCAGTTCTTCCAGGTGGTGCTGCTGCCCCAGGGGGAGTTCGCGAAGTTCCTGCGGGCCGACAACGAGGACCGCGGCAAGCTGCTCGAGAAACTGTTCGACACCATTCGGTTCAAGTCCGTCGAGCAGTGGTTCGTGGACCGGCGGCGGGCCAGCGCGGCCCGGGTCGAGGAGCACCGCAAGCAGGTGGACCTGCTGCTGGCGCGGGTCTCGACCGCCGCGGGCATCGAGGTGGGCACCGAAGGCGACCCACTGAGCTGGTCGAGGAAACTGCTGGAGCAGGCGGCCGAGACGGTCGACCTGGCGTCGGTGGAACTCGCACGTACCCGCACGGTCGAGGAGAAGGCGCGCGCTGCCGCCGCCGAGTCACGTCGCGTGCACGACCTCCAGCTTCGACGGGCCCGCGCGAATGCCGAACTGGCGCAGCTCGAGTCGGGTGCAGCCGAGCGTGACGAACTCGCCGCCGAGGTCGACCGCGCACGTCGCGCCGCCGCCGTTGGTGCCGTCGCCGTGGATGCCGAGTCCGCCGCGCGGGACGCCGAGACCGCGGTCTCGCGCGCCCGTGCCCTCGCCGACGGCCTGAGCGCATCCGCGGACGGTGCCGGTCTGGTCGCCCCGCTGTCGTGGCCGCAGACCGAGACGGACCGGGACACGATCCGGGCGCAGGCGCGGGACTGGACCGCGGAGGTGGTCCGCCTGGACGCCCTGCTCGCGGAGGCCCGGACCGCCGATCAGCTCGGTCGCGATCTGGAGGCGATGCGTGGCCGCGGCGCCGAGCTGTCCCGCCGCGCGCAGGAGCTGGCGAGCGCCCGCGTGCAGTGGCCGGAGGAACTGCGCGCGGCGGAGGAGGCGGTGCGGTCCGCCGAGCATGCGCAGGCGGCATTGCCGGCCCTGGAGGAGACCTGCGCCCGCGCCGCGGACGCCGCGGCCGCGGCGACCGAGTTGATGTCGACCCGCGCCTCCCTGGGCGAACGACGCCAGGGCGCCGCGAACGCCAGGACCCGCCACCAGGACGCTCGGGACCGATTGCTCGACCTGCGGGAGCGGCGCATCGCCGGCATGGCTGCCGAGCTCGCCGCGGAACTGGTCGACGGCGACAAGTGTGCGGTCTGCGGCTCGGTCGAGCATCCCGAGCCCGCGCGTCCCGGCGACTCCACCGTCACCAAGGCCGACGAGGACGCCGCACGGGTCGCCGAACAGAAGGCCGCCTCCGCATTCGAGGCGGAGACCGAGCGGGTCACCCAGCTCGAACGGACCGCGGATCTGCTGATCCAGCGTGGCGGCGACGGGGACCGTGACGCGCTGCGGCAGGCGCATGCTGTCGCGACCGCCGACGTCGAGCGCGCGCGGGACGCAGCGGCCAGGCTCGCGCGGGCGACCGGTGCGGTAGACGAACTGCGTTCCCGCGGTGTGCAGTTGGAAGAACAGTCGCGCGCGGTGGACAACGAGCGCACCGCGCTCGAGACGCGCATCGAGTCCGCCGACGAACAGGTCCGCCGGATGCGCGACCGGATGGTGGAGGCTGCCGGGACCGATCGGAGCGTGCCGGCCCGGCGGGAGCGGTTTGATGTCCTCGCGACCCGGGCCGCCGAATTGCTCGACGCCCGCGATCGCGCCGCCACGCTCGACACCGCCGCACGTGAACTGTCGGACCGGGCACAAACGGCAGCGGCCGACGCCGGCTTCGCCTCGCTGGCCGAGGCGCTTGCGGCGGTGCGGCCCGCGGCGCGGATCGAGCAGATCGATGCGGTCCTGACCGCGGCCCGGGACCGGCTCGTCGCCGCCAACGCGGTGCTGTCCGAACCCGACGTCCAGGCGATCGCGGCCCTCGACCCGGTGGACCCGTCGGTGCCGGAAGCGACGGCGCGCGAGGCCGCGACGGCGGTGGAGGTTGCCGCCACGGTGGTGGCCGAGGCGGAGACCCGCCGCACCAACGTCGAGCGGTTGACGACCCAACTCGCGGCCGCGATGAAGGGCCTGGGGCCGGTGCTGGCGCAGCACGACGAGCTGGCCGGACTGGCCGACGTCGTCGAGGGGCGCGGCCAGAACTCGCGCAAGATGTCGCTGCGGTCGTACGTCCTGGCCTCTCGGCTCGAGGAGGTCGCGGTGTCGGCGTCGGTGCGGCTGCGCCGGATGTCGGCCGGACGCTACGAGTTCGTGCACTCCGACGAGGCCGGTTCGCGTGGCCGCCGCGGCGGGCTGGGCCTGGACATCCGTGACGACTACACCGGCGTCGTCCGCTCGGCGAAGACGCTCTCTGGTGGCGAGTCGTTCCTCGCGTCGCTGTCGCTGGCACTCGGTCTCGCCGACGTCGTGGCCGCCGAGTCCGGCGGTGTGGTGCTCGACACGATGTTCATCGACGAGGGCTTCGGCACCCTCGACGCCGACACCCTCGACCTGGTGATGGGTGTGCTCGACGAACTACGCGAGGGCGGCCGCGTGGTCGGCATCGTCAGCCACGTGGACGAGATGCGGCAGCGGATCCCGAGCCGGCTGCACGTGGTGCGGGGCCGGACCGGGTCCACCGTCGAGATGATCGCCGGCTAACTCTGCGCGGACTCCGCTGTCGGCCCCGAGGAGTTCCCGCTCGGGAGTGCCGGTTGGAGCGGGCTCGGTTCCTCCGGCGCCGGCTCCGGGTTCGCGGTGGCGGTGCCGTCGGCGGTCGCCTCGGCGGCGTCGAGCAGCGCGTCGTCCTCGAGGCGGTGGTCGATCTGCTCACCGAGGTACCGGATGACCACCGCGCCGACGGCCGCGACGGGCACGGCGAGGAATGCGCCGACGATGCCGAACAGCGAGCTGCCGGCCGCGACCGCCAGCAGCACGATCACGGCGTGCAGCTTCATGCTCTTGCTCTGCAGCACCGGCTGCAGCACGTTCCCCTCGATCTGCTGGACCGCGATGATGATGGCGAGCACGATCAGCGCGGTGGTCACGCCGTTGGCCACGAGCGCGACCAGGACGGCGAGTGCGCCGGCGACGAAGGCACCGACGATCGGGATGAAGCCGCCGATGAACGTGAGGATCGCGAGAACCGGGGCGAGCGGCACACCGAGGATCAGCAGTCCCGCGCCGATGAAGACGGCGTCGATGAGGCTCACGAGGGCCTGGGTGCGGATGAAGCCGCCGAGGGTGTCCCACATCCGGCCGAGGACTTCTTCGAGATGCCGTCCCGCCCGGCCACCGCCCACGCTGTGCAGCCACGGGATGAATCGCGGGCCGTCCTTGACGAAGAAGAACGCCAGCACCAGGACCAGGCCGAGCGTGACGATCATCGATCCGGCGGTGGTGACGCCGCTGAACACGCCCGAGGCGATCGCGGTGCCGCTCTCTTGCACCTTGGCCGTGATGGCGTGGACCGCGGTGTCGATCTGTTCGTCCTGCAGGTTGATCGGCGGACCCTTGAGCCAGTCCTGAACCTGCTGGATGCCCTGGGTCGCCTTGTTCGCGAGTTCCGGGGCCTGGTCTACCACCGACGGCACGACCAGAGCCACGACGCCGCCGAAGAGGCCGAAGAAGACGAGCAGCGTGATCGCTGCCGCGCCGGCCGGGGGCACGCCGCGCTTGGTGAGGGCACGGGTGGGCGGCCACAGCACGGTGCAGACGACGATCGCGAGCAGCACGGGCAGGACGATCACCCACAGCTTCTGCAGGATCCAGCCCAGCACCAGCGCTCCGACGGCGATCGCGGCGATGCACAGCGACCACTTCGCCAGCCACAATCCGCCGGCCCCGATCACCTCGCCACGATCACGCATGCGCGGGCGCGCGGTGGGCTGGGCGGTCTTCTTGGCGCTCACAGGTCGAGGGTCCTTCCGGCGGACGGTGATGGTCGACGTTGAATCTACGCATTTCTCCCGGAGTGGGCTCGAGTAATCGATCCGGTCACGACGCGGTGAAACCCGGAGTTCGCCGCCGGAACCGTCCGTAGGATCCGGCGCATGGGGAGAATCTGGAAAACCACGGGCAAGACCACAGCCACGATTGTCGCCGCAACCACAGCCGTGTTCGTGATCACCGCGTGCAGCAACGACGGCGGCACATCCCAGGAAACCAAGGAGAAGATCAGCTCCGCCGCCACGTCGGAGCCTGGACCGGGCGAGGCGCTGCGCTCGAGCATCGAGTCGACCGCGTCGAGCGCGGTATCGGGCATCAGCGGTGCCTGGGACCAGGCGAAGCTGACCGCGTTCACCGCCACGTTCCGGACGGCCTACCCGAACCTGTCGAGCGACCGCGACGACGAGTCGATCGAGTCGATCGTCAAGGAGACGTGTACGGCCATCGACTCGGGCGCGAGCGACCAGGATCTGGTGGCGAAGGTCACCGAGGTCGCGACCAACGACGGCACCGTCCCGACCGAGGATCAGGCCAACCGGATCCTGCAGATCGTCCGGCCCGCCTGCCCGTAGACCCGCCGATCAGAACCGGGACGGGTCAGCGGTGCGCCAGTCGCGCCGCCAGGACTCGCGGGCGTGGTCGAGCAGTTCCTTCGGCTCGAGCCAGTCGTAGAGCTCGTCGTACGTGCGGGTGGTGACGCCGTCGACCCGGCGGTGCAGCATCGACGGGTCCAGCTCGTCGAAGCCGTCGAGGCCCATCGACGCGACCATCTGCTGGGCGCTGGCGACGGTCGCCTTCTGGAACCGATAGACCCGCGCCGTCTTGTCGGGCACGTCGAGAGCCTGTGCCCGGGCCGGATCCTGGGTGGCGACGCCGACCGGACACCGGTTGGTGTGGCAGCTCTGCGCCTGGATGCAACCGACCGCGAACATCATCGCGCGGGCCGCGAGGGTGAAGTCCGCTCCCTGGATGATGCGCTTGACGATGTCGGATCCGCTGGCGACCTTCCCGGAGGCGCCGATCTTGATGCGGTCGCGCAGGCCGACGCCGACGAGCGCGTTGTGCACCAGCATGAGCCCCTCGGTGAGCGGCATGCCCATGTTGTCCTCGAACTCGACGGGGCCGGCGCCGGTGCCGCCCTCGGAGCCGTCGACGATCACGAAGTCCGGCGTGACGCCGCGCGCGAGCATGGCCTTGCAGATCGCGAGGAACTCGACGCGCGATCCCACGCAGAGTTTGAAGCCGACGGGCTTGCCGCCGGAGAGCGTGCGCAGACGCACGACGAAGTCGATCAGCTCGTGCGGTGTGCCGAACTCGCGATGCGCGGGCGGTGAGATCACCGTCTGCCCGATCGGGACGCCGCGGGCCTCGGAGATCTCGGCGGTCACCTTGGTGCCGGGCAGGACACCGCCGAGACCGGGCTTGGCGCCCTGCGAGAGCTTGATCGAGATCGCCTTGACCTGGTCGTCGGCGGCCTTGGCGGCGAACTGTTCGGGATCGAATCGGCCGTCGGGGGTGCGGCATCCGAAGTAGCCGGACGCGATCTCCCAGATCAGATCGCCGCCGTGCTTGCGGTGGTGGCGGCTGATGCTGCCTTCGCCGGTGTCGTGCGCGAACCCGCCGCGTGCGGCGCCGGCGTTGAGTGCCTCGATAGCGTTCGCCGACAGCGACCCGAAGCTCATCGCCGAAACGTTGAGCAGCGCGATGTCGTACGGGCGGCCGCAGTCGGGGCCGCCGATGCGCACCGAGGGCGTGGCCGCGGGTGCGGTCCGGGCGCGCAGCGAGTGCGTCATGAATTCGTAGCCGATCGCGTGCACGTCCCGCTCGGTGCCGAACGGCTCCTCGTCCAACGTGCCCTTCGCGCGCTGGTACACCAGATCTCGCGTCTCGCGGTCGAACGGTGTTCCGCCGGTGGGCGTTTCGATGAAGTACTGCTGAACTTCGGGGCGGATGTGTTCCATGAGGAAGCGCATGTGGCCGAGGATGGGGTAGTTGCGCAGCACATTGTGGCGCCGCTGCAACAGATCCCACGTCCCGACGAGCGCGAGTGCAACCACCGAAATCGTGGCGACGAGCCACCATGGCGAGAAGACTGTGGACGCGACTGCCGCGGCCGCACCGAGGACCCAGACACCGACGACGATCGACCAACGGACCATGCGGCGATGGTAGGCGCCGGACGCGCGCCGTACCCTGTCGGGCGTTGCGGTCGGTGTGTCCACCGGCACCGGTCGACACGAAGGGATGCCCACGAACATGAGCACGGATCCGATCACCGAGCTGGAGGCCGAGCTGGTCGACATGTGGCGGCGTGGACGGATTCAATCACGTGCGCAGGCCCGTGCGATCCATCCGAAACTCGACCCGGCCTGCTATCCGCTGCTCGTGATCCTCACCCGCGCCGACGCGGTCCCGATGTCGGATCTGGTCGCCGAGCTCGGGGTCGAGAAGTCGACGCTGACCCGTCAGATCGACGCTCTCGTCCGCCTCGGCCTGGCCGAGCGCCGTCCGGATCCGCAGGATGCCCGCGCCCGGCTGGTCGCGCTCACCGATCCCGGGCGCGGCAGGCTCACCGAATCGCGGGAGGCCGTCATCGCGCGGTGGCGCGAGCGGCTGTCGCGATGGGATCCCGAGGACGTCCGTCAGCTCGCGACGCTGCTGCGGCGCCTGGGCGACTGCTCCGACTGAAGCACCACTCGAATATTAGTTGCGCGATACAACCATTACCTCTATAGTTGTACTACTCAACTAATTGGGAGGGGTCATGGTCGCTACGGATACGGCGGACGCGCTGCTCGACAGTCTGCGCGATCTCGTGCGTCGTGGTCGTGAGGTCTCCGCCTCGCTGGCCCGCGAATCCGACGGCGACATGCTCACCGAGCCGATGGGGGCGGTGCTGTCGCACGTCGCCACCGGTCAGGGGAGACGCTGCAACGTGCTCGCCGAGCGGATGCGGATCACTCCCTCGACGTTGAGTCGGCACATCGCCCATGCGGAGGATCTCGGCTACCTGATGCGAGTTCCCGATCCCGCCGATCGCCGGGCCACCCTGCCCGCGTTGACCGACGAGGGGGAAGCGGTTCTACGTCGGCACCGCGAACGGCAGAGGGAATGGCTGCTGGCCTCGATCTCGGACTGGACCGACGGCGAGGCGCAACAGCTCGTGGACGGGCTCACGCGTTTGCGTATGTCGGTCCCGGACGCGATCTCGACACTTTGACGTCGAGTTATTCAATTCACTTTTTACGCAACTGTTTTCGGGGTCACTCGAACAACTCGTGAGGTTTCTGCATGAGCACATCTGCTACCCGGGACACCGGGACATTCGATCCGTCATCCGATTCGCCGATGACCCACAAGCAGCGCATCCAGGCGCTCGTGGGCCTGCTGCTCGGCATGTTCGTCGCCTTCCTGTCGTCGACGATCGTCTCGAACGCGCTGCCGACGATCATCACCGATCTGCACGGCACGCAGGACCAGTACACCTGGGTCGTCACCGCGACGCTGCTGGCCTCCACGGCCACCACCCCGATCTGGGGCAAGTTCTCCGACCTGGTCAGCAAGAAGCTCCTGGTCCAGCTGGCGATCGCGATCTTCACGATCGGGTCGATGCTGGCCGGTCTGTCGCAGTCCGTCGGCATGCTCATCGGATTCCGTGTGATCCAGGGCATCGGACTCGGCGGTCTCCAGGCACTGGTCGTCATCGTGATCGCGAGCATGTTCAGCCCGCGTGAGCGTGGCCGCTACCAGGGCCCGATCGCTGCCGTGATGTCCGTCGCGACGGTCGCCGGGCCGCTGATCGGCGGCGTCATCGTCGACACCAGCTGGCTGGGCTGGCGCTGGACGTTCTTCGTCGGCGTCCCGCTCGCGGTGATCGCGTTGGTCTTCGTCCAGCGCACCCTCAACCTGCCCGTGGTCCGCAAGGACGTCAGCATCGACTACCTCGGTGCGGTGCTGATCGCGTCGGGCGTGAGCACCCTGCTGATCTGGGTGACGCTGGCAGGCAAGAACTTCGACTGGGCGTCGGGAGTGTCGTACGGCCTCGTCGCGCTCGGTGTGGTGCTGCTCGGGCTCGCGGTCTTCGCCGAGTCCAAGGCGAAGGATCCGATCATCCCGCTGCGGCTGTTCCGTGACCGCACCACAGCCCTCGCAACCCTCGCGAGCGTCGCGGTCGGCATCGCCCTCTTCGGTGGCGCGGTGTTCCTGGGCCAGTACTTCCAGATCGCGCGCGGCTACTCGCCGACGGCGGCCGGTCTGCTGACGCTGCCGATGGTCATCGGTTCGATGGTCTCGTCCGCGGTGTCGGGTTCGCTCATCACCAAGTTCGGCCGCTGGAAGGGCTTCATCGTCGGCGGCTCGATCATGATGACGGTCGGCTTCTTCCTGCTCTCGACGATCGACCACCAGACCAACATGGTGCTGCTGGGCAGCTTCCTGTTCGTGTTGGGCGTCGGCATGGGCATGACGATGCAGAACCTGGTGCTGGCGGTGCAGAACACCGTGAGCCCGGAGGATCTCGGTTCGGCCAGTTCGACCGTCGGGTTCTTCCGCTCGCTCGGTGGCGCGGCCGGCGTCTCCGTCCTCGGCGCGGTGCTGTCGAGCCATGTCGCCGACCTCACCACCAAGGGCCTGGCGGCGGTCGGCATCGACGTCGGTGCGGGCGGCGGCTCCGGAGCGGGGCTGTCGAACCTCAACGAGCTGCCCGGTCCCGTCGCGGACATCGTTCGCGGCTCCTACGGTGACGCAACCGCGCGGATCTTCCTGATCTCCGGCATCGTCTCGCTGCTCAGCCTCGCCGCGGTCCTGTTCATCAAGGAGGTCGCGCTGCGCACCTTCAGCGCCGACGACCAGCGCCGGGCCGAGGCGGACGGCGACGACATCGACGCCGAGCTCGCCGAGATCGTCCAGGGCGACCCCGTCCTGGTGGACCCGCTCCCTGTGAAGCCCGGCGACCCCGGAAAGCAGTAGGAGCAGGTCCGACTCACCCAGAGGGTGGCGTGGGCAGTGGATTCACCGAATCGCTGTCCCACGTCACCCTTTGTGTGTCGAGGACCGGCAGCGCCTCGACGTCGGGGCACTCCAGGACCGCACGGATGCACGCGGCGCTGCCGCCGACGTAGGTGCTCATGAGGTCCACGTCGGTCGCGACGCACCACGCCCGGTCATCGGGCCACCACAGGCTCGCGCCGTGGCCGAAGGACGAGAACCGTACGTCGGCCGCGGCGAGCGGTCCCCGGAACACGATCATCGGTCGAGCCGACATGACGAGCCGTTCGATTCCGGGCGGGACGTCCAGCGCGTTGAGGATCTCGCACAGCGCGAACCAGCACGCGTCCGGCGAGTTGGTGAAGCCGGCGAGCACCGCTGCCAGCGCGTGGGCCTGCGGCGCCGGAAACGATCCGATATCGGGGTCGTCGTCCCACAGGCCGGGCTGGCCGTCCAGATCCCAGGACCCGACGATCGACCCCCACTCCATCACCGGATGCGCGACGGTGCCGTTCGCCGCCGCGACGTCCTGCCACCGCACCGGGATTTGGTCGTCGTACCCCGGTCCGGTGTGGAGGGTGGCGGGGTGGAAGATTCGCGCGTACGCCTCGAACACCGGTGGCACCAGTGAGCCGACGTCGTACTCGAAGTTCCGGACGGCGTCCGTGATCCAACGACCCGAGTCGGCGTCGGTGCACATCGTCAGCCCGCGGACTCGCCAGTCGCCGTCGTCGAGGTCGGTCATCGGGCCAGGATCACACGGAATAGGCTCGTCGGCATGGCCGACACCCGCTGGCAGCGTGAACGATCCGCGTCCGACTCCCGTCAGTACATCGAGCGCTTCGCGCAGCTCGAGGCCGAGGGCACGGACCTGCACGGGGAAGCCCGTGCCGTCGATGCGATGCTGCCGCGTGGCTCGCGTGTGCTCGACGCCGGTTGCGGCACAGGGCGACTCGGTGCCGAACTGGCGAGGCGAGGACACCGCGTGACGGCCGTCGACCTGGATCCGATCCTCGTGGCGGAGGCGCGGAAGCATTCGGAACTCACCGTGCACGAGGCCGATCTGGCGACGCTCGACCTGCCGGGGGAGCGGTTCGACGCCGTCGTCGCGGCCGGCAACGTGCTGATCTTCGTCGCCCGCGGTACCGAGCGCCGGGTGGTCCAGCGGCTCGCCGACCACCTCGTGCCCGGCGGCATCCTCGTGACGGGCTTCGCGACCGACTACGAGTACACGGTGGACGAGTTCGACGCCGACCTCGCCGCCGCGGGCCTGGTCCGGGAGCACCGCTTCGCGACGTGGGATCTGCGGCCGTGGCGCGACGGCGCCGGTTGGGCCGTAACCGTCGCCCGCAAACCTGGGGACTGACCGACTCGTCGGTTTCGGTTACGGTCTCTGCCGACACAACGTCGTCAGACCCAGGGGGATCCCATGTCCGAACCGACCTACAACCCGGGCCCGAGCTCGCAGTTCGGGGGCGCGCCGGGCTACCCGCAGCAGCCGTACCCGTCCGCGCCGCAGTATCCGGTGCCGCCGGTCCCCGGCCAGTACGGCGGGCAGCCGCCGCTGCCGCCGTCGAACGCCGGTTGGGCCGTCGCGGCGCTCATCTTCTTCTGGCCGGTCGCGTTCTCGGCGTTCGGACACCTGCACGACATCTTCCCGAAGTGGTCGATGGGCGACTACCAGGGCGCGCAGTACGCGTCGGACCGCGTCAAGGCGCTCGGCAAGATCGCGCTGTGCATCGCCGCCGGCCTCATCGTGCTGTACGTGATCTTCATCATCATCCTGATCGCGGTCACCGCGAACGACGTCAGCTCCGGCTACTCGTACAACTACTGACCCACCCGGTGGTCGGCCGAAGCGTGGCCGACCACCGCCGCGGCGCCGGGACGCCGTAGAATCCCTATACCGTGAGCCTTACCCTCGGAATCGTCGGCCTCCCCAACGTCGGCAAGTCGACCCTTTTCAACGCGCTGACCAACAACGACGTGCTGGCCGCGAACTACCCGTTCGCCACCATCGAGCCCAACGTCGGCCTGGTCGAGCTGCCGGACGAGCGGCTGAAGAAGCTGACCGAGATCTTCGGTTCCGAGCGCATCCTGCCCGCCACCGTGTCGTTCGTCGACATCGCCGGCATCGTCAAGGGCGCCTCCGAGGGAGCGGGCCTGGGCAACAAGTTCCTGGCCAACATCCGCGAGGCCGACGCCATCTGCCAGGTGGTCCGCGTCTTCGCCGACGACGACGTCGTCCACGTCGACGGTCGTGTCGATCCGGCGTCGGACATCGAGGTGATCGAGACCGAGCTCGTCATCGCCGACATGCAGACCTTGGAGAAGGCGCTCCCGCGTCTGGACAAGGAAGCGCGCAAGAACAAGGAACTCAAGGCGCAGCACGACGAGGCGCTCAAGGCTCAGGCGTTCCTCGACGAGGGCAAGACGCTGTTCAGCGTCAAGGACAAGCTCGACTTCTCGCTGCTGCGTGAGCTGAGCCTGCTCACCACCAAGCCTTTCCTGTACGTCTTCAACGCCGACGAGGCCGTCCTCACCGACGAGGCCAGGGTCGCCGAGCTGCGCGCCTCCGTCGCGCCCGCCGACGCCGTATTCCTCGACGCCAAGGTGGAGCAGGAACTGCTCGAGCTGGACGAGGAAGATCGCCAGGAGATGCTCGACTCCATCGGTCAGTCCGAGCCCGGCCTGCACGCCCTCGCCCGCACCGGCTTCCACACCCTCGGCCTGCAGACCTACCTCACCGCCGGTCCCAAGGAAGCGCGCGCCTGGACCATCCACAAGGGCGACACCGCCCCGCAGGCCGCCGGCGTCATCCACACAGACTTCGAGCGCGGCTTCATCAAGGCCGAGATCGTGTCGTTCGACGACCTCGTCGAGACCGGGTCCATGAACGCCGCCAAGGCCGCCGGCAAGGTGCGCATGGAAGGCAAGGACTACGTCATGCAGGACGGCGACGTCGTGGAGTTCCGCTTCAACGTCTAGATCCACTGGTCAGAGGCTTGATTTCACTCCTCGGTACGCACTAGAACCCGCAGGGCTCGGAACATTTCGTTCCGCGGCCCTGCGGGTTCTGTCGTCTGCATCGGCCACGTACGCCTTCGATGTGTGTGAGCCGGGTTACGCTCGGCCGGCGGGTGTCGACGGTGAAGAGCCGTCGGTGTTCGAAGGACCGCTCCGCCGCGACAGCGCGCCGAACGTGTGGTTCCATGCCCGTGCGCGAGGAAGCCTGGGAACCCCCGTGTCCACACCGGCACGGTGATCGGAGGAGTCGGACACGATGGCAGGTTCCGAAAGCGACGCGATATTCGAGACCCTGTTGGAATCTGCCAAGCGACTGTCGTTCGATTCGAGGAGTCCGTTCGTGTACCGGCCCGAACCCGGCGACGACGAACGCCACGGCATGACGCCGCAGTGGTCACCGCTCTACGGAACCCCGCTGTGGGACGGCATGTCCGAGGAGGAGCGCGTCCGGCTGACCAGGAGCGAGGTCGCGCAGTTCCTGGGCATCGGCATCTGGCTCGAAGTGGGTTTGCAGGTGGCTTTGCTGAGGGCGAGCCACAGCGCGGATCCGGGACGCCCGGACATCAAGTTCCTCTTCAACGAATGCGCGGACGAGAACCTACATTCGTTGATGTTCGCCAACGCCATCGAGAGCATCGGATCCCACTTCTATCCGCGCGACCGGATGCTGGACTTCTTCGGTTGGCTGTTCCGCCACGTCGTGTGGGACGAAGTCGCGTACGGAATCGTCCTCGCCGGCGAGGAGATCTTCGACGTCATGCAACGTGACTGGATGAACAGTGACGACGTCGCGGCACCCATCCGCCGGTCCGCCTACATTCACGTCGTCGAAGAGTCCCGGCACATGGCGTTCGCGCGTCGGAAGATCCGCGATCGATTGGTCGGACGCTCCCGCTTCCGGCGATTTGTCAGCACCATGATCATCGCGGCAGGAATGCACCTCATCGCGAGAAGCCTGATCAATCGCCGGGTGTACGACGAGCTCGGCCTCGACTGGGATGTCGTGAAGGCGAACATCGACGGCAACGAACACCATCGGATGATGTTCCGGAGGGCAGCGGAACCGTTCGTGGAGTTCCTGAGCAGAGAAGGGCTGCTGAATTCCGGCGCTCGATGGATCTATCGAAAGTCGAACCTTCTCTGACTAGGAGTTGTCGTGGCCCACGTCATCCTGGGACATTGCTGTAAGGACGCCTCGTGTGTGCGGGTGTGCCCGCAGAACTGCATCCATCCCGCCCCCGGCGAGGACGGCTACGCGTTCACCGAGACGCTCTACATCGACCCCGACTCGTGTATCGACTGCACCGCATGCGTCGAGGCATGTCCGGCCTCGGCCATCAAATCCGAGCACGCGCTGACCTCGACCGAACTCCCGTACGCCGCCCGCAACAGGGAGTACTTCGTGCAGACCCCCGCCGCACCGCGCTCCCGCCCGCACGCGGTCTTCGAGCTGCCACTGGCCGGCCCGCGCGACCGACTCGAGGTTGCCATCGTGGGATCGGGTGCTGCCGCGATGTACACCGTCCGCGAACTCCTGCAGCGATCGTCGTCGATCCGTGTCACCGTCTACGAGCAGTACGACACGGTCGGGGGCCTGTTGCGTCGGGGTGTGTCCCCGGACCATGTCGGCGTGCGCGAGATGATCCGACTGTTCGACGTGCCCTTCGGCGACGACCGCGTCACGATCGTTCCCGGAACCGAAGTCGGCGTGGATATCTCGATCGAAGAGCTTCGGCGGGGATTCGATGCCGTGATCCTCGCCTGCGGGGCCTCGCAGCCGCGTCAGATCGGCTCCTCCGGTGCCGGTGACGAGATCCACCAGGCCATCGACATTCTGGTTGCCGAGAACTGCGGCACATCCCCGCCGCCCGCACCTGCCGGACCCCGATGCGTCGTGATCGGCGCGGGCAACGTCGCCTTCGACGTCGTCCGCTGGGTCGCGAAGACCCGCGACCGGGTGGCCGCGAGCGAACAGCTCCGCGAACTGGTGATCCTGTCGCGGTCGGCCCCGGACGGCGCCGCCTTCACTCCGTCGGCGTTCTACGAGCTTCTCGACCTCGAGCCCACCGAGGTCCTGATCGACCGCGCCGGCAGCGCACCCCGCGCCGCCGCGGACAGCCCGCTGCTGCACGCGTTGTCGCACCTGCCCTCAACCGATGTCCGCGCCGTGCCCGCCGCGGCGACCGGCGCTGCGGGGCCCCTGCGCATCGTCCTGTCGTTCGGACAGGAAGTGGCCGACCTGGCGAAGACCGAGCACAGCGCCGTCGCGGTCACTACGACCGCCGGCCGGACCTTCCACACCAACTCGGCGATCTGCGCCACCGGATTCACCACCAAACCGATCGACGGCGTCCCGCTCGGCACCCGCGGTGTCGTGCCCAACCGTCGCGGACAGGTGATCTCCCACGAGAGCGGCGATCCCCTCGAGGGGCTGTACGTCGTCGGCTGGGCGAAGCGAGGCGCGTCCGGCGGCGTCGGCGACAACCGCACCTGCGCGGCCGAAACCGTCACACAACTCGCCGCGGACCTTCGCTCACGGGTGTGACGTAACCGCGACGTCAATCTCCGAACTCGACGAGCGCCTCACTCAACGTCCGTCAGGTGACGAACCACCGCGGCACCAACTGTCGCCGAGGATTCCGACGCCGGACGCTGCCAGGTACACGCGAAGCTGGTGCATTCGTCCGGCGTGCGGGCGCAGGATCGTGTGCAGCACAGCACGTCCCGAGGCGCTCACGCCGGTGCCACACACCTCGATCAGCGTCTCGGAGCTGGGTTCGCGGGAGTCGACGTGCAGGATGTCCTCGTGGAATGGCGCCGGTTTCCTCCTATGTGGGCCACTCGCTCGTGTTCGGCAGAGCGGCGTCGCCGCGTCGTCGGTAACGATCTGCTAAGGCCTGTGGCCGAAGCTGGGCGTGGTGCGCCTGCTGTCATGGATGCTGCAGAGGTGACATTCGCCAAGCGAAGCTGTTCCGCCCTATGGGTGGTGATGCTGTGTGTCGCAGGCTTGTTGGTCGCGGCGTCGGGGAGCAGCGGGGCCGCACCGCCGCCGGGTTGGCGATACACGATGGTGGCGTTCAGTAACACCAGTGACCACGACATGGATGTGTTCGAGTCGGGGGACGGCTCCCAGTTCCAGCTCGTCCAACCGTCGGCGTATCGGCCCCCGTCAGGACTTGTGCGTGACCCGAGCATCTTCCGGAACGCGGACGGGCTGTACTACGTCACGTACACGACGGGCGGCGGGGCGAGTATCGGCTTCGCGCGCAGCAGTGACCGCGTCAACTGGACGCACATGGGCAACCTTCCGGTCCCGTTCTGCTGCGCCCTCATGCCGGGGACGGGAGACGGCACGGGTTCGGCGAGCCCGCCCGGCTCCTCCGGGTCGGCGGGGTCGGCCGACGGGCCGTCGCTGTCGCCGTTCGTCAGCAAGGCGTGGGCGCCTGAATGGTTCGTGGACGGCGACCGCGTCAACGTCATCCTGTCGATGTCGACCGGTGGGGGATTCGTGCCGTATCTGATGACGGCGCTGGAACCCTCGCTCCGGCAATGGAGCCTGCCCGTTCCTCTCGCCGGGATCGGAGCCGACCACATCGACACCACCGTGGTCAAGGTTGGATCGACATATCATGCGTTCACCAAGAACGAGACGACCAAGGTCATCGAGCACGCGGTCGCCTCGTCGGTGACCGGTCCCTACTCTTTCGTCCCACCCGGAAACTGGGGCACGCTGGTGGAGGGCCCAGCCGTCGTCCAGCTGCCGAACGGTGCCTGGAGGATCTACCTCGACGCCTACACCGAAGGAAAGTATCTTTATTCCGACAGCACGGATGGTCTGAGTACCTGGTCGCCCGTGCAAGAGCTTCCAGGTTCTTCCGGGAAGGTGCGCCACTTCAGTGTGATGCGAGAGCCGGTATGACACCGACCCGATGACAGGCGCTCCGGGTCCTCCACCGGCAGATCGCGGTAGTACCAGGTGAACTGGTGCGCACCCGATGCCGTGCCGCGGCGGGGGGCCGCTCCGACCGACGATCCCGGCATCGCGGCGGTGGCAGCGTCGATCGGACCGGACGGGTCGATACCCGAGATCCGATCGGCCTCGCCCGTCAACGATGTAGCGAGTGAACGCAATGCGTCGGTATCGACACCCAGCTGATCTCCCAAGGAAATTCTCCCCGTCCTTCTGCCCCGAGCGGCGGTACCGGCCGCGGCCCGGTCCGGGGCTCGCAGCGGAGCCCTGTGTGGTTTGACGCACGCAGGCGGTGAACGGTTCTCTCACGATTGCTGCGGGTTGGTGCCCCCTGTTCGGTCGTGGTCCGACGGAAAGGAGACAGTCGGTTTGCGCGGGGGATGACCACGCAACTCTAGGGAACACTGATGGTTCCGAATCCTGGGTTGACCTGAACCTGGAAGCCTCCCGGGGCGACGACCGAGTCGGTGTCGGCTGTTGCGGTCAGGGTGCCGCTGCCGGTCCGCGGCGACGGGGCGGCTGTAGTCGACGGGCGTTCGGCGAAGCGCCGTGGTTCCGGTAGCGCCCGTGGTCAGATTCAGCCACCTCGCCGACACGTCGGGGCAGGCGTAGGCCGTGCCGAAACTCTCGCGGAGAAGGTTGCCTCGCCGAGTCCACTGGTGGTTGCCGACGGCGTGACGGTCGTCAGCGTTGGTAGGCAAACCCAGGCAGTGAGTGTGCATGCTGTGCCGAACCTGGCCGGAACCTGGAACTCCGTTGTCGTCGCTGGGGGCGGCTGCGGTTCGGCCGACGCCATGGCCGGGGTGCCGAGCGCACCGAGGACGGCCATCGATGCGACGGCACCGGCGACGACCGGTCTAGGAAGCCGGACACAGCGCAAGGCGTGAACCTCCGAAGCGGAACCTGTCCCGACCTGCCGCGGTGTCAGAGTAGCTCGGGAACAGCCTGTGGCGGAACGGATGCCGTGGATTCCCGGTACGTCCGTTGCCTGGTGTCCTCACGGCGGCCGGCTGCGAGCCGGCCGCCTGAGCTGTTCGCGTTTCTGCGATCAGGAGCCGGTCTATTCGTTCGCGAGTGATCCGTTGATGATGGAACCGGTGGCGAGGGAACCGCCGAGCGACCCTGCCGCAGAACCGACCTCGAGAGACCCGACCAGAGGGTCGACCAGGGAGCCGACGTCGAGCGAGCCGAACAGGGAATGGAGAAAGCCGCCGTCCAGCTGGGTATCTTGCGTCCACTCGCCGCACCCGGAGGTGATGAACACGTCGTCGGTTTCTTCGATCTTCACCGTGGTCGGGCCCTTGGTCTTACCGGACGCGATCGGTTCCATGCGGAGCGTTTTCATGGTTCCGCGTACCCAGGTGCAGGTCTGGCCCCCGTCGACGAGTGCGCCTTCGGTGGAGTAGATGCCGGGTCGGATGTCCTTGTTCACGTAATACATCCCAGTCCCTTCGGGGATGGTCTTGGATGCTGCGGAGGCGATTCCCGTGCCTCCGAGGATGATTCCGACCGATGCTGCTGCGACGACGCCGGCAGCGATGGACTTGCGCATTCCGTCTTCTTCCTGAGGTTCCGTGGTGGGTCCCGGCGACTGTAGTGGGCAGTGCCGACCTGTCGGGCGGTTTTGAACACATGTCCTGACGACGCGCTCGCCGAGCGGTGCGCCGCTGGCTCTGCTCGGTCCGACGCAGGTCGGACGCGAATGGTTCCATCACGATTGCTGCGGGTTGGTGACAGACGGTGCCGCGTGTCAACGCCCCGACGCGGGCGCCTCATCCAACGTCCGGCGGGTGACGAACCGCCGCGGCAGCCCCGACAGCGGATCGGTGAATTCCAGTTCCCGGGCGAGCAGTTGGAGTGGGAGGGCATGATCGTCCGGCGCCTCGGGCAGCAGTTCGGGATACCAACTGTCGCCCAGGATCCCTATGCCGAGCGCTGCCAGATGCACCCGCAATTGGTGCATCCTTCCGGTGTGCGGGCGCAGGATCGTGTGCAGCACAGCGCGTCCGGAGGCGCTCGAGCCGGCGCCACGTACCTCGATCAGCGTCTCGGAGTTGGGCTCGCGGGAGTCGTCGACGACGACCCGTAGCTCGCCGCGCCGCGCCTCGATGTGGCTGCGGTAGACGACGGGAACGGCGCGCCCGGCGAGCGCCGGTGCGTCCGGGTCCCACCCTGGCGGTAGCGCCGACACCGCCTCGTAGACCTTCACGACCCGCCGCTTCTCGAACAGTGACTGGTAGGCGCCGCGCGTCGCGGGGCGCGCCGAGAACATCACCAGGCCGGCGGTCGCGCGGTCGAGTCGATGAATCGGCGTCAGGTCCGGGTTGTCGAGGCGGGTCCGCAACCGGACGAGCGCGGACTCGCGCAGGTAGCGCCCGCCCGGGGTGGTCGGGAGGAAGTGCGGCTTGTCGATCACGACGAGGTCGTCGTCGACGTGCAGGATCTCCTCGTCGAACGGCACCGGTTCCTCCACCGGAAGATCGCGGTAGTACCAGACGAACCGATGCGCGCTCAGCGTCGTTCCGCGACCGATCGGACGGCCGTCGGCGCCCACGATCTCGCCGGCGTCGAACCTCCGGAACAGGTCGTCGGCGTCCAGGTGGTCGAACCTCGCGACGACGTATTCCGCGATCGTCGCCCACGGCCCGGACGTCGGGACGCGCAGCCGCGTCGGTCCGACCCCGTTCTTGACAGGTAGCGGGGAGGGCATCGGCACCCGCTCATCATCCCACCGGCTGATCGCTCGGCCGCGCCGCGGGTCGCGACGAGGCACTCACAACGGGCGGTTGCTGCGACAACGGCCGAGAGACGACCGCAGTAACCGCCCGTCGTCGTTGCCGCGTGTCTCAGTGCGCCGGGCGGGGGGATGCGGGAGGGCCCTGGTGTCCTCCTCCGAACGGGTGTTTCCAGCTGCGCTCGCCATCGGTGTGGGCGCTGTCGGGGGCGGCGGGGGCTTCCGCGGTGGTGTCCGCCGCGGCGTGACGGGCGGTGGTTGTCTGCGTCCCGGTGGCGGCGAGTTGGTCGCGTTCCTGGGTGAGTGCCGCCTCGTTGCGGCGCGATTGCTCCAACTCGTTGCGTGCGGCCCGTCCTCGTCTGGAGGCGCGCCGGGCACCCGTGAGTACGAGGCCGAGCCCCAGGAAGCCGACCGCCCCGACGACGATTCCACAGAGGAACAGGGCGCCGGTGGATCCGGTCACGTGGTAGCCGAGCACCGAGAAGTCGTCGGTCAAGGCGTGCTCGACGCCCCCGTTGGAGAGGACGCCGGCAACACCGACGACCACTGCCGCGATGAGAATGATCAGGCCGATGACGATCATGGCAACTCCAGGTGGGCGAGAAGGGTCCGTCCGGGTGGGAGTACCCGTTCCGGGCTCGCCTCACACCTGGACTGCTCAGTTCGGTTGCGTCAGCCGACGTGCTGCCGCACGATGTCCGCGATGGCCGTAGCGACCCTGTCCGCCTGGGTTTCCGGAAGGCACGCGTAACCGCAGACCAGGCCACGGGGACCGTCCGGGTCGGCGCGCAACGACGAGAGCGGCGGCAGGGTGATGCCGCGACCGCGGAGGGCCGACGCGATCGCGGTGTCGTCGGTGTCGTCGGGGAGCATGAGCACCAGGTGCAGTCCCGCCTCGACGCCGACCAGTCGGGCATCGGTGCAGTGGCGCTTCAGCGCGCCGACCAGCGCGCCCCGGCGGGCGGCGTAGGTGCGGGACGCCCTGGCGAGGTGTCGGGTCAGGGCGCCCGACTCGATGAACCGGGCGAACGCGAGTCCGGTTACGGTACAGACGCTCTCGCCGCTGAACGCGAGCGCCTCGGCGACCGGCTCGCGAAGCCCCCGCGGCGGCAGCAGCCAGGTCAGGCGCAGCGAGGGCGTGAGCACCTTCGAGGCCGTACCGATGTAGGCGACGCAGTCGCGTCCACCGTCCAGGCTGCGCAGTGCGGGCAGGGCGGACACGTCGTAGCGGAACTCGCCGTCGTAGTCGTCCTCGATGAGCAGCCTGCCGGCCTCGGTTGCCCACGCGACGAGTCGGGCGCGCCGAGGAGCGGGGAGACGCGCACCGATCGGATACTGATGCGCAGGAGTGCAGTACACGGCCGCGTCGGAGTCGCGCAGTGATCCGGGATCGAGGCCGTCGGCGTCGACATCGACGGAACGCGTTCGGGCGCCGGACATCTGGAGCACCCGGCGTGCCTCGACATAGCCGGGTTCCTCGAAGGCGACGTCACGTCCGGCGAGACCGGCCGCCGCGGTGACGGCGCGCAGTGCGGAAGTCACGCCCGGCACGATGATCAAATCGTCTGGCTCCGAGACGATTCCGCGGGTGCGGCGCAGGTGCCCGGACAGGGCGAGCCGGAGCTCGGCGTGCCCGTCGGGGCCCGCCGGCGCGGACGCGACGGGTGCCGCGGCGGCCGCCCGCCACGCGCGGCGCCAGTCGGTGGTCGAGATCAGGGCGGTGTCGGGGTGGCCCGGGGTGAGATTCCATATCGGCGGGGTCTGCCGTGGCGCGCGAGGCGGCGCGGTCGCCGGCGTAGCCGTGGGGACGTGCGGCGCGGCGCCCGCGGAGGCCGCGGTGTCGGCGCCGTCGGCAATCCGGGTGCCGGAACCCGGCCGCGCTACGACGTAGCCGGCCGCCGCGAGTTCGTCGTACGCGTCGACGACGGAAGCCCTGGCCACGGCGAGTTCCGCGGCGAGTGTGCGGGTCGACGGGAGCGCGTCCCCGGGCTGAGCCTGCCGAGCCGGATCTGCTCGACGATCGCCTCCGCAATGCGATGTCGCAGTGGGGAGGTGCTGACGGGCAGTCGCAACGCAAGGTGCATGTCGGGGGAGATGCGGGACACGACGGTCAGGATAGTGGTCTGCCTGTTCGATGCAGTTCTGGACCTACTGGGTAGTCCGGAAATCGTGGACGATTCGTTGCATGGATCGGATCAGGAGATACCCAGAACTCGCCGGCGACCACCGGCGCGATCTCGACGCGGTGCTCGACGCTGCAGCGGTCGGCACCCTCGCGACGGCCGTGGACGGACTGCCGTGGGTTGTGCCCATGCTCTACGCACGCGACGGTGACCGCATCGTGTTGCACGGATCGACGGGTGCCGGGGCGCTGCGGCAGGTCGCGGCGGGTGCGCCTGCCGCGTTCTCCGTCACGATGCTCGACGGGATCGTGGTGGCGGACACCCTGTTCGACTCCACGGCCAACTACCGGCCGGCCGTGGTCCGCGGGTGCCTCACCGACTTCAGTGGAGACGATGCGGTGCACGCCCTGGACCTGATGTCCGACTCGCTGATCCCCGGTCGCAGTTCGGAGGTGCGGACTCACACGAAGAAGGAACTCGCGGCGACCCTGGCGATGGCCCTGCCCATCGAACCCGGATGCTGGACGGTGAGGGTGCGGGACGCGCCACCGCCCGAACCGTCCATGGATTCCGTCGGATGGGCGGGCGTGGTTCCGCTGCGGACGTCGGCGTGCGAACCGATCCCGGCACCGTGGGTGGGCGCGGACATGCCGGCACCCGAGTCGGTCCGGCGTCTGGTCGCGAACGGGAGCCCCTAGGCGCTCGATCGGGCGGTTGTCGGAACAGACGTCGAGTGACGATCCCGACAACCGCCCGTTCGGCGTCGAATCCGGGCGGTGGTCGCGCCCGCACGGCGTATGCTCGCGCAGCACAGGACGGGTCGGCGGCGCAGGCTCCATCGCGTGGCTGGCCCGATGTGCGATGTGAGGGGACTCGATAGAAACCGTCACGAATCCTTCTGTGGTTGAAGACGGCCCGGGCCGGGTCCTGGTGCGCAGCGAGTTCGCCCCGTTGCATACGGTGGCGGTGTCCCGATCGCAGTTCGGTGCCCCGGACGCGATGATCGAAGGCTGTCTGCGCTTGCCGCACCGCCGGCTCGAGGTGCTGGCCAGCCGAGAGATCCTCGCGGACAGGGCGCTCGGAGGCCGCTGCATCTATGTGGGCGCTACCGCAGCCGGCCGTGCCGGACGGTGCGGCCGACGACCTCGGAGCAGGGCCGTTCCTTGGGGGGCGATCGCGGGATATGGCGTCACCGTCGAGTACGTCGACTTCGCGGTTACCCGCAGCTTCGGCGGGGCGTTCCGGTGCACGACGCAGGTGCTTCACCGGGAATGAACTACCGACCCGAGGCGTCTCCCCGATAACCCAGAGCTCGAGCCGCTTCCAGACGCTCAACGGGTGGTTACTGCGACAACGGCCGAGAGCCGATCGCAGTAACCATCCGTTCTCCGCTGTGAGTCAGTTGGCCGACGACGCGGCCCGGGTCTTCCACCACGACCAGGCGGCCGTGACGATGATGGCGCCGGCGAGGGAGCCGATGATGCCGCTGGGGCGCAGTGCGAGTCCGTCACCGGCGAGGAGGCTGATGACCAGGCCGCCTACCAACGAACCGCCGAGGCCGGCGGCGCAGGCCAGAGCCCAGTCGATTCCGTTCCTGGATCTGCCCATGATGAGCTGGGCGACGACGCCGACAAGCAACCCGAACAGGATGATCCCGATGATCAGCATGGCGGGAGTATAGGCAGCCATATCCGGCGGATTCTCTGTTTTGTCGCAAAGACACGGTCTCCCGATGGCAACAATCGCGGCGGGTATCGAACTGGAGTGATTCAAACTCTTGAACCGCCTGCACAGGCGGGGGCCGGCCGTCGGTGACCGCCCGGGAGCCGTTGACGACCGCAGCGGTGGGGCACAGGATTCGCGGCATGACATTCAGCGTCGACACCCGGGCACACCGGCACGCCGTTCCGGCCTGCTGCGTGGCCGCCCCCTGTCCGCGCTCCTGTTGATGTCGCCGGCCCTCGGGAACTAGGGGCCGTCACTCTGCTCGCCCGCCGGTCGTCCACGACCGCTCGGGATCGTCTGTGCACTCCCCACGTACGTATCGGAGGTTTTCCATGCGTCGTTCGACGCGTCTACGCTTCTCCCTGACCGCCGCCGCGGTCATCGCATCCCTCGCTCTGACCGCCTGCAGCAGTTCCAGTGCCTCGGAACCGTCTGCCACGGCCGGAAACCCGCGGTCCGATGTCACCCTCCGGATCGGTGACCAGGTCAAGAGCACGCAGTCGCTCCTCGAGGCGGCCGGCGAGCTGGACGGCCTCGACTACGGCATCGAGTGGTCCACGTTCGAGGCGGGACCGCCGCTACTGGAAGCGCTGGGCGCCAACAAGATCGACGCCGGTGGCACGGGCGACGTGCCGCCGGTGTTCGCCCAGGCCACCGGGAATTCCGGCCGTATCGTCGCGGTGCAAGCGCGGACCGGCGCCAACGACTTCCTGCTGGTGCCCGCGAACTCGACCGCGTCGTCCATCGCCGACCTGAAGGGCAAGAAGATCGCGGTCACGCAGGGCTCGAGCTCGCACGGCCTCGTCCTCGGCCTGCTCGAGCAGGCGAACCTGCCGGTATCGGACTTTCAGTTCCAGTTCCTCAGCCCCGCAGATGCATTGAGCGCGTTCGCCTCCGGCCAGGTCGACGCATGGGCGGTGTGGAACCCCTACGCGACCATCGGCACGAACACCGCCGGCGCCAAGGTGATCACCGACGGCAGTGAGGTCACCACCGGCCAGTCCTACTTCTCGGCCGCGTCGGAGGCCTTGGCGGACCCGGCGAAGTCGGCGGCGCTGGCCGACTTCTTCCAGCGGTTGTCCCGCGCCCAGGTGTGGGCCGACGCGCACCCGGAGGCGTGGGTGCCGATCTTCGCGAAGCTGACCAAGCTCCCGCAGGACGTTGCGGCGGCGTCGTTCGACACGTCGAAGGGCTCCTACGTTCCGATCGACGACCAGCGCATCGCGAAGCAGCAGAAGCTGATCGACCTGTTCGCCTCGGCGGGACTGCTGAAGCAGGCTCCCGTCGCCGGTGAGTACTTCGACGCCCGGTTCAACCCGCAGATCGAGGAGGGCGGGAAATGACCGCGGTCCTGACGCAGAATGTCGTGACCGTCGCCGCAGCGGATACCGCCGCGCCGACGCCGCCGCGCCGACGCCGTTCGTGGACGCCGCTGCTGCGACTGATCTCCCCGCTGGTACTGCTGGTGCTGTGGCAGGTACTCAGCAGCGCCGGAGTGGTGTCGGACAAGACGATTGCCTCGCCGGCGCAGGTGATCTCGGCGGCCGCCGAACTGTGGTCGGACGGCAGCCTGCAGGACGCACTCGCCGTGTCGGTGCAGCGGGTGCTCCTCGGTGTCGTGCTCGGGGTTGCGCTCGCCGTCGTGCTCGGCGTGCTCGCCGGGTTCTCCCGGATCGTCGAACTCGCCATCGATCCGCCCATCCAGATGCTGCGGACGGTGCCGTTCCTCGGGCTGGTCCCGCTGTTCATCATCTGGTTCGGGATCGGCGAGGAGCCCAAGGTGCTCCTGGTGGCGCTCGGGGTGATGTTCCCGCTGTATCTCAACCTGTTCGCCGGCATCCGGAGCATCGACGGCAAGCTGATCGAGGCCGCGGAGACGCTGGGGCTCAGCAGGTTCCAACTCGCGGTCCATGTGGTTCTGCCCGGGTCACTGCCGCAGGCGCTCACCGGGCTGCGGCTGTCCCTCGGCGTCGCGTGGCTGGCGCTGATCGTCGCCGAACAGATCAACGCGGACGCCGGGCTCGGGTATCTCGTCAACAACGCCCGCATCTACTTCCGCATCGACATCGTCATCTTCGGCCTGCTCGTGTACGCGTTCCTCGGTCTCGCAACCGACGCGATCGTGCGGGCCCTCGAAGGGAGGCTCCTGACATGGCGCAAGACGTACCAGGGGGCGTGAGCGACGCCGTCGTCACCGCCCGCGGCGTGCGACGCATCTTCGGCTCCGACGTCGTCCTCGACGGCATCGACCTGACCCTGCGCCGCGGCGAGATGGTCGCGCTCGTCGGACGCAGCGGCTCGGGCAAGTCGACGCTGCTGAGGACCGTCGCCGGGCTCGACCACGGACACGACGGCAGCATCGACGTCGACGGTTCGGTGGCCGTCGCGTTCCAGGAGCCGCGGTTGCTTCCGTGGAAACGGGTGCACCGCAACGTCTCGCTCGGACTGCCGGGTGCCGACGGCAGGCAGCGCGCGGTCGATGCCCTCGCGGAGGTGAACCTCGCGCACCGTGTCGACGCGTGGCCGCTGACCCTCTCCGGCGGCGAGGCCCAGCGGGTGTCGTTGGCTCGGGCCCTCGTCCGCGAGCCCGAGCTGCTGCTCCTCGACGAACCGTTCGGTGCGCTGGACGCGCTGACCCGAATCACCGCCTACGAGTTACTGATCCGGTTGTGGAAGCGGCGCGGCTTCGCGGTCCTGCTCGTCACCCACGACGTGGAGGAGGCGGTGCTGCTCGCGGACCGGGTGCTCGTCCTCGACGGCGGCCGGATCGCCCACGACGTCGCGGTCTCGGCGCCCCGCCCTCGGCTGCGTGCCGACCCCGACGTGGTCGGCCTGCGCAGCACAGTTCTCACTCATCTCGGCGTTCTCGAAGGGATTCCCGCATGACTCTGCATTTCCATTGGTACCTGCCCACCTCCGGGGACGGGCGGGAGGTGATCGGCGCGCTCGACCCGCAGGAGGCCGCGGGGCGCGCGTCTGCGTTTCGTCCGCCGTCGCTCGACTACCTGTCCCTGGTCGCCAGGACTGCGGAGCAGTTGGGTTTCGAAGCGGTGCTCACGCCGACCGGCACGTGGTGCTCTGATGCGTGGATCACGACCGCGGCGCTCATCCGGGAGACCCGCACGCTCAAGTTCCTCGTCGCGTTCCGGCCCGGGTTGATCACCCCGACGCTGGCCGCGCAGCAGGCCGCGGCGTTCCAGCAGTTGTCCGGCGGTCGGTTGCTGCTCAACATCGTCACGGGCGGTGACGCAGAGGAGCAGCGCCGGTTCGGCGACTTCCTCACCAAGGCGGAGCGCTACCAGCGGACGGGGGAGTTCCTCGAGATCGTCCGCGGTGCGTGGAGTGGGACGCCGTTCGACTTCGCGGGTACCCACTACACAGTCGAGGGTGCGGCGGCACTCCCCACGCCGTCGCCGGCGCCGGGGATCTTCTTCGGTGGGGCCAGCGAGCCTGCCCTGGACGTCGCCGCCCGGCATGTCGACACCTACCTCACCTGGACCGAGCCGCCTACGAGGGTGGGCGCCCTGATCGACGACGTCCGCCGCCGCGCCGCACTGCACGGACGGACCCTGAGCTTCGGGATCCGCGCGCACGTCATCGCCCGCGACACCTCGGAGGAGGCGTGGGCCGAAGCACACAAGCTGGTCGAGCGAATGAATCCCGCGCAGATCGAGCTGGCACGGAACCGCCTGGCACAGAGCGAGTCCGAAGGCCAACGACGTCAGCTCGGCCTGAGCGCCGATCTGCGCAACCTCGAGGTGTACCCGGGGCTGTGGGCCGGGTACGGGCTGGTCCGCGGCGGCGCCGGAACCGCTCTCGTCGGCAGCCACGCGGAGGTGGCGTCGCTGATCCAGGAGTACGCGGCGGTGGGCGTCGAGCACTTCGTGCTGTCCGGTCAGCCGCACATCGAGGAGGCGTACTGGTTCGGTGAGGGGGTGCGTCCGATCCTGTCGCGGCAGGGGGTGCTGCAGGTCGCGTGATCGGTGCACGGCCGAGGACCGGGCGCCACTTCACGTGGCGCGCGGATCCGCGGACTCGGTGATCACACCATCTCGGGCACGTGCAGGTGGGCGATCGCGAGCTCGAACTCGCACACCTCCAGCACCTCGGCTCGGGCCTCACTCAGGGTTGCGTTCCGGATGGTCTCGCCCTGCTCGCGGCTGGCCGCCATCTGCTCGACGCTGTCGAAGGTCACCGAGGACACCGCGCGTCCGGCCGCATGGTCGGCCATCAGACTCGCGCTGCAGAACCCGTCGACCTCGCCCAGCGCGGGCAATGCCGCCAGCTTGTAGACGTCGACAGCGCGCGCCATCGTGCCCGGCTCCACCTTGAACCAGGCCGCGCGGACGCACGCGCCGTGGTGGGACGGATGATCGCGGTGCAGGACCTCGATGTCCCACCGCTCGACGTGCCAGGTGCCGTGGAAGACCTCGGCGGCCCGATCGCGAAGCTGCATGACGGGCCCCTCGCTCTGGCGGAGAGCGTCCTCGTCCATCCACGAACTGGTGGCGATGCAGCGCCCGGAGTCCCGGTCGACCAGCAGCGACAGTCCGGCGCAGCCTTCGATGTCGGCGAGTTCCGGCATCACGGTGTCGCGGACGTGCTTGATGCCGGCGTCGATGAACGAGGGATGCGCCTGGATAGTTGTAGAACGTGCGTACACGATCCACCTCTTTCTGCTCGAGGTGGCGCCCGGGGGCGCCACCGGCCCCATTCCTTACCCCACCTTCCTCCCGCGCGCGGGGCATGGCAATGGCCGGTCAGCGCCGTGCGGTAACCGGTCTCTCAGCCGGGCAGCGCCAGGCCGAAGTCCACCGAGCCGTCGGGGTTGACGTCGTAGATATCGACACCGTCGGCGATGTTGGCCTGATCGGTCCCCGTCGACACCGCGATCTTGTTGCAAGAGTTGCGCATCATGTCGAGCACCAACTCCACCGCCTCGGCGGGTGAGAAGTGTTCGCGCACAGCCGCGATCGCCTGCGGATCGAGATGGCCGGGCTGCCAGGTCAGCCCCTCGGCGAGGCCCAGCCCCGCCTTGTGGCGCGGGGACAGCCCGCCGCTGCGGTAGTCGTCGATCTCGGCGTAGACGGCTTCGTCGCCGCCCGCCAGCAGTGCGGTGCGGTTGCGCAGGGACTTGCACAGCCGGCAGTTGTGCTGGCGGGCCTGGTACAGGCGCACGACCTCGGTGGTCACCGGGTCGAGTTCGCGGAGCCGGGCGACGTCGACCAGCGTGCGCTGGATCAGCGGCCACGGTTCACCCTCGGTGGCCCACTCGATCGGGATGCCCCAGTCGGCGTCGGCGCCCTCGAACAGCGCGTCGAGTCCGGCGCGGACGCGCGGCACCCAGTCGGCGACGTAGAGCGACTGCACGAAGGTGCCGGTCCGGTCGCCGAGCGCCGACGCGAGCGCGCCCCGCATGGCGTCGTCGATCATGGACACGTCGGCGCTGAACTGCTCGGCGAACTCGAGCGGCACCTGGGTGGTCCCGTCGGCGTTCGCGGGTGCGGAGGTCACGGGCGGCGCGGGCAGCGGCGGGAGTGACAGCGTCCGCCCGCACACCTCGCGGGCCCGCGCGACGCCGGAGCCGTCGCCGATGGGTGGGACGAGGGCGACCAGACGGTCGAGCGTGGACGCAACCTCGGGAGCGTGGCGTCGCAGGGCGGTGGCTCCGTGATCGCGAGACCAGTCGTCGTGTCCTGTCATGCCTACCACCGTCCTGTGGATGCGCTCGCCGGTCCCGATCCATTGAACGCCGTCGCGCGGATATTCGCTTGCCCGGGCCCGAAATCGCTCTACGGTGGGACTACCAATCATTCGGACGACGCCGCGGGCGATCCCCGCGCGATCGTCCACGACCGGAGTAGGACAGTGACCCCCACCGAGCACGGCCACAACCTGTTGAACTTTGCCAGCCACGTCGACGACACCGCCCTTGCACAGGCGCGGGAAACCGCGTCCATGCCGTTCGTGTACCCGCACGTGGCGCTGATGCCGGACGCGCACAGCGGCAAGGGATCCGCGGTCGGAACGGTGATCCCGACCCGCGGTGCGGTGATCCCGGCGGCGGTCGGCGTCGATATCGGCTGCGGAATGATCGCTGCCCGAACCCAGTTCGACGCCGGTGACATCGAACGAGCCGGCGCCCGCGGCCGGACGCTCCATGCACTCCGCCTGCGGCTCGAGGATGCAATTCCGTTGTCCCCGGGCAACTACAACCTCACGGCATCCCTCGGGGAATGGTTCGCGGAGCCGAAGATCGCGGAACTCGAGGAGCGCGCGGCGAAGGACGGCGTGGACCTGTCGCACTCCCCGAAGTGGCGTGAGCAGTTGGGGTCCCTCGGTGGCGGCAACCACTTCATCGAGCTGTGCCTCGACGAACAGGATCGGGTGTGGATGTTCCTGCATTCCGGGAGCCGAGGAGTGGGCAACAAGATCGCACAGAAGCACATCGCGATCGCCCAGAAGCTGTGCCGGACATGGCACATCGAGCTGCCCAACCGGGACCTCGCCTACCTCGCGGAGGGTGCGCCCGAGTTCTGGGCGTACATCCGGGAACTGCGGTGGGCGCAGCGGTTCGCGCTCCTGAACCGGGCCGAGATGATGGACCGCTACAGCGCGGTACTGGGGGAGTGGATCGGTGAGGGGGTGGTCGAGGCTGAGCGGATAAACAGTCACCACAACTACACCGAGCAGGAGGAGCACTACGGCGAGAAGGTGTGGCTCACTCGCAAGGGCGCGGTCAACGCCCACGAAGGAGTGGACGCCGTCATCCCGGGTTCCATGGGCACCCGCTCCTACGTGGTCCGGGGGAAGGGCAGCAAGCCCGGACTGTGCTCCGCCCCGCACGGCGCCGGCCGCAGGTTCTCCCGCACACAGGCCCGGAAGCGGTTCACCGTGGCGGACCTGGCCGAGCGCATGCAGGGGATCGAGTACCGGCACGGCGCCGAATGGATCGACGAGATCCCCGACGCCTACAAGGACATCGACGTCGTCATGGACGACGCCCGTGATCTCGTCGAGATCCGCCACGAGTTGCGGCAGATCCTCAACCTGAAGGGCACCTAGAAGGTTCGTCGACCAGGGGCCCGGGATCGTTCCCGGGAACGATCCCGGGAACGTTCCCGTCTGTTCACTCAGCGGTGCCGATGGCGCCACCGCCGTGTCGGTTCGACCATTGACGATCACTTTCGGAACGAGGTCCCCGAGAGTGAGGTCGTGTGATGGTGAAGCGGTCGGTGTTGGCAGTGGGTGCAGCTGCCTTGGCGGGTGTGCTCGCACTTGCTGGGTGTTCGTCGGGTGGTGGAGGGGAATCGAGCGCGGATTCGATCCTGGTCTATTCGCCGCAGGGCGAGGGGCCGCGAGGTGAGTACATTGCGTCTCACGCCAAAGATGCTCTCGGTCTCGATGTTTCGTTCGTCTCCGGTGGCGGCGGCGAGCTGACCGAGCGGCTGCTCGCGGAGAAGAACAATGCCCAGGCCGATGTCGTTCTCGGGCTCGGCGAGGCACAGCTGAACCAGATCGGGGCTGCCGGTGTGCTGGCCGACTACTCGCCCGTCTGGCGAGATCTGGTGCCCGGCGAGTTCGACTCGGGCACCGGGGCCTTCACCCTGTTCTCGCAGACTCCGATCGTGATGGCGTACAATCCGGCAGCTCTCGACGCGGCGCAGGCGCCACGCAAGTGGGAGGATCTGGCGGACGAGCGGTTCGCGAACAAGTTCGTGTTCCCGAGCGTGACGAGTCAGACCGGGCAGGCTGCGGTCGCGGGGATCTTGTGGCTCCACACCGACCGCGAATCGGGTGAGGTCACGGATGCGGGCTGGGACCTGCTGACTCGGATTCTGCGGAATGCGGTACCGGTCGCATCGGGCCAGAAATTCGACTGGAACCGGGTCACCTCCGGAGAACAGCCGGTGGTCGTGAACTGGCTCGGCGGCATCGAGACCGGCGCGAAGGACAACGGGCTGGATCTGCGTGTGGTCGATGCCGAGGGTGGTTCGCCCTTCGTGTCGACCGGCATCGGTCTGGTGGCCGGCAGCGATCGCGCAGATGCGGCGAAGCGCTTCATCGATTGGTTCGGGTCGGCCGAGGTCCAGGCGGACTTCGTGAAGACGACCGGCAGCGACACCCCGGTGAATCCGCAGGCGCTGGCGCAGCTACCGGAGGCCGAGGCGGCACTGGCGGAGATCGGCAAGCAGGACATCGACTGGGGCGTCGTGGCGCCGCGAATGTCGTCGTGGCTCGAGCGGATCCAGCTCGACATTCTCGGCGGCTGAGCGGTGCCGGTGCAACGGGGAGTGAGTGTCCGACGATGATCGGTATCAAGGGTGTACAGGTCCGGTACGGCGACAAGACAGTGATCCCCCCGCTCGACCTCGAGGTCGGCAGTGGCGAGTTCGTGGCGCTTCTGGGGCCGTCCGGGTGCGGTAAATCGACCCTGCTCCGGGCCCTCGGGGGATTCGTCCCGATCTCGTCGGGCTCCATCGTCGTCGACGGTCGCGACGTCACCGCGGTCGAACCGGAGCGGCGCGGAATCGGCTTCGTGTTCCAGAGCTACGCGCTGTTTCCGCACCTGACGGTGGCGCAGAACGTGCAGTTCGGGTTGAAGGTGCACAGGCTGCCCAGAGCCGAGGTCGTCTCGCGCACCGCGGAAGTCCTTGAACTGACGGGACTGGACGCGTTCGCGAACGCGACGCCGAGTGAACTGTCGGGGGGTCAGCAGCAGCGGGTCGCGATCGCCAGGGTCCTGGCAACGAAGCCGTCGGTGATGCTGATGGACGAGCCCCTGTCGAATCTCGATGCACGGCTGCGGGTCACGTTGCGCGATGAGATCAAGCGCCTGCACCGCGAGCTGGGTGTGACGACCGTGTACGTCACCCACGACCAGGAAGAGGCGTTGGCGCTGGCAGACCGGGTGGCGGTGATGAACTCCGGCCGCATCGAGCAGGTCGACAGCCCGCACGCGGTCTACCACTCGCCGGTCAACCGCTACGTCGGCGAGTTCGTGGGCTCGATCGACGTGCTCGAATCCGGGACCAGGGCATTGTTCGGCGTGGCCCGGGGAGGTCAGCTGGCGCTACGTCCCGAGCGGTTGCGGCTTGCCGACGGAGCCGGGCTCGACTGCGTGGCCGGCGGCACCGTCACCGACGCCGCGTTCCTCGGCTCGACGACGCGCTACCGCGTCGAGATCGGCGGGCAGGGACTGACGATGCTCGCCGGCTCGGACCGCAACGCGGTTCTCCACGTCGGTGACGAAGTGCGGTGCGGTTTCGACCTGCCCGATCTGATCGAGCTGTCGGCATGACCGGGACGACGGCGACGCCGACCGCGACGACGACCTCGCGGTCCGGTGGCCTCACCCGCCGTGTGAAGCGACTGTTGTTCGCCGCTGCGGTCGCCGCGTTCGGGTGGTTCGTCGTGACGTTCCTGTTCTTTCCGAATCTCAGCGTGATCGATGCGGTACTGCGCTCGGACCACGGATCCGTCGGACAGGTCGCGTCGAGGTTGATCGACTCGGGCCGGGTCGTGGGTGCCGTGCGCGACACTCTGGTGATCGCGGTGATCTCGACGGTCACGGCGAACGTGGTCGGGATTGCTCAGGTGTTCTTCCTCGAAGCCTTCGCGATCCGTGGAAGGGGTTTTCTCACAGTCGCCTACGCGGTGCCGCTGGTGTTCGGATCCATCGCGGCAGTGACCGGATACGCGATGGTGTACGGCGAGAACGGGCTCATTACCCGAACTCTGCAAGCAGTGATCCCGGGCCTGCCCGATGACTGGTTCTCCGGGATGGGCGCGGTGATCTTCGTGCATACCTTCACCATGACCGGGTACCACTTCCTGTTCCTGCGGCCGGCGATCCGGCGTGTCGACTTCTCGATGGTCGAGGCGGCCCGGTCGCTGGGAATGCGGCCGCTTCCGGCTCTGTTCCGGGTGGTGCTTCCGGTGCTGAAGCCGACGATCCTGGCGTCGGTGCTGATGGCCTTCATCTCGACTCTCACATCGTTCGCGGCGCCGACCATCCTCGGTGGGGCCGAGTTGACCATGATCGCCCCGATGATCCAGTCCCTGTCGGGGCTGGGGCGCATGGACATGGCCGCGCTGCTCGGACTGCTGCTCGGCGCGGCGACGACGGTGTTGCTGGTGTGGGCGCTGCGTCAGGAGCGCCGCAGCGGTGCCGTGATGTCGAGCAAGACGCCGCGGCCGTTCGAGCCGATTCGGCTACGCGGTCGGGGTACGAAGTTCCTCGCCTATGGGGCCGCGTACCTGCTGGCGATCGTCAATCTGGCCCCGCTGGTGGTGACGGCGCTGCTGTCGCTGGCTCCGGTGGAGGCGATCCGTCGCGGCGAGATCAGTCCCGAGCTCACGGTCGAGCACTACGTCCGGATGCTCACGAACCCGACCGCCTATGAGCCACTGGTCAATTCACTCACACTCGCCGTACTCGCCATCCCGCTGGCGCTCGTCATCGGAACAGTCGCTGCGCACCTCTCGTATCGGTCGCGACGAAGGTTCGTCGGTGACGTCATCCAGCTCACGATGTTCCTGCCGTACTTTCTCCCCGGAATCCTCGTCGCGTTGGGGTTCCTCATCGCCTTCGGTGCGGGGAGTGCGCTCGTCGGCGGTCAGGTCCTGGTCGGCACGTACTGGATCCTGCCGCTGGCGTATACCGTCCTGCTCCTACCGGTGGTGTCGCGCTTCGTCACCGCCACCTACGCCGGTCTCGATCCATCGCTCGACGACGCGGCCCGGTCGCTCGGCGCAAGCCCGACGAGAAGGTTCCTGACGGTGATCCTGCCGGCGTTGACGCCAGTGCTCCTGCAGGTCGCAGCGTTGGGGTTCAACGACACCCTCTCCGAGTACACCGTCTCGGTGATGCTCTACAACATCAACAACAAGCCGCTCGGTGTCACGCTCGGAACGCTGGCTGCCGAACAGGATCCGAACCTGGTGGGCCTGACCACCGCCTACGTCGTCACCATCACGGCGCTCTCGATCGTGGTCGTGCTGTTCGCCGATCGCATGGCGCTGCGGGCATCCAGACGTGGGGTCGGCCGACGATGATCCACCAACTATCCAGACGAACAGGAGCTGTCCTCCCGTGCCCGTGAGTCCCGCACCCATCCCCTGCGTCGGAGGGGTTCAGAGTGCCGAACCCTGCGCCCTCGTGGAGCTTTCCGGGGAGAACGCCTACGCGCAGGAATGGTTCATCGCGCCGAAGAGTGCCGTGTCGGCGTGCGAGGACGCTCTCGTCGTCACCGAACACTTCGCCGCCGTCGTCGACGGAATGTCGAGCCCGCTGCGCGACAGGGGACAGGCCCCGAGCGGTCGGCTCTACGCCGAGACCGTCGCCAGGGAGATCGCCCGGCTGGAGCCGAACGTGTCGGCCCGCCGTGCCGTCGACACGATCAGTCAGGCGCTCACACACATCCGGCCCGATCACGCCGGCCCGTCCGGTGCCGTCGCCGCGGTCTACTCGCGGGCGCGCCGCGAGATATGGAGGATCGGCGATATCCACCTGCGCATCGGCGACCGGGTAGTCCCGGGCGAGAAACGCGTGGATCAGGCTATGACCTTGTTCAGAGCGGCAGTCGTTGCGGCCCATGCGGCGGCCGGAGAGTCTCTCGACGCGCTGCGCGATCAGGACCCGGGGTTGGCGGCGAGCCGGCCGTTGCTCGAACTGCAACACCACCTCGCCAACCGGGACGCCGCCTTCGGCTACGGAGTGCTCGACGGCAGTGCCGTCCCCGACTGCCATATCGAGGTGTTCCCGGTCGCCGGCGCCGCAACCGTGGTCTTCGCGAGCGACGGGTATCCGGGGCCGGCGGCCACGCTCGCGTGCGCCGAACGCGAACTGTTCGCCGCCATTGCACACGACCCGGCCTGCATCGGCGAGCTGGCAGCCATGGGCAAGCCGCTCCGACCGGGCGCCGAGACCCCCGACGACCGCACCTACCTCCGGTTCGACCCATCGAGTTCGTACGCCGGTTTCGACACAGAGAGAGAGTCCTGACGATGAGCACACTGCGCGTGGTGACCTGGAACGTCCTGCACACGAACCGCCATCAGCGGGTCGGGCTGCTGGCGGCAGCCGTGGCGACCCGCCGCCCGGATTTCGTCCTCCTGCAGGAATCGAGCCCACGGCACGCCGAGGACCTCGCGGCGGAGCTGGGCATGCACGTCGCCGCCGTCCCGGACGACGCCGCCGACCTCGTCAGCGTCCCCGCCGTGCTGTCCACACGGGAGCCGTCGGAGGTCCGCGTCGATTGTCTTGCCGGGGACGACGGCCGCAACTACTACCTCACCACCGCGGTACTCGAGGTGGACTCGACGCGGATCAGAGTCGGCTCGACCCATCTGCGCCACACCCCGTCGGCATGGCAGATGACCGAGACCGGCAGGAGGTTCGCCCGAGATTCGGGGATTCGAATCGACTTCGGCGCAATCGAAGCCACCACTGCGGTGCGGCTGCGGCAGCTGGCCGAGATCGGTGATCTCCTGCATCGGAAGATGGAACCGGTGGATCACGAGATCCTGGGAGGGGACTTCAACCTCGTCCCCGACAGCCCCGAGTACGCCGCGATCATCGAGGACCGGCTTCGGGACAGCTGGAACGGCGCCACCGCGGCCGCCCGGGCGACGGTGCTCGCCAGGAACCCACTGGTCGGCGACACGCCCGCGCACCTTCGTTCGGACGGCCCGGCGGCGCGGGCGCTCGACTACACCCTCGACTACCAATTCCATTCGTCCGGAATGGAAGTGGTTTGCGCCGAGGTGATCGGCGAACCGGACGGTGAGGGCGCCTGGCCGAGTGATCATCTCGGACTGAGCGTCGACTACACGCCGGCGGACCGGGGCGCATCGGGCACCGGACATGGCTGACCGCATCACCATTGCGGATGTCGCGGCCGCAGCGGGGGTGTCGAAGTCGGCGGCCAGCCGTGCGCTGCTGGCGCAGCCCGGCGTCTCCGACGATGCCAGGCAGCATGTCGAGGCGGTCGCGGCCCGGCTCGGCTATATCAAAGATGTACGCGCCCAAGCATTGAAAGCGAAGAACACCAAGATCATCGGAGTGTTCGTCCGATCCGTGCGGCTGTCGTTCTACGGGGAGATGATCGCTCACCTCCAGGAACATCTCGAGGAGGCGGGATTCTCCCTCGCGGTCGGTACCGCATCGGCCGGTACCACGCCCGGCGATGTGCTGGCCGGACTGCTCGGACTGCGGCCCGAAGCCCTCGTCATCGCCTCCGGACGGATGCCCGAGGCGCAGATCGTTCCGGTGGCTCAGCGCCTCCCGACCGTCCTGATGGGGCGCGCGAGCACCTCGCCGTCGATCGGGTCGGTCTGCGACGACGGTCGTGGAGCGGAGGTCCTAGCGGGGCTGATCGCACATGCCGGCCACCGCGCTGTCGGGGTGCTGCATGTGGCTGCGGAGCATTCGACGACACTGCACCAACGATCGACCCGGATGCAGCGGGCCCTGACCGAGGCGGGCATCGACACCGTCGCGATCCCTCGGGCGGCCGCGGGTGACCATCCCGAGCCGGATATTCTTGCCCGCTGCCTCGACGACGTCTCGGTCATCATGTGTCCCAACGACCCCACCCTGCTGAGTACGTGGGAACAACTCACTGCGCTCGGCGTCCGGGTGCCGGACGACATTGCTCTCACCGGATACGACGGGATCGGACAACTCGCCAGCCCCGTTCTGGGGCTGACCACCTGGAGGCAGCCGATCGAGCAGATAACCGCAGCCACGGCCCGGCAGGTTCTACGCCGATTGACCGGTGACAGTCCACCCGAACGCATCGAGCTCCCCGGCGATCTGATCCGTGGACGAACGCTGCCCACGTACCTGCCGCTGGGATGACCCGGCGGATGGCGGTCAGGCCGCCGGGAGCCCGCTCGAAACGACGAACACCCCGGGATCGTCCCGGGGTGTTCGTCGACTATCGGATCAGCTGAACTCGATGGTGCTGCCGAAGTTCAGCAGGTTCCCGATCGTTCCGATCAGCGGGAACAGTGAGATGAGATTGAGGTTCATGGCGGACTCTCCCCTGACCAAGGTTTCGTCGAGCGATTGTGATCGAAACGAAATATAGGCCACGGGTCGCCTCGGATACGGCGTTTTCCCGAAATCCATTTGGACGATCGTCCAAATGAATTTCGTTACGCGGTGCGGGCGAGCATCGCGTCGAGGGCCGCGAAGCTCTCGTTGAGGCCCTGTTCCATGCCGGACTCGATCATTCCGTCCCGGTCCTCCGCCGTGAGGAAGATCGAGTCCAGCACCAACTTCGTGCGGCCGTCGCCGAGGTCGACGAAATCGATGGTCTCGACGGATACGTGAGTAGGCATCCCGTCCCATTCGAACGACCACACGATGCGGTCCTTCGGAGTGACCTCGCGGAAGCGCCCCTCGAAGCCGGAGCTCCCGCCCTCGTGGTGCTCGACGAAGCGCCAGTGCCCACCCCGCTCGAGTTCCCACTTCTCGATGTCGAGCCTGTTGCCGCGGCCCCACCACTGCGCGAGCAGCTCGGGTTCGGTGTATGCGGCCCACACGCGATCCCGGGGCGCATTCAGCGTGCGTTCGATGTGCAGGCCACGGTCGCCCGGGGTGGTGACGGTCGTGGCGGATGTCTGGCTGGTCATCGATCCTTCTCCGTTCGGTTGGGGTCGTCGTTCTCCAGGAATGCCTCGAGACGGTCCAGTCGCGCCTCGACCTCGCGGTGGTATCCGAGCATCCAATCGAGTTCCTGCCGAAGTGGATTGGTGCCCAGTCGGCAGAACCGGACCCGACCGCGCTTCTCGCTCACCACCATGCCGGCGGCCTCGAGGAGTGCCAGGTGCTTCTTGATCCCGGTCAGGGTCATCTCGAAACTCTCCGCCAGTTCGCTGACCGTTGCCGCTCCCCGTGTGAGGTGTTCGAGAATTCCGCGACGGGTGCTGTCCGACAGCGCTGCGAACGTGGCGTCGAGATCCGAATGCTGAACCATCTAGTTCAGTGTTGCGCGCCGCGCGGATGTTGTCAATGCGCCATTGATGCCCCAGTCAATGCCTCAGTTGATGCCCCCGGTCGATTGTCCCTAGTACGGAAGGGTTGTGTCGGTGAGCTTTTCGGCCACCGCCCACAGTGACGGTGCGAGGTCGACGCCACGCGAGCTGCGGGGCTGGTCGAGTCGGCGGGTCGGGCCGATCAGTCCCATTCGTCCGCCGGGCCCGTAGTACCCGCCCTGGGCGGCATCGGGACTGGTCGCGGCGAACAGGAGGGGTTCGGCGCCCTGCTGGACATCCTGGGACGGCAGGATCGTGCGGTCGCTGCCCGAGAACACACCGTGCCGCGCCCGGTCCCGGCCCAGGCTCGCACCCGCGGTCTGCAGGTTGGTGCGGGTGTAGCCGGGATGCGCATACGTGCTGAGTAGGTTCCATCCGCGCTCGACCGCGACGCCGGCGAGGTACTGCGCCATCAGCATGTCGGCGAGCTTGGACTGCGCGTAACTCAACGCCGGGCTGTACCGGTGTGCGGAGTGCAGGTCCCGGAAGTTGATTCGTCCGTAGTGCGCCGTGCCGCTGGTCATCGTGGCCACCCGGGGGGCCGGCGCGTCGAGCAGCAGTGGCAGCAGGAGATTGGTCAGGGCGAACGGGCCCAGGAAGTTGGTGCCGAACTGCAGCTCGAATCCGTCGACGGTCTCGAACCGCTCGGGCGGCGACATGACCCCGGCGTTGTTGACCAGGAGGTCGAGGGGGCGTCCGTCGTCGAGGAAACCGGCGGCAAATTCGCGGACGGATCCGAGATCGGCCAGGTCGATCCGGCGGATCTCCAGTTGCGCGTGCGGAAGGTCGTGCATGATCTCCGCGCACGCGGCCTCGCCCTTGCGCGGAGTGCGGCAGGCCATTACGACATGGGCGCCCGCCGCGGCCAGCCGTCGGGTGGCCTCTTTACCGGTGCCGCTGTTGGCGCCGGTGACGATGACGTACCGGCCCTGCATGTCGGGAACGTGGTACATGCGAACTCCCTGGCGATCGATGATTCGCGGGTGGCGTTCGCGTTCCAATCTACCGGTGTGCGCTGACGAGCGAGTGCGTCATCGGGGAGAGAAGCTGCTCGGTGGTGTGCCGAGCAGCTTGGTGAACATCGCTGTGAACGACGCCGGGCTGGCGTAACCGAGGCGGGCCGCGACAGCTGCGACGGGGCGTCCCGTTCCCAGTTCGGGGAGTGCGGCGAGGACGCAGGCGCGTCGACGCCAACTCGCCGAACTCATCCCGGTCTCGGAGGAGAACATCCGATCGAGGGTTCGGGTGCTGACGTGCAATGTGTGGGCCCACGCCTGGTTCCGGTCGTGGATGTCGGGGGCGTCGAGGAACGCCTGGCACAGTGCGCGAAGTTCGGGGTGTCCGGGTAACGGTAGTTCCAGCGGCAGCGGCGCGGTGTCGGCGATCTCGTGCAGGAGCAAGGTCATCAGTGCGCCGTCACGGCCGAAGTGGTCGTACCGGAGGGGGACGTCGACCGCGGCGAGGAGCAGTTCCCGCAGGAGTGGACGTACGTCGACGACTCGGCATGCCCGGGGAAACCAGGGCGCCGCACCAGGCTCGATGTAGAGGCTGCGCGTACTGACGTCGAGCATCGTGACGCGATGCCGGGTGCGGGGAGGAATCAATACCGCTCGGTCCTGCGGTACGGTCCATGTGCCGCAATCGGTTTCGACCTGCATGACGCCGGAGGCGCCGAAGAGGAACTGGGCGCGGCGGTGCCGGTGCCAATCCAGCAGGTGGCGCGGCGGGTAGTCGGTGCCGATGGCGAGGACGGCGCGATCGGTGGTGTCGAGATCGTCGACCGGAACGTTGCGCACCAGAAGACGGTACGCCGGAAGGTGGCGGATTCGCGATAGAGGATGACGGGTCATCGATTGTGCGCCACTCGTGGGGTTCGTAGCGTCGGAGCCGTGAGTATTGCGGTTCTTCTTCTCTTCGGGTGCATCACCGGAATCACCACCGTCGCCTTCGGTTTCGGGGGCGGATTCGTCACGGTTCCGGTCGTGTACTGGTTCATCGGACGGTCGGCGACGGCGCCCGCGGATACGGCGATGCATGTTGCCGTCGCGACCTCGGCGGCGGTGATGGTGGTCAACGCGACGATCGCGACCTACACATATCGCCGGAACGGCGGACGCCGACTGGCGGGAACGGCAACGCTGCTTCCAGCCCTGGCGATCGGTGGACTGCTCGGCGCGCTTCTGGCGACGCGTGTCGACGGGGCGGTCGTTCACGCGTTCTTCGTGGTCTACCTCGTCGCCACCGTCGTCGACGTATCTGTCAGGCGCGGCTTCCTCGCCGCGCCGGCGACATACCGGCGGTCGCCGGGCGGCGCCGCGACCACGATCGGCGGAGTCGCGGTCGGATCCGTCGCGAGCTTTCTGGGAGTCGGTGGCAGCGTGATGACCGTGCCGATCCTGCGCCGACGAGGGATGTCGATGATCGACGCGACAGGCCTGGCCAACCTGCTGACGCTGCCGGTCGCACTCGCCGCGTCGGTGATCTACGCAACCACCGGCCCCGCAGCCGTCGCGTCGGCGACGGGGCTGCGAGTGGGGCTCGTGGATGTGGCCGCAGCAGGGGCGCTGCTGGCGGGTGCCTTACCGGCCATCGCGATCGTCCGACGGTCGATCGGGCGGATTCCGGACCGGGCCCACGCGGTCGGATACATCGGGCTCCTCGTCCTGGTCGCGGCGCTGATGACGGCTCTCCGATGAGTTTGCCCTGCACAAGCGGTCTGAATATATGAGTATTGGGTGGCCCGTATTCGTCAGGCTGTCGAAAGGGACCATGTCATGCAGAAGATCACTCCGTGCCTGTGGTTCGACACCGAAGGGGAGGCGGCCGCGCAATTCTACACCTCGGTGTTCAAGAACTCGAAGATCCGGAACATCTCCCGTTACGGCCCCGACATGCACCGACCGGAAGGCCTCGCGCTCACGATCGAGTTCGAATTGGACGGGCAGAACTTCACGATCCTCAACGGGGGGCCCGAGTTCACCTTCGACGAGGCGATCTCGTTCCAGGTGAGCTGCGCCGACCAGTCCGAGGTCGACGCATACTGGACCCAGCTCACGGCCGATGGTGGGCAGGAGAGCCAGTGCGGTTGGCTCAAGGATCGGTTCGGGGTGTCGTGGCAGATCATTCCTGCCGCCCTGGGTTCGTACATCGGGGGCCCGGACTCCGAGGGGGCGCAGCGGGCCACGCAGGCGATGCTGGGGATGCGCAAACTCGACATCGGTGTCATCCGCGCGGCCTACGAGGGATCCTGACGGTTTGGCCCACACCTGACCGGTGCGGTTCGCTGTCCCCATGGGATTCAGCCGCGCCGAACTCGAGTCGTTCCGGGACAAGGAGGTCCCGGATCTGATCGGTCCGGGGTGTCGCCTGCTGTTCGTGGGCATCAATCCGGGGCTGTGGACGGCCGCCACCGGGGCGCATTTCGCGCGCCCGGGCAACCGCTTCTATCCGGCGCTGCTGCGGGGCGGGATCGTCGACCGGCCGATCGATCCCACCGCCGGCATGTCCGACGCCGACCGCGATCTGCTCGTCCGGCGCGGCGTCGGCATCACGAATCTTGTTGCGCGCGCGACGGCCCGGGCCGACGAGCTCACCGCGGCGGAGTTGCGGGCGGGCGGACAGCGGCTACGCGACGTGGTGGCGACGGTGCGCCCGCGGGTGGTCGCGGTCGCCGGCATCACCGCCTACCGGGCCGCGTTCGGCGCGCGGGCGGCGCAGAAGGGCCGGCAGCCCGACGGCTTCGAGGGTGCCGAGTTGTGGGTGGTGCCGAACCCGAGCGGGCTCAACGCGCACGACACCGTCGACTCCCTTGCACACGCGTATCGCGCCGCGGCCGTCGAGGCAGGGGTGATCGTGGACTGACGTTTTCCGGTGGAGGCCGGTCTCGTGCCGTCCTCGCGAATCGGGACACAGCGGGGGCGCCGTCGAGGCACACTCGGAGGATGGCGGAGATCCGGCGCGGACGGTGGCATCGGCTGTGGACCAACGGTCTGATGGTGCTGATCGCGTTGGCGTTCGGGCTGGTGGGAGCCCCCCGCGCGGGCGCGGCGGTCGATTCGGTGATCTTCGCCGGCACCTCGAACCAAGTCATCACGGTCTTCGCCCCGACACCGGAGGCAACAGTCGCGGAACTCACGGCATGGGAGCGGGGCGCCGACGGCGTCTGGCACGAGGTTGCCGGGCCGGTGGTCGCGCAGGTCGGCGCGGAAGGGATCGGGGCGGCGAGCGAATTCTCGGCCCGCACCCCGGCCGGGGTGTTCCCGCTGACCGGGGCCTTCGGCCGGCTTCCCGATCCGGGCACCGCGATGCCGTACTTCCGTACCGATGTGCAGGACTGGTGGGATTCGAACCCCGCCTCACCCGGTTACAACACACACGTGCGGCAGTCGGTCAGCCCGGGCGCCGCCAGCGAGAACCTTTACGCCGCCGATGCGGCGTACGACTACGCTGCGGTGATCGGATACAATTCCGCGCGCACGCCCGGCGCAGGATCGGCAATCTTCCTGCACGTCACCGACGGCGCTCCGACGGCTGGTTGCGTTGCGATCGACCGTGATTCGCTGGCGTCGATCCTCGGCCGACTCGACCCCGCACGGCACCCGTTGATCGCGATCGGCGTGGGGGAGGCGCCTCGGCCGTGACCGGCGACGGTTCGGCCCTGCCACTGTTCGCCACCGAACCGACCGCGGCGGTGATCCTCGCATTCGCGTTCGTCGCGTTGCTGTACTCCGAGTACCGGATCGGGCGAACTCATCCCGGCGGCGGCTCACACCGTGACGGATGGACCGGTCCCGCTGTCGGGCTCGGCCTGATGGTCTCGTATGTCGGTGGGGCGGCGGTGAGCGTGCTGGTGTCGACGACGGTGACCACGACGGGCGCGTGGTGGTACTTCTGGATCGGCCTGCTGGTGGCCGCGGCCGGGCAGGGACTGCGGCTGCGGGCGGTCCACGAACTCGGGGCGTCGTTCACATTCCAGCTGCAGACCGCACCGGGGCAGTCGGTGATCGACACCGGTCTCTACCGGCGGATCCGGCATCCGTCGTACACCGGTGCACTGGTGTGCGCGTTGGGATTCACGGTCGCCTATACGAACTGGCTCGCACCGCTGACGGTGCTCGCCCTGGCCGCCGCGTACGTGGTCCGGATTCCACACGAGGAGCGGGTGCTCGTCGACGGGCTGGGGGAGCCGTACCGGCAGTACATGCGCCGGACCAAGCGGCTGGTTCCGTACGTGCTGTAGCCGCGGAACGCCGAAGGCCCGGCGGAGCGAATGCTCCACCGGGCCTTCGGTGTTCGACGCGCAGGCTCAGATGCCGGGGCGCTTGCCGATCGTGAGAGTGACCTCGCCGGTGTGGGCGAAGAAGTCGTTGCCCTTGTCGTCGACGACGATGAACGCCGGGAAATCCTCGACGTCGATCTTCCAGACCGCCTCCATGCCGAGCTCTTCGTACTCGACGATCTCGACGTTCTTGATGCAGTCCAGCGCCAGACGCGCCGCCGGGCCGCCGATGGAGCCGAGGTAGAAGCCGCCGTGCGTGTTGCACGCGTCGGTGACCTGCTTGGACCGATTTCCCTTGGCCAGCATGATCATCGATCCGCCCGCCGCCTGGAACTGCTCGACGTACGAGTCCATGCGGCCGGCCGTGGTGGGGCCGAAGGAACCCGATGCCATGCCCTCGGGGGTCTTGGCCGGGCCGGCGTAGTACACCGGGTGGTCCTTGAGGTACTGCGGCATCTCCTCGCCGGCGTCCAGGCGCTCCTTGATCTTCGCGTGCGCGATGTCGCGCGCGACGACCAGCGGGCCGGTCAGCGACAGCCGGGTCTTGACCGGGTGCTTGGACAGCTCGGCCAGGATCTCCGGCATCGGGCGGGTGAGGTCGATCTTGACCGCGGCGCCCTTGCCGGTGCCCGAGATGCCGTCGGTCTCGGCGTCGAGCTGGGTGTCGGTGACCTCGGGCAGGAACTGGCCGGGGTTGAACTCGAGCTGCTCGAGGAAGACGCCCTCGGGGGTGATCTTCGCCTTGGCCTGGCGGTCGGCCGAGCACGAGACGGCGATCGCGACGGGCAGCGAGGCGCCGTGGCGGGGCAGACGGATGACGCGGACGTCGTGGCAGAAGTACTTGCCACCGAACTGCGCGCCGATGCCGATCTTCTGGGTGAGCTCGAAGACCTGCTTCTCGAGCTCGTGGTCACGGAAGCCGCGGCCGGTGATCGCGCCCTCGGTCGGCAGCTCGTCGAGGTAGTGCGCCGACGCATACTTGGCCGTCTTGAGCGCGAACTCGGCGGACGTGCCGCCGACGACGATCGCGAGGTGGTACGGCGGGCAGGCCGCCGTGCCGAGCGAACGGATCTTGGCCTCGAGGAACTGCATCATCGAGTCCGGGTTCAGGATGGCCTTGGTCTCCTGGTACAGGTACGACTTGTTGGCCGATCCGCCGCCCTTGGCCATGAAGAGGAACTTGTAGGAGTTCTCGTGGCCCTTCGCGGTGTCCGCGTACAGCTCGATCTGCGCGGGCAGGTTGTTGCCCGTGTTCTTCTCGTCCCACATCGTGATGGGGGCGTTCTGCGAGTAGCGCAGGTTCAGCCGGGTGTACGCGTCGTACACGCCGCGCGTGATCGACTCCTCGTCGTCGCCCGGGGTGAGCACGTGCTGGCCGCGCTTGCCCATGACGATCGCGGTGCCGGTGTCCTGACACATCGGCAGCACGCCGGCCGCCGCGATGTTGGCGTTCTTCAGCAGATCCAGTGCCACGAACTTGTCGTTGTTCGACGCCTCGGGATCGTCGAGGATGCTCGCGACCTGCTTGAGGTGGTCGGTGCGCAGGTAGTGCGAGATGTCGTGCAGAGCCGTCTCGGTGAGGAGCCGCATGGCCTCGGGCTCGACCTTCAGGAAGGTGCGGCCGTCCGGTCCTTCGACGGTGGACACCCCCTCGGTGGTGAGCAGCCGGTACTCGGTGGGGTCTTCACCGATCGGCAGCAGGTCCTCGTAGAGGAATTCGGCCATCATCTCTCCTGAACACGGGGGTGCGAAGTTCGACGTTCAGGCTAGCCGCGTGGCGCGAGCGGCCCGAATCGGGGCGTCCGGTGCGCGCATATCATCGAGGTGTGCCGAACATCGTGTGTTCGAGGTCACCGCAGTGGACCCGCAGATTTCCGTAGGCTTGTATAAATAACAACCGGATAACGATCTGCAGCGCGTCGTCTCGTGACGAGCCGCAGGGGTTGGGGCAGCACCGCATATGACTGTCGAAACTGTGGGCGTGGGCCATTCCGTGAATTCCGGCCTCGGCCACGCGTCGGGACTGCATCGGATCCGAGCAGCGCACGCCTGGCTCGACGTGGCCGTCGTCGTCGCGGTGCTCGTATCGACCAATCTCATCGCGCACTTCACCACCCCGTGGGCGAGTATCGCGACCGTGCCGATCTCCGCGGTGATCCTGGTTGCCCTCACTCGCCGCCGTGGCCTGGGCTGGGCCGAACTGGGGCTCTCGCCCCGGCACTGGCGCAAGGGTTCGCTGTACGCGCTCGCGTCCGTCGGGCTGGTGCTCGCGGTCGTCGGGATCGGGATCGCGCTGCCCCTCACCCGCCAGTTCTTCATGGCCGACCGCTACGCCACCATTTCCGGTGCCCTGATCGCGTCGATGATCGTGATCCCGCTGCAGACGGTCATCCCGGAGGAACTCGCGTTCCGCGGTGTGTTGCAGGGGACGCTGTCCCGGGTCTCCGGCGCCCGCGGCGTCTTCGCGGCCGGTTCGCTCATGTTCGGCTTGTGGCACATTGCGTCGTCGCTGGGGCTGACCACCAGCAATCGTGGTCTCACCGGGATCCTGGGTGGCGGGTTCGTCGGCCAGGTCCTCGGTATCGCGGGTGCGGTCGCCGCGACCGCCGCGGCCGGCTTCGTCTTCACGTGGTTGCGCCGCCGCAGCGGCAGCCTGCTGGCCCCGATCGCGCTGCACTGGTCGCTCAACGGCATCGGTGCCCTCGCCGCCGCCCTGGTCTGGCACGCCTCCCTGGGCTAGACCTTCTCGGTGACGCCCGCGAGCGTGACGCCCCGGAACTCCGCGAGCGCCGCCGCCTGCTCGTCCAGCGAGCGGCGATCGGATCTCGACAGCTTCTCCCACGGCGTCACCTCGATCGAGAGCTTCTTGCCCGATGTCCGCGGCCGCCACAGTCCGACGATCTCGCCGCCGATCGCGATCGCGCCGGGGCGCCCGAGCGTGGGCCACAGCGCCTTGCGGCGCGCCTCGTCGGAGACGAGGAGTTCGCGATCCTTCAGCTGCAGATAGGGGTCGAACGGGCCGAGCAGGCGCGCGGATCGATCCGGTGGTGCGGCACCCAGCCCGTCGCGGTCGGAGGCGAGCATCGAGCGCGGCGCGCCCCCGACGACCACGTCCACCGTGTCGTCGGGCCAGTGCGCCTTGACGTCCTTGACCGGGGCGTCGATGTAGGCGGCGACGGCCTTCGGGTCGGCGGGGCCGAAGAAGCGCAGGTAGCCGCGGATCACGTCGAACCGCGGATCCGCGTCGGCGCCGGTGCGGTTGTACGGCTTCGATCCCCATCCGGGGATGCGTTCGAGAACCGGCGGCGAGGTGTTCGGGCGTAACTCGAGGCCGGCCTGCAGGGCCGCGAGCCGGAACGGCATCTCGTACATGTGGGTGGCGTTGCACGGCCGGCAGAACCGCAGATACGGCTCGCTCATCCGGGCGGTCAGTGCCGCCGACATCTCGCCCTTGACGGTGGGGGCGTCGACGATCTCCCGCATCGCACCCGCCACCTCCCGCAGCGCGTCGAGCGTCCCGATCCCGGCCGCCTTCAGCGGACGGTTGGCGTCGAAGATGCGTTTGGCGGCGTCGGCGTCCGACAAGGGCGCGGTGGCGACGGCGACCTGCGGCAGGTCCGCCCGCCGGTAGCTGTGCGGGGCGCCGCGCAGCGTCCAGGCGAGCGCCAGGTCGCCGGGGGAGGCCTGCGGTGCGCCGCGCACGAACAGGGCCCACGCGGCGCCGTCGGGTCCGGTGTTCTGGATCCCGAGATCGAGGATGTCGCAGTCGGTGGGTCCGGTGGCGATCCCGCTGCCACGATCGAGTTGCTGGACGTGCCAGCGATACGAGAGCACCTGAGCGCGTGTGACTTCGACAGTCATGGCGGGAGTGTAAGGCCGGTCACTGACAGATATCGGCTGTCATTAGACTCCCGGTATGGGAACTGAACCCGCCGAGCAGTTGTCGTTGCGTGAACTGCAGAAGCGTCAGAGTCGAGCGCATCTGCTGGAAGCGGCGGCACGGCTGATCGGTGAGCGTGGGTTCCGGGAAACCACGATCGACGACATCGCCAAGGCAGCCGGGGCGAGTCGGGCCACCCTCTACGCCTACTTCCCGAGCAAGGACGCGATCGTCCAGGCCGTCGTGGAGGAGATGTGGGATCGGGCCGAATCGTTGTACCGGGACTTCGGAGGGCTGCCGGATTGGTCGCGGGCCACGATCCGTGCCTGGGTGCAGAGCGTGGTCGACGCGTGGGAAGCGAGCCGCGACAAGCTGCGGGTGCAGGCCGCCGGCCTGGTGCGGTTCGACGAGTTCTATCTGGACTACCACCGCCGGTTCGTCGACGCCCTCACCGCGAACGCCGAGCTGTGGAGTCGATTCGATGCCGCCGACGCGGAGCGCCGGGCGCTGCTGCTGATCAGCGGACTGGAGCTGTTCCTCAACACGTGGCTCGTCCGCGGCTGGGACGCCGACCGTGACGGTGCCATCGACACCGTCACGGATGTGTGGTGCGCCGCCCTCACCCGAACATGAACTTGGCCCGCATCAGGCCGCCGATCTCGGCGAGCGCCAGACGGGCACGGACGTGACGGTCGGCGTGCATCAGGAATCCGTGTGCGACACCGGGATAACGTAGAACGGCAGTCTGCACACCGGCGTCGCGCAGCCGGTGTCCGTACTCCTCGGCGCCGTCTCGGCTGGGGTCGTGCGACGCGGTGACGATGATGGTCGCGGGCAATCCGGACAGGTCCTCGGCGAGACTGGGCACACCGTACGGATGGTCCGCGCCCGGATCGTCGCCGAGATACAGGTTCTTGGTCCACGCGAAGTCGCCCGCGGTGATGATCGGGCCGTCCGCGAACTCGAGAACCGACGGCCGGGTGTCGTCCCGGTCGATGCCGGCGTAGATGTGCAGCTGGAACACCAACGGCACCCCGCCCTCCTCGCGGATCTGCAGCGCGGCGCCGGCCGCGAGCGTCGCGCCCGCGCTGTCCCCGGCCACGGCGATCCGCGCCGGATCGACCCCGAGGTCGGCGGCGTTCGCGCCGAGCCACTGCACCGAGAAGTAGGCCTCGTCGGTGGCGACCGGATACCGGTGCTCGGGGGCGAGCCGGTAGTCCACGCTGACGACGACCGCCTCGGCGGCCTGCGCGAGCATCCGGGCGAGGATGTCGAACGTGTCGACGCTCCCGATGACCAGTCCGCCGCCGTGGAAGTACACGATCGCCGGGAGATCCGGCGCGTCCACCGGACGGTAGATCCGGAGGGGCAGGGGCCCGTGCGGTCCGTCGACGACGCGGTCCTCGACGCTGTGCATGTCGGGTCCGGGGCGTCGAGGCAGGGCGTTCAGTGCCGCGCGTGCGGCCTCGACGCCGGCCTCGTGCATGGGTACCCAGTTGTCCTGGCGGGTGCCCAGATAGGCGGCCACATCGGGATCGAGCTCGAGCATGATGGGATTCTCCTGGTGATCGGGGGTCAGGCCTGGACCTTGCCGGTGACGTCGGGCGCGATCTTCACCGCGGCCCAGTCCCCGCGCGCCTGGGGGCTCATGCGGCCGACGAACGCGTCGAGGTGCGACCACATGGACGGCGGGATGATCATGTCGTCGGGCTGCATCACCTGATCGATCAGCGCGGGCCAGCTCTCGGGGGAGTGGTCGGAGGCCAGTGCACCGGCCGTCTCGGCCTGAACGACGCGGGCGACGAGACCGCCGCCCACGGCGAACGCCTCGCCGGTGATCGCCGTGTCGGCGTGGAGCAGGTAGGTCGCGAATGCAGCAACGGCTTCGGGCGGGAAATGCGACTGCAGGAACTCGCCGAATCCGGGCTGCTCGATCCCGGCGGTGGAGCGCGTCCACGCCGAGGGGAGGATCGCGTTGGACCGGACACCGTCCCGCGTCCCGAGGATCGCCTGGGTGCGGGTGAGCGAGAGGATTCCGCCCTTCGCGGCGGCGTAGCCCGGCATGGCCGGAGCGCCGAAGCTGCCGCTCGACGAGATGTTGAGGATGCGTCCGTTTCCGTTGGCGGACAGGTGCGTCCAGGCCGACTCACTGATCCGGTTGGCGCCACGGAGGTGCACGTCGATCAACGTATCGAAGTTGCCACCGGCTCCCGCGTTGTTGATGACGATGTCCAGGCGCCCGAACGCGTCGACGGCGGCCTGGACGATCGCGTCCGCCTCGGTCACGACGTCGCCGGTGACCCCGATCGCGGAACCGCCGTCCTCGGTGATCAGCCGAACGGCCTCCTCGGTGCCGGGGGTGCTGGCCGACCCGCTCCAGTCCCGGCCGAGGTCGTTGACGACCACCGCACAACCCCGGGCGGCGAGGAGGCGGGCGTATGCGAGCCCGAGTCCGAACGTGGACACGCCGGTGATGAGGGCGACTTGTCCGTCGAATCGCAGAGGGTCCATGACAGGCAACACCTTTCGTGTGGTGAATCCGCGGATGCGGGCTCCGCGCGGGTGGCGATGGTGGGACGGTAGCCCACCCGGGACGTCTTCGGTAGACCTTTGGGCAAAAAGTCAGACTGACAGTCTGCTAAACGGGACATTGGTATGGACACGAGCTGTCGGGTGGCCTAATGTCCCGATTCACGCCGCCGCCGGTCCCGGTCATGCGGTAGGTACTCCTGCTCCACGACGAACGCCACCAGGCCTCGGACATTCAGGCCTGCAAGGAGATTCCCATGACATCAAGTACCACTGCACCACGGTTCGCGGCAGACGACTCGGTCGATCCCGGGCTGCTGCGGGCCCACCTTCGCCTCGCTGACCCGGCCGTCCTGTTGGCGGTGCTCGCGCAGCTCACGGGTGATCATGCGGTGCTCGATCGCCACGTCGACGCCATCTCGCACATCTCGGACCCGCCCGAGATGGCGGCCGTGGCGGACAGCGACACGGTCGCCGAGATCATCGAACGTTTGGTGGACGTGCTCGGGTCGGAGGAGCGGCCCGCGCCGGACCTCGCGCCCGACGACCCGGCCTTCTTCGCCCGGCTCGCCCCGCTCGCACTCGGGGTGGCGATGGGCGAGGAGTTCTTGCCGATGCTGCTCGAGCAGGGCGGATTCCACTCCGCCCGACCTGTGCTCCCGCGCACGACGCCGCTGCCCGCCGACCTGGACGTGGCGATCATCGGTGGCGGCCTGGCGGGGATCGCGGCGGCCCTCGCCGCGACAAAGGAGGGTATCGCGTACCGGATCTACGAGCGCAACGAGGACGTCGGCGGAACCTGGCTGATCCAGAACTATCCCGGCGTCGGGGTCGACACGCCGTCGTCGTACTACTCGCTGTCGACCGAGCTGAACCCCGACTGGACCAGCTACTACCCGAAGGGCGGCGAGTACCAGGACTACCTGCGCGGCGTCGCGGACCGGCACGGGATCCGCCGCCACACCCGCTTCGGCACCGAGGTGGAATCGCTGGTCTGGGACGACGCGTCCTACCGGTGGAACATCCACGTGCGCAGCGCGGACGGCACTCGATCGACCGAGCACGCCGCGACGGTGATCACCGCCGCGGGCTACCTCAACCGCCCGCAGTTCCCTCCGGTGGAGGGTCGGGAGATGTTCGCGGGCATCAGCATCCACTCGGGGGAGTGGGATCCGGCCCTGGACCTGACCGGCAAGAGGGTCGCGGTGATCGGGGCCGGCTGCACGTCGGCCCAGATCGTCGATTCTATCGTCGACGACGTGCGACACCTGACGCTCTTCCAGCGGCAGCCGCACTGGGTCGCGCCCCGCAAGCGGGACAGCGACGACGTACCCGAGCATCATCGGTGGCTCTCTCGGCACGTGCCGTACTACGCGAACTGGCTGCGACTCAAGGCGTTCTGGGGATCGGCGGACAGCGCCTATCCGGTGGTGATCGTCGACCCCGAATGGGCTGCGTCGCACCTGTCGATCTCCCGAGCCAACGACATGCTGCTGCAGGACTGCCTCGCGTACATCGACCGGACCTTCGGGGCCGGGTCGGAGCTGGCGACCAAGGTGACGCCCGACTTCGCGCCGTTCGGCAAGCGCATCATCCGGGATCCGGGCGGCTACTACCCGGCGCTCACCCGCGAGCACGTCGAGGTGGTCGCGGCCGAGCCGGCCCGCGTCATACCGGAGGGGATCGTCACCCCCGACGGGGATCTGATCGAACTCGACGCCATCGTCTATGCCACCGGCTTCCACCTGGACTTCCTGTCCACCATGGAAATCCGGGGACGGGACGGCAAGTTGCTCACCGAGGAATGGGCCGGGAACGATCCGCGCGCTTACCGCGGTGGGACCGTGCCCGGGTTCCCGAATCTGTTCATCACCTCGGCGCCCAATGCCAACCCGAGCCACGGCGCCGGCAACAACTTCGGTATCGAGGTGGCGGTCCACTACATCGTCGAGTGCCTGCACCTGCTGGCCGAGCGCGGGGCACGATCCCTCGAGCCGACCCGCGCGGCGTACAACGCGTACGTCGAGGAGATCGATCGTGCCATGGAGAAGACGGTCTGGAAGCACACCCCCGGCGCACACACCTACTACCGCAACGACAGCGGCCGCGTGATCGTGGCCAGCCCGTGGCGCCTGGTCGACGTCTGGCAGCAGCACCGGACTCCGATCGAGGAGCACTTCGTCATTCGCTAGCCCACGAGTGAAAGGGAGTCATGTCATGTCTGTTTCGACCTCTGCCGGCGGATCCGACGAACCGCAGGTGTCCACGCGCACTGCCGCGACCGAACGGCCGACCCGATACTGGGTTCGCACGCTTCTGATCCTGCTCCTGCTCACGGAGCAGTCGGCGCTGGGCTTCTCGCTCTTCGCGCCGACCCTGCCGAAGGTTGCCGCCGAGTTCCAGACCACCCAGGTGGTGTGGGTGATGACGGCCTTCACGCTCTCGGGCGCGGTGGCCTCACCCATCATCGGCAAACTCGCCGACCTGTACGGCAAGAAGAGGATGCTCGTCGTCACCGCCGCGATCGGTGCGCTGGGCGCGTTGATCTCGGCGATCGCGCCGACATTCCCGATCCTGGTTGCCGGACGCTTCCTCTCCGGTGCCGGCTTTGCTTGTCTCGCGCTGGGGTACACCCTCATTCGGGACACGTTCCCGACCCGGTTGCAGCCCATCTCGATCAGTATCGCCAATACGGGTGTCGGTGCCGTCGGTGTCGGTGCGCTGCTGCTCAGCGGTGTGCTCATCGACCACCTGGGTATGCGGTCTGTGTTCTGGTTCGCGTTCGGATTCTGCGCGGTCGGCGCCCTGCTGACGTTCTTCTTCGTGCCCGAGACCCCGATTCGTGCACACGCACGCATCGACTGGTTCGGCGCGGTTCTGCTCGCGGCGAGCATGTTCGTCGTCCTGGTCGGACTGTCCCGCGGCAAGGAGTGGGGCCTCACCGACGGTCGCACACTCACGTGCGTCGGTATCGCCCTCGTCGGATTCGCGGTGTGGGTGTGGTGGGAGCGACGCACCGAGGAACCACTGATCCGTCTCGACCTGATCACGAAGCCCGCGCTGCGGTACACCCTCATCGGCGGTGGCATCGCGTACGGTGCCACGACCCTGCTGGCCAGCCTCACCCCGATGCTGCTGCAGGCCCCGGAGAGCACCCCGTACGGCTTCGGGCTGTCCGCCACCGAGATGGCGGGGTGGTTGCTGCCCGGCCAATTGATGATCGTGGCAAGTGGATTCATCGTCGGGGCCACCGCGCGCTCGATCGGTTTCCGCAACCACCTCATCTTCGGCGCGGTGTTCATCGCGATCGCGGCCGCCGTCCTGTCCGCCGTTCCGACGGTTCCTGCGGTCATCGTCGTCGCGTGGATGCTGTTCGGCCTCGGCTGCATGATCTACGCCGCCGTCCCCAATCTCGCTCTGCTGGCGCTCCCGGAGACCGAGCGCGCCGTCGGATCGAACTTCGTCGGTGTCGCGCAGACCCTGGCCGGCACGCTGATCTCCACGATCGGCTTCACCGTCCTCGCCCACTACGTGCTCGCGACCGACGGACAGGGTGTTGCCTACGAATCCGCCGGATTCCGAGGTGCGTTCCTCGTCGCGGCGGGCGCTGCGGCACTCGGCGCGCTGGTGTCCATCGCCGTGCCGAAGATCAAGCAGTCCGTCTCGTCCCTCAATTAGTCTCCCGGAGACATCGAATGCTTCCCGAACCGAGATTCGTCGACACCAACGGCGTCCGCCTCGCCGTCTTCGAGGTGGTGCCCGAGCAGGTCACCCGCGACGTGTGAGCACTGGTGGACCAGGATGGCGAACGCTTCTCCCGGCTCTTCATGCGCCGCGACACCGGTGCGGGTACGAACCTGTCCCGCGCCGGCCGGCACGATCCGGAGTCGACGAGCTACATCCACTGGCTCGCCGACGACGAATCCACCTGGCCCGGTGAGGTGGTGCTCGACGCCGAGGAACTGCGGTACTACGAGGACACATACTCGTGGACTCGCCCATCCGGTACTTCTGATGGGGATTGGCGCCCAGGTTTCGGTGCGCCACATTACGCTCAGAGATTGACCTGACATCCGATGGCAGTTCGAGTGTGGACGACACAAGGAGCCAGCCTTCACTCGATACTCTCGCCCGAGGGCTGCCTCCCACCCGTTCAGTGTGGTCGGACCCGATCGTGATGGTGAAACCTGACGTCAGGATCCACCATCACGACGGGCTTCTTGCGTTCGTTACTCCGGGAGTTCGTACTTGTCGATCACGGACTCGAGCAACTGTGCGGCTCGGGAACCGCTGATGACGTCCTCAGACGCAACCTTGTTGACAGTCTTGGAACTTGCATCCTCGTAAACGTGTTCGCCGATCAATCGGACGTCGTTGTCGTAGTGCCAGACGAATGCGAGCGTGCGACGGACCAGGTAATACGCGTCAGCGTCGTACTCCGAAGCACTGCTGGACGTGCTCTCATCGAGACTGCCGAAGACGTTGTCACCAAGCATCTTTCCCGGAACAAACTGACTGAATTCCGCCTCGCCGGCGAATCCCCAGTCCGCGACCGCCATCTTCTGCTTGCCCGTCCACATCACCAGCATGTCCATGCCGGCCAGTGTCTGGTAGAAGCCGCGAACCTCGGTCATTCCGTCGAGGATCACACCTTGGCCGCCTTCGAAGACCCGGTAGTGAGGCGAGTCGACGGTCATATTGGGAGCGAGCAGTTCGTCGTAGCGTCCCGACACCTCCAACAGGCCATGGCGGCGGTAGTTGACAAGAATCTTGCGGTGGATGGGATTGGTGGTGCTGTCGATGAGGGTGTCGATGTCGTCCATCATGTGGACGAACTCCTCCTCGTACGAGGTTCGGGGGGCTGCTGCCGGCAGGTCGGAAAATGCTGTGCTCATTGTTGTTCTCTCCCTAAAGGTACTTGCTGAGGTCGGGGTAGCTGCCGACTTCGTAGCCGCCGTCGACAACAAGGCTGGTGCCGGTGATGTAACTGGCGCCCGCTCCCGCCAGGAAGATTGCGGGAGCGGCGAGCTCTGCGGGCTGTGCAGGACGCTTGAGAACGGCATTCGCATAGAACTCGTCCATGATGCCTTCGTTCTCGAGGATGAAACCCGCCATCGGAGTCTCGACGAGTCCGGGAAGCACAGTGTTGACGCGGATTCCGTGCCGGGCCAGCTCCAGTGCGGCGTTCTTGCCGAACATCTCCGCGCCGGCTTTGCCCGCGGCGTAAGCGCTTCCGCCGTACAGGGGTAGGTGTGCGTTGACCGAGGAGATGTTGACGATCGCGCCACCGACTCCCGTCCGGATCATGGACTGCGCGACGTATTTGGTACAGAGGTAGACGCCAGTGAGCACCACGTTCATGGTGAAGTGCCAGTCGGCTTCGGCGAGATCGGTGATGGGGGCGGGGCGCAGTCCGCCCGCGACGTTGAACAGGCTGTCGATTCCCCCGAGGGAAAGTTCGGCCTTCTCCACCGCGGCTTTGACGTCGTCGGGTTCAGCGACGCTGCCGGAAAACGTTGTGTAGGAACTTCCGAGCTTCTCGGCCGCCGCGGCCAGACCGTCCTTGTCCAGATCGAAGGCAAGGACGGAGGCTCCGGAGGCGATGAGTTGCTCGGCAATCGCATAGCCGATTCCGGATGCGGCGCCGGTGATGAGTGCTCGTTGAGGAGACTTCGCAGTTGCTGACATGGGTTCCCGTCTTGGATGGCTTTCGGGTGGTTGAAGGCCCGATCATGTTCCGGCTCTTGGATTTCTTCCGGTCTCAAACACCTTGACACCGTGCGGCTGACCAGTAAATTGAGATCCACGACACAGGGTTAAGTAGTTGCTTCATCGGAGGAGTCGGTTGTGTCCTCGTTCTTGAATCTGACTTTGGTCAATTCGTTGGAGGTGCTGATCGAAGAGGGAAGCTTCGCGCGTGCGGCGGCGCGATTGTTCGTCACACCGCCGGCGATGACCCAGCAGATCCAACGCCTGGAGGGCGCCGTGGGTTACAAGTTGGTCGAGCGTGGCACCACCCCGATCCGGCTCACCGACCGTGGCAGGGAGTTCATGGTGCATGCGGGCGCCGCGCTGGCGTCTTCGCGCATCGCGCTGGGAGAAAGGACCGACCAGGAGGTCCTGCGAATCGGGTTCATCAATGGCTTTCCAGGCCGGAGAGACGAGGGTTTTCTGGCGGACTTCGCGGCGAAGAACCCCGGTGCTCGGCTGCAGTTCATCCAACTCGAGTGGGGTGATCAGCTTTCGCGACTGGCTCGTGGTGACGTCGATGCGTCTCTCGCTCGTCCACCCTATCGAGAGATGGCGGACAAGTTGGACCGCATTGTTGTGCATCGAGAGAAGCGGGTGGCGGCGGTGCCAGTCGACTCGGCACTCGCGACGTATGGGGTATTGACCCTCGGGGACCTCGACGGCTACGCGGTCGTCGGCGCAAAAGGCATCGCCCGTGAGTGGACGAAGGAGTGGGTGGTAGACCCTCGTCCCAGCGGACGGATCGTTCAGTATGGTTGCTGGGCAGCAACAATGGAGGAGGCGATCAACGGCGTTGCGCTCGGCGGCAATGTTATGATCACCGCGCAATCGGTGGCCAATCGCTATCAACACGACGGCGTCACCTACCGAGACATTGCTGACGTGGACCTTTGCCAGGTTGATCTGATTACTCGATCCGCAGACCGTAGACCACTCACCAAAGAGTTGCGCCGCGCAGCTCTTGCTCGACTTGACGACTTGACGACTTGACGCCCATCCCCGCCCAGTGCGCGATACTCGAGCCCCTCTGGGGTGTCGATGAGGATGCCAGCCCCAGTCGGTCGGAGTGCTGAGTGTCAGAGCGATGAGTATTGATTGGTTACAACAACTTTGGCGGCCTATCCGTTCCCGATATCGAGTGGTTGTCGGATGGAATCGAAGGGCGCTGCGCTTGTCGCATCGGCGCAGCTCGTCCGTGTCACCGCGCCCGAGGTGTGACGCTACGGATCAGCGTGCCGCGGCCTTCGCGGGTCGGCGCGTCCGCCGGGCGACGGTCGGTTCCACGGTTTGGCGGATTCGTGCGTCGAGGGCTTGAACCCCACCGACGATCAGACCGACGACTGCGCCCCAGATCGCCGACACGACGAGACCGAGCAGTAGCGCGAGCGCGTAGGTGCCGATCCCCTGATGGGTTTCGAAGCTGAGGAACACGATCCGCACCAGATTCCCGACGGCGACGCCGACCACGGTGGCGAGAAGGCCGGCGAGAAACGGGCGGCGGACCTCGCACTGCAGTCGCGCCCAGACCGCGGCAGGAGGCCACGGTCACGCTCACGCCCCGCGGTTGATCCTCACGCCCCGGGACGCGGCGCGAACTCCCGGCGCAGGGCGTCGCCGCAGTCGTCGAGCGTCGGCGACGGAATGGTCGATCCCAGCGAGTCCCAGGTCCCGAACTTGAGCGGCGTGCCGGGGACGTCGAAGCCGCCGACGTTCTTGATCATCCCGCGTACCGCGATCTGGTCCAGCTTGCGGGTGTCGTCGACGTTGAGCACGATCCCCACCGGCACGCCCGCCTCGATCAGCCGTCCTCGCCATGCCTCGCCGGTGTCGGACTTGAGCACGTCCTCCATCGCGGTCTTGAGTTCCGCGTGATTGGTGCAGCGGTCGACATTGGTGGCGAACCGGTGGTCCGACGGAAGATCGGTCAGTCCCATTGCCTCACACATGAGTTCGAAGAGGTGGTCGTTGCCGACGGCGATCGCGATGGGGCGGTCGCGGCACTCGAACGTGTCGAATGGGTACATGAAGGGGTGCCGGTTGCCGAGCCGTGTCGGCCGCACGCGTGGGCCGAGGGCGTCCATCAGTCCGTGCTCCATAAACGCGAACGTGCTGTCGAGTATCGCGACGTCGATGGTGGTGCCGCGGCCGGTGCGTTCGCGGGCGACGAGGGCGGTGACGATGCCGCAGTAGCCCATGACCCCCGCGATGATGTCCGAGATCGACGTGCCGACCCGGGTCGCCGGACCGTCCGGCCAACCCGTGGCGTCCATGATTCCCGACAACGCCTGGATCACGGTGTCGTAGGCCGACTCCTGGTGCATCGGGCCGTACTGGCCGAACCCCGACACCGAACACACGATCAGCCGCGGATGCTCGGCGACGAGATCGTCGGGAGCCAGGCCGAGGCCCGCCATCACCCCGGGCCGGAAGTTCTCGACCACCACGTCGGCGTGCGCGATCATCGTCCGGACCACCGCCATGTCGTCGGGATCCTTGAGATTCAGTGCGATGCTCTCCTTTCCGACGTTCGCGAGGCGGTAGTACTCGGAACTGCCGTCGTCGGCGAACGGGCCCATCTGCCTGGTGTCGTCACCGATGCCGGGCCGCTCGATCTTGATCACTCGTGCGCCGGCGTCGGCGAGCATGCGCGTGCAGGTCGGTCCCGACAGCACGTGCGTGAAGTCGACGACGGTGATGCCCTCGAGGGCTTGCGGTTTGGTGGGATCGAGATGGCCGCCGGGATCGTGTTCGGTCATGTTTCCTCCTCGTGCACCGGACGATTGAGCTTCTGTAGATGCCCGCTCTCGGTGCCGGCCGCGGGATCGATGACACAGTGGATGAGGGCCGGATCGGTCGTGGTGAGGGCGGAACGGAGCGCGGACGCCACCTCGTCGGGGGTCTCGGCGTGGTAGCCGACGCCGCCGAAGGCCTCGATCAGCGTGTCGTAGCGGCTCGAGTGCAGCAGCACCGTCGGGGCCGGATCCGCTGAGCGCGTATTGATCTCGTCACCGCGGTAGACGCCGCCGTTGTCGAACACGATGACGATCACGCGAAGTCGGTAACGGCAGATCGTCTCGATCTCCATGCCGCTGAAGCCGAAGGCGCTGTCGCCCTCGATCGCGACCACCGCCGCGCCGGTCTCCACGGCAGCGGCGATCGCATAGCCGAGGCCGACGCCCATCACGCCCCACGTTCCGGTGTCGAGTCGATGCCGGGGACGGTGGATCGGAATGATATTGCGCGCGTTGTCGAGAGTGTTGGCGCCCTCGCTGACGACGATCACGTCGCGGTGTGTGTCCAGCACGTCCCGGATCGCGCGGAGCGCTACCGCGAAGTTCATCGGATGCGCGTCGGCGTACAGTCGGGCCTCCATCTTCTCGGTGTTGGCGCGCTTGCGTTCGTCGATCTCGCGCAGCCAGTCCGGTGCCGGGGTGATCCGTCCCGGGCGCAACGCCGCCAGCAGCGACGCCGTCGACGACGCGATGTCGCCGAGGACCGGGGCCGCGATCGGACGGTTGCTGTCGAACTCGGTGGCGCTGATGTCGAGTTGTACGAACCGGGCGTCGGGCGACCATTGCGGTGGCTCGCCGTGCTCGAGCAGCCAGTTGAGGCGCGCGCCGACGAGCACCACGACGTCGGCGCTGCGCAGGACCAGGGAGCGGGCCGCGGCCGCGGACTGCGGGTGATCGTCGGGCAGCAGACCCTTCGCCATCGACATCGGCAGGAACGGTGCGCCCGTGGCCTCCACGAACGCGCGGATGTCGGCGTCGGCGCGGGCATATGCCGCACCCTTGCCGAGGACGATCAGCGGGCGCTGCGCCTGCTCGAGCAGGTCGATCGCGCGCGTGACCGCGTCGGGTGCCGGTATCTGACGCGGCGCCGGATTGACGATGGGGGGTCGGCGCGTGCGCGGTGCCGACGCCGTCAGGACCCGCGCCGGCAGATCCAGGTACACCCCGCCGGGGCGGCCCGAGACCGCCGCGCGGATCGCACGTCCGACGCCGACGCCGATCATGGCGGGGGAGTCGACCCGGTAGGCGGCTTTGGCGAACGGTCGCGCCGCCGCCAGCTGGTCGAGTTCCTCGTAGTCGCCCTGCTGCAGGTCGACGATCGAACGGTCACTGGACCCGCTGATCTGGATCATCGGGAAGCAGTCGGTGGTGGCGTTCGCGAGCGCGACGAGGCCGTTGAGGAAGCCGGGCGCGGACACGGTGAGGCAGATGCCGGGACGTCCCGTGAGGTAGCCGGCGGCCGCCGCGGCGTGCCCGGCGGCCTGCTCGTTGCGGAACCCGAGATAGCGGATGCCGCGGGCCTGCGCCGTGCGGGCGAGGTCGGTGATCGGGATGCCGGCGACGCCGTAGATCGTAGTGACGCCGGCGGCTTCGAGCGCGTCGACGACGAGGTCGTTCCCGTCGGCAGTCTCGGAGTCGGCCATGTGAACATCCCCGAACGGTCGGACTCCGCCTCGATGGGCGGCGGTCTTCTCCGAGTATCCCCCCGCGGGGTCCGCAGGTCAGCCCGCGCCGACATGCCGGACCGAAACGTCCGTCATGTCCACCACGCGAGCACCCCGACCGGACGAAGTCTGCGCACCTCGACAGAATTGGTCATATGACCTATTTTTGATCTCATGAACGACGAACTCGCGCACGACCCCGCCGGACCGGTCCTGATCGTCGGCGGATACGGCACCGTGGGAGCGGCCCTGGCCGACCTCGCCGGACCCGAGTGGCCGTTGCTCCTCACCGGTCGCAACCCGGACAGGGGTGCCCTCCTGGCCGAGCGGCACGGGGCGTCCGTGCGGCGCTGGGACCTGTCCGACCCGGAACCCTTCGCAGCGGGTGTCCGCGCCGTGGTCGGTGCGGTCAACGACCCGGGCGATCGGGTGCTCCGGGCTGCGGTGAGGGGCGGCGTGCCCTACGTCGACATCACGCGGTGGACCTCTCGCCTCACGCGCGCGGTCACGGTCGCAGCCCTCGCCGAACCGACTGCACCGGTGTTGCTTTCGTCGTCCTGGATGGGCGGCGTCACGAGTATCGTGGCGGCCGCCCTCGTCGCCGAACGAGGCGGTGACGCGACGTCGGTCGACATCGCGATCCGATATGACGTGAAGGATTCTGCCGGGATCGACTCTGTGGACTTCATCGATCGGCTCGGCTACGACTACGAGGTGCGGCGCTCCGGCGTTCCGGTGACCGTGGCGCCGCTCTCCGACACCCGATGGGTGGACATCGGCGGTTCGCGGACCAAGGTCGCGCGCCTCGACACCCCCGAGCAGTTCACACTGCCGTTGACGCTGGGGGTGGACACCGCGACGACGCGGATCGGTTTCAGCTCGAACTCGGCCACGACCGCCCTCCTTGCGGCGAAGAAGGTCGGGTTGTTTCGGTGGGGCCGCGGCGAACGATGGACCTCGGTGCGCCGATCCCTGCTGTACTCACCGGGCGACGGGGGTAGCGCACAGATCCGCATCGACGTGGCCGGTGATGCCACCGCCACGTCCGCGACCATCGTCGATCCCCGCGGACAGGCGCATCTCACCGCGGTCGGTGGATTTCTGGGGCTCCGCCGGGTGCTCGCTGCCGACGCGGTCGCCGGAGTCACCTTCCCAGAACTGCATCCGCGTCTCGACTCCGCGCTGCGGGAGCTCGAGGAGCAGGGGGTGGAAGTATTGACGTCATGACCATGTCCAAGGGCGCGCAGCGGCAGGCCGAGCTGCTCGACGCCGCCGAACGTGTGCTCACCACGCGGGGCAATGCGAACGCCGCGCTGCGGGACTTCGCCGCGGAGGCCGGGGTGCGGATCGGCCACCTGCAGCACTACTTTCCCACCCGCGCCGACCTGATCAGGGCGGTGCTCGACCGTGCACTCGATCGTTCGCTGGCGCGCCTGTCCGCCGCCACGGGGCAGCCGGTCGGCGGCGGTGACGCGAGAACCGTGACACGCGAGGACACCGCGCGGATGCTCCGGGTGCTCCTGTCCGAGCAGGACGACCCGGCCTGTCTACGGCTGTTTCGGGAAATCTGGGCGATCGCCGGGGGGGACGAGCAGACCGCGGCGGTGGTGCGCGCCTTCTATCGCACGTACGTCGGACACGTCGCCGACCTGATTGCATGTGCCCGGCCGGCGTTGCCCGCGAATCGGCGAACAGCGTTGGCGGAGAACGTTGTCAGCCTCCTCGAAGGATCCGCCGTCGTGCGTTCGGAGATCGGGGTGCGGCGGACGAAAGCGGGAGACGTCGAGATGGTTCGAGCCGCGGTGATGCTGATCCACGGCGACGGAGGCCGCCCGGCGTGACCGCCGGGCGGCCTCCCCGTCGTCCGACTGTCAGCCCTTGGCCGCGCTGATCCCGGCCCGACGGCCGAAGAAGCTGCCGTCGCCCAGAGACGTGCCGCTCGCGTAGCCCCACGCACAGACACCGGCGGTGCAGCGTCCGGCCGCGAAGAGCCCCGGGATGGGATCGCCCGACACGTGCAGCACCTCCGAGTTGGTGTTCGTGCGCAGGCCTCCGAGCGTGAAACCCGCGGTGAAGTTGCGCAGGTCCAGTGCAGCGATCGGCGAACCGATGGGCTTGACCCACTCGGGCTTCTTACCGAGGACCGGGTCCTGACCGTTCTCGGCGTGCTTGTTGTAGACCTCGACCGTCGACTGCAGGGTGCCCTCCGGCAAGCCCATCTCGGACTCGAGTTCCTCCACCGTCTCGGCCACCCACTTGGGCTGGAAGCGGAAGAACGGTGTGGACGACGGCGTCGTCTTCGCCTCCTCGTACGCGTCCTCGTCGATGATCAGGTACGCCTGATTGTCGTTCTGCAGCAACGTGAGCTGACCGATGCGGCCCGGGTAGGTGTCCTCGTTGACGTAACGCTGGCCGCGGCCGTTGACGAGGATGCCCCGCACCATCATCTGCGGGTCGCCGAAGAACGCGACCTCCGTGGCGTCCATGTGCGCCAGGTCGGCGCCGAGGGCCTGCGCCATGCGGATCGAGCGGCCGTCGTGCTCCTCGATCGCGGCGCCGGGACGCCCGATCAGCCGCGGTGCGAACGCCTCGACCATGTCCTTGTTGTACGCGAAGCTGCCGGTCGCGAGGACGACACCCTTGCGCGCGCGGACCACGACATCCTTGCCGTACTGCTTGGCCTGCACACCCACGACGCGGCCGGAGGCGTCGGTGATCAGCGTCTGTACCCGCATGTCGTACTGGGCGCGGACGCCGAGCTTCTCCGCGGTCTCCACGAGCGGCTTCATCAGCATGTAGCCGCCGCCCTTCTCGCCCACCTTCTTGTCGGCCATCTGCGGGACGTGCCCGCGCGGGGCCGGGGTGGCGATCGCGTTGAACGGCGCCGCGTTCTCGCCGCCGGAGTACATGAGTCCGTCGTCGAACGGCGTCTCCCAACCCGGCTGGCCGTAGAAGCTCTCCTTGAACGGGACGCCGCACTCGACCAGCCAGTTGTAGTGGTCGACGCTGCCCTCGCAGTAGTCGGTGACCTTGGCTTCGTCGGCGCCGGGCCCGAGGGCCGCCATCATGAACGTCTTCATGTTCTCGGTGGTGTCGTCGAACCCGAGTGCCTTCTGCAGCGGGGTGCCGCCGCCCATGTAGATGAACCCGCCGGCCAGCGACGCCGCGCCGCCCCAGCCGCCGGCCCGCTCCAGGACCAGGACTTCCGCACCGGCGCGGGCGGCCTCGACGGCGGCGCTGACGCCGGCGATGCCGTAGCCGGCGATCACGACGTCGGCCTCGTAGTCCCAGGTCTCGATGCTTTCGGCGGACAAGGGACGAACGGGGGTTGCCTCGGACATTGGGGTAGATCCTTTCGACGCGCAACGGGTAGAACGTGTTCTATAAATTAGTATCCGCGCCGAGGACGGTCGCCGTGCCCGAATCGCCGGACTATCCGTCTCGCTGCTTCTCCGCCGCGCGTGCCGCCTTCCTCCGGTCGGCCTTGACCGAGATCAACGCGTTGTTCAGCCCGGTGCCGAGGGGCCAGCCCACGTAGTGACAGAGGAAGATCGCGGCCTCCTCCACCTGCTGCTCGGTCAGCTCCTCGTTGTGGAGGGCGGCGTTGATCTGGATCTTCGCGACGTCGCTCTGGCCCTGCGCCGCGATCGCGCCGAGGAGGAGCAGGCGCCGGTCGCGGATGCTCAGCCCGGGCCGGGTCCAGATGTCGGCGAACAGGTGGTCCGCGGTGACGGCGAAGAAGTCGCCGGGCACGTCCGACGGCATCTCCCAGCCGTACACCTGGTTCATCATCGCGACTCCCCGCGCGCGAGTCTCCGCCGCGGCCGCGTCGCCGTTCGGGTGGGTCATGCGTGCTCCTTCTGATCGGGGGTGGAATGGTCCGCGGCGGCCCCGGTGCCGACGCCCAGTCCCGGGCCGAGTCCGGTCAGGGCGCGCCGGGCGAGGGGCAGGTCCACGTCGAAGCGGTCGCCGAGGCCGAGCGCGAGCGCCAGGTCCTTCTCGCCGAGGTTGCGGACGTGGGAGAGGATCGAGAACCACGGGTCGTCGTCGGAGACGGGGGCCGTGGTGTCGCGCAGCATGATCGCGCCGGCGCCGCCGGTGATGGCGTCGGTGTGGCGCACCACCTTGCCCAGTGCCCGGATGTCCAGCCCGGCGGCCTCGGCCAGACGCTGGGCCTCGGATGCGGCGGTGAACGAGACGAAGTGCAACAGGTTGCGTGCCAGCTTCATCCGGGTGCCGGCACCCACCGGTCCCGCATGGATCACCAGTTCGGCGAAGTGGCCGAACGGCTCCCGCACCGACTCGAACGCGTCGTCGCTGCCGCCGACCATGACCGCCAGTCGTCCCTGCCGGGCCCCGGGAGCGCCCCCGCTGACGGGAGCGTCGACGAGGTCGACGCCACGTGCCCGGCAGGCGTCGGCGAGTTCGACAGCGGTCACGTCGCTGATGGTCGAGTGCACGGCGATCACCGTGCCTGGGCGGGCGGTGGCCAGGATGCCGTCCGGCCCGGTGACGACGTCGCGGACCTGGGTGTCGTCGAGGACGGTCACCGAGATGACCGTCGCCCGGTCGGCGACCTCGGCCGGCGTGGCCGCGGCGATCGCGCCGGCCGTGGTGAACGGTTCGAGTGCCTCGGCACGGGCATCGCACACGACGAGTGTGCCCGGCCGTTCGAGCAGGCGGGTCGCCATCGGCGCGCCCATGTTGCCCAGGCCGATGTAACCGACGGTGGGAAGTGCGGTGCTCACGACCGGATCACCTGCCCGCCGTCGACGTTGAAGATCTGGCCGGTGATCCAGCTCGCCTCGTCGGAGAGCAGGAACAGGCACATGCCGACCAGGTCGTCGGGGGTGCCCATGCGCTGCAAAGGAATCCGCTTGACCATGTCCGCGACGATGTTGCCGGGCGTGACGGTGCGGGTGGCCTCGGTGTCGATCGGACCGGGTGCGATGGCGTTGATCCGGATGTTGGACCAGCCCAGCTCGAACGCGAGCTGCTGCGTGAGACCGTTGATGCCGACCTTCGCCAGCCCGTAGAAGTTGGAGTACACCCAGGCGGCGGTGGACGACTGGTTGACGATGGAGCCGCCGCTCGCCCGCATGTGTGGCACGACGGCCCGGCACACGTTCAGTGCGCCGTCCATGTTCACGCTCATGAACTTCTTGTAGTAGTCCCACGGCACCGTCAGCAGCGAATCGATCTTCATGCCGCCGTAGATCGCGGCGTTGTTGACGAGATGGTCGATGCGGCCGAACTTCTCGATCGTGAACGAGGCCAGCTCGAGCGCCGAATCCGGCTCGGCCACATCCACTTCCTTGAACACCGCCGATCCGCCGTCCGAGGAAATCTGTTTGGCGACGGTCTCGCCGAGCTCGCGGTTGAGGTCGGCGACGACCACGTCGGCACCCTCGGCGGCCAGTGCGCGGGCGTAGCTTTCGCCGATGCCCTGCGCGGCGCCGGTTACGATGGCGGTGCGTCCGTCGAAACGTCCCATGTCCGTTCTCCTTACGTCGACTCGCTCTATGCCGTTGCGGGTTCCGCGACGAGCTTGGTCTCCAGGTACTCCTCGAATCCGGCCACACCCATCTCGCGGCCGATACCGGACTGCTTGTACCCGCCGAACGGTGCGTCGGCGGCGTACCAGACGCCGCCGTTGACAGCGAGGGTGCCGGTGCGCACGCCCGCAACAACTCGGTCGACGCGTCCTCTGTCGGTGCCCCACACCGAGCCGGACAGCCCGTACGGGGAATCGTTCGCGATGCGCACGGCGTCGTCGTCGCCGTCGTGGGGGAGGATCACCAGGACCGGCCCGAAGGTCTCCTCCTGAGCCACCCGCGAGGAGTTGTCCAGCCCGGAGATCAGGGTGGGTTCGACGAAGAAGCCACGCTCGTGCTCGGCGGGCCGGCCGCCACCGACGACGATCGTCCCGCCCTCCTCGACGGCGAGCTTCAGGTAGCTCTCCACACGGGCGCGCTGGCGCGCGGAGATCAGTGGTCCGCAGACGGTTCCCTGCGCGGCCGGGTTGCCGGGACGGATCCCCGACATGGTGCGGGCGGTGGCGGCGACGGCGTCGTCGTAGCTCTCCCGCGGCACCAGCAGGCGCGTAGTGATCGCGCAGCCCTGGCCCGCGTGGGTGCAGACGGTGAACGCCGCGACCGCACACGCGGTGGCCAGGTCGGCGTCGTCGAGGACGATGAACGCCGACTTGCCGCCCAGCTCGAGGAACACCTTCTTGAGGGTCTCCGACGCCGCCGCCATGACCGCCTTGCCCGTCGCCGTGGAGCCGGTGAACGAGATCAGGTCCACCCGCGGGTCCCGAGAGAGCTGGGCGCCGAGCCGGTGGTCGGTGGAGGTGACGATGTTGACGACGCCGGCCGGGATGTCGGTCTCCTCGGCGATCACCTTGCCGACCAGCGCCGCACACCACGGGGTGTCGGGCGCGGGCTTGAGCACCACGGTGTTGCCCGCGGCCAGGGCGGGGCCGATCTTCGCGAAGTTGATCTGGTGCGGGAAGTTCCACGGGGTGATCGCGCCGACGACGCCGATCGCCTCCTTGAGGAGCCGACGATGGGTCCGGATGCCCATCGGCGACGCCACCCCGAGATCGGTTTCCCAGCAATAGGACTCGGCCAGGTCCGCGAAGTACCCCAGGTCGGCGATCGGACCTTCCAACTGGGGGCCCGCGGTGAGCATCGTGGGTGCACCGACCTCGGCGACGGTGATCTCGCGGAGTTCCTCGACGTGCGACTGCAGAGCGTCGCGCAGTTGCCGCAGACACCGCGCGCGAAAGGCGTGATCGCGGGACCACGTGGTGTCGTCGAACGCGTGTCGCGCCGCCGCGATGGCCGCGTCCATATCGGATTCGGTGCCCTCGGCCGCGTGTCCCAGGACCTCTTCGGTCGCGGGATCGATCACGTCGAACACGCCGCCCGCGCCGGGGACGAGCTTGCCGTCGATCAGAAGCGCGGAACTGTCGGTCGGGCGAAGCGTCATCTCGTGGCCTCTCCAAGTCTGTTCGGAATCCGACTGGACATGTGTCTGGACCGTAGTCCGTGAGCGTAGTAATGTCCAGACACGTGTCCAGTGAAGTGCACTTCGAATCGACACGCCGTCGTCTCAGTGAACGGCAGGCCGACACGGTCGACCGCCTCACCGCGTCGGCGGTCGCGGTGCTGCACGAGGAGGGGTTCGCGGGACTTACGGTCCGCGCGGTGGCGTCGAGGGCCGGGGTGGCGCCGGCCACGGCCTACACGTACTTCTCCTCCAAGGAACATCTTGTCGCAGAGGTGTTCTGGCGGCGTTTGGCGCAGGCGCCGGAGCCCGACCCGGTCGACGGCGGTCGCATCGATCGGGTCGTCGCGGTGCTGCGCGGGATCGCACTGCTGATGGTCGACGAACCCGCACTGGCCGGCGCCGTGACCAGCGCGCTGCTCGGCCGGGACCCGGACGTGGAACATCTGCGGACCCGTATCGGAATCGAGATCCGTCGGCGCCTCGGCGACGCCCTCGGTCCGGGTCCCGATCCCGATCTGGTGGAGACGCTCGAACTTCTCTACTCGGGGGCGCTCGTGCACGCCGGCATGGGATACGGCTCCTACCAACGACTTGCCGATCGACTCGAAACTTCCGTCAAGCTGATCCTGGAGTGACTCGATGACCACAGCGTCCACATCCGGGGCGTCACTCGACCCCGTGACGTTCAACCCGTACGACTACGACTTCCACGACGACCCGTATCGGGTCTACGCGCGACTGCGGGACGAGCACCCGCTGTACCGCAACGTCGACATGTCCTTCTGGGTGCTGTCGCGCCACGCGGATGTGATGGCCGGTTTCCGTGACAGCAAACGTCTTTCGAGCGCGAACGGTGTCTCGCTGGACCCGGCCGCGTACGGGCCGCACGCGCACCGGACGATGTCGTTCCTCGCCATGGACGATCCGCGGCACATGCGGATGCGTCAGCTGGTCTCGCGTGGGTTCACACCGCGGCGTGTCGCCGAACTCGAGGGCCGGATAACGGAACTCACGCGCCAGTACCTCGAGCCCGCGCTCGATGCGGGGGAGTTCGACTGGATCTCCGAGTTCGCCGGCAAGCTACCGATGGACGTGATCTCGGAACTGATGGGCGTGCCGGAATCGGACCGCGCGGAACTGCGCCGGCTCGCCGACCTGGTCGTCCATCGCGAGGACGGCGTCCTCGACATCCCGCCCGCCGCGATCGAGTCGTCGATCAAGCTGATCACCTACTACGTCGAGATGCTCGGGCAGCGGCGGCGGAACCGGGCCGACGACCTCACGTCGGCGCTCATCGACGCGGAGATCGACGGCGACAAGCTCACCGACGAGGAGATCATCGGGTTCATGTTCCTCATGGTGGTCGCCGGCAACGAGACCACCACCAAGCTCCTCGGCAACGCGCTGTACTGGGGTGCACGTCATCCGGACCAGGCGGCGGCGGTGCTGCGCGACCGCGCCCTCGCCCCGCAGTGGGTCGAGGAGACGCTGCGTTACGACACGTCGAGCCAGATCCTCGCCCGCACTGCGGCCGTCGACCTCGAGTTCCACGGGCAGACCATCCCGGCGGGCGACCGTGTTCTGCTGCTCGTCGGATCCGCCAACCGGGACTCCCGGGCGTTCGAGGACGCCGACGAGTTCCGCATCTCCCGGGACAGCAGCAACAAGCTCGCCAGCTTCGGCAGCGGCACCCATTTCTGCCTGGGCGCGCATCTCGCGCGGCTCGAGGCCAACATCGCCCTGGCGGAGTTCGCCGACCGTGTCGAGGAGTTCGAGATCGACGAGTCCCGTTCGGTACGAGTCCATTCCACCAATGTTCGAGGATTTGCCTCTCTCCCCACGAAAGTGAAGGTGCGCAGTGCCTAGATTCGAACCCCATCCGGAACGGCGACCGGCGTTGATAGCCGGCGCATCGTCGGGCATCGGGACCGCAACCGCCTACGCCCTCGCCGAACTCGGCCATCCGGTGGCGCTCGGTGCCCGCCGAACCGAACAGTGCGAGGAGATCGCGGACAAGATCCGAAGCAACGGTGGCGAGGCGGTCGCGCTGCACCTCGACGTCACCGACACCGCCTCGGTGGACCGATTCGTCACCGGCGCCGAGGAGCGGTTGGGCCCCGCCGAGATCGTGCTCTCCGGCGCCGGCGACCTGGTGTTCTCGGAGGCTCACGAGATGGATCCCGACAGCTTCCTCGCGCAGGTGAACGTCCACCTCGTCGGCGCCCAGCGGCTGGTCAACCGTGTGCTGCCGGGGATGATCGAGCGCCGTCGCGGCGACTTCGTCCTCATCGGATCCGACTGCGCCGACATGCCGCGGCCGGGGATGGGCGCCTACAACGCCGCCAAGACCGGGCTCGAAGCGATGGGGCGGCAGATGCGAATGGAACTCGAGGGCACCGGGGTTCGCGCCTCGATCGTGCGACCCGGACCGACCCTGACCGGGATGGGCATGGACTCCACCCCCGAGGTCGTCGGGCCGATGCTCGAGGCCTGGTCCAAGTGGGGCTTCGCCCGCCACCCCTACTTCCTGCGGGCGTCGGACATCGCGGCGGCCGTCGTCGCCGTCGTGTCGACCCCGCGCGGTGCCCACATGGTGCTCGTCGAGGTCCAGCCCGAGGCGCCCCTGCGGAAGGACGACCAATGACCACCATCGTCGAACCCCGGCGCGTGTCCGGGGGCGAACACGAACACGGCCACCTCGAGGAACTGCGCGCCGACCCGATCGCGCTGATGCGCCGGGTGCGTGCGGAATGCGGGGACGTCGGGTCGTTCCGGCTCGCCGACCGCAATGTGGTGCTGCTGTCGGGGGCGGAGGCCAACGAGTTCTTCTTCCGCTCCTCGGACGAGGAGCTGGACCAGCAGGCCGCGTACCCGTTCATGAAACCGATCTTCGGCGAGGGTGTGGTGTTCGACGCCAGCCCGGAACGGCGCAAGGAGATGCTGCACAACTCGGCGCTGCGCGGCGAGCAGATGAAGGGGCACGCCGCGACGATCTCGCACGAGGTCGCCCACATGGTCGAAGCGTGGGACGACGAGGGCGAGATCGACCTGCTCGAATTCTTCGCGGAACTGACCATCTACACGTCGTCGGCGTGCCTGATCGGCAAGAAGTTCCGCGACCAGCTCGACGAACGGTTCGCGCAGCTCTTCCACGAGCTCGAGCAGGGCACCGACGCGATCGCCTTCGTCGATCCGTACGCGCCCATCGAGAGCTTCCGTCGCCGCGACGAGGCCCGGATCGCGCTGGTGGCGCTGGTGCAGGAGATCATGGCGGAGCGCATCGCGAATCCTCCACGCGGCAAGGAGGATCGAGACATGCTCGACGTGCTCGTCTCGATCAAGGACGAGAACGGCACCGAGCGGTTCAGCGCCGACGAGATCACCGGCATCTTCATCTCGATGATGTTCGCCGGCCATCACACGACGTCCGGGACCGCGGCATGGACGCTGATCGAACTGCTCCGCCACCCCGACTTCATGCAGAGGGTGACGGCCGAGCTCGACGGTCTGTACGGCGACGGCTCCGACATCACGTTCGCCGGGCTGCGGCAGATCCCGATCCTCGAGTCGGTGCTCAAGGAGACGCTGCGGCTGCACCCGCCGCTGATCCTGCTGCTGCGGGTGGCCCGCGGCGACTTCGAGGTGGCGGGTCATCGCATCGCCGAGGGTGATCTGGTGGCGGCCACGCCGGCGATCTCGAACCGGATCGCGGAGGACTTCCCGAATCCCGACGTGTTCGATCCCGGTCGTTACATCGACCCCAACCAGGAGGACATCGTCAATCGGTGGACCTGGATCCCGTTCGGGGCCGGGCGGCATCGCTGCGTCGGCGCGGCCTTCGCGCTGATGCAGCTGAAGGCGATCTTCTCGATTCTGCTGCAGGACTTCGAGTTCGAGATGGCTCAGCCGGCCGACAGCTACCGCAACGACCACAGCAAGATGGTGGTCCAGCTCGAGCAGCCGTGCCGCGTGCGCTACCGCCGGCGGACGCCGGGAAGCGAGGGGTGATGAGGGTCGAAGTGGATCTGGACCTGTGCCAGGGGCACGCGATGTGCGAGCTCGAGGCGCCCGACATCTTCCGTGTGCCCAAGCGCGGGCAGGTCGAGATCGCCGACGGTGAGATCCCCGACGACATGCGCGCGGACGTCGAACGGGCAGTGCAGTACTGCCCGACGGCTGCGCTCCGGCTCGTGAACCAACGCAGTGCCCAGACCACGGAAGGTGATTGAGAAATGACCCAGTTCGATCGCGCCGAACTCGACGAGATGGTCCAGCGATGGATCGAGGAGAACAAGCGCTGCGAGGCCAACGGCGATTGGAAGCCGTTGGCGCAGATGTACACCGAGGATGCCACCTACGGCTGGAACTACGGCCCGCAACAGGATTTCATGGCCGTCGGCCGTGACGAGATAAAGGAACTGGCGCTGGGGCAGGAGATGCTCGGACTCGAGGGGTGGCAGTACCCGTACCAGCAGTTCGTGATCGACGACCGCACCGGTGACGTCATCGGACTGTGGAAGCAGATCGCGGATCGGACCCGCGACGACGGCAGCCACTACCAGGTTCACGGCATCGGCGGCAGCTGGTTCCGCTACGGTGGTGACTTCCAGTGGGCGTGGCAGCGGGACTTCTTCGACTTCGGCAATGTGTCGGCACTGTTCGTCGAGATGATCACGAACAACGCGCTGTCCGAGGGCATGTCCGCGCGGATCCAGCGGTCGGTCTCGGGGGAGAAGCTGCCGGGGTGGTTCCCTGCCGGCCAGTCACCGGTGGAGCTGTGGTGAGCGAGACCCGCCGCCGATCGTCGTTCGAGGCACTGTCCCGCGCGGACCTGGCGGTGCTGGTGCCCGAGCTGCTGCTGTGCGGGCAGCTGATCGACCGCTCCGGGATGGCGCACCTGATCGTCGCGTTCGGGCGAGAGGGAATGACCGAGGTCGCCATCGAGGAGTGGCAGGCGTCGAGCCCCTGGTACACCCGGCGGATGCAGCGCGCCCTGAACTACGAGGGCGACAGCGTCGAGACCATCTTCAAGGGCCTGCAGCTCGACATCGGGGCGCCGCCGCAGTTCATGGACTTCCGGTTCCGCGTCGACGACCACGACCACGGCGAGTTCTGGCTCCACCACTGCGGCGCGCTCATGGACGTCGAACCGATGGGCGACGCCTTCGTCACCGCGATGTGCCACGACATCGAGGATCCGACCTTCGACGCGACGGCGCTCGCGACCAACGTCCACGCGCAGGTGCGGCCCATCCACCGTCCACCGCGCGTGCCCGCCGACCGGCATCCGCACTGCGCGTGGACCGTCACGATCGATCCGTCGCATGTGCCACCGGTCGTTCAGCCGCACACCGAGGCCATCGGCCGGACGGCCGCCGTCGCGACGGAGCTGACCCCCATCGACGCCGGCGACGACGGCCGGGCCGACTACGCGGGTCCGCTGCTGTCGGACGTGCGGTTCGCCGACTTCTCCCGGTCCGCGCTGGCGCGGATCGCGGAAGAGGTGTGCCTGCAGCACCACCTGCTCGCGCTCGGCTTCCTCATCGGGGTCCGCAAGCGCACCGATGAGGTGACCGCGCGGACCATCACCCGTAAGCAACTCACCGGCATCGCCGGTCTGGCGGCCGAGCGAATCCGGGACGCGCTGGGGCTGCCCGACGACCTGGAGGGTCTCGCCGCGGTGCTGTCGGTGCATCCGCTGTTCGCGCCGGAACAGTACGTCGACAGCGAGATCCGGTTCGACGACGGACGCCTGCTCATCACACTCGGGCGGCAGGGCCGCGCCGACGCCGACGGGGCGTGGCCGACGCTGATCGACGGCGACCACCTCGAGCCGCTGCAGGCCTTGGTGCGGGGCGTCAACGCGCGCTTCACCGCGCACGTCGTGTCCGAGGACGGCGATGCGCTGGTCGTCGACATCCGGACCGAGGACGGTCCGACGAAGGAATGCAGCGAGGTGGCCATCACCCGTTTCAGCACCGGGGCGGACTTCGCTTTCGCGGACAGAGGTATCCCATTGCCGCTCACCGTCGTGTGAGCGAACTTCATCGGAAGGACGTCCCGCGTGGCCTTCAACCTTGCCGACCTGTTCGAGCACGCCGTCGACGTGATGCCGGACCGGATCGCGCTCATCAGCGGCGATCGTGAGCTCACCTACCGCGAACTGGACCAGCGTGCCAACCGGCTGGCCCATCACCTGCTGGCCGAGGGGTTCGGGGCCGGTTCCCACATCGGCATCCACCTCCACAACTCGTTGGAGACAATGGAGTCGCTGATCGCGGTGTTCAAGATTCGCGCGGTGCCGGTCAACATCAACTACCGCTACACCCGCGACGAACTTGCGTACGTGTACGACAACGCCGATCTGGAGGCGGTGATCCACCACCGGGTGTACGCGCCACGGATCGAGGAGGTCCTGCCGACGCTGCCGAGGATTCGGCACTCCATCGTCGTCGAGGACGACCAGGGTGGGCTCGGGTTGCACTGTCGCGGTGTGGAGTACGAGCGTGCACTCGACGGACGATCCGCGGAGCGCGACTTCGACGAGCGCCGCAGCGACGACCTGTTCCTGATGTACACCGGAGGGACCACGGGACGGCCGAAGGGCGTCGTGTGGCACCACGAGGACATCTGGCGGGTACTCGGCGGCGGGATCGACTTCTACAGCGGTGAACCGGTCGTCGACGAGTATCAGCAGTCCCGGGTCGGAACGGCCGGAGAGCCGATGCGCTGGTTCGCGCTGCCGCCGTTGATCCACGCGGCCGCGATGATGCCCACGTTCACCGCGATGTTCACCGGCAACACGGTGGTTCTTGATCCCAAGTTCGACGCCCATCGGACGTGGAAACTCTTGGAACAGTGCAACGTTCAGGTTCTCATCATCACCGGTGACGCGATCGGGCGCCCGCTCATCGAAGCGTTCGCCGAATCGACGGCCGACGTCTCCAGTCTCGCGGTGGTGGCATCGGGCGCAGCGCTCTTCTCGCCGACGATCAAGACGGCCTTCCTCGACACCTTCCCGAACCTCTTGGTCTCCGACTCCGTCGGATCGTCCGAAACAGGTTTCGGCGGTATCGGATTCGCGTCGAAGGACGGTCCGGACAGTGGTGGTCCCCGGGTGCAGCCTGGTCGGGCCTCCTTCGTTGTCGACGACAAGGGCGATCGCGTCGCACCCGGGTCCCCGGCCGACGGGTGGCTGGCCAAGGGCGGCCACGTACCTGTCGGCTACTACAAGGACCCGGAGAAGAGCGCCGAGATCTTCCGTGTCATCGACGGCGAACGGGTGGTCGTTACAGGTGACCGTGCCAAGGTCGAGGTCGATGGCTCGATAACCCTGCTGGGCAGGGGAAACATGGTCATCAACACCGGCGGGGAGAAGGTCTTCGCGGAGGAGGTCGAGAGCGTCGTCAAGGCCCATCCGGACGTGTACGACGCCATCGTGATCGGGGTGCCCGACGAACGCTGGGGCCACCGTGTGGCCGCGGTGGTGCAGGCCCGGGACGGTGGTGCCATCGATTTCGGCGACGTGGAACGGCACGCGCGCGATCGTTTGGCCGGCTACAAGATTCCGCGCTCGATCTGGGTTGCCGACCGCGTCGAGCGCACACCTAGTGGGAAACCGGACTACCGGTGGGCGAAGACGTACGCCGATGCCGCGGAACCCGATCACCGGATCTGAGCGGTACCGGGGCGCAGCAACTTTGCCGATGCGGTGAGGTGACATGCTCGTTCCCAAGGTGAGTTGCGGGGTGAATTCAGCACCCCGCTCACCCCGGTCTCCGGAGCGAAAATGCCAGATCGGTGGGTGGATTGCGCCGCGTCGGGCATCGCTGCAACTGGACGAATGACAAGGTGCGGTGAAGATTTCGTAATCGATACCTGTTCGAGATGTTATCGTCGTTGCGCCTGTATGCATGTGGCCGGGGGAAAGTTGCTATCCGTTCGATCGGGGGATCGAACGGATTCTTGGGGGGCGTCGTTCGTCATTTCTGTCGTCATGCGGTTGGGCTGACTGTCTTTGCATTTGCTGTGCATGCCGATCAGGAGGTCGTAAAACGATGTCTACCCATAGGGGCAGAAACATCCGCACGCTGAAGATGAAGAGTCGCATCATGATCGCCGCAACGGCGGTCGGTGCCTTGACGATCGGAACGCCCGCCGTCGGTCAGGCAGATCCGGCGCCGGGCAACGGCGTCGGAAGCAGCGCCAATGGGGGCGCGAACGGAGGGCTGGCGGGTCTCGGCAGCAGCGCGGGCGGAAACGGCCAGGCCGGACTCGGCAGCAGTGCCGGACCAGGTGGCGCCAACGGCGGCGTGAACGCCGGGAGCGCGGGCAACCTCGACCTCAACGGTCTCACCCAGTTGGTGCTGGGCAGCCTCGGTAACGCCGGCGGCGGCAGCTCCGGCGGCGGTGAACTGGGAATCGGCAGCCTCGAGGATGCCGTGCAACTCGTGACCGAACTCGCGGCCGGCAGCCTCGGCAACGTAGACGGCGGCAGTGTCGGCGACACCGGCAGCGCCGGCGGTAGTGCCGAGAGCGGCAGCACTGACCTGAATCTGGGCAGCCTGGCCGACCTGGGTACGGGTAGCGATTCCGGCAGCACCGACACGGGCAGCGATGCCGGCAGCGTGGACGGTGGCAGCGCGGATGTGAATCTCGGCAGTCTGGGCGACCTGGCGCTCGGTAGCCTCGCGGCCCCGTTGGGGAGCTTGGCGACGGGCAGCGAGGGTGAGGCGGGGCTGGATCTGGGTAGCCTGGCCGATCTCGGTTCGGGCAGCGATTCCGGTAGTGCTGATTCGAGTAGCTCGGGCAGTGGCGATGTCGATCTGGGTAGCTTGACCGACCTTGTGCTCGGCAGCCTCGGGTCCGGCAGTGACAGTGGCGCCGGCCTCGATCTAGGCAGCCTGAGTGACCTGGCGCTCGGTAGCCTTGCGCTCCCGTTGGGGAGCTTGGCGGCGGGCAGCCAGGGTGAGGCGGGGCTGGATCTCGGTAGCCTGGCCGATCTCGGTTCGGGTAGCGATTCGGGCAGCGCGGATTCGGGAAGTGCTGGTGGTAGCGCGGGCAGTGGTAGCACCGATCTGGATCTCGGCAGCTTGGCCGACCTGGCCGCGGGCTCTACCGATTCCGGTAGTGCAGGCGGGCTTGATCTGGGCAGCCTGGGCGAGCTGGCGCTCGGCAGTCTTGCGCTGCCGTTGGGTAGCTTGGCGGCCCCGTTGGGGAGCTTGGCGGCGGGCAGCGAGGGTGAGGCGGGGCTGGATCTCGGTAGCCTGGCCGATCTCGGTGCGGGCAGCGCCGATTCCGGCAGTACCGATTCCGGCAGCGCGGATTCGGGTAGTTCGGGGAGCGGCGACCTCGATCTCGGCAGTCTGGCCGAGTTTGCGCTCGGCAGCCTCGGGTCGGGTAGTGACAGTGGCGGCTCGGGCAGCGGTAGTGCCGGTCTGGATCTGGGCAGTCTGGGCGAGCTGGCATTGGGAAGCCTGGCGCTTCCGTTCGGTAGCCTGGCGCTTCCGTTCGGTAGCCTGGCGCTTCCGGTCGTGGGTAGTGCGGCGGCTCTGGGGAGCACGGGCGACTCCGGAAGCGCAGGAGGTATCGATACCGGTAGTGCGGGGTCCGGAAGTGATTCCGGTAGTGCCGATTCCGGTAGCTCGGGGAGCAGCGATCTCGATCTGGGTAGCCTGGCCGAACTTGCGCTGGGCAGCCTTGGTTCGGGTAGTGACAGTGGCAGCGCGGGAAGTGGTAGCGCCGATCTTGATCTGGGCAGTCTGACTGATCTGGGTGCCGGTAGTGCCGATTCCGGTAGTGCGGGCGGGCTGGATCTGGGCAGCTTGGGTGAGCTGGCGTTGGGTAGCCTTGTGCTTCCGTTCGGGAGTTTGGCGCTTCCGGTTGTGGGTAGTGCCGCGGCTCTGGGGAGCACGGGCGACTCCGGAAGCGCGGGCGGTATCGATTCCGGTAGTGCGGGGTCCGGAAGTGATTCCGGTAGTGTCGATTCCGGTAGTGCAACCGGCAGCTCGGGGAGCGGCGATGTCGATCTGGGTAGCTTGGCCGAGCTTGCGCTGGGCAGCCTTGGTTCGGGTAGTGACAGCGGCAGCGCGGGCAGCGGTAGTGCCGGTCTGGATCTGGGCAGTCTGACCGACCTGGGTGCCGGGAGTGCCGATTCCGGTAGTGCGGGCGGGCTGGATCTGGGCAGCCTGGGTGAGCTGGCGCTGGGAAGCCTTGTGCTTCCGTTCGGGAGCTTGGCTCTTCCGGTTGTGGGTAGTGCGGCGGCTCTGGGGAGCACGGGCGACTCGGGCAGCGCGGGCGGTATCGATTCCGGTAGTGCGGGGTCCGGAAGTGATGCTGGTAGTGCCGATTCCGGTAGCTCGAGTGGGATCTCGGGGAGTGGCGATATCGACCTCGGCAGCCTCACCGACCTCGCGCTGGGCAGCCTCGACCTGGGTAGCGCGGACGGCGGCGGCACCAGCGGCAGCGCGGCACCGGACAGCGGCAGCGAGGGCGGATCGGGTAGCGCCGGCGACGCCGGTAGCTCGACGCTCGGCGGTGCAGGACTGGGCAGTGCGGCACTCGGCAGCGCAGTGCCCGTGCTCGGCAGTGCGGCGATCGGTGGCTTGACCCTCGGCAGCGCGCTCGCCGGCGGAGCGACCATCGGGAGCGCGGCACTCGGTAGTGCCCTCGCGGGCGGTGCAACCCTCGGTAGCGGCGGTGCCGCCGGAACCGGAAGCGGTGAAGGCTCCGCACGGGGCGAGGCCGCCGACAGTAACATTCAGGACATCGTCCTTCGCGCCACGGCGCCCGGTGATAGCTTTGCTGCGCAAGGCATCAGCGCGCCGACCGCTCAGACCGAAGTCGGTGCGGCTCGTACCGGTGGCCAGATCTCGGCTGTGCCGGTCGGTGGCGTCGAAGCCGGCGACAAGGGGCTCGCCGACGACGCGCCGGCGCGCGGAGCGCTCCTCGGCACCGCCCTGCTGCTTGCCGCGGCGGCCGGCACAACGGTGGCCGCCGGACGGCATCGTCGTAAGTCGTAGGAGGGTCGCAGTTTCATGACCGACAGATCGACAGGCCGTTGCCCGCGCTCGCGGCGCAACGGCCTGTCGGCGGCTGTCGCAGCCTGCGCCACAGCAGCACTCGTTCTCGCCGGATGCGCAAGCACCGAACCGGGGAACGAGCAAGTGTCGGCGACAACGCAATCGGCGACCACACCGGCAACCGGCGCGGGCGCCAACCTGGCCGACCCCTCGGCCCTGCATCCCGTGAGCATCTCGATTCCGGCAATCGGCGTCACGTCGGATCTCATGATGCTCGGCCTCGAACCCGACGGTGCGCTCGAAGTGCCCCCCGGAGGGCATCCCGCGGGATGGTATTCCGGCTCACCGGTTCCCGGCGAGATCGGCCCGGCCATCGTTGCCGGGCATGTGGATTGGGAGGGCGATCCCGGCGTCTTCTATCGACTCCACGAACTCACGCCAGGCGACGAGGTCACCGCCACCCGAAGCGACGGCGTCACCGCCGTGTTCCGGGTGGCGAGTGTCGAGCGTTTCGCGAAGGCCTCGTTCCCGACGAGCAGGGTGTACGGAGACCTCGACCATCCCGGCCTCAGACTGATCACGTGCGGGGGAGAGTTCGACGACTCCGTTCGCAGCTACCGCGACAACACCGTGGTATTCGCAGATCTCATCGACCAGCGTGACTCGATCTCGGATGCCCGTTGACGCCTCCGGCTACCCGATCATGCGGATGTGCGCCGGCCCCAGCGGAAGTAGGACAGCGGGCCGATGAAGTTCACCGCGATGATCGCGGCCCACTTGCCCTTGCTGCCGTTGACCTGCTCGGGGTCGCGCGTGGCAAGATCCGTCCACGCGGTAGCAGCGAGACTCAACTGCACCGAGCCCAGCACGAGTATCACCGCACGCCGGCGCGGGCTCAGCTCGGCCCATCGTTTCTTCGCCATGTCGCTCTCCTCTTCCTTCGCGTCGATCGAACGTACCCAGGTCCTTCCTACCCGATTCCACGTTTCCGACACGACGGCGTTCGACGCGCAGAAAGGACGGTCGGTCGGTAGCGTGTCGCGTGCGAGATCTCGGCCGTCCGGAGGCCCGAGCGAAACGGGAAGTGGCGGGGTGTGTCAATGGCGGATCTGGTGCTCTTCGGCGACGTTGTGACCATGGACGACGCGAAGCCGCGGGCCTCAGCCGTCGCCGTCGAGAACGGCCGTATCGTGGCCGTCGGTTCGGACGCGGAGGTCGCCCCGCACATCGGACCGGGCACCATCGTCCACGATCTGGGCGCCGCGTGCATCATGCCCGGATTCATCGAGGCGCACGGCCACCCGTTGAACGAGGCGGTGGTGCTGGGTGAGCCCGTCGTCGACATCCGGCCGGTGACGATCCCGGACGCAGCCGGAGTGCTGGCCGCCATCGAACAGGCCGTCGCCTCCGGTGGTCCGGAAGGCGCTCTTCTCAACGGTTGGGATCCTCTGCTGCAGAAGGGATTGTCCGATCCCACGCTGCAGTGGATGAACGAGATGTCGCCCGACGCACCTCTGGTGATCCTGCACAACTCGGGGCACGCCGCCTACTTCAATTCCGCCGCCGCCGTCGCCGCCGGTATCACCCGCGACACCCCGGATCCGGAGGGCGCGCGCTTCGGCCGCGACGAATCCGGGGACCTGGACGGCGTCGCCTACGAGATGGCGGCCGTGCTCGCGATCGCCAGTCCCCAACTGCTGTCGAACGCGGACCGCTTCCCGCAGCTCCTGGCCGCGGAGTGCGCCCGGATGAACGCCGCCGGTGTGACCACGGTGAGTGAGATGGCGTTCGACCCCGCGATGCGTCCGGCGCTGGAGGCCGCGGCCGAGGCAGGCGTGCTCACCACGCGGCTGCGGCTGTACGAGACGTCCGGTCCGCGACGGTCCTCCGACGTCGCCCCGGGCGCCGGCAACGACATGGTCCGGCAGGTGGGCATCAAGATCTGGTCCGACGGGTCCCCGTGGATCGGCAACATCGCGCTCAGCTTCCCGTATCTCGACACACCGGCCACCCGGGCGCTCGGTATGGCGTGCAGCCACGGCCACGCGAACTACACGAAGGACCAGATCGTCGAGATCAGCACGCCCTATTACGAGCAGGGGTGGCAGATCGCCTGCCACTCGCACGGCGACGAAGCGATCACGATGGTGCTCGACGCGTGGGAAGAGATGCTGGGCGACAATCCCCGCCCCGACCACCGTCTGCGACTCGAACACGTCGGAGCCATGCGGCCCGATCAGTTCCGTCGGGCCGCCAGGCTGGGGGTCACGTGCAGCCTGTTCGTGGACCACCTGTACTACTGGGGCGACGTCCTGGTCGACGACCTGTTCGGTAGTGACCACGGAGCACATTGGGCCGCAGCCGGTTCGGCGCTCGCGGCCGGTCATCGGATCTCGTTCCACAACGACGGTCCGGTCACCCCCACCAACCCGATCCGGAACATCGCGGACGCGGTCACGCGGCGCTCCCGCAGCGGCCACGTGCTCGCCCCCGAGGAGCGCATCCCGGTCGGTGCGGCTCTGCGGGCGCAGACGATCGACGCCGCGTGGCAGCTGTTCAGCGACGAGAGCATCGGATCACTGACGCCCGGTGCACACGCGGACATCGTCGTCTTGTCGGCGAACCCGCTCACGGTGGATCCCGACGCGTTGGCCGACCTCGAGGTGCGGGCCACGGTCTTCGCGGGAAAGACGGTGCACGGCAGCCTCGGCTGATCAGTTCGGACGGATCCGGGCGGTCGCCTTGATCTCGACGAGGATGCCCGGCTTGCCGAGCGCGGCCGCACCGATGGCGGTCCAGGCCGGCCGCGCGGCACCCTGGAATCGGGCCTTGGCGGCCATGAACTCCACCATGTGGTGGGGGTAGTCGACGTGGAAACTCGTCAGCTCCACGAGGTCGAGCGGAGACGCGCCGTGCTTCGCGAGCAGGGCCCCGAGTGTCGCGAACGCCAGGTCGTACTGGCGTTCCGGGTCCGCGGGCGGGGTGCCGTCCGAGTCCAGACCCACCTGGCCGGAGCAGAACAGCAGATCTCCGCTGAGCACGGCATCCGAGTAGCCGTACTCCTCTTCCCAATCCGTACCTGACGACATCGACACTCCTCGACTGTTCGGGGACGACGTACGCCGCCCGGGACGATGATGTCCCGGGCGACGGGGAGGGTGGGACATCTTCCCGCCCAGTGGGATTCGTCAGGCCACGAGGTGTTCAGGACGCCAGCACGCCGATCACCGACATCGCGCCGAGCACGCCCAACTGCTGGCGGAGGCGGTGCAGGCCGCCGCCACCGAACTGTTCGCCGAGCAGGGCTTCGCCGCGCTGCAGGTGCTGATAGACGGCCGGCCGGAGTGGTGTTCCGCTGGATGGGAAGCCCCGCGCGCCCACCGGCCGCACCCCTCGACAATGACCGGGGTCACACCGAATCGCGGTAGCGACTCGGGTCCCACATCAGATTCGGGTCACATCAGATTCGGGTCACATCAGTCGAGAGGGGCGAACGTGGGCGTTGCGGGTTTCGATGAGGAATTCGACGTGGTCGTTGTCGGATCGGGGGCGGCGGGTTCGGCCGCGGCGCTCGGTGCACACCACGCGGGAGCGAGCGTTCTGGTCGTCGAGAAGTGCGACGAGGCCACCGCGGGCGGCAACACGCGAGTCTCCGGCGGCGGCTGGTGGGTCAACCGCGACCCCGAGCGGGCGCGCGCCTTCCTGAACTCGTTGAGCGGCGCGTTCCCGGTGGCCGACGACGTCGTGGCGGCGTGGGCGTCGGAGACCGCCGAGAACTCGCGGTGGCTCGAGGAACTCGGCGCCGACGTCGCGCTGAGCCCGGACTACCACACGGAGCCGGAGTATCTCGAGCTCGACGGCAGCGACTGCTACGCCGGCATGGACACCGTCGCCGGGCGGATGGGCAATTCGCTGCTCTACGACTTCCTGCGCGGTGCGCTCGACGAGCGCGGCATCGAGACCCGTTTCGGGACACCGGCAGTCGAGCTGATCACCGATGGCGGCGCCGTCGTGGGCGTCGAGGTCGAAGGTGTCGAGGGGCGGCGCCGGATCGGTGCGCGTGGCGGGGTGGTGCTGGCGACCGGCGGATTCCAGGCCAATGCCGCGATGGTCCGCGACTACCTGCGGGTCGAGGACCACGTGCTGTGGGGCTCGCCCGCGTCGACCGGCGACGGCCACCGCATGGCGCAGTCGGTCGGTGCCGATCTGTGGCACATGGGCAACATGATGACCATCACCGGTGTGCGCGGTGACGACGAGTTCGGCCACTACCTCGCGCTGTGGAACGCGCACAACTACCTGTGGGTGTCCGAGGACGGCCGCCGCTTCGTCGACGAGGCTGCCGATCCCAAGCACGGCCACATCCTCCGGAACGGCACCTACGAACTGTTCCCGCTGCGGCCCTTCCACCTGATCTTCGACGAGCAGATGCGCATCGCCGGCCCGCTCAGTCCCACACCCGACGTGCTGCCGGTCGGGTGGAACCTGCTCATGACCGAGAATCGGTGGAGCCTGGACAACAGCGACGAGATCGAGAAGGGCTGGATCCGGCGCGCGGACTCGATCGCCGAGCTCGCCGAGCTGGTCGGACTGGACGCCGCGACGCTCGAAGCCACCGTCGAGCAGTACAACGCGGCGTGCGCCGCCGGCTCCGACGACCGCTTCGGCCGCGACCCGGAGAAGCTCGGCGCCGTGTCGCAGGCGCCGTTCTACGTCCTCGACGTCACCCCGCTGCTCGGATGGAGCAACGGCGGACCGCGGCGCGACGGCCGCGCTCGCGTGGTCGACACCCGCGGTGTCGCCATCGACGGCCTGTACGCGGCCGGGGAGATGAGCTCGACCTACAGCTGGACCAAGGACGGCGGCTTCCACGTCGCCGACGCGCTCGCATTCGGTCGGGTGGCCGGACGCGACGCCGCGGCCCGGGCCTGACCAGTCCCGGTGGTTCCGCCACACGGGCGGAACCACCGGATTCGGGGCGGCGCGCAACACCGGATAACATCCAGGTCGGCTGGCCGATCCGGTGTCGAGCGGCCTCCGACGGACGGTGCGATGGGAGCGGGTGTGCAGGTGCAGGAGCCACAGTGTGGGGATGTCGCCGGTCAGGAGGCTCTGATTGCACAGCTCCCGCCGTACACCGAGCTGCTGTGGCCCACCCTCCAGGCGTTGATCGCGCTGGGCGGGTCGGCATCCAACAACGAACTCGACAGCGCCGTCGTCGAGCGGGAGGGCTGGTCGCCGGAGCTGCAGGGGGTGCTCCACGGCGACGGGCCCGGAACCGAGGTCGAGTACCGATTGGCTTGGGCGCGTACGTATCTCAAGGGTATGGGCCTGTTGGCGAACAGTCGTCGTGCCGTGTGGAGTGTGACGAAGCGGGGGCGCGAGGCGACCGAACCCGAGTTGCGCCCGCTGTTGGCGGCCTTCACCGCCGACAAGCGGCGTCAGCGCCTGAACCGCAAGGCCAACACACCTGGTGCGCAGGCTCTTCCGCTGTCGGACACGGAGGCGGAGTCCGAGTCGACGGCGGACACGTCGTACGGCGACGCCGCCGATGCGGTCGCGTGGAAGTCGACTCTGCTGGACTCGCTCCTGCGGATGTCATCGACCGCCTTCGAACGCCTCACGCAGCGCCTGCTCCGCGAGGCGGGCTTCTCGAGTGCCACCATCACCGGGCGCACCGCCGACGGCGGCATCGACGGGATCGGAATGTGCCAGATCTCGTTGCTGAGCTTCCCGGTCGCGTTCCAGTGCAAGCGGGTCAGTGGCAGCGTCGGGGCCGGCGCCGTCCGGGATCTCCGAGGCGCCATGGCCGGCCGCGGAGAGAAGGGCCTGCTGATCACGACGGGCACCTTCACGAGCGAGGCCCGCGCCGAATCACGTCGCGACGGCGCACCCCCGATCGACCTGATCGACGGGGACCGGTTGTGTGCACTGCTCAAGGAGCATTCGCTCGGCGTGAAGACCACGACCCGGGTCGTCGAGGACGTGTCCGTGCGTGCCGACTTCTTCGCCGGCCTCGAGTCGGACTAGGGGACGAAGTCACCGATGTGACTGACGAAACCAGAGTGACTGTGGTGAAATAGGCGTCGAATCCCACAGGGCCCGCGGCGAATACGCCACGGATGCCCAGTCAGAGCGATGCCGGAATCCGCCGGTGATGCGAGGTTTGCAGTGCAGGTTTCCAGACGAGAACTATTCAAGATTGCCGCGGCCGGCACCGCGGCAGCGGGCATCGCGGCCGTCGCCGGCCCCGCGATCGCGAACGCGGGCCCGGCGACACTGATCGACTACTCCGCCGGCGTCCCGTCGCCCGTCGGTATCCGCCTGGCCGGGCACGTCGGCGCCATCCGGTACGTCTCGGACCGCCGCCCCGACGCCGCGTGGATGCTCGGCAAGCCGATGCAGTTCGGCGAGGCCGCCGCGATGGCTGCGGTCGGCCTGCAGATCGTCTCGTGCTACCAGTTCGGCAAGGGGGCGACGTCGGACTGGCGGGGCGGATACGACGCCGGTGTGCGTCACGCCCGCCGCGGCGTCGAATTGCATCGCGCCGCAGGCGGGCCGGAGAACTGCCCGATCTACGCCTCCATCGACGACAACCCGTCCGCCTGGGAGTTCGACAACCTCATCGCCCCCTATCTGCGCGGGTGGGAGAACGTCATGGGCCACCGCAACGTCGGCGTCTACGCGAATTCGCCGACGATCGACCGCTGCCTGCGTGCCGGTGTCGGCGCATGGTTCTGGCAGCACAACTGGGGTTCGCCGACCGGCTTCGTCCATCCGGCGGCACACATGCACCAGTTCGAGATCGACAAGCGCCAGATCGAGGGGATCGGCATCGACCTCAACTCGATCCTCAAGCCCGATTACGGACAGTGGTCGCTTCGTAAGCCGCTCTTCCTGTCCTGATTGCACTCCCCGGCACGGAGGTCAGCCGACCTGTGTCGTCGCCGACGCGGTGTCCGATTCGTGCACCGTCCCCGCGTAGCGCCGGGTGAATGATGTGCCGTCGTCGGTCGTGACGGTGACGTCGTAGCGGCCCTCCACGATGGGCCAGCGGACGCTCGCGCGGCCGTCCGGTCCGACCTCGCAGACGCGCGATTCCCCGCCGAATTCCCGCGGTGCGATCGTGAAGGACAGCGTCGTCGCACCGTGGTTTGCCAGCTCGAGCTCTACCCACGCGTCCGCGGGGCTGCCGTGCAGCGCCGCCCTGACGTGGGGTGCGGCCCCGTCGTCGGTCTTGGGTAGGACGCCCGCGAAGTGGCACAGGAATCCATCGGCTCCGTAGACGGTGAAGTCGTAGCGACCTGCGGTGCGGACAGCGTTCCACTCGTAGACCGCCGTGCCCTGCGGCGCGACGGTGAACGGAGTCCCGGCGAATGGCCGGTACGCGTTGGGGAACACCGTGTAGTGGAACGCCACGCTCCCAGCGTTCGTCAGCTCGGCGCGAACCCGGCCGGTGGCGCTATCCACCACGATGTCGGCCCAGGGCCGGTAGGGCAGCGGCCGCTGTGGACGGGCCCCCGGCTCCTGAGTCGGCATGACCTGGGCGCCCGGGGCGGGCAGCGGTACCGGGGGCAGGTCCACCGCCGCATCGGCCGCCGCCATCAGCGCCCTCGTATCCGGTAAGTCCGGGATCGAGTAGTCGGGATTGCCGAAGTCGAAGCAACTCGTCAGGTCACCGCACACCGCTCGCCGCCACGCACTGATATTGGGCTCGCGCACACCGGTGACGAGTTCCAGGAAGCGCAGTACCGAGGTGTGGTCGAACACCTGGGAGTTCACCCATCCGCCGCGCGACCACGGGGAGACCACGAACAGCGGCACCCGGTTGCCCAGCCCGATCGGCTGCCCGTCGACGAATTCCTCCGGGGTCCCGGTGGGCGGGAAGGGCGGCACGACATGGTCGAAGTAGCCGTCGTTCTCGTCGTACATGACGAGAAACACGGTGTGCCGCCACACCTCGGGGTTGGCGAACAGCGATTGGAGGGCGGAGTCGACCCAGTGCGCACCGTACGCGGGGCTGGCGTTCGGGTGCTCGCAGAACAGGTACGGCGACACGAGCCACGACACCGTGGGCAGCGTCCCGTCCTTGCAGTGCGCGTCGAAGTCCGTCAGGTCCCACCTCGTCATCGCGTCGATGTATCGGGGATCGTCCTCGGCAAAAGCGTGGAACTGGGGGAAGTACTCGAGGGCGTTGTCCTCGTAGTTGCCGTCCCGCTCGTCCAGGCCGGGCGTGTGGTACACGCGCCAGGAGACGCCGGCGTCCGAGAGACGCTCGGCATACGTCGTCCAGTCGCACACCGGGCTCTCCGGCAGCGGCGTGTTGTCGATCCACGGCCCGGTCGTGCCGTCGCGACCCGGTCCCACCGTTCCGGTCCACAGGTAGAGGCGGTTGGGGCTGGTGGGGCCGGCCATCGAGCAGAAGTACGCGTCGCCGATCGTGAACGCGTCCGCAAGCGCGTACTGATAGGGGATGTCCTCCCGGGTGAGGTATCCCATGCTCTGCTCGCCCTTGGCCGAGGTCCAGCGGTTCATCGCACCCTGGTTGATCGCATCGTGACCGCTCTCCCAGTCGTGCGGCAGACCCTCCGCATTCTGGGCGTTGTACCGAGTGGAGTCCATCCGGAACGGCAGGAGCACACCACCGTCGCCCCGGGACAGCGTGGGCTGCCGGAAGACGCTGTCGCCGTTGGGAAAAGTCAGGGTCTGCCGGTCCTCGAACCCGCGGACGCCGCCGAGCGTGCCGAAGTAGTGGTCGAAACTGCGGTTCTCCTGCATCAGAATCACCACGTGGCGGATGTCGTCCATGCTCAGTACCTTTCGACCGAATGCAACAGGGAGGCGAGGAAGGCGACGTCGGCCCCCTCGAGTGAGTCCAGGATCGTTCGACCCGCCGCCGGCGGGACCGCGACGGAAGGAACGACGAGCACGGCGCATCCCGCAGCCTCGGCCGCCGCCACACCCACGGGCGTGTCCTCGACGGCGACACATGCGCGCGGGTCGACCCCCAGGGCCGCCGCGGCCGCGAGATAGGGGTCCGGCGCCGGCTTGGAGCAGACCGTGTCCTCGACGGCGATCGTCGTCGTGAACCGCGTCGCGCCGAGCGTCTCGCGCACCACGTCGACGACACGTCGTGGTGATGCCGTCACGATCGCGGTGGGAATCCGCGCGCGGACCAGTTCATCGAGCAGCGACAACACGCCGGGACGCGGAACCACGTCGTTGGCGACCAGGGCTGCGAACGCCTCGTCGAGCTCGTGGGCAAGCGCATCCGGGTCGGGCGCCGCCGGCCCCAGTGCCCGGCACAAGTGGGCCGCGGTGTGATCGGCGGGCCGCCCCACGACCGCCGGCGCGTCGGCATCGGAGAGGGGGCGTCCGAGCCGTGCCGCGACCTGCTCGACGGCGTCCCACCACAGTCGCTCGGTATCGACCAGTGTCCCGTCCATGTCGAAGAGGACGGCTGCCGGGGCACCGGGGAGGGTATCAGGGCTCATCGGGCGCGCCTCCAGAATCGACGACTGGACGAAACGGATTGCTGAACTGCACTTCTGACCGGTTCGGCGGTCCCGCTCGGACGGTCCACCAGCACCGGACGGTCCGGTAGTGCGAGGGTCACGGCGGTGCCCGCGCCGAGCGCGGCGGCGGCGGTGGTCGACACGTCCGCAATCACCACGCGGCCGTCCGGCAGCTGCACGGTCAGCCGCGTGCCGGCGCCGCGGAATGCTGCACCGGTGATGCGGGACGTTCCGTCGTCGGACGCCGTCACGCCGAGGGATTCCGGGCGCACGAGCACATCGACGTCGCGGGCTCCGCTTCCGGACTCCGCAGAGCCCGGAAGTTCCCCATGGACGGGCAGCCTGCGGCCGAGGACGTGCACCGCCCGCCCGCCCGCCTCGAGCCGTCCCGGTAGTCGGCTCATGACCCCGACGAACTCGGCGACGAACGCCGTCGCGGGGCGCTCGTAGAGCTCGGTCGGAGGTGCGCACTGCTCCATCTGCCCGGACCGCATGACCGCAACCCGGTCGGCCATGGAGAGGGCCTCCTCCTGGTCGTGGGTCACGAACAGCGTCGTGATGCCCAACTGCTTTTGTAGACGGCGGATCTCGTCCCGCAGAGTCTGTCGCACCTGCGCATCGAGCGCGGACAGCGGCTCGTCCAGCAGCAGGACCCGGGGCTGCAGCGCGAGGGCACGCGCCAAGGCGATCCGCTGCTGCTGCCCGCCGGAGAGCTGGCTCGGGAACCGCGCGGCGTGCTGCGGCAGCCCGACCAGCTCCAGCAACTCCATCGCGCGGGCACGCCGGGCGGACTTGCCCGTCCCCTGCATCCGCAGACCGAAGGCGACGTTGTCGACGGCGGTCAGATGCGGGAAGAGGCTGTAGGACTGGAACACCATGCCCACGTCCCGCCGGTGCGCGGGAATCCTCGTGATGTCCTCGCCGTCCATGCGCACCGTGCCCGCGTCCGGGCGTTCGAAGCCGGCGACGGTGCGCAGCGCGGTTGTCTTGCCGCAGCCGGACGGGCCGAGCAGGGCCAGCAGTTCGCCGGGGTGGACCTCCAGGTTCAGGCCGTCCAATGCCGTTGTGGCGCCGAAGGTACGGCGCAGTCCGCGGAACTCCACGGTGGAACCGGCTCCCGCGGTGGCGGCGGGCGTCCGATCGGTCAGTAGTGCGGTCATGAGGCCTCCTCGAGGCGTTTGGTGCGTCCGGCTGCGGCGACGAGCATGAGCAGCGCCCAGGTGCCGAGCAGGCCGACGATGGACACGGCCACCGACATCTGCGCCTCGGAACCGCTGATGACGACGGTCCACACCGCGAACGGCTGGTACCCGAGCAGTGCGGCGACGGCGTACTCGCCGAGGACGAGGGCAAGGGTCAGGAAGGCGGCGTTGAGAAGCGCGCCGCGCAGATTCGGCAGCACCACGTGGATGAGGGTGCGCGGCCACGAGGACCCGCAGGACCGCGCGGCTTCGACGAGGACCCGCAGATCGAGTGCCGACAGGCCGGCGTCGAGCGTGCTGTAGGCCAGCGGCAGGGCCATCACGGCAAAGGCGAGCACCAGGATCACGGGAAAGTCGGGATCCTGCAACGCAACCAGGCCGTCGAACAGCGGCGTGCCGTAGTAGCGATCCGCGCCCCACCTCAGCAGCGTGGTGATGCCGGCGCCCAGGGCGACGGCCGGGACGACCAGCGGCAGCAGACAGACCGCCTGGACGAGCGTGCGCAGACGTGGTGCGGCGATCCGCACCGCCAGCAGCGCCGGCACCAGCAATCCGAGTACGACCGCGATCGTTGCCGCGGCCACCTTCAGCGTCAGTGCGAGGCTGCCGGCCAGGCCCGTCGCGCTGCCGATGCCGGTGTAGGCGTCGAGGCTGACCTGCCGGCCCGGCGACCCGATGCCCACGCTGAACGCGAACGCGCACACGATCGGGACCACGAAATAGATACCGGCGACCAACAGCACGACCCTGCGACCGAGTCCCGGCCTGGACATCGTCAGGCCAGCCATCGTGCACTCCTTCGCTGCAGCGGCAGGTAGATGGCCATGACGATCGCCGCGATCAGCACCATGTCCAGGCCGAGGGCAAGGGCGACGTTGCCCTGCCCCACCAAGACGTCGCCCGACAGGCCTGCCGCGATCTGCACCGTGACCAGTTGCACGCTGCTGCCGGCGATCGCCGCGGCCGTCGCGTAGGTGCTGAATGCCGTCCCGAACAGCAGGACGAACCCGCCGAGCAGCGACGGCAGCAGGATCGGCAAGGCCACGTGCCGCCAGTACTGCGCCGTGCTCGCGCGATTGTTGGCGGCCGCCTCACGCCACTGCACGCGCAGACCCTCGAGTGCCGGGGTGAGGGTCAGGACCATCAGCGGGATCAGGAAGTAGAGGTAGACGACGGTCAGGCCCCGCATGTCGTAGAGGCTCCAGCCGAGGTCGCCGAGATGGAAGGCGTTGGTGAGGACGCCCGCGTTGCCGAGGGTCGCGACGAACGCGAAGGCCAGGGGAACTCCGCCGAAGTTGGCGAGGACTCCGGCCGCCGCCAAGACTGCCTCGCGCAGGGCCCGGAACCGCGACGTCACGATGGCGTGCGCGATCGGCAGTCCGACGATCGCGCCGATCGCCGCGGCCGTCGCCGAGAGCTTCATGCTGCCGATCAGGCTCGATCGGTACGGATCCTGCAGCGTCGCAGTCATGTTGGCTGTGGTCAGCCCACCCTCGCCGGAACCGGTCGAGGGCGTGGTGAACGCGCCGATCACCATCGTGGCGACGGGCAGACCCAACGCGATTGCCGCGAACAGCAGCAGCGGGAGGACGCCGAGCCAGCCCCCCATGGCCACCCGGTGGCGACGCCGGGGGACGGACTGGGTGTCAGCGGCGGGGACCGGGGTGCTCCCACTCCCGGCAGTGGTCATCTGGATACTCATCTGGCGAGCACGCCGCCCCAGCCTTGGCTGACGACTGCCTTGGCCTGCGTCGACTGTACTTCCGTCGGGAAGACCGGCGCGGCGGCGTCGACCTCGGGCAGCCTGGCCGCCGCGGTGGCGTCGAGCGTTCCCGCCTTCTCCATCGCGGGCATGAGCGCCGGACGGGCGTAGCCCTTCAACCACAGGTTCTGTCCCTCAGGGCTGTAGAGGAACTCCTGCCAGAGCCGCGCCGCGGCCGGGTGCGGCGCCCACTTCACGATTGCCTGCGAGTAGAACTGGGCGAACAAGCCGTCGGCCGGGATCGCGACCTGCCAATCGACCCCCTTGTCTCGGAGCGAGTCGCTGTAGCCGGCGTTGAGGTAGTCCCAGTTGACGCTGATGGGGGTCTCGCCCTTCTGGATGGTCGCGGGCGTCGACTCGACCGGGTTGAAGTTGCCGACTTCGCTGAGCTTGGCGAAGTAGTCCAGGCCCGGCTGGATGTTGTCGTAGGAGCCGCCATTGGAGAGAGCGGCCGCGAAGACGGCAGCGAATGCTGAACCGGACTGCGTGGGGTTGCCGGTCAGCGCGACCATGCCCTTGTACTGCGGGTCGAGCAGGTCGGCAAAAGTCTTCGGGCACTTCGCAACGCGCGCGTTGTCGCAGCCGATCGAGACGTAACCGCCCATGTCGTTGTACCACCGCGCGTCGGCGTCCTTCTGGCCCTCGGGGATGTCGCCGAACGCCTGCACGCGGTACGGCGCCAGCAGGCCCTGCTCGGCGGCGCTGATTCCGAAAGTGTGGCCCACGTCGAGGACGTCCGGCGATCGGTCCTGCCCCTTGCGCGAGGTCGCGGCGTTGATCTCGTCCTGACTGGACGCGTCCGGATTCTCGACCTCGACGTCGATCCCGTACTTCGCCTCGAAGGTGTCGATGATCTCGCCGTAATTGGCCCAGTCCCGCGGGAGGGCGATGGCGTTCAACTTGCCCTCCTGCTTCGCGGCGGCGATGAGGCCGTCCATACCGCCGAAGTCTTCGGCCGAGGTGGCGGTCGAGGACTTGCCGGTGTCGCTGTCCGTCTTCGTGCTGGTCAGTCCGCAGCCTGCGAGTGTCGACAGGGCGATCGCCAGCGAGCAAGCAAGGCTCGCCTGGCGAAGGTGGTGCATTCGCATCGTGTCTCCTGATCAATGTTGGCTATACAACTTCGCCATCATTCCGCCAGAGCGACGTTGCCATGAGGTGAACGATTCGGAATCGAGTCGTGAAGATTGACCGGCCGAGAACCGTCGATCTCTCGCCGAGGGACGCCTGTGACCAGTGGGAAGAGTTCTGAGAGCTACGATCGGGTCAAAGAGCACCGGGTGCCGGAAGGAGACGGACATTGGCTGATTCGGGGGGCAAGCGCCCGCGCGCCGAGTATCGAAGGTTGGCGGCCGAGTTGAAGGAGGCGATCACGTCGGGAGAGTTCGGTTCCGGGGATCGGCTGCCCAGCGAGGAGAGTCTCGCCGGGCAGTACGGCGTCTCCCGTGGCACCGTCCGCCAGGCCCTGGCCGTCCTGCGCGCGAACGGACTGGTCACCTCACGACGTGGTACACGCCGCGTCATTCTCGGCACTGCGCGCACGCAGAGCTTCTTCGAGTTGCTCAGCTTCACGGGCTGGGCGCACTCGATCGGCGAGGATCCCGGAAGTCGAACGGTCGAGATCGAGCACCGGGCCGCGGTGCCACTCGAGTGCGAGCAGCTCCAGCTCGAACCGGGATCGCACATCTACCGGGTGGTGCGTCTGCGGACTCTCTCGCGGGTTCCCGTCATGCTCGAGCGCGCCATCTACCCCGAGCGGATCGGAAAACTGATAGCCGCCTTGCCTCCGGATGCCCCCTCTCACGCGAACCCCCTGCTGGAGGAGGGTGTTGTGTTCACCGATGCCGATCACACCATCGACCTCGTCGACGCAGATGCGGACGACGCCCGTCTCCTGGGTTGCGCCGAGGGCTCACCGCTGCTCCGCGAGCGCAGGCGTGTCACCGACCCCGCCAGCACCCCGTTGCTGTGGTCCGACGACCGCTTCCTTCCCGGCACGGTCTCGTTCACCGTGCACAACTCCGTAGCCACAACGGCCCTGTCGCGCCGCCGTGGCTAGTCTCGGTTGGGTGGCGACGTCCCTGCCGCAGCTGCGGCTGAGTCTCCCCGCGGTCCAGCACAACGTCGATCTCATGGCGGCGTGGTGCCGCGACCGCGGCGTCGAGCTGTGCCCGCACATCAAGACGACGATGACCCGGCCCATCGTCCAGAGACAGCTGGACGCCGGCGCGTGGGGCGTCACGGTCGCCACGGTTCGTCAAGCCTCCATTGCCCTCGAATGGGGGGCGCGGCGCATCCTCATCGCCAACGAGGTGATCCACGGCCCCGATCTCGAACAGCTCCGGGCGTGGCTGGACGCGGACCCGTCGTTCGAGCTCTACCTGCTGGTGGACTCGACGGCGGGCCTGAGCCTGGCGGGAACGGTCATGCGGGGCGCTGCCAATCCACTGAGGGTCCTCGTCGACGTCGGGACCCCGGGCGGGCGAACCGGAGTCCGGGACGCCCCGGCGGCGCTGGGCCTCGCCCGGGAGTGTGAGAACGTGCCGGGAATCGCCCTCGCGGGCGTCGCGGGGTACGAGGGTGTTCGCCCCAACCGTCGGGACGCGGACATCGTCACGCAGGTCGATGCGCATTGCCGGGAGACGGTGGACGCCTTCCGCGCGGTGTCGCCGTGGATCCAGACCGAAAAGCCGGTGTTCAGCATGGGTGGCTCGGCCTTTCCGGATCGGGTCATCGAGGCTATCGCGGAGCTGCCGGAACGGGGCGGGCGTGTGATCCCGGTGTTGCGGTCGGGTTGCTACGTGACGCACGACCACGGAACTTACGCGGAGGTGTCACCGGTGCCAGGCCTGCGTGCGGCGCTGACGGTCCGGGCTGTCGTCCTGTCCACGCCGGAGCCGGGGAGGATCGTGGTCGGCGCCGGAAAACGCGAGCTTCCCTACGACGCCGGCCTGCCGGTGCTGGTGTCTGCCACCGATGCCCAGGGAACCCCCCGCCGGTCGGCGAAGGCGACCGCGACCCAAATCTACGACCACCATCTCGTCCTCACCGATACGGTGGGGCTGGATGTCGGTGACATAGTCGATCTCGGCATCTCCCACCCGTGTTCGGCCTTCGACCGCTGGCCCGACATCACAGTGGTCGACGACGGCCGTGTGGAGGCGGTGTGGCACCCGCAGTTCCGCTGAATCCATCCTTGGATGGATTTCTCGAGCAGAGTTGTGAAGCCGCCGGATCCGTAAAGCTAAGGTAATAGCATGTCTGTCGTCTACAACATCCTCGTTGCCGTCCACCTGCTGGGCATGGCCGCGATCGTCGGTGGTTACCTCTCGGTCCTGAAGGCCCCCCGCGTCAGCGAGGTGATGGTCTGGGGCGCTCGAATCCAGTTGCTGTCCGGCATCGTGATCGTCGGGCTCGGCGAGTCGATCGACTCGCTCGGCAAGGACTACGACATGGCGAAGATCGGCGTCAAGCTGGTGATCACCCTGATCATCGTGGCTGTTGCCGAGATCGGCCGGGCCCGGCAGAAGCGTGGCGAGGGCAACCCCAACTTCGCGCACATCGTCGGAATCCTGGCGATCGTCAACGCGCTGATCGCGGTGCTCTGGACGAGCTACTGACATCCGACTCGAACACACGACGGGCGCCCTCCACACGGAGGGCGCCCGTCGTCGTAGGCGGCGGCGATCAGCCGGGGACGTTCGCCATCTTGCCGAGCCAGATGCGGGCATCCTCGGGCAGATTGCCCGACGCCTCCGCGTGCTTGCACCACTTCTTCGCCATCGACAGGAAGTTCATCGGGTTGTAGGCGTCCTCCTCGTGCGACCACAGGTTGTCGCCCGCGTAATGCAGGATCGTGATGTTCGCGGCGCCGTGATCGGTGCCGTCGCCGGGATCCTCCATCGGGTTCTGCACCTCGCAGATCACCCAGCCACGCTCCTCGTCGATGACGTACCAGGAGACGGGGAACTCGGGCATACGGTTGCCGGGGAAGGCCGTCATCGTCCGGGTGACCCAGCGGCGGATCTCCTCGCGGCCGGTGAAGCTGCCGAACGCGTGCTCGAGGTAGGTCGCGTCCTCGGTGAACTGGTCGGCGAAGGCGTTCCAGTCGCGGGTCTGCGTCGCCTGCACGACGGTCTTCTGGTAGTTCTCGAACGCGGCTTCGAGTTCTTCGCGGGTCCACGCCATCGCTGCGCTCCTCCTGGTCGGTTGCGGGACGACTTCACCTGCAACCTAACGCAGGGCTGGAACGTGTTTCAGTTTTTCGTCGCAATCGACCAGATTGTCAGGTTCCGTGGAGTTCGGTCCATATGCCGAACGGCGGTGGTCCCTCGCCGAGCACCTTGACGCCGTGCGCCGGCGTGCCGGTCAGGGCGTCGGCGTGCTTGACGTGCATCCACTGGTAGCCGGCGAGGAGGTGCTCTTCGGACGTCGCCTTGTTGACGACCACGTTGTCGCCGTTGGCGCGTTGTTCGAGGTACCAGCCGCTGTCCGGGCCCGCCAGGACCCACCACTTCTCTCTGCTCATGGTCGTTACTCCCGTCCTGGAGCGACTACGCGATGCCCCTCTCAACGCTACCGCTGCGGTGGGGTGAAACAAGTCGTGCCGAATGACCGATATGTGGATGCGGTCCGGGCCTCGGATCGGCTTCGGATACCGTTAGCGGTCCGAAATCAGCTACGACGCGGAGGGTCTCGTGGAATTCCTCATCAACCTGTTCTATACGATCGCTGCGAATCTCTACATGGGCTCCTCGGGGGCAGTGAACGGCGGATCGTCGGGCGGGGGCCAGACGACGCAGACGCCGTAGCCCGCGGGCTCGAACGTCGAACGCCCGCCCCGATGCATATCGGGGCGGGCGTTCGTGTCTGTGCGCCGGAAGCCGCGTGTCAGGCGTGGCGCTTGCCCGCGGCTCCCGGCGTCGTGGCTTTCGGGATGAAGAACGCGAACACCAGCGACACCACGGCGGCCACGATGGCGATGACGAACGTTGCGCGGAAGGCGTCGAACGACGGAATCGTCGCCGTCCCGAGCGTCACCGTCATGCTCGCCAGCACGACGCTGATGACCGCCGCGGCACTGGACGTGCCGACGGACCGCATCAGCGAGTTCAGACCGTTGGCCGCCGCGGTCTCCGAGACGGGGACGGCGCCGATGATGAGGGCCGGCATGGAGGCGTACGACAGGCCGACGCCGGCACCGATGATCATTCCGCCGACGACGATCATCCACACCGAGGACGACAGGAAGTAGACGAACCCGTAGCCCAGGCCGACCACGACCGAGCCCACCATGAGGGTGAAGCGCGGGCCGCGCCAGGCCGAGATCTTCGCGGACACGGGTGACAGCGCCATCATCACGAGACCGCCCGGCGCCAGTGCGATGCCGGCGGTGACCATCGACAGGCCGAGCCCGTAGCCGGTGGACTCCGGTGCCATCAGCAGCTGGGGGAGCGTCAGCGAGTTGCCGTACATCGAGAAGCCGATCGCGATCGACGCCAGATTCGTGAACAGGACGTTCGGCCGTGCGGACACGCGCAGGTCGACCAGCGGACGAGCGGTCCGCAGCTGCACGAAGCCCCACGCCACGAACACCACGACGGACCCCGCGAGCAGGCCCAGGGTCAGTGGATCGCTCCAGCCCCACGTTCCGCCCTTGGTGATCGGGAGCAGGAACAGGATCAATGCCGTGCTCAATCCGACGGCGCCGACGAAGTCGAAACGTCCGGGATTGCGGACCGTGGACTCGGGGATCACGATCACGGCGAGCGCGACACACAGGAGTCCGAGTCCGGCCGACATCCAGAACAGCACGTGCCAGTCCGCGACCTGTGCGACGGCCGCGGCGACCGGTAGCCCGATCGCACCGCCGACGCCGAGGGTGGCACTGACGATGGCCATCGCGCCGGCGACCTTCCGCGGCGGAAGTTCGTCTCGCAGGATGCTGATGCCGAGCGGGATCACACCGACCGACGCGCCCTGCAGTGCGCGACCGACGATCAACGGAATCAGTGAATTGGCGAAGGCGCAGACCACCGAGCCGATCACGACGAGCAGCAAGCTCGCGACCAGAATCCTCTTCTTGCCGAACATGTCGCCGAGGCGTCCGCTGATGGGTGTCACCACCGCGGCCGCGAGAAGCGTCGCGGTGACCGCCCACGAAGCGTCGGCCGGCGTCGCCGAAAGAAGGTGCGGCAGTTGCGGAATGATCGGAACGACCAGTGTCTGCATAAGGGCGACGACGATGCCGCAGAAACCGAGAATCGCGACGATGGCGCCGCTGGATCTGGATTTCGCGGTGTCCGTCGACGGGGACGCGACGGTTGCACTCAAAATGGGGCTCCTCGGATTTACTGCTACACAACAAATTTGCAAGAATGTGTACGGTACACATGGATGTGCACGATGCACAAAGCGGACATTGGGGGCAATGTCGGAGCGAGAGGGTGACGGGTGTCCGACGGAGACCGGACGATGACGGACATCGAGTACGAGTTGACGCTGTTGTCGCGCTACCACGCCCTCGCGCAGCAGCGGGGCGGGCAGAAGCTCGACAGGTCCGCGTACCTGATCCTCGCGAGGCTCGAACTGGAACCGCCGATGAGCCTCAAGGAACTGGCGGAGGCGTTCGTGCTGGACATCTCGACGATCAACCGGCAGGTCGGCGCGCTCGAACGCCACGGCTTCGTCGAACGCGTCGCCGACCCGGACGGCGGTGTGGCGCGCAAGGTACGGCCGACGGAGTCAGGGCTGGACCGGCTGCACCTCGACCGCGACCTGAACCGCACCGGGATCGGTCGGGTGCTCGGCGGCTGGGACGTGGACGAGATCCGGCTCCTCAGGGACATGCTCGTCCGGTTCAACCGGGGTGTCGAGGAAATCGAGGGGCAGCCGTGGCCCCGTCCGGCGGCAGGCTAGGACTGGACGTGCCGCGTCGTCGACTGGACCAGGTCGGGTTCGTCGGGCACCACCACGAGCGTCGGGCGCTGGTCGGGGGCGTGACCCACCGCGCGCCACGACAGCAGTGACCACCGGGACAGTCCCGACAACGCGGAGCCCACGCTCGCGAACGACAGTGAGGACAGTGCGGAGCCGGCTGACCCGATGGATCCGATCGACAGGATCGAGCCGACGCTACCGATGGACAGGATCGAGCCGACGCTGCCGATCGAGAGGATCGAGCCCTCCGAACGGATCGAGAGGATGGATCGTCGGGAATGCCGGGAACGGATCGACTGCATGTTGTCGGCCATTCCCCGGTCTACCACGAACGGACGCGGTGTGAACAGTGAAGGCCCCACCGAATTCTCGGTGGGGCCTTCACTGTCCGGACGGTGAACCTACGCGACGGTGAACATTCCGATCGTCGGCAGGAAGTTGCACGTGAGCGGCGCCGCGCCCTCGGGCTCGGTGGTGAGGTCGCCGGAGATCACCGCGAGCACCCGGCCCGGGCCGGTGTTCGAGATGACCGACAGCGTCGCCGGGCCGTCCGGGTTGATCCGCGCCTCGGTGGTGAGGGTCTGCGTCTCACGACGGCCGTTGTCGACGTTGATCCAGGTGACCGTCATGCCCTGGGTGGGGGCGGCCTTCGCCGTGCCGAGCGCGGTGAAGACGAAACCGGCCTGGCCGGCAGCCGGCCCCGGCGGGGGCAGGTGTGCGGGGCCCGGCACCGCGAGGGCGGTGCCGACCGCGTCGCTCGACGGGGCGATGCAGCCCTTGCCGACGGTCGGGTAGAGGAACTGGGCGATCGCGGGCCCGTCCTGGGGGATCTCGGGTCCGCCGCCGCCGCTGCCGTCGAGGAAGGTGATGACACGCTCGAGGGTGGACTTGAGTTCGGGCGGCAGGTTGGCCGACTCGAGCAGTGCACGCGCCTGAGCGAGCAGGTCGTTCTTGGTGTCGACGTCGGCGATGTCCGCCGGAACGGCGGCCGCGCCCAGGATGGCGGGGGCGAGGGACGCCAGCGCGTCGATGGAGACGTCCTCGGGGACACCCGGAAGGGTCGGTTGCGCGACCGCGTTGGCCGGAACGGCGAGCGCCGCCGCGGCCGCAACTGCACACGCGGTGAGTGCTCGTCGCATTCCTCGGTTACGAATCACGGTTTACCCCATCCTTGTCGTTCAGACGCGTGCGGAGCAGCGTCGGTCTGCCGAGCGGGCGCCACGGCCCATCACGGTCGCGGGTCACTCTATGGATCGACCCCCGATGTGTACAGACTCTTCTGTACGACCCATTCGTGACCTGCGTCCCGAGGAGTCTATGCAAGCTGTGACGTGACTGCCATCGCTTGGTGACCATATCGCGTGACTTATGGGGAAAATGTGAACCTTGATGCAACTGTTACTGATGAGCAAGGTATTTTCTGTGCCCATCGGCGTCGGGTTAGGCTGACGCGACACCTGGTCGTTCCCCCGCTGCGTCACACTGGGTGCTTACTGCCAGCACACGATCACGGGAGAGCACCAGCCAGTGTCTCAGCTTGCACGTGCCGGGCGGCGGCCACGCGCGCACGCGGCGTATCGCACACTCGTCGGCTGGGCGCCCGCGCTGCTCGCACTGTCGGTGCTGGCCAGGCTGCTGTGGATGGTCCTGACGCCCAACGGTCTCAATCTCGTCGACCTGCACGTGTACGTCGACGGCTCCGCAGCGCTCCTGAGCGGTGACCTGTACGGATTCACGTATTCGGAAGAGACACCCGAGTTCCCGCTGCCCTTCACATATCCGCCGTTCGCGGCGCTCGTGTTCCTGCCGCTGCACTACCTGCCGTTCTCGGTCGTCGGATTCTGTTGGCAGCTGTGCACCGTCCTCGCCCTGTACTGGGTGATCCGAATCAGCCTCGAGCTGCTGGTCGGATCGGCCGCCGTCGGGGACCGGCACTGGAAGTACCTGGCGATGCTGTGGACCGCGATCGGGGTGTGGACCGAACCGGTGCGCACGACGCTCGACTACGGCCAGGTCAATGTGTTCCTCGTCCTCGGTGCGATGCTGGCCGTCCGCAGCACCCGCTGGTGGGTGTCCGGTGGCATCGTCGGGATCCTCGCCGGCATCAAGCTGACCCCCGCCGTCACCGGCCTGTACTTCGTCGCTCAGCGCCGCTGGCGCGCCGCGGTGTTCTCGGCGATCGCGTTCTTCGGAACCATCGGGCTGAGCTACCTCGTGATCAGTGCACAGGCTCGTGACTACTTCACGTCGAAGTTCGGTGACGCCGACCGGATCGGACCCGTCGGGTCGGCGTGGAACCAGTCGCTGCGCGGCGCCCTCAGCAGGATCGTCGGCCACGACGTCGAGTCGGGTCCCGTGTGGCTGATCGCGGTCGCGCTGTCGGCCCTGCTCGCCTTCCTGGCGTGGCGCGCCCTGGCCCGCGACGACAGGCTCGGCACGCTGGTCCTGGTGCAACTCTTCGGACTGCTGATCTCCCCGATCTCGTGGGTCCACCACTGGGTGTGGGTGCTGCCGATGCTCATCTGGCTCGTCCACGGTCCGTATGCGCGGATGGTCGGCACCCGCGTCGTCGCGTCGCTGTGGCTGATCGTGACCGTGATCGGTGTGCCGTGGGTCCTCAAGCAGGTCGAGGACGACGCGATCTCACGGCCCGGCGCGCTCGCGTGGGCGGGCACCGTCAACGTCGCCGGCGCGCTCGTCGTGTTCGCGTGGGTCGCCTATGCCGGCCGACGCGTGCGCGCTACGCAGACGCGGCCAGATCGTCGATCCGCCGTGCCAGCTCCAGATCCAGCGCAGTGATCCCGCCGGCGGAATGCGTGGCGAGGGAATACGTCACTTTCCGCCAGCGGATGTCGATGTCGGGATGGTGGTTCATCGACTCCGCGGCCTCCGCAACCCGATCCACCAGCGTGATCGCGGCGGGAAAGCTGGCGGATTCGACGGTGCGGACCAAGGTGTCGCCGTCGCGTCGCCAGGTCGGCAGGTTCGTCAGTGCGGAGTCGATCTCGGTATCGGACAGCAACTCGGCCATACCTCATGATGGTGCGATGGGGAGGGGACCGCAATGACCGGCGCACCTGAACGTGAGGTCGGGGAGGTCGGGGAAGTGGTGGCCGCGGCCGTGATCCGCGACGGCCGCCTACTGCTCGCGCAGCGCACCCGCCCGCCGGAGCTGGCGGGGCTGTGGGAATTGCCCGGCGGAAAGATCGAACCGGGCGAGACCCCCGCCGACGCGGTGCGTCGCGAACTGCGGGAGGAACTGGGCGTCGAGGTGACCGCGGGCGAGCGGATCGGCGTCGACGTGCCGCTGCGCGACGGACTGGTGCTGCGCGCATATCGCGCCGAGCTGATCAGTGGCGTCCCGCAGGCACTCGACCACTCCGCGCTGCGCTGGGTGGACGCGACGGATCTGCGCGAGATCGCACTGGTCGCCAACGACCGCGCATGGCTGCCGGACCTGACCGCACTGCTCGACGCCGACTGACCGGTCTCAGGCCGCGCGGGCCTTCTTGAGGCCCTTCTTGAGTTCCTTCTTGGTCGCGCCCTCGTTCTCGAGTTTCTTCATGCGCATGATGACGACGGGGCACTTGAGGCAGCGCGTCTTCTTACGGCAGCACTTCTTCTTGGGCTTGAGGCCGGAGACCTTGCTGGCCTTGACCTTTCCCTTGCCTTTGCCCATTGCCGAGCCCGGCCTTCCTCCCGAGTGCGGTGCCCAGGATCGGATCTGTCCGCACGCGAGTGAGCGTACCCTCATCCGTTGATCCGGCAAGGTGGTCCGGGGGCTGTCGATGCCCCACAGGGGCCGGCACCGGAGGGTCGTCGGGATGGTTTGCGCAGACGCCGTGACCGGCCAGTGGTGCAGATCACTATTGCCTGGTCAGAGGTATCGATCGGGGGTCACGATGCGAGGTTTCGCGCTGCGGGCGGGTAGGGTATTCGCTGGCCGCAATCCCGGCGCTGACGCGAACATCGTGAACCTTCAGTGACGCGGGGTCGCGAATGGGAATCACGCATGCGCGTAGCGGCAGCCAGAAGCCGTGCGACATCAAATTCGTGTGGCCCCGTCAGCAGCCAGGAGAACGCCCCGCGTGAGCACCACCAATTTCCGTAACGTCGCCATCGTCGCGCACGTCGACCATGGCAAGACCACCCTCGTCGACGCCATGCTGCGCCAGTCCGGCGCCTTCGCCGAGCGCGCCGAGCTGGTCGACCGCGTCATGGACTCCGGTGACCTCGAACGCGAGAAGGGCATCACCATCCTCGCGAAGAACACCGCTGTCCACCGTCACAACGCCGACGGCTCGGTCACCGTCATCAACGTCATCGACACCCCCGGCCACGCCGACTTCGGTGGCGAGGTCGAGCGCGGCCTGTCCATGGTCGACGGTGTCGTCCTGCTCGTCGACGCGTCCGAGGGTCCGCTGCCGCAGACCCGCTTCGTGCTGCGCAAGGCGCTCTCCGCGTCGCTGCCGGTCATCATCGTCGTGAACAAGACGGACCGTCCCGACGCCCGTATCGAGGAGGTCGTCACCGAGGCGCAGGATCTGCTCCTCGACCTGGCTTCCGATCTGGACGACGAGGCTGCCTCGGCCGCCGAAGCGCTCCTCGACCTGCCGGTCCTGTACGCCTCCGGGCGTGAGGGCAAGGCCTCGATGAACCGTCCCGAGGACGGTCACGCTCCCGACACCGAGAACCTCGATGTCCTGTTCGACGTCCTCATGGAGCACGTGCCGGCCCCCAAGGGCGATTCCGCTGCCCCGCTGCAGGCACACGTCACCAACCTCGACGCCTCCGACTTCCTCGGCCGCCTCGCGCTGGTGCGTATCCACAACGGCGAGCTGCGCAAGGGCCAGAACGTCGCGTGGATGCACGCCGACGGCGTCAAGAACGTCAAGATCACCGAGCTGCTGAAGACGGTGGGCGTCAGCCGTGAGCCCGGCGAGGTCGCCGTCGCCGGCGACATCGTCGCCGTCGCGGGCATCCCCGAGATCATGATCGGCGACACCCTCGCCGACATCGAGAACCCGGTCGCGCTGCCGACGATCTCCGTCGACGAGCCCGCGATCTCCGTCGTCATCGGCACCAACACGTCGCCGCTCGTCGGCCGCGTCAAGGGCCACAAGCTGACCGCTCGCATGGTCAAGACCCGGCTCGATTCCGAGCTGGTCGGCAACGTGTCGCTGCGCGTCCTCGACATCGGCCGCCCCGACGCGTGGGAGGTGCAGGGTCGTGGTGAGCTGGCGCTGGCCATCCTCGTCGAGCAGATGCGTCGCGAGGGCTTCGAGCTCACGGTCGGCAAGCCGCAGGTGGTCACCAAGCAGGTCGACGGCAAGCTGCACGAGCCGTTCGAGGAGCTGACGATCGACACCCCCGAGGAGCACCTCGGCGCGATCACGCAGCTGCTGGCCAACCGCAAGGGCAAGATGGTCCAGATGACCAACCACGGCACCGGCTGGGTTCGGATGGAGTTCATCGTCCCGTCGCGTGGCCTGATCGGTTTCCGTACCGACTTCCTCACCGAGACCCGCGGCACCGGCATCGCCAACGCCGTCTCGCACGGCTACGGCCCGTGGGCCGGCGAGATCCGCGCCCGCCACACCGGCTCGCTGGTCTCCGACCGGACCGGCTCGGTGACCCCGTTCGCGATGATCCAGCTGTCCGACCGCGGCACGTTCTTCGTCGACCCGGGCGCCGACACCTACGAGGGCATGGTCGTGGGCATCAACCCGCGCGCCGAGGACCTCGACATCAACGTCACCAAGGAGAAGAAGCTCACCAACATGCGCTCGGCGACCGCCGACGCCACGGAGACCCTCGCGAAGCCGATCGAGCTGACGCTCGAAGCCGCGATGGAGTTCTGCGCCGGCGACGAGTGCGTCGAGGTCACCCCCGAGGTGGTTCGCGTGCGCAAGCTGCACCTGTCGCAGACCGACCGCGCGCGCGAGCGTTCGCGTGCGAAGTCGCGTGACAAGGCCGCACTGTAAGTGTGTGACGCGTTCCGTGCGCGTTGTGCGAGTCTGAACACTCGCGCAACGCGCACGGGCGGGGGAGCCGCTCGCGGACGGGAGGACCGATAGTGGCGCAGGTCTGGCACGGGTTCTCCCGTGAGTTCGGTCGGCGGTTGCTGGGGGCAGCCGCCGCGGTGTCGGTGTTGACGGTGGCCGCGTGCACCGCCAATCCGCCACCGCCGGTGGAGAGCACCGACAGCCCCAAACCGACGACGGCCGTCCCGACGAAGAACACCGTCGTCGTCGCGATCGACGACGTCGGTATCGGGTTCAACCCGCATCTGCTCGCCGACCAGTCGCCCGCGAACTCCGCGGTGAGCGCCCTGGTGTTGCCGAGTCCGTTCCGCCCCGTGGTCGATCCGGCGCGGCCGGGCGTCACCACGTGGATTCCGGACCCGTCGGTGCTGGTCTCGGCCACAGCGACGCCCGAGACCCCTGCAACTACCGACACGGCCCCCGAGACGCCCGACGTGGCTCCCGCGGTGCCGACCACGATCACCTACCAGCTGCGCAACGAGGCCCAGTGGTCCGACGGCGCCCCGATCGCCGCCGAGGACTTCCGCTACCTGTGGCAGCAGATGATCAGCCAGCCCGGTGTCGTCGATCCCGCGGGATACGGGTTGATCGAGGACATCGCGTCGTCCGGTGGCGGGAAGACGGTGACGGTCAAGATGTCCGCGCCGTACCCCGCGTGGCGGGAGTTGTTCACCGATCTGCTGCCCTCGCACCTCGTGAAGGATTCGCCGGGCGGATTCGCGCGCGGTCTGGCGGACAACATCCCCGTGTCGGGTGGCCGGTTCCACATCAAGTCGGTCGATCGAGGTCGGGACGAGATCCAGCTCGAACGCAACGACCGGTTCTGGGACACCCCCGCCAAACCGGACCAGATCCTCATGCGGCGTGGCGGCTCGCCCGCGCAGCTCGCCGACTCGATGCGGTCCGGCGATGCGCAGGTGGCCCGCGTCCACAGCGGTGCCGCGACGCTTGCCCAGCTGTCGGTGATCCCGGACGTGCAGACCGGCACCGAGCTCCAGCCCCGCGTGCTGTCGGTGACGCTCAACGGACGGGTCCCCGCCCTGGCCGACCGGCAGGTCCGCAGGGGGCTCCTGGGCCTGCTGGACCCGAATCTGCTCGCGACGGTCGGTGCCGGCAGCGAGTCGGCGGCGGTGCCGGCGCGAGCACAGATTCTGGCTCCGTCCGACCCGGGTTACGCGCCCACCGCACCGCCACCGCCGACGCGTGAGCAGGCGTTCGGGCTGCTGGCCGTCGCCGGCTACCAGTTGCTTCCCACCACCACCGAGGGCGCTGCCCCCGAGACCCTGACGGAGGGCCGGATGGTGCACGACGGCGAACAGTTGACGCTGGTGCTGGGCGCCCCCGAGAACGACGACACCGCGGTCGCGGTCGCGAACACGGTGGCCGACCAGTGGCGTGGGGCCGGTATCGCCGCCTCGGTCCTGTCGCTGCCCGCCGAGGAGCTGTACGGGGAGGCGCTGGCGTCGGGCCGGGTCGATGCGGTCGTCGGCTGGGAACGCGCCGGATCGGATCCGGCGACCTCCCTCGCCTCCCGTTTCGGATGCCTGCCGTTGACGGCTTCCGCGGCCGCCTCCGCGACACCGGAACCGGGTTCCACGTCGGCCCGCGAGTTGCGGTCGCCGAGCAATCTCTCGGGCCTGTGCGAACCGGCGCTGCAGCCGGCGATCGACGAGGCGCTGCGCGGCCAGGGTGACGTGGCGCGAGTGATCGCGGACGCCGAGCCCAAGCTGTGGGATCTGGCGGCGGTACTGCCGGTGCTCCAGGACAACACGGTGGTCGCGGTGGGCCCCGGCGTGCAGGGCGTCGTGATGGGCGGTCCGGTCCAGGTCGGCATCTTCGCGGATGCCGGAGCGTGGACGCGGACGAAGTGAGCGAGAGAAACGAGTGGTTGTGAACGGTCGGCGCATCCTGTTCGTCCATGCGCATCCCGATGACGAGACCCTGACCACGGGCGGCACCATCGCGCGCTACGCGGCGGACGGGGCCGAGGTGACGGTGCTGACGTGCACCCTCGGCGAGGAGGGGGAGGTCATCGGTGACCGGTGGGCCGGTCTGGTGGCCGACCGCGCCGATCAGCTGGGGGGCTTCCGGATCCTGGAACTGACCCGCGCACTCGAGGCCCTCGGCGCCTCCGAGCCGCGATTCCTCGGCGGCGCCGGGCGGTGGCGCGATTCGGGCATGGCCGGGACGCCGTCGGCGGCGAACCCGCGCGCATTCGTCAACGCCGATCAGGACGAGGCGGTCGGGGAACTGGTCGCGGTCATCCGCGAACTGCGTCCGCAGGTCGTGGTCACGTACGACCCGGTCGGCGGGTACGGGCATCCGGATCACGTTCGGGCGCATCGCCTCACGACCGCCGCGGTGGAGGCCGCGGGCACCGACGCCTTCCCCGAGGCGGGCGGGCCGTGGGAGGTCGCGAAGTTCTACTGGACGGTGACCGAGGAGTCCGCGCTCGAAGCGGGGATCGCCGCGATCGATGCCGTGCCCGAGGGCTGGCGGTTGCCCGAGCCGGGCGAGCTGCCACGCGTGCCGGACTCGACGGTCACCGCGGTGGTGGACGTCGCGCCGGTGATGGCGGCGAAGCTCGCGGGTCTCCGCGCGCACCGCACCCAGGTGACGGTGGCGCCGTCCGGCACGGAGTTCGCGTTGTCGAACGATGTCGCGCAACCGGTCCTGTCCGAGGAACACTTCGTGCTGGTCCGTGGACAGTCCGGTCCCGTCGACGCGCGTGGGCGTGAGACGGACCTGTGCGCCGGACTCGGGTCCTGAGGGCGGTCCAGCCGAGTGGGATGTCCGGACGGTGTCGGCGCATCCAGGCCCCGACGGTGCCGTCACGCCAGTTCTCCTCGAACTTCGACAGGGATACCGCTGCGGTAGAAGTGCGGTAGGGCTGTCCGTCCTGCAGTCGGGACCCCATCGCTCGGTCGGTGGTGTCGCGAACGTGCTGCGACGCCCCGGCACCGGATACGCCACGCCACGGGATCTCCGTGACCGTCGAGCGGTCGGACCTGGTGAACCTACCCGGGCTCGTCGCCGCCCCACTCGCCGTATGCTGTGATCTACGCCACGTTCGTGGGGGTCCGTTCGTCGGCGCATGCAGCTGTCGAACGGGAGGGTGCGGCGGATGTACAACTGGGAACTCCAGAATGCGATCACGGCGTTCGTGGACAGTCTGCGGCCGATGGCCCCGTACTTCCACGACCTCTACATCGGGTCGTTGCACGCGTTCGTGCATCAGCAGAGCGAGCTGCTCACGATGCTCGGCTACCCGCCGGTCCCGTGACCCGGACCCCGCCGTGGCGGCGCCCTCGCGAATAGACCACGATCGGTGACATGACCGTCGAGAGCCACCCCGTCGAGCCGCCCGTGTCCACCGCCGAAGCCCGCACGACACTGGCGTTGCTCACGTTCGACGGGTTCCTGTGCGCGGTGCTCTCGGTGCTGTTCCTGCCCGCCTACCTCGGGACGACACCGTTCCCGGTGAGCATCCTCGTCGCGGCCGTGGTCAACCTGCTGCTGGTGCTCGGTGCGCGCAAGTTCACGGAGCGGCCGGTCCTCGCCGCGCTGCCGATCTTCGGCTGGCTGTTCGGGTTCGGCCTGTGCGTGATCGGCGGACCGGGCGGCGACTTGCTGGTGTTCGAGGACTGGCGCACGCTGCTGCTGTTCGTCGCGGCGGTGCTGCCGGCCGGGGTCTACCTGTTCCGCGTCCAGCTCGACTCGATCGTGGCCCGGGCCCAGCAGGGCTGATGCCGTCCGGACCGTCGGCGGGCACGGCCGCTCGGTGAGGCCGTGCGCGGGTGGGAATTCCTGCCCGTGCACGACCCCGAGCGCGGCTATTTCTTGTAGAACGCGGTCACGTCGTCGTTCCCGATCAGATCCGGAACGGTCCAGCCGTCCAGGTCGTACTCGCTCATGAACTGCTCGGCCAGACCCTTCATCGCGGAAACGCCTCCGCGATTCTCCGCCGCGAACAGCAGTTCGGCCTTGACGTTCTCGTGGTTGCCGGAGTAGTTGCGCTCGTAGAGTTCGTGCCGTCCGCCGAACTCGGATCCGATCGAGTCCCACAGTGCCTTCATGACCTTGACCCGGTCGACGGCCGTGATCCCGTCGCTGCCGCGGACGTACTTGTCGAGGTACGGACGGACGTCGGGGTTCTTGAAGTCCGCCGCCGACGACGGCAGATAGATCAGGCCGGAGGCGACGTCCTGTTCGATGATCTCCTTGATCCGCGGGTAACCCTGGATCATGAACATCCGGTAGGTGAGCCCGTACTCGAGCTTCGGGATGACGGTGTCGCCGATCCACTGTTCCGGGTCACGCGCCATCGATTCGCTCAGCGACCAGAACAGGTTGCGCCAGCCGATCACCTCACCGACGCGGGTCTGGACGCCGCGGAAGCCGCCGGCGCCGGTGGCGTCGAGGGCCTTCATCAGCAGTCCGGCGATGAAGTCGAGCTTGACCGCCAGCCGGGTGCAACCCTGGAAGGTGAACCGCGGCAGGAAGCCGGACTGGGGGAAGAAGGCGTTGATCTTCTCCACGTCGCCGTACATGAAGACGTTCTCCCAGGGCACCAGCACCTTGTCGAAGATGAAGATGGCGTCGTTCTCGTCCATCCGGGACGAGAGCGGGTAGTCGAACGGGGAGCCGACGACGGCGGCGTTCTGCGAGTACGACGCGCGCGAGATCAGTTTGATACCCGGCGCGTCCATCGGCACCGTGCAGATCAGCGCGTATTCCTTCTTCTTGATCGGCAGCCCGTAGTGCGCGATGAAGTTGTAGTTGGTGATCGCCGATCCGGTGGCGACGACCTTCGCGCCGGAGACGATCAGACCGGCGTCGGTCTCCTTCTCGACCTTCATGAACACGTCACCGACCTGGTCCGGAGGCAGCTGACGGTCGACCGGCGGGTTGATGATCGCGTGGTTCCAGTACAGGACCTTCTCCTGCGACTCGCGGTACCAGCGCTTGGCGTTGTCCTGGAACGGCGCGTAGAGCTCGCTGTTGGCGTTGAGAGTGCCGAGGAAGCTGGCCTTGTAGTCGGGGGAGCGGCCCATCCAGCCGTAGGTCATGCGGGCCCAGGTGGCGATCGCGTCGCGTTCGCGGAGCAGATCGTCGGAACTGGTGGGGGTCTTGAAGAACGGCATGGTGATGCCGCCGTTGCCGGTGTCGGTGGGGCAGGTGAGCGTGTCGACGTGCTCACCGGTGTGCAGCGCGTCGTACAGGCGTGCCGTCATCCGGATCGAGTTGCGGAAGGCCGGGTGGTTCCAGAACTCCTTGACCTTCTCGCCGTGCAGGTAGATTTCGCGGCCGTCCTTGATCGACTCGATGTACTCGTCGCCGGTCATGGGGCGGGATGCGAAGTTCGTGGTCCGGTTCGCGTCGGAGTCGGCCGCGACATTGACCTGCGAACGGTCGACGTCCGTGTCGGTGGGGCGGGGCTCGGTGGTGGTCATCGTTTCTCCTGCATCGGGGATGGGGTCAATTGGTTGCACCGGACAGGTGCAGGGGTGTGAAAGTGGTCTCGGAGTCGAACCATCCGCGGTGCGGATCGTCCATCGATCCGTTCCAGGCGGCACTCCCGCTCGGTGCTCCGAGATCGTGGAATGTGCTGCGGTAGAAGAGCAACGGATCGGTGTCACGGAACTGGGCATCGACGATCTCGCCGATGAAGATCACGTGGTCGCCGCCGTCGTACTCGCGCCACGGAACGCACGACAGGGTGGCGGCGCTGCCGGCCAGCACGGGCGCGGTGGGCCCCTGGGCCCACACCGGTTCGGGGGACTGCGGGCGACCGGCGAAGTGAAGCGCGACGTCGGTCTGGTCCGCGGCGAGGATGTTGACCGCGAACGGTGCGCCGGACAGGAACGCGCAGGCTTTGGACGTGCGGGTCAGGGTTACCTGGCACAATCGCGGTTCGATCGAGACTGCGGTGAAGGCCGTCACCGTTGCGCCGTGGGGCGTACCGTCCTGCCGGGTGCAAGTGATGACGGTGACCCCACTTGCGAACTGTCCGAATATGTTTCGCAGTCGACGCGAATCCATGTCGGGGCTCCTTGCTGGTGGTCGTTGGCTGTGACGGAGACCATAGGTCGATCGGATCGCGGTAGGCGATCCGCTGAGCGGCCTCACTATCCGGATTGCGCGACGGGTTCGACCACCCGTTATTGCCAGAGGAGGTGTTCCCGATCACACTGGGGCCGAAGTCCCGAACTGGACGGGATGGGAAGGGTGCGAGGGTATGGCGATGAACGTGGCCGCCGATCCGGGGGATTGGGACGAGGCGGAGAACGTGGTCTCGAATGCGTACTTCCCGCACGACCTGATGCCGCTGTCGGCCGGATCGGAGCCGCATCTGAACGTGCGGGCGATGCAGATCGGGCCGCTCCGTCTGGCGCGGATCGGTTGGGGAGCCGAGGTTTCCGTCGACACGGAGCATCCCGGCGGGTATGCGGTGAACATCCCGCTGTCGGGTCGGATCGAATCCGTGACCGCCGGCGGTGACGTGATATCGGGTGTCGGGAAGGCGTCCGTGTTCCGGCCGGACACCCCGGCCGTGATCACCCGGTGGACCGCCGACTGCGAGATCGTCGGTGTCAAGGTGGACCGGGACTACCTGCACCGCGAGCTGGGGCGTGTCCTCGGCCGTCCCGACCGCCGACTGCCCGATCAGGTGGACCTGTCGACGGAGGCCGGGCAGACCTGGATGGCGTTGTTGCGCTCGATCGTCCAGCAGGCCCGGGGCGGCGAGGGGCTGTGGCAGACCCCGGTCGTCGCGGAGCAGTTGTCGGGGGCCATCACGGGCGCGTTCGTACTGGCGGCGATGCCCGACGACGCGGCCGCGGCCCCGCGGCCGCGGATCGTCAAGCGGGTCCTCGACCGGATCGACGACGACCCGTCCCTCGCCTGGACTGCGAGCGACATGGCCGAGGCCGCGGGTGTGAGTGTGCGCCGGTTGCAGGAGGGATTCCGGGAGTACCTGGGCATGTGCCCGCGGGACTACCTGCTAGACGTCCGGCTCTCACGCATCCACGACGACCTGGTGACCGGGGATCCGTCGGTCACGTCGGTGACCGACGTCGCCCTGCGCTGGGGTATCACCCACACCGGACGGTTTGCGGCGGCCTATCGACGCAAGTACGGGTACGCGCCCTCGGAGACGTTGCGTTCCTGATGTTCTCGTATCGGGTCATCCGCGGTGGCCGAGGTCGGCGCTGAGCGCGTCCGCGGCGGCGACGACGTGCTGTGCGGCCGCGTCGCGGAACTGTTCGGGGGTGTGTCGTCCGGAGGAGGTGGAGCACGCGGTGACGGCGACGACGGTTCCCGCCGCGTCCCGCACGGGGGCGGCGATCGAGATCAGGCCCTCCTCGAGTTCGGCTGCGGTCAGCGCGTAGCCCTGGTCGCGGACCCTGGCCAGCTCTGCGCGCAATTCGTCGGGCGTTCCGAGGGTTGCCGGCGCCAGCTTGTCGAATCGGGTTGTGGCGATCACCCGGTCGACGGTCTCGTCCGGCGCCCAGGCGAGCAGTGCACGCCCCATCGACGTCGCGTAGGCAGGCACGCGGGTGCCGACCGAGACGTTGATGCTCATGATCCGGCGCACGGGCACGCGGGCGGCGTACACCACGTCGCCCCCGTCGAGTACACCCAGCGAGGCGGATTCGCCTGTGCGCTCGGACAGTTGGACGAGCCGCGGCATCGCGGACTCGACGAGTGCGTGGGACGCGGAGTAGTGCTGGCCGATGCTGAGCACGCGGGGAGTGAGCGACCACCGGGTCCCGTTCGCGGCGACATAGCCGAGCTTCTGCAGGGTGAGCAGGATGCGGCGTACCGCCGGGCGGGACAGGTCGGTCTTGGCGGCGAGTTCGGCCAGCGACGGGGTGGGGTCCTGCTCGTCGAATGCGAGCAGGACGGCGAAGCCCCGTTCGATGCTCTGGATGAAATCCCGGTCTTCGTTCGGCATCTGATGCTCCTGGCTGCGGGTTCGGTGTGACTTCGAGGTCGGGTGTTGACAACGGCTGTGACTCGACGCACAGTATGGTGTGTACGCATTGCGACGTGCATGTACGCACAGCGTACAACTTCGGTGGGGGACGCGCCTGCCCCGCGTTCACCGCCGCCACAACTTTCTCGACCGTCACTGTTCGAGCCTCGACGAGGAGGACCCATGACCAGCACCGAAACGGCGACCGCGCACGCATCGGGTAATGCCGCCACCGACAAGTTCAAGTCCGAGCGCGTGTCGGCGGACACGTCGAAGGAGCGGGCGGCCGCGATCTACCGCGACGTGCTCGCGGCGTTCGGGGAGATCATCCACAAGCACGGTGTCACCTACGACGAGTACCGGGTGGTCAAGCAGTGGATCATCGACGTCGGCGAGTACGGCGAGGTGCCGCTGTGGCTGGACGTGTTCGTCGAACACGAGATCGAGGACGTCAACTACAGCCGCAACGGACTCGCCGGCACCAAGGGCAGCATCGAGGGCCCGTACTACGTCGCCGATGCGCCGCAGCTGCCGTCCACGTGCACGATGCCGATGACCGACAAGGACGCCGAGGCAACCCCGTTGGTGTTCTCCGGCCAGGTCACGGATCTGGCGGGCAACGGTCTCGCCGGCGCCACCGTCGAACTCTGGCACGCCGACGAGGACGGCTTCTACTCGCAGTTCGCGCCGAACCTGCCCGAGTGGAACCTGCGCGGCACCATCGTCTGTGATGGCGAGGGCCGTTACGAGATCACCACGCTGCAGCCCGCGCCGTACCAGATCCCGCACGACGGGCCGACGGGCTGGTTCATCGAGTCCTACGGCGGTCACCCGTGGCGTCCGGCCCACCTGCACCTGATGGTGAAGGCCCCCGGCAAGGAGACCATCACGACCCAGCTGTACTTCGCGGGCGGTCAGTGGCTCGAGAACGACGTCGCGACCGCGACCAAGCCGGAACTGATCCTCGATCCGAAGGCCGGGGACGACGGCAAGAACTACGTGACCTACAACTTCGCCCTCGACCCCCAGGCCTGAGTCGAAGCGAATGCCGGTGTCCCACTGGGGCGCCGGCATTCGGTGCTTCCCGATCCGATTGAGAGCTGTTCGATGCCCGACCCTGATCTCGCAATCGTCTCCGTCGAGACGACCATCATCGACGTGCCACTGGTGCGTCCGCACAAGTTCGCCACCACCACCGCGGAGAAGCAGTCGATTCTGCTGGTCGCGATCACCACTGCCGGCGGCGTCACCGGCCACGGTGAGGGCGTGGTGCCCGGTGGGCCCTGGTGGGGTGGTGAATCAGTAGAGACGATGAAGGTGATTGTCGACCGTTACATCGCGCCGTACATCATCGGGCGTGGTGTCGACGAGATCACCGGCATCATGGTGGATCTCGAGAAGATCGTCGCCAATGCCCGGTTCGCGAAGGCTGCCGTCGACGTCGCGCTGCACGACGCGTACGCCCGGCACCTCGGCGTGGGGGTGCACACGCTGCTCGGTGGCGCGTTCCGGACCGGCGTCGACGTCCGCTGGGCTCTCGGAGCCGCTCCGGTCGAGGAGATCCTCGAGGAGGTCGCGCACAGGATGGGGGCGCGCCTGAACTTCTCCTTCAAGCTCAAGATGGGTGCGCTGGACCCGGCCGTCGATACGGAGCGGGTGGTCTCGATCGCACAGTCGCTCAGCGGCAAGGCGGGCGTGAGCATCGACGTCAACGCGCGATGGGATCGGTTCACCGCGTTGCGTTTCGTGCCCGAACTCGTCGACGGCGGCGTCGAACTCGTCGAGCAACCCACCCCCGCCGAGCAGATCGAGGTGCTCGCCGAGCTCAACCACCTCGTCGCCGCACCGGTCATGGCCGACGAATCGGTGCACACGCCGCACGACGCCCTCGAGATCGCCCGCGCCGGTGCCGCCGACGTCATCGCCCTCAAGACAACGAAATGCGGTGGGCTGCAACGCAGCAAGGAGGTGGTCGCGGTCGCGAAGGCGGCCGGCATCCGTTGCCATGGCGCCACGTCCATCGAGGGGCCCATCGGCACCGCCGCGTCGATCCACTTCGCCTGCGCCGAACCGGGTATCAACTTCGGAACCGAACTGTTCGGCCCTCAGCTGTTCGCCGTCGAACTGCTGCAGACACCACTCGACTACTCCGCCGGCCAGGTCCACCTGCCATCCGGACCCGGGCTCGGCGTCGAACTGGACATGGACGTCGTCAGGCACCTCGCCCGCGACTGATCACACGCACGGAGAGCACGGAGAACGAGGAGAACTTCATGGCACTGTTCCACGTCCGGATGGACGTCGACATTCCCCGCGATCTGGATCCCGGGGTGCGCGACGAGACGATCGCGCGGGAGAAGGCGTATTCACAGGATCTCCAGCGTCAGGGCAAGTGGGCGCATCTCTGGCGAATCGTCGGGCAGTACAGCAACATCAGCATCTTCGACGTGGACTCGGCCGACGAACTCCACGAGCTCCTGTGGAGCTTGCCGCTGTTCCCGTACATGACGATCGAGGTCACGCCGATGACGAAGCACGGCAGCTCGATCCGCTAGGAAGGCCTTCGCCAGATCCCGCCCGCACCGGGCGTGACGGCGTCGACCAGCGCCCACGCCTGCTCGACCGGGAGGTCGTGGACGACGTACTTGCCGGTGCCCGCGGGTGTCGCCGCGATCACGGTGGCGACGCCGGCGCGGCGCTGGAAGAACGTCTGGCGCACCGTCCAGCCGATGATGCCGGCGGCCTCGATGCTGTCGCGGCGGCGGTCCAGCGATCCGCTGCGGGTGATCAGCCAGCCGGGCAGCACCGCGTGCCCGAGTCCGCGGTAGCGGTCCCACGCGAGTCCCGCGCCTGCCAGCGCGAGCACGACGACGCCCGCCCACGCGGGCCACGGCACGTGACGGCCCGCGACGACGAATCCGGCGGCGATCAGCGCGGCGAGGGCGGCCGGCCACAGCGCGCGGGTGTAGCGGCGCCGATGCGCGGCCGGTCCGTGCGGGAGCAGCGCGACGTCCGCCTGCTGGTCGTCGCCGAGAACGGTCGCCATCACCCGCGTCGCGTCCGCCCGCGGGCTCTGCGGCAGCAGCAGTGACGACTCACGGTGTTCGGCGCTGACACCGGTCATGATCGCGTCGAGGGACGCCCCGCCGGCGACGCGAAGCAGCAGCGGCTCCTTGAGCGTCGTGCCGCGGAGCCGGGCCCGGTCCAGGGTGGTCTGCCGGGTGCGCAACAGTCCGTGACTGACGTGCAGCGTGCGGCCGTTGTCGGTGACGCTCATGCGGCCGTACACCACCAGATAGCGCCCGCACGCGAGGACGCTCGCGGCGACAAACAGGATCACCAGCCCGGCCAGGCCGAGTACGGCGAGGCCCAGTGCGCCGGCCTGTTCGGCGGAATCGAATCCGTCCGCGAGGGCGGGGGAGCGGGCGATCCGGTCGGCCAGCCCGTACTGGAACACGATGCCGACCAGCGCGCCGATCGCGATCAGCCCGGTCACCGAGAACGGCGCGTACCGCACCCATGACGGCGACCAGTGCCCGATCTCGACGCCCGGCCTCCCGGGCGGTGCGGTGTCCGAGGCAGCATCGGTGCCCGCCTCGGGCCGGAGCTCCCGGTGTCCGGCGAGCAGCGCCGCGCGCAGGTCCGGGACGAGGGTGGCGTCGAGCGCATTGAGTTCGAACCTGCTCTCGCCGCGCTGCGCCTGCCGGCCGGTGCCGATCCGGAGCACCGCCAGCCCGAGGAGCCGGTGCAGCACCCCGGCCTCGACGTCGACGGAGCGGATGCGGGTGCGCGGCATCGACAGGACCTTCTTCTCGAAGACGCCGTGCCGCAGCTGCACGTGGACCGGACCGATGCGGTAGGTGGTGGTGAACCAGCGGAGCACGCCGTAGACGACGAGGACGGCGACGGCGACCAGCCCCCAGTAGTGGTTGCCGTTCCGGCTGCCGACGATCCACGACACCGCGATCACGGGGAGCAGTTTGAGGACCTCGTTGACCGGGTGGACGAGCAGCATCCGCTTGTCGAGGCGCAGCCACGGCTGTTCCTCCTCGGCGGCCAGGGCGGCGTCACCGGACTGTTCGAGGGGCACGCTCACGTCGCATCCCCGGCGTTGCGGGCGGCGATCTCGGTGAGGTGTTCGACGGTGCGGTCGGCGACGTCGAGGTCGAGTGCGGTGATCTTCACGGCGCCGGCCGACGACGCCGTGGTGACGGTGACCGTCGCGAGGCCGAAGAATCGGTCCAGCGGTCCGCGTTCGGTGTCGACGGTCTGGACGCGGGTGATGGGTGCGATCCGGCGCTCCTGGTTGAACCAACCGGTGCGTGTGTAGACGGCGTCGTCGCTGATCTCCCAGCGGTGCACGCGGTAGCGCCACCGCGGCACGACCACGATGTCGACGACCGCGACGACCGCGGTGAGCGCGAAGACCAGCACGTGCGGCCACGTGGTCCAGCGTCCGTCGACGACCGCCCACACGACCTGCGCGACGAACACCGGCAGCCAGATCAGGGTGGCCGTCGTCGCCCACAGTCGCGGGGCGCGGACGCTGGGGCGCCACTTCGGTTCGGCCATCGTCACCGTTCGCTCGAACGGTGCGGGGTCGGGAGGGAAGCTCACGATCTCATCCTGCCCGAGTCGACGTCCCGCGTCCTATGGTGGAGGTGGCCGCGAGTGTCTGCCGAGACGGAAGGTGGTCGTCATGCAACGATCCGGAACCGACAACGCCCGGGACGCCGAGGGCTCCGAGGAGGCCGAGGACGTCGTCCGCCCGACGGACGTGCCCGAAGCCGATCTGGTGGAGCAGATGACCCCGGCCGAAGGCGACGACGACCGCGACGATTCGGACCGGATCGAGCCGCCGCTGGAAGTGAACGAGGCGGACGCGGCCGAGCAGCGCCGCAGCGTCCCCGTCGACGAGGACTATCCCCGCGGCTGAGCGGATCGACCGGGACCCGCGGTGGCAGGTACCGGGGCGGGTGACGCATGATCGACGGGTGACCCACTCAGGCGATGACACCGACCGGTCCACGATCCTGCCGATTCCGTCGGTACCGCGGCCCCAGGTGAAGACCGAAGCGCCGTCCGCGAGTGCGATGCGGCGGGTACTGCGTCGCGCCCGGGACGGGTCCACCCTCAACGTCGACGAGGCGACTACCCTGCTGCACGCGCGTGGCACGGACCTCGAGGACCTGTGCGCGTCGGCGGCGAAGGTGCGTGACGCGGGACTGGTCGCGGCGGGCCGTCCGGGGACCGTGACGTATTCGCGGAAGGTCTTCATCCCCCTCACCCGCCTGTGCCGCGACAAGTGCCACTACTGCACGTTCGTGACGGTCCCCGGCAAGCTGCGGGCCGAGGGCCACAGCGTGTACCTGGAACCGGACGAGGTGCTCGAGATCGCGCGGCAGGGCGCCGAGATGGGCTGCAAGGAAGCCCTGTTCACGCTCGGGGATCGCCCGGAGGACCGGTGGCCCGAGGCCGAGCAGTGGCTCGACGAGCGGGGCTACGATTCCACACTGGACTACGTGCGCGCGATGTCGATCCGGGTGCTCGAGGAGACCGGTCTGCTGCCGCACCTCAACCCCGGCGTGATGAGCTGGGAGGAGATGTCCCGGCTCAAGCCGGTGGCGCCGTCGATGGGGATGATGCTCGAGACCACCTCGAAGCGTCTGTTCACCGACAAGGGCGAGTGCCACTACGGCAGCCCCGACAAGGACCCCGACGTCCGTCTGCGCACACTGACCGAGGCGGGCCGACTCTCGATACCGTTCACGACCGGGATTCTCGTCGGCATCGGCGAGACGCCGGCCGAGCGTGCCGACTCCATCATGGCGATCCGAAAGGTGCACAAGGCTTTCGGTCACGTGCAGGAAGTGATCGTGCAGAACTTCCTCGCCAAGCCGGATACCGCGATGCGGGATGCGCCCGACGCGAACCTCGAGGAATTCCTGGCGACCATCGCGGTGACCCGGCTGCTGCTGGGCCCGGGTATGCGGATCCAGTCGCCGCCCAACCTCGTCTCGCACGCCGAGTGCCTCGCGCTGATCGGCGCCGGCGTCGACGACTGGGGCGGCGTCTCGCCGCTCACCCCGGACCACGTCAACCCGGAGCGGCCGTGGCCCAACCTGGACACCCTTGCCGAGATCACGGCGCAGGCCGGGTTCGCGCTCACCGAGCGGACCGCCGCGCAGCCGCAGTACGTGCTGGCCGGACACCCGTGGATCGACCCGCGGATCGGCGCACACGTGCGGGCGCTGGCGGACCCCGAGACGGGTCTCGCGCGGGAGGGCGTGAAGCCGGCCGGGTTGCCGTGGCAGGAACCGGACGAGGAATGGGTGTCGACCGGTCGTGTCGACCTCAACACCGAGATCGACACGCAGGGCCGCAACACCGAGACCCGCTCCGATCTGGGCAGCGCGTTCGGCGACTGGGAGACGGTCCGGGAGCAGGTGCTGGAACTGGGCCGCGCCGCGCCGACCCGGGTGGACACCGACGTTCTGTCGGCGTTGCGCAGCGCCGAGCGCGATCCCGCCGGCCTCAGCGACGACGAGTACCTCGCGCTGGCGACGGCGGACGGTGACGGGCTCGAGGCCGTCGTCGCGCTCGCGGACGCGCTGCGCAGGGAGGCCGTCGGCGACAACGTCACGTACGTGGTGAACCGGAACATCAACTTCACCAACATCTGCTACACCGGCTGCCGGTTCTGCGCGTTCGCGCAGCGCAAGGGTGACGCGGACGCGTTCACGCTGTCGGCCGAGGAAGTGGCCGACCGGGCATGGGAGGCGTACGTCGCCGGTGCGACCGAGGTGTGCATGCAGGGCGGCATCGACCCCGAACTGCCGGTCACCGGGTACGCCGATCTGGTGCGGGCGGTCAAGCGCCGGGTGCCGTCGATGCACGTCCACGCCTTCAGCCCGATGGAGATCGTCAACGGCGCTTCCCGTGGTGGGCAGAGCATCCGGGACTGGCTCACCGAACTGCGCGCGGCCGGACTGGACACGATTCCCGGCACGGCCGCCGAGATCCTCGACGACGAGGTCCGCTGGGTGCTCACCAAGGGCAAGCTGCCGACGTCGGCGTGGATCGACGTGATCACCACCGCCCACGAGGTGGGCCTGCGATCGAGTTCGACGATGATGTACGGCCACGTCGACAGCCCCAAGCATTGGGTGGGTCACCTGAACGTGATCCGTGGAATCCAGGACAGGACAGGCGGATTCACCGAGTTCGTGCTGCTGCCGTTCGTGCACCAGAGCGCGCCTCTGTACCTCGCGGGCGCGTCCCGGCCGGGCCCGACGCAGCGGGACAACCGGGCCGCGCACGCGCTGTCGCGGATCATGCTGCACGGGCGGATCCCCAACATCCAGACCAGCTGGGTGAAGCTGGGTATCGCCGGCACGCAGGCGATGCTGCAGGGCGGCGCGAACGATCTCGGTGGCACGTTGATGGAGGAGACCATCTCCCGGATGGCCGGTTCGCAGCACGGATCGGAGAAGACCGTCGAGGAGCTGCGGGCCATCGCCGAGGGGATCGGGCGTCCCGCCCGCGAGCGGACCACGGGCTACGCGTTGCGCGAGCACGCGCCAGCCCTGCCGTTGGTCTGAGTGCCGCGATGAGCGACGACGGCCGCCCGAGCGACCGGACCGTGGCGGTCCTGCTCGACCAGGCGGCGTGGGGCATCAGCCCCGTGCTCGACGTGCTGCACCTCGATCCGCTCGGCATCAAGGCCCGCACGTTCGAGCCGCCGAGCGCGGCCGACCGGGCCCTGGCCGAGAAGGTGCTCGACGCCGCGGCGTGGGTGCTGGACGAGCTGACGGTGCCCGGCACCGCGGCCTGGGAACGGTCGAGCGCGGCGGACCGGGCCGACTGGTGGGTGACGCGGCTCGGTGCGCTCAACACCGTCACGGTCGCGTTCCCCGGCGTTCTCGGTGCGCTGGTCGGCCGGCTGCCGATCCAGGACCTGCTCGGCTTCGCGAACCAGGCGCTGGTGTTGGTGGCGGTGGCGCGCGAGTACGGCGTCGAGGACCGGGCACGGCAGGTGGATCTGCTCGCGGCGGTGCTGTGCCGACGCGAGCTCGATGCCCGGCCGATCCTCGAGTGTTCCTCCCGCCACGAGGATGCCGAGCGTGACCACACTGCGGGATGGCGACCGTTCGCGGTATTCGGATCGATGTGGCGTACGGCACACACGGTTCGCGGGCTGCTGTCCGAGATCGAGCGGCGGCCGCGCGGCAATGGGCCGTACCGCGTCCTCGGTCGGCTCCCGGTGGTGGGTGCGCTCGCCGAATACCTGGGTGAACGCGGCGCGCTCGCGGAGGTCGCGAGCGAGGTGCGGGACCGGATCGACGCGGGTCGGCCCGCCGCCCGCGCGGTTCGCTGAGGCGACCCTTACCTGACTGTTGCGGTCGGGGAGATTCATACTGGACACTCCGGAAGTTCGTCGGGTCGAGGACCCGACCAGCCGGGTCGTCGAGGCGCCTCGGCGCCCGGGTCAGAAAGGCAGGGAGAGCAGCAGTGACCTACACGATTGCCGAACCGTGCGTCGATGTGCTGGACAAGGCATGTATCGAGGAGTGCCCGGTCGACTGCATCTACGAGGGTGGTCGCATGCTCTACATCCATCCGGACGAGTGTGTGGACTGCGGTGCGTGTGAGCCGGTGTGCCCCGTCGAGGCCATCTTCTACGAGGACGACGTGCCGGATCAGTGGACCGGATACGTGAGCGCGAACGTCGACTTCTTCGACGATCTCGGTTCGCCGGGCGGTGCCGCGAAGCTCGGCAAGGTCGACTTCGACCCGCCGCTGATCAAGGCGCTGCCCCCCATGGGCGAGGAATAGGTCGAGGAAGAGCGTTGCCCCGTAACCCGGTAGCCAAGTCCCTGCCCGATTTCCCGTGGGATTCCCTCGTGTCCGCGAAGGAGAAGGCGCAGTCGCATCCCGACGGCATTGTGAACCTGTCCGTGGGAACCCCGGTCGATCCGGTGGCTCCGGCCATCCAGGCCGCATTGTCGTCGGTGGCGGCCGAGCCCGGCTACCCGACCACGCACGGCACCGATGCGCTGCGCGAGGCCACGGCCGCGTCGGTGGCCCGCCGCTACGGGATGACCGGAGTGGATCCGGCGGCGATCCTGCCGGTGATCGGCACCAAGGAAGCCATCGCGTGGCTGCCGCGCCTGCTCGGTCTCGGGGCCGGCGACCTCGTGGTGATCCCCGAGGTTGCCTACCCGACGTACGAGGTGGGCGCGCTGCTCGCCGGTGCGCGGGTGCTGCGGGCCGACGGGACCGCGCAGCTGGGCCCGGAGAATCCGGCACTCATCTTCGTCAACTCGCCGTCGAATCCCACCGGCAAGGTGCTCGGGGTCGAACACCTGCGCAAGGTCGTCGCGTTCGCGCGCGAGCGGGGAGCGATCGTCGCGTCCGACGAGTGCTACCTGGGTCTGACGTGGGACGCCGACGCGGTCTCGATCCTCGACCCGCGGGTGTGCGACGGCGACCACACGGGCCTGATCGCGATCCAGTCGCTGTCGAAGACGTCGAACCTCGCCAGCTACCGGGCCGGCTTCCTCGCGGGCGACCCGGCGCTGATCGCCGAACTGCTCGAGGTCCGCAAGCATGCGGGCATGATGATGCCGACGCCGATACAGGCCGCGATGGCCGCTGCGCTCGCCGACGACGAGCAGGAGGCCGAGCAGCGTGAGCGGTACCGGCGTCGTCGCGACGTCCTGCTCGCCGCGGTCCGTGGAGCAGGTTTCACGGTCGACGACTCGGAGGCCGGGCTGTACCTGTGGGCCACCCGCGGTGAGGACTGCCGGGACACCGTCGACTGGTTCGCCGAGCGCGGCATCCTCGTCGCGCCGGGAGACTTCTACGGCCCGCGCGGGCAGAAGCACGTGCGGATCGCCCTCACCGCGTCCGACGAGCGGATCGCCGCGGCGGCAGCGCGTCTGTCCTGACCACACCGGGCACCCGGGTCCTCACGTTTTGCGCACTTCTCGCGCGCGTGGGGCCCGCGTTCTCGCGTTTTGCGCACTTGTCGCGGAAAGCGGGGCGCAGGTTCCGACGCTTCGCGCACTTGTTGCGGGGCGCCGGAGGCAGTGTCGGGCGTAGCCTGAGCTTGGTTGCAGTCACCCAGCTCGAGGGCAGGAGGGCAGCATGGATGCCGTCACGCAGGTACCGGCGCCGCACAACGAGCCGGTCCACTCCTACGCGCCGCGGAGCCCCGAACGCGATCGTCTGAGGAAGTCGCTGGCGGATCACATGTCCGCCGCGATCGAGATCCCGCACGTGATCGGTGGCAAGCACCGACCGGGCAGCGGTGAGGCGATGGAAGTGGTTCAACCGCACCGGCATTCCTCGATCCTCGGCACGATCACCAACGCCACCTACGACGACGCCCGCGCGGCGATCGACGCCGCGACCGCGGCCGCGCCGGCCTGGCGGGACCTGCCGTTCGACGAGCGGGCCGCGGTGCTGCTGCGGGCGGCGGACCTGCTGTCCGGTCCGTGGCGCGAGACGCTGGCCGCCGCGACGATGCTGGGTCAGTCCAAGTCGGTGCAGCAGGCCGAGATCGATGCCCCGTGCGAGTTGGTCGACTTCTGGCGGTTCAACGTCCACTTCGCCCGGGCGATTCTCGCCGATCAGCCGGTCTCGTCGCCCGGGGTGTGGAATCGGCTCGAGTACCGGCCGCTCGAGGGGTTCGTGTACGCGATCACGCCGTTCAACTTCAGCGCGATCGCCGGCAATCTGCCGACCGCGCCGGCGCTGATGGGTAACACGGTGATCTGGAAGCCGTCGCCCACCCAGACCCTGGCCGCGTACTGGACGATGCGCGTGCTCGAGGCCGCCGGACTGCCGCCCGGGGTGATCAACCTGCTCACCGGTGACGGCCTCGCGGTGTCGGATGTGGCACTGAGCGATCCGCGACTGGCCGGCATCCACTTCACCGGATCCACCGCCACCTTCCACCGTCTGTGGCGCGAGGTGGGCGCGAACATCGACCGGTACCGCAGCTATCCCCGAATGGTGGGCGAGACCGGCGGCAAGGACTTCGTGGTGGCGCATCCGTCCGCCGATCCCGCGGTGTTGTCGACGGCGCTGATCCGCGGCGCGTACGAGTACCAGGGGCAGAAGTGTTCGGCGGCGTCGCGCGCCTACATCCCGCGGTCGCTGTGGTCGCGGATGAAGGACCAGTTCCTGGCCGAGGTGGACGCACTCACCTACGGCGACGTCAGCGATCTGGAGAACTTCGGCGGCGCGGTGATCGACCGGCGCGCCTACGACAAGAACGTCGCGGCGATCGAGCGGGCGCGGGGCGCGGCCGGAGTCGAGATCGCGGTGGGCGGCAAGTACGACGACGGCGTCGGCTACTTCGTCCGGCCCACCGTGCTGCTGGTGGACGATCCGCGCGACGAGGCGCTGTCCAAGGAGTACTTCGGCCCGATCCTGTCTGTACACGTGTACGACGACTCGGCGCCGAACGCGTTCGCGGACGTGCTGACCGCGGTGGACACGGCGTCGGCCTACGCGTTGACCGGCGCCGTCGTCGCCGACGACCGGGCCGCGATCGAACAGGCCTCGGCCGCATTGCGATACACGGCCGGGAACTTCTACGTCAACGACAAACCGACCGGGGCGGTGGTGGGTCAGCAGCCGTTCGGGGGTGCGCGCGCGTCAGGCACCAACGACAAGGCCGGCTCGCCGCTGAACCTGCTGCGGTGGGTCTCGGCCCGCACGATCAAGGAGACCTTCGTTCCGCCGACCGACTACCGCTACCCGCACATGGAACCCGGGACCGGTCGATGACACCGTCGGTCCTGTCGAATCCGCTGCGGCCGGCGATCCTCGCCGCCGCCCGGTCGGCGCGGGTCAAGAGCGCGGTGACGCGCGCGCCGGTGACGAAGTCGATCGTGCGCCGGTTCGTCGCGGGGGAGACGCTCGCCGACGCGATGGCGGCGTCGTCGACCCTGCTGGCGGCGGGACGGGCGGTGAGCATCGACTACCTCGGCGAGGACACGCTCGACCCGGCCCAGGCGCGCGACACCGTCGTCACGTACCTCGAGCTGCTGGCCGAACTGGGCCGCCTGCCGCAGGTTCGGGACGCCGTCGTGCGCCCGATCGAGGTGTCGGTGAAACTGTCCGCGCTCGGACAGGGCCTGCCGGTGGACGGGGAGAAGATCGCGCTCGACCACGCCCGGACGATCTGTGCGGCCGCGCGCGAGCACGGGGCGGCGGTCACCGTCGACGCCGAGGACCACACCCGAACCGACTCCACACTGGCGATCGTGCGCGAGCTGCGGGCCGACTTCCCGTGGCTCGGGACCGTCCTGCAGGCGTACCTGCGACGCACGGAGGGCGACTGCCGGGACCTGTCGGGGGCCGGCTCACGGATCCGGCTGTGCAAGGGTGCGTACCGCGAACCGGAGTCGGTGGCGTTCCGGTCCCGGGCGGACGTCGACGCGTCGTACGGGCGGTGTCTGGCGATCCTGATGCGCGGGGACGGTTACCCGATGGTCGCGACCCACGACCCGGCGATCATCGCGTCGGTGGACGACCTGGTTCGCGAGACGGGCAGGGGGCCTGACGATTTCGAACACCAGATGCTGTTCGGGATCCGGGACCTGGAGCAGGCTCGCCTGGTGGACGCCGGACGGCGCGTGCGCGTCTACGTGCCGTACGGCGGGCAGTGGTACGGCTACTTCATGCGCCGACTCGCGGAGCGGCCGTCGAACCTGACGTTCTTCCTTCGCTCGACGCTCACCCGGGGCTGACGCGCGATGTGAGACAGTGGGCGTCGTGCTGCTCAGTTCGCTGAATCCTCTCGCAGTCGCCCGCGGCGACGACATGCCCGACGCCGTCCGGGTCGGCGACGCCACACTCTCGCGCACGGACATCCTCGGTGCTGCCGGAGCGCTGGCCAAGCGCATCACCGGCGCCCAGCGGGTCGCTGTGCTGGCCACGCCGTCGGCCTCGACGGTGGTCGCGATCGTCGGCTGCCTGCTCGCCGGCGTCACCGTCGTCCCGGTGCCACCGGATTCGGGCCCGGACGAGTTGGCGCACATCCTGTCCGACTCCGGGGCGCAGGCGTGGCTGGGGCAGGCACCCGAGGGGAGCGACCTGCCGGTAGTGCCGGTCCGGGTGCACGCCCGTGACTGGCACTCGCATCCCGAACCGCACCCCTCGTCCACCGCTTTCGTGCTCTACACGTCCGGCACGACGGGCCCACCGAAGGGTGTGCTGCTGAGCCGCCGCGCGATTGCCGCGGGCGTCGATGCCCTCGCCGAGGTATGGGGCTGGACATCGAAAGACATTTTGGTGCACGGCCTTCCGCTGTTCCACGTGCACGGACTGATTCTGGGTGTGCTCGGCCCGCTACGCATCGGCAGTCGGCTGATCCACACCGTCAAGCCGACGCCGCAGGCGTACGCGGAGGCGGCGAAGGCGGGCGGATCGTTGTTCTTCGGGGTGCCGACCGTGTGGTCGCGCGTGGTCGAGGACGAGGAGTCGGCCCGCGCGCTGAGCAGCGCCCGGCTCCTGGTGTCGGGCAGCGCGGCACTGCCGGTGCCGGTGTTCGAGCGGCTGCAGGAGCTGACCGGCATCGCCCCGGTCGAGCGGTACGGCATGAGCGAGAGCATGCTCACCCTCAGTACCCGCGTCGACGGCGAACGCCGGCCCGGTTGGGTGGGCACCCCGGTGCGCGGCGTCGAGACCCGGCTGCGCGACGAGCAGGGCGGCGACGTCCCGCACGACGGCGAGAGCATCGGCGGCCTGCAGGTGCGCGGGCCGATGCTGTTCGACGGTTATCTCGATCGCCCCGACGCGACCGCCGAGTCGTGGACCGAGGACGGGTGGTTCAAGACCGGTGACGTGGCGGTGACCGACGAGGGCGGCTTCCACCGCATCGTCGGCCGCGAATCCACCGACCTGATCAAGTCCGGCGGCTACCGCATCGGCGCCGGCGAGGTCGAGACCTCGCTCCTCGGGTATCCGGGCGTGAAGGAGGCCGCGGTGGTGGGACTGCCGGACGCCGACCTGGGGCAGCGGATCGTCGCGTACGTGGTGGGGGAGGGCCTCGACGAGGAGGCCCTCATCGCGCACGTGGCGGGTCAGCTGTCGGTGCACAAGCGGCCCCGCGAGGTCCGCATCGTCGACGGCCTGCCGCGCAACGCGATGGGCAAGGTGCAGAAGAAGCTGCTCGCCTGAGGCGACGCCGCTACAACAGGTACGTCACCTTCGACTCCCCGAGGAAGTCACCGGGGTGGGTGACCGGGGCGCCGAGCATGCCCGCGCAGGCGTCGATGAGGAAGTAGCCGAGGCCCGTCCAGTCCGCTGGGGTGGGTTCCACCTGGACCCGGGATTCGTACTCCGCGCACGCGTCGATCACCGTGCGTCCGAGCATCCAGGATCTTCCGTTGAAGATCGGTTCGGGGACCGCGGAGAAGTGCGCCCGGATCCGGTGGATCAGGTGGTCGGTGAGCGGATCTGCCGTGACGGACTCGGCGACCGAGGCGGCCACGGACGGCACCGTGCGTAGTTGCTGCAGAAACCGTGCCCGCCAGCTGGGGGCGGGACGCGCGGCCAGCAGATCGGTGAACGGCAGGATCAGGCAGGCCAGCAGGCCGGTGATCGGGGCGTCGTCGCCGAGTTCGGCGACCAGTTCGGCGCGCCGAGCCCGCGCGTACTCGGTGTGGCGATCGAGCAGTGCCCGCACCAGTTCGTCGCGGCCGCCGAAGTGATAGCTCACCGCTGAATGGTTGGCGTTGCCGGAGTGTTCGGCGATACGCCGGTTGGAGACCGCGTCGATGCCGTCCGTGGCGTACAGCTCCTCGGCCGCGTCCAGCAGGGCATTGCGCACCCGGTCGCCGTGCTGTCCCAATGTGGTTCCCCTCTCGCCGTGACCGTGGGCCGAGTCGCGGCTGCGGTGCCCTGGTGGGACGAACGTCACCGCCTCGATCATTGTCTAATTTAAGTCAGGCGGCGTAATTTTTGGGTGTCGGTTCGGATCGACGCGTTCATGCACGGACAACGAGTAGCGGGAGCACGACTGTGACATCCACATCCACGGCGACCACCGACGGTCCTCCGGGGCACACCCCCGAGACCGAGGCCGATCCGGCCCGGGCCAAGAAGGAGAGGATCGGTCGCTACGTCGCGATGGTCCTGCTCCCGTTCCTGATGGTCGGGATGATGATCACGGGCTACCTGGCGACCATGCACGCGCCGACGCCGCACGACATGCCGATCGCCGTCGCGGGTCCCGCGCCGCAGGCCGAGCAGTTCGCCGACGCCCTCGCTGCCGAGAACCCGTCCGCGGTCGACGTTCGGGTGGTCGCCACCGATGCCGACGCCCGGCAGTTGGTCCTCGACCGCGAGGTCGCGGGATCGGTGGTGCTCTCGGACCCGGGTGAGGGCAGCGCGACGGTGTACACCGCCACCGCGGCCGGTGCGTCCCAGGTCGGCACCGTCACCGGACTCCTGGCGCCGGAGGTGGTGGGGCAGGGCCTCACGTTGCAGACCGAGGACCTGGCCCCGCTACCCGACAACGACAGCGCCGGCCTCACTGCGATGTTCATGACGACGGCGCTGATGCTGGCGGGCTACATGCCGCTGAGCCTGATGCTGTCGAACTCGCCGGAACTGCTGCGCTTCCGCCGGTTCGTGCCCATCCTCGCGGGCTGGTCCGCGCTGATCGCCGGGCTGGTGTGGCTCGTCGCAGGGCCGGTCCTCGGTGCGGTGGAGGGGAACACCGCGGTGATCCTGGGCATCTCCTGGCTCGCGGTCTTCGCGGTCGGCTCCGTGCAGCTGTTCCTCACCCGGATCCTCGGCCCGATGGCCGTCCTGGCCGGCATGTTGTTCCTGATGGTGCTCGGCGTGCCCGCGTCGAACATGGGCATGTCGGTCCACACGATGCCGTCGTTCTACACGACGTTGCACAGCTTCCTGCCGACACCGGCCACCGGTGAGGCGCTGCGCTCGGTCCTGTACTTCGGTGGCGACGGTGTCGGCACACACCTGACGGTCCTCGTCGTCGGCACACTGCTCGCGCTGGCGGCGACGCTCGGCATCGACGCGCTGAAGCGTCGTCGCAACCCGGACGCCGGGACGCCGGAGGTGACCATGCAGTCGCTGACCGCGGGCCCGCGTCCCGCCAGCAACCGGATTCGCTACGCCACGCTGGCGTTCTTCCCGCTGGGCATGGTCGTGATGATGATTTCGTTCATGCTCGGCGCCATGTACCAACCGGCGCCGCAGGACATGCCCGTCGCGGTGGTCGCGGCGAATGCCGAGCAGGCCGAGCAGGCAGTGGGCGGTCTGGATCGGAGCATGCCCGGCCTGTTCGACCTGCATGCGTCCGACTCGGTCGATGCGGCCCGCGCGCAGGTGGAGGACCGGACCGTGGTGGCCGCCTACGTGCTGCCGTCCGCCGAGAATCCCTCCGCGACCCTGATCACCAACGAGGCCGCCGGTGTCAGCCAGAAGCAGGTCGTGGAGCGCGTGTTCGGTCAGATCGCGACGGGACAGCAGGTGCCGATGTCCGGTGAGACCGTCGCCTCGCTCGATGCCGGGGACACGATGGGCACGGTGAGCCTGTACGTCGCGATGGGTTGGATCATGGCCGGCTTCATGATCGTCATCGTCGCGTCGAGTGCCGCGCCGATGGTGATGGGGCTGCGCAAGCTGCTGCCGGTGATCGCCGGGTGGGCGGTGTTCATGTCCGTCGTCGTCTGGCTGATCGCGGGCCCGCTCGTCGGCGCCGTCGACGGGCACTTCCTGCCACTGGTCGGCGCCGGCATCGTGGCGATCGTCGCGACGGCGCTGTTCACGACCGTCTTCGTGCGTCTGCTGGGCTTACTGGCGGTGCTGCCCGTCGTCGCGATCCTGATGTTCCTCGGTGTCCCGGCCTCCGGTGGTGCGCTGTCGATCTACATGGAGCCCGCGGTCTTCCGGTTCCTGCACGACGTCCTGCCGATGCCGGCAGCCGTCGAATCGGTGCGGTCGATCCTGTACTTCGGCGGCGACGCCGTCGGCTCGCACCTGATCACCTTCGCGATCTGGGGTGTCATCTCCCTGCTGTGCGTCGTGGTCATCGAAAGGGTCCGCCCGCTGCCGGCGGCGGAGCCGGTGCAGGCGCCCGCACCTGACGACGCCGCCGTCGAGGTGGCCGCGCGGATCTGACCGGGGTAAGGCGAGCGGGCGTACCGTTCGGTTATGAGCGCCGTCACGAGCACCCGCATCGTCCTCGCCTCACGTCCGCACGGCGAGCCGACCGCCGACAACTTCCGCACCGAGACCGTGGACCTGCCCGCGCTGCAGGACGGCCAGGTCCTGCTGCGCACCGTGTATCTGTCGCTGGATCCGTACATGCGCGGCCGGATGAGCGCCGCCGAGTCGTACGCCGCGTCGGTGGAGGTCGGCGACGTCATGGTGGGCGCCACGGTGTCGCAGGTGGTCGAGTCCCGGCACCCGCGGATCGAGCCCGGCGCCTACGTGCTCGCGTACTCCGGCTGGCAGTCGCACGCCGTGGTGGACGGCGACGCGGTGCGGATCCTGGATCCGGACCGCGCGCCGCTGTCCACCGCGGTCGGTGTGCTGGGCATGCCCGGATTCACCGCGTACTCGGGCCTGCTGAAGATCGGGCGCCCGCATCCGGGGGAGACCGTCGTGGTGGCCGCGGCGTCGGGTCCGGTCGGGTCGGCCGTGGGTCAGATCGCGAAGATCCACGGCGCGCGGGCGGTCGGGATCGCCGGGGGTCCGGACAAGTGCGCGTACGTGCGGGACGAACTCGGGTTCGATGCCGCGATCGACCACCGCGCACCGGACTTCGCCGAGCAGTTGACCGCGGCGGTCCCGGGCGGCATCGATGTCTACTTCGAGAACGTCGGCGGCGCCGTCACCGCCGCGGTGCTGCCGCTGCTCAACCTGTATGCGCGAATCCCGGTGTGCGGGTTGGTGGCCCAGTACAACGCCGCTGCCGTGCCGGAGGGGCCGGACCGGCTGCCCGGATTCATGGGGCTGGTTCTCGTCAAGAGCCTCACCGTCCGCGGCTTCATCCAGTCCGAGTTCGTCCGGGAGATGTACGCGGACTTCGAACGCGACGCCTCCCGGTGGATCGGAGAGGGCCGGCTGAAGTACCGGGAGGACGTCGTCGACGGACTGGAGAATGCGCCGACCGCGTTCCTGGGAATGCTGCACGGCACGAACTTCGGCAAGCTCGTCGTCCGGGTGGGCCCGGACGACGAGTGACGGTCAGGCCGGGATGCCGACCGGCTTGTCGCCGACGATCGAGATGCGGTCCATGACCCGGCGGGCCGGGTAGTAGTCGCTGGCCGCGTAGTGCTGGCAGGTCCGGTTGTCCCAGAACGCGATCGTGTTGGTCCGCCACCGCAGCCGGACCTGGAACTCGGGACGCTGCACGTGCCGGTACAGCATCGTCAGCAGTTCGTTGGACTCCTGCTCCGACACACCCAGAATGCGCTGCGTGAAGCCGATGTTGACGAACAGCACGCGCCGGCCGGTCTCCGGGATGACCCGCACCACCGGGTGCGTCACCGCGGGGAAGTTCGGTCGGAGCATCTCCACGGCCTCCGGCGGCATGCCGCGGCCGAACGAGTTGATCCAGTCGTGCTCGGCGTCGAGGTGGTCGATCCGCGCCCGGATGTCCTCGGGGAGGAGATCGTAGGCCGCGGCGGTATCGGTCCACAGCGTGTCGCCGCCGACCGGTGGGATCTCGACCGCGCGCAGAACGGCTGCGAACGAGGGGAATTCGTGCCAGGTGACGTCGTTGTGCCACAGGTTCTCGACACCGATCGCCATCGCGTCCTTCGCGAGGGTGGCGACGTCCGTGTCGCTCTGGCCGGGCTGGGTGTACTTGAAGAACGGGTGCTGTTCCAGATCGCCCCATCGGGCCGCGAACGCGCGGTGGTCGGCGCGGTCGATGTCCTGGTCGCGGAAGAACAGCACCTTCCACTCGAGCAGCGCGCGGCGCAGTTCGGCGAGCACCTCGTCGGACAGGTCGCCGTCGAGTCGGATCCCGGAGATCTCCGCACCGATCGTGGGGGTCTGCGGATCGAGCGAGAACAGTTCGTAGGGGCGGTCTTCGGTGGTCGGCGCGGCCCCGGCGGTCCGGGGTGCCACGAGCGGGCCGAAGGCGGCCAACGGATCCGTCGGCCGGGGCGCGATGTTGGTGTGGAACGCCTGTGGTGTGGACGAGACGGTCATGGCGGACTCCTCAGGAATCGAAGGTGGCGGGGTCTCCGGTGATTTCGGTGGTTTCCGGCGACATCGGTGCGGTCAGCACGGCCACGCAGATGTCGACGAGATCCGAGACGATCGCGGCCGTCTGTCGCGGCGTGCGATCCTGGCCCTCCCGCATCGCGAGAGTGACCATGGCGAGGGTGATCGCGTCGGACGCCCGCCAGGCCGCGACCTCCCGGGGAACCTCGGCGAGGTTGACGAGCAGGTCGTGCATGTGCCGGAAACTCTTGGCGCTCATGTGCTTCTGGATGATGTCGGCGAGCGCGGGATCGAAGGTGGCCTGGACCAGGAATCGGGCGTAGCGGCTGCCGGGGCGGCCGAGGGTCTGCGCGGCCAGTGGCTGGACGAGGGCCTCGACCACCTGACGCGGCGTGGGCGACAGACCCTGCCGCGCCCACTCGTCGAGGATCTCCTGGCGGCGCCGGTCGACCGGCGACATGCGGGCCTCGACGACGGCCTCGATAAGACCGTCGCGGGAACCGAAGTGATACTTCGCGGCCGACTTGTTCGACTGGTCGGCCGCGATCTGGACGTCCTTGAGTGTCATCGCGGGCATGCCCCGTTCGGCGACGAGGCGTTCGGCCGCGTCGATCATCGCCTGGCGGGCAGTGGTCCGGGTCACAGTGACAACATTAAGGCCGTGGCCTTAAACCGTCAATACTCGTCGACGGCTAGGTGGCATTCTTCTGTCGCGGCGGAACCTACCTGGCGTCGCGGAAGACCGGATCCCGCTTCTCGCGCCGTGCGAGGGTCGCCTCCTCGAAGTTGTCGGTCATCAGCCGGATGAGCAGCTGCCCGAGCCCCTCCTGGTTCATGTGTTGCGCCATCGACGACGCATCCAGGCTCGACCACAGCGTTCGTTTGGTCAGCTCGATGCCGGGGCGGGAGAACGACGCGATCCGCTGCGCCAGGTCGAACGTGTCGTCCAGTAGATCCTCCTGCGCGACGATGCGCGACACCAGTCCGATCCGTGCGGCCTCGTCGGCGTCGATGTCCCGGCCGGTGAGCATGATCTCGAACGCGCGCGACGATCCGATCGCGCGGGGCAGCAGGTAGCTCAGGCCCAGCTCGCTCGCGGTCAGACCGTTGTTGATGCCGGCCGCCCGGAAGTACGCCTCCGGCGCGGCCAGCCGGATGTCCGCCGCCATCGACAGACAGAAGCCGCCACCGATCGCGGCGCCGTTGACCGCCGCGATCACCGGCTGGTGCATGCGGCGCAGCGTGAGCACGACGTCGTCGAGCATCTCCATCGACCGCAGCGCGATCGACGGTCGGGTGAGCCCGTCGATGTGGGGCGGGCTGCCCGCGGACGTCTGGTCGGCGCCGGAGCAGAAGCCGTGGCCCGCCCCGGTCAACACGACGGCGCGCACCGAGTTGTCGTTGCTGATCGCCTCGAGCGATTCCTTGAACGGGACCATGACGTCGAACGCCATCGCGTTCATGCGTTCCGGACGGTTGAGGGTCACCAGCGCCACGTTCTCGCGCGGCCGTTCGACGAGGATGAAGCTCAACGGATCTCCTACGGTCCCGGGGGCGATTGTGCGCCGACCCTACGCCGCAGGAGCGTCCGGTGTGCCCGTTCTCGCGACCTAGATCGCGGGGTCCTCGACTGCCGCGGCCTTCCGCGCCCGGCGGCGCGAATTGATCATCGACAGCAGCAGAATGAGGAGGAACAGCCCCGCCGTGGCGATCAACTGGTCGCGGGCGTCGTCGTCGAACATCATCAGTACGGCGAACGCGGCGAGCAGTGCCAGCGTGAGGTAGCTCAGGTACGGGAACAGCCACATCTTCACGGTGAGCTTGCCCTCGCGCTCGAGCTGCGGCCGCAGCCGAAGGTGCGAGATGACGATGAACACCCAGATCACCAGCAGCGCCGCACCGACCGCGTTGAGCAGGATGCCGAGCAGGTCGTCGGGCAGCAGCCAGTTCAGCAGGACACTGACGAAGCCGAAGAACACCGACAGCAGCACCGCATTGGTGGGCACGCCGGTCTTCGAGAGCTTCGCGAGCGGTGCCGGGCCGTCGTTCCGCCGGGCGAGCGAGAACGCCATCCGGGACGTGCCGTAGACGTTCGCGTTGAACGCGGACAGCAGCGCGATCACCACGACCAGTTCCATCAGGCCGGAGACGTACGGGAGATTGGCCCGCTCGAGCACGGCGACGAACGGGCCGTCCTGCAGGCCGGGATCGTTCCACGGCAGGACCAGGACCATGATGCCGATCGCGCCGATGTAGAAGACGCTGATCCGCCACATGACGGTGCGGACGGCCGTGGCGATCGAGCGCTCGGGGTCCTCGGACTCGGCCGCGGCGATCGTGACGATCTCGATGCCGCCGAACGCGAATGCCACGACCAGCAGGCCCGCCGCGACACCCGCGAATCCGTTGGGCATGAATCCGCCCTCACCGAGCAGGTTCGTGAATCCGACCGGATCGGTGTCCGGGAGCAGGCCGAAGACGAGCAGCACACCGACGACGAGGAAACCGATGATGGCGGCGACCTTGAGGGCCGCGAACCAGAACTCGAATTCGCCGAAGTTGCTGACCTTGGCGAGATTGACGACCGCGAAGAACGTCACGAAGACGAGGGCGATCACCCACTGCGGCACACCGGGCATCCAGTCGTTGACGATCGCCGAGGCGCCCGTGATCTCGGCGCCGAGCACCATGATCAGCATGAACCAGTACAGCCAGCCCATGACGAAGCCGGCCCATTCGCCGATGCCGATGCGCGCGTAGTGCGAGAAGGATCCGCTCGCCGGCAGCGCGGCGCCCATCTCTCCGAGCATGCGCATGACGCACACCACGACGAAACCGGCGATCACGTAGGAGATCAGGACCGCGGGGCCGGCCTTCGCGATCCCGACGCCGGTCCCGAGGAAGAGACCGGCGCCGATGGCCGACCCCAGGCCCATCATCGTCAGATGACGGACCTTGAGGCCGTGCCCTAATCGGACTGGGGTTTCGGTGGAGCTCACAAGCTGCGGATCAGTCGTTGGCGTGCAGTGCTGCGTTCAGTTCCACGCCCGTGCCCTTCCACGGCACCACCTCGACGGCGCCGGAGACGGAGTTGCGACGGAACAGGATGTTCGACTGGCCGCTCAGGTCGGCGGCCTTGACGACGGTGCCGTCCGGGCCGGTGACCTTGGTGCCGGCGGTGATGTAGAGGCCCGCCTCGACGACGCAGTCGTCGCCGAGCGAGATGCCCAGGCCGGCGTTGGCGCCGAGCAGGCAGCGCTCGCCGACGGAGATGACCTGCTTGCCGCCACCGGACAGCGTGCCCATGATCGAGGCGCCACCACCGACATCGGAGCCGTCACCGACGACGACGCCCGCGGAGATGCGGCCCTCGACCATCGAGCTGCCGAGCGTGCCGGCGTTGAAGTTCACGAAGCCCTCGTGCATGACGGTGGTGCCGCTCGCCAGGTGGGCACCCAGGCGGGCGCGGTCGGCGTCGGCAATGCGCACACCGGCCGGGACGACGTAGTCGACCATGCGCGGGAACTTGTCGACACCGAACACGGTGACCGCGCCGCGGATCCGCAGCCGCGAGCGGACCAGCTCGAAGCCGTCCACGGCGCACGGGCCGAAGTTGGTCCACACCACGTTCGCGAGCAGACCGAACTGGCCGTCGAGGTTGACGCCGTGCGGCTGCACCAGGCGGTGCGACAGGAGGTGCAGACGCAGGTAGACGTCGTGCGCGTCGACCGGCGGCGCGGACAGGTCCGTGATCGTGGTGCGCACCACGACCTGCTTGACCTCACGGGCTTCGTCGTGGCCGGCGAGCAGAGCGAGGTCCGACGGAATGTCGGTGCCCTCGAGCGCGACGGTTCCGGCGACGGTGCCGCCCTCGTACTCGCCCAGCTCGGGGGCCGGGTACCAGGTGTCGAGAACCGTGCCCGACTCGGTCACGTTGGCGACGCCTACTGCAGATGCTCCCTGTGCACTCACGGGTGCACAGGTTACGCGAGGTGTGCGAGGCCGTCCGGGGCGGTGAGCCGATTGTGATCCCGACCGCGCGTTCCGACCGGTCGGGTGCCCTGGTGGACAGGGCACCTAACCTGGAAGCCGTGAGCATCCTCGATCTGCACGCCGACCCCATCGACCTCACCACCGCGCTCGTGGACATCCCCAGCGTGTCGCAGGACGAGGGCGTCATCGCCGACGCCGTCGAGGCCGCGCTGCGCGAACAGACATCCGGGTTCGAGGTGATCCGCAGCGGCAACGCGGTGCTCGCCCGCACCGCCCGCGGGCTGCCGAGCCGGGTCATGCTCGCCGGTCACCTGGACACCGTGCCGATCGCCGACAACGTTCCGAGCCGGCGCACGACCGACGAGCGGGGCGACCTGCTGCACGGCTGCGGCACCGTCGACATGAAGTCCGGCGACGCGGTCTTCCTGCACCTGGCCGCGACGATCTCCGACTTCGCGCACGATCTGACGCTGGTGTTCTACGACTGCGAGGAGATCGCCGCGCAGTACAACGGGCTCGGACGCATCGAGCGTGACCTGCCCGAGTGGCTGGCCGCGGACGTCGCGATCCTCGGCGAGCCCACGGCCGGGTTCATCGAGGCGGGGTGTCAGGGCACGCTGCGGGTGCGCCTGACGACGTCGGGTGTGCGCGCGCATTCGGCGCGATCGTGGCTCGGCGACAACGCGATCCACAAGTTCGCCCCGGTGCTGGACCGGTTGTCGGCGTACGAGGCGCGGTCCGTGGACATCGACGGCTGTGTCTACCGGGAGGGGCTGTCCGCGGTGCGGATCGCGGGCGGGGTCGCGGGCAACGTCGTGCCCGACGCCGCCGAGATGGACGTCAACTTCCGCTTCGCGCCCGACCGCAGCGTGGAGCAGGCCGTCGAGCACGTGCGCGAGGTGTTCGAGCCGTCGGCGCTCGGCGGTCTCGAGCTCGGCTTCGAGGTCACCGACAGCTCGCCCGGCGCGTTGCCGGGTCTGTCGAACCCCGCGGCCGCGGCGCTGATCGAGGCCGCCGGCGGGCAGTATCGCGCCAAGTACGGCTGGACCGACGTATCCCGGTTCTCGGCGCTCGGTATCCCCGCGGTCAACTACGGTCCCGGCGATCCCAACCTGGCGCACAAGCGGGACGAGCACGTCCCGGTGGAGCAGATCACCGACGTCACGCGGGTGCTGCGCGGGTACCTCAGCGCGTAGGTGTGCGCCGCGGGTGAACGGCTAGCCTTGCCCGCATGGCACCAGACAGGAAGACCGGGGCCGCCCGGCGCAGTAGTTCCTCGGTGAAACACCGCGGTCCGATCATGTTGCGGCGCGACCGCAAGGTGGAGGCGACCACCACCGACCAGCGGCTCCTCGACCAGCGCGGGCCTACGGACTGGGTGCACACCGATCCGTGGCGGGTACTGCGGATCCAGAGCGAGTTCATCGAGGGCTTCGGCGCGCTCGCCGAGGTGCCGCGCGCCGTGACCGTGTTCGGGTCGGCCCGGACGGGGGAGGGCACCTCCGAGTACGCCGCCGCGCGCGAACTCGGCACGGCGCTCGCGGCGGCCGGATTCGCGATCATCACCGGCGGCGGACCCGGTGTCATGGAGGGCGCCAACCGCGGCGCCAGCGAGACCGGCGGATACTCGATCGGCCTCGGCATCGAGTTGCCGTTCGAGCAGGGACTCAACGAGTGGGTCGATCTCGGCATCAACTTCCGCTACTTCTTCGCGCGTAAGACGATGTTCGTGAAGTACTCGCAGGCGTTCATCTGCCTTCCCGGCGGATTCGGCACTCTCGACGAGCTGTTCGAGGCGCTGACGCTGGTGCAGACCCGCAAGATCACCCGGTTCCCGATCGTGCTGATCGGCACGGAGTTCTGGGGCGGGCTGATCGACTGGGTCCGCGGCACTCTCGAGCGGACCGGGAAGATCTCGCCCGGGGACGCCGATCTCATCCATGTCACCGACAATGTCGAGGAGGCGGTCCGGATCGTCGTCGAGTCGCAGCACGGCGTGGACGAGGCGGCACTGCTGGGAGACGAGGACGAGTGGTGAGCACGAGCGACAAGAAGTTCAGCGTCTGCGTGTACTGCGCGTCGGGGCCCGTGGATCAGCAGTTCCTCCAGCTGGCATCCGAGGTGGGCACGGCGATCGGCCGCCGGGGATGGCAGTTGGTATCCGGCGGCGGCAACGTCTCGATGATGGGCGCCGTCGCGACCGCGGCCCGCGAAGCGGGCGCGTGGACCGTCGGCGTCATCCCGAAGGCGCTGGTGCACAAGGAGGTTGCGGACGTCGACGCCGACGAGCTGATCGTCACCGACACGATGCGTGAACGCAAGCGCATCATGGAGGACCGCGCCGACGCATTCATCACGCTGCCCGGTGGGATCGGCACCCTCGAGGAACTGTTCGAGACCTGGACCGCCGGATACCTCGGTATGCACGAGAAGCCGGTGGTGATGCTCGATCCCGTCGACCACTTCCGCGGACTGCTGCACTGGCTCGAGGGGCTGCGCGGTCAGGGGTTCGTCGCGCAGCGTGCACTTGACGGGCTGATCGTCACGGGCGACGTCGAATCCGCGCTGGACGCCTGCGTGCGCTGAAAACGGTTCCTGTCGAGGGGTTCCGGGGGCGGGTCGTAAAGGTTACTGTGGAGTAAGAAACGTCCCCTTTCGACCCTCCCTGCCCCTTCCGACAAGGATGCCGATGAGTTCAGACGCCACCGCTTCGACGATCAGTCTCGTGCAGCTCGCGCTGCAACTGCCGCGGATGGCGACCGAACTCCCCAGCCTGGCGCGCGGGGCGCTGGGGATGACCCGCAAGCCGGAGTCGCGCGAGTCGATCGGCCGGGTGTTCCAGGAACTGGCCCGCCGCCAGCCGGATCAGCCGTTCATTCGCTTCGAAGGCGAGTCGATCGGCTACGGGGATGCCAATTCTCGGGTCAACCGCTACGCCGACGTCCTCGTGCAGCACGGCGTCCGGCGCGGCGACGTCGTCGGGATTCTCATGAAGAACCGGCCCGAGACGTTGCTGCTGACCCTGGCGGTGGTCAAACTCGGCGCGGTCGCGGGCATGCTCAACCACAATCAGCGCGCCGATGTGCTGGCGCACAGCCTGTCCGTGCTGGACAGCCGGGTGCTGGTGGTGGGGGAGGAGTGCGGCGAGGCGATCGCCTCACTGGGGAGCGAGGTGCACGCGAAGGCTGTGTTGGCCGCGGTCGATCTGGACCGACTCGCGCAGGATGCGGACTCGTCGAACCCCGCTGTGTGCGAGCAGATCCGGGGCACGGAGCGTGCCTTCTACATCTTCACCTCGGGCACGACCGGATTGCCGAAGGCCAGCCTGATGAGCCACTTCCGGTGGCTCAAGAGCATGTCCGGGCTGGGCGCGATGGGAGTTCGACTGCGCCGCAACGACACTCTGTACTGTGCGTTGCCGCTGTACCACAACAACGCGTTGACGGTGTCGCTGTCGTCGGTGCTCTCCGCCGGGGCCGCGATCGCGATCGGACGCACCTTCTCCGCCTCCCGGTTCTGGGACGACGCGAAGTCCAACCAGGCCACCGCGTTCGTCTACATCGGTGAGGTCTGCCGGTACCTCCTCAACCAGCCGCCCAGGGCGAACGACCGCGACAACGGAATCCGCCTGATGGTCGGCAACGGGCTCCGGCCGGAGATCTGGACCGAGTTCACCGAGCGCTTCGGCATCGAGCGAGTCGCCGAGTTCTACGGCGCCAGCGAGTGCAACATCGCGTTCGTCAACGCCCTCGGCGTCGACCGCACCGCAGGGGTGTGCCCGCTGCCGTACGCGGTGGTGGAGTTCGACCCCGAGACCGGGCGTGCCCGCCGCGACCCGAAGGGGAGGCTGCGGCGCGTCGGCACCGGCGAGGTGGGGCTGCTGCTGTCGAAGGTGACCGATCGGGCGCCGTTCGACGGCTACACCGACCCGGAGGCCAGCGAGAAGAAGCTGGTGCGGGACGGATTCAAGGACGGCGACTGCTGGTTCGACACCGGCGATCTCGTGCGCAGCCAGGGCTTCATGCACGTCGCGTTCGTGGACCGTCTGGGTGACACGTTCCGGTGGAAGGGCGAGAACGTCGCGACCACCGAGGTGGAGGGGGCGCTGTCCGCGCACCCCGCGATCGAGCAGTCGGTGGTGTACGGCGTCGCGGTGCCCGGCACGGACGGCAAGGCGGGGATGGCGGCGGTGACGGTGCGCTCGGGTCACGCGCTCGACGGCGTTCGGCTCGCCGAGGAGCTGTACACCCGGCTGCCGGCGTACGCGATCCCCCTGTTCGTGCGTGTCGTCGACTCGCTCGAGACGACGTCGACTTTCAAGAGCCGCAAGGTGGAACTGCGCGAGGAGGGGTACTCGTCGACCGTCGACGAGGTGTACGTGCTCGCCGGCCGGGGTGAGGGTTACCGGCCCGCATACGACGGATACGTGCGTGATGTCGCCGAGGGCAATGCTCCCCGGGCGTAACGTCCTCCCGCTCATGCGACTATGGGGGCATGGCACCGCGCCCCGCCTCCGGCGACGACTCGGCCGTCTCGGCCCCCGGACACGTCCTGCCCACCCTGTGTGGCAGGCCGGTCGCGACCGATCGCGCCCTCGTGATGGCGATCGTCAACCGCACCCCGGACTCCTTCTACGACCGCGGTGCGACGTTCTCGGACGAGGCGGCGATGGCGGCGGTCGATCGCGCGGTCGCGGAGGGTGCCGATCTCGTCGACATCGGGGGCGTGAAGGCGGGCCCCGGCGCGCTCGTCGACGCCGCGGAGGAGACGCGCCGCGTGGTGCCGTTCGTGGAGGCGATCCGGGCGCGCTACCCGGACGTAATCATCAGCGTGGACACGTGGCGCAGCGAGGTCGCCCGACTCGCGTGCGGTGAGGGCGCCGACCTGATAAACGACACGTGGGCGGGGGCCGACCCCGAACTGGTGGAGGTCGCGGCCGAACTCGGTGCCGGGATCGTCTGCTCGCACACCGGGGGAGCGGTACCGCGCACGCGCCCGCACCGCGTCCGCTACACCGACGTGGTCGCCGACGTCGTCGGCGAGGTGGTCGCCGCGGCCGAACACGCGTCGCGGCTGGGGGTGCGGGCGGACTCGATCCTGATCGATCCCACCCACGATTTCGGGAAGAACACCTTTCACGGGCTCGAATTGTTGCGTCGCGTGGAAGATCTCGTTAAGACCGGATGGCCCGTGCTGATGGCGCTCAGCAACAAGGACTTCATCGGGGAGACTCTGGGTGTGGAACTGGCCGAGAGGTTGGAGGGAACCCTGGCGGCGACTGCTCTGGCGGCCGCCGGTGGGGCCCGCGTATTCCGCGTCCACGAGGTTGCCTCGACCCGGCGTGTGGTCGACATGGTCGCCGCGATCATGGGAACCAGGCAACCCGTCCGCACCGTACGGGGGTTGGCATGAGCATCACCGAAGCGTCGCGCACCTGGACGGACGCCAACAGTTGGGACCACCCGGTCTGGAGCATCGCGGAACTCGAGCGGGCCAAGGCCGGGCGCACCGTGTCGGTGGTGCTGCCGGCCCTCAACGAGGAGAAGACGGTCGCCGGTGTCGTCGACACCATCCACCCGCTGCTGGGCGGACTCGTCGACGAGCTGATCGTCCTGGACTCGGGCTCGTGCGACGCGACGGCCGAGCGCGCCGCGGCCGCCGGGGCGACGGTGATCAGCCGGGAGGACGCCGTCCCGGGACTCGCTCCGGTGCCGGGCAAGGGCGAGGTGCTGTGGCGTTCCATCGCCGCGAGCACCGGTGACCTCATCGCCTTCGTCGACTCCGACCTGGTCGAGCCGGATCCGGCGTTCGTCCCCAAGCTGCTGGGTCCGCTGCTCACGGTCGACGGGATCCATCTGGTCAAGGGCTACTACCGACGTCCGTTGCGGGTCAGCGGCACCGAGGACGCCAACGGCGGAGGGCGGGTGACCGAACTGGTGGCCCGGCCGATGCTCGCGGCGCTGCGTCCCGAACTGACGTGCGTCCTGCAGCCGCTCGGTGGCGAGTACGCCGGCACGCGTGAGCTGCTGTCGTCGGTGCCGTTCGCGCCCGGCTACGGCGTCGAGATCGGCCTGCTGCTCGACACCTACGACCGGCTCGGGCTCGGCGCGATCGGCCAGGTCAATCTGGGTGTGCGCAAGCACCGGAACCGGCCGCTGTCCGAACTCGGCGTGATGAGCCGCCAGATCATCGGCACGATGCTGCGCCGGTGCGGTGTCGAGGACACCGGCGGCGGTCTGACCCAGTTCCTGGTGGACGGAGACTCGTTCGTGCCCGCCCGGACCGACGTCGCGCTCACCGATCGGCCGCCGATGAACACGATCCGTCCCTGACTGCCGCGCGCGGCGACGTTCCTGTCGGTGGTTCGTGACAGTATCGGGGCATGCTGACGGTCCTTCTGTACCTGTTGATCATGGTGCTGGTCGGTGGCCTGCTGTACTTCGCCGCGAGCATGGTGTTCGGCCGTTCCGAGGAGTTGCCGCCGCTGCCGGCCGGCACCACCGCGACGGTGCTCCCCGCCGAGGGCGTCACCGGCTCCGACGTGCGCGCGCTCCGATTCCAGCAGACGCTGCGCGGGTACAAGGCGAGTGAGGTGGACTGGGCGCTCGACCGTCTCGGTCGGGAGATCGATTCCCTGAGAGCGCAATTGGAGACTCGGGTAGGCCCTGCGCCGGCCGATCGCGGCGAGGCCGCGGACGGGTCCGACAGTGCGGAGCCGGAGCGGTGAGCGCCGTCGGGATCGACGTCGGCGCACCGCCGGAAGAGCGGGTGCGTTGCCCCTGGGCCACCGACACCGACGGCTCCCGAATCTACAGCGACTACCACGATTTCGAGTGGGGGCAGCCGCTGCACGGCCGCGACGAATTGTTCGAGCGGCTGTGCCTCGAGGCGTTCCAGTCGGGGCTGTCCTGGATCACCATCCTGCGCAAGCGGCCGGCGTTCCGGGACGCGTTCGCGGACTTCGACCCCGAGATCGTCGCGGCCTACACGGAGTCCGACGTCGACCGCTTGCTGGGCGACGCGCGGATCGTCCGGAACCGGGCGAAGATCGAGGCCGTGATCGGCAATGCCCGTGCGGTCCTGGATCTGGCCGACACCGATCTCGACACGCTGTTGTGGTCGTTCGAACCGCCGCGGCGCGCGCGGCGGTTCGAGCGAGTCGACGATGTTCCGGCGGTCACGCCCGAGTCCACCTCGATGGCCAAGGAACTGAAACGTCGGGGCTTTCGTTTCGTGGGCCCTACCACGGCATATGCGCTCATGCAGGCCACCGGGATGGTCGACGACCACATCGCGGCGTGCTGGGTGGAACCCGGCCTGTGACGCTGTCTGATTCGGGTGGTTTTGTGCCTCAGCTTCCCGGCAACCCACTCGATAGGGAAGAATGGACTCCAGAGCCTCGCTAATTGCTGGCGAGGTATCCACGGTAACCCGAGGCGCTAGAAAAGTCCGGCGCAGATTTGGAGGGAGCAGAGGATGGCGGCCATGAAGCCCCGGACCGGGGACGGTCCCCTCGAGGCAACCAAAGAGGGACGAGGAATCGTCATGAGGGTTCCACTCGAGGGCGGTGGACGTCTGGTCGTCGAACTCACCCCGGAGGAAGCAGCAGCGCTCGGGGACGAACTCAAGGGTGTCACCAGCTAGCGGATCAACCCTCTTCGGCGTTCCGGCCGGGTCGGCAAGACGACCCGGCCGGAGACGTTGATGCGTGATCGGACGAACGGGTGATCTCCGGAAAGGGCACGGCGGTACAGGTGCTGGCGGATGTGTGCGCGCTACTCGCGTGCCCGCAGTGCGGCGACGAGTTGGATCTGGCCGATCGTGCCCTGGTGTGCGCGCGTGGCCACAGCTTCGACATCGCGCGGCAGGGATACGTCACGTTGCTGACCGGTGCCGCGACCAAGTTTACCGGGGACAGCCCCGAGATGATCGCTGCGCGCTGCGATTTCCTCGACGCAGGGCACTTCGACCCGCTCATGACCGCGGTCGCCGAGGCCGTCGTGCAGACGACGGACGACGGTGTCGATCCCCGCATCCTCGAGATCGGTGCCGGCACCGGGCATTATCTCGCCCGCGTCCTGGACGCGTCGGCGTCCGCGCAGGGCATCGGGCTCGACGTCTCCAAGCCCGCGGCGCGGCGACTGGCCCGGGCGCATCCGCGTGCCGCCGCCGTCGTCGCCGATGTGTGGCGGCAACTGCCCGTGCAGGACGCCGCCCTCACTCATGTCCTCTCGATCTTCGCGCCGCGCAACGCCGCCGAGATCGACCGGGTTCTGACAGACGGGGGCACCCTCGTCGTGCTCACACCCACGGACCGGCACCTCGTCGAGCTCGTGGAGCTGCTCGGCATGGTCCGGGTCGACGACCGCAAGGTCGAGCGGCTGGGGGAGACCGTCGCCGGACGGTTCGAACGGGTTCACCGCACGCCCGTCGAGACCCGGATGATGCTCTCGCACCGGGATCTCGAGAACCTCGTGGGAATGGGGCCGTCGGCCCGTCATCTCACGGCCGAGCGCCGAACCGAGGCGATCGCGGCGCTGCCCCAACCGTTCCCGGTGACGGCATCGGTGGTCGTCTCGACCTATCGCCGGTCGAGGACCTCGGTGTAGACGTCCAGGGTCTGCTGCGCGATACGGGCCCACGAGAACTCCGCCGTCGCCCGCAGCCGGCCCGCCCGCCCCATCTCCGCGGCTCGGTCCGGATCGGTCGCCACCTCGTTGACGGCTGCCGCCAGCGCGTGCTCGAACGCCCCCGGCTCGTACGAGTTGTAGTGGACCAGCCGACCGGTGACGCCGTCCTCCACCACCTCGGGAATCCCGCCGACGTCGGAGGCGACCACCGCGGTCTCGCACGCCATGGCTTCGAGGTTCACGATCCCCAACGGCTCGTACACCGACGGGCACACGAATACCGTCGCGGCGGAGAGCATTTCCCGCACCTGCGTGGTGGGGAGCATGTCCCGGATCCAGAAGACCCCGCCGCGTCGGGCGGTGAGGCGTGCGACGGCCGCCTCGGTTTCCGCGGCCAACTCGGCGGTGTCGGGTGCACCCGCGCACAGCACCAGCTGGATCGCCGGGTCGAAGTCGTGTGCCGCGGCGACCAGATGGCCGAGCCCCTTCTGCCGGGTGATCCGTCCGACGAAGACCACGATGGGCCGCGCGGGATCGATGCCGTGCGTCGCCAGCACCGACACGGCGGTTCGCTCGGCCGGACCGGGATACCATGCGCCGGCGTCGATGCCGTTGTGCACCACGTGCACCCGGGCCGGATCGATCGCCGGATACGTGTCGAGGACGTCGGCGCGCATGCCCGCGCTGACCGCGATCACCGCGTCGGCGTGCTCCATCGCGTTGCGCTCGGACCACGACGACACCCGGTAGCCGCCACCGAGCTGCTCGGCTTTCCACGGCCGCCGCGGCTCCAGCGAGTGCGCTGTGACGATGTGCGGGATGTCGTAGAGTTCGCCCGCCAGATGCCCGGCGAGGCCGGTGTACCAGGTGTGCGAGTGCGCGACGTCGGCGCCGCCCGCGGCGTACGCCATCCGCAGTTCGGCCGACAGGGTGCTCAGGGCTGGATTGGCGCCGGCGAGGGCGGGATCGGGGCCGTGGACGAACGCACCGTCGCGGGGCGCACCCATGCAGTGCACGTCGACATCGCACAGCCGCTGCAGGTGGGTGACCAGTTCGGTGACGTGGACACCGGCGCCACCGTAGATCTCCGGGGGGTACTCCTTCGTCATCATCGCGACCCGCACCGGCTAAACGTAACCGCCGGAACCCGTTCCGGCCAGCACGACCCCGCCTGTTCGGGGCAATGCTGGCGGCGGTCGGGGCTGGCCGATAGGTTGACGGGTGTGAGGAGTCAGCCCCATGTGCTCGGGATCGTGCTCGCCGGTGGCGAGGGTAAGCGCTTGTACCCGCTCACCGCTGACCGCGCCAAGCCCGCAGTCCCCTTCGGTGGCGCCTACCGCCTCATCGACTTCGTGCTCAGCAACCTGGTGAATGCGGGGTACCTACGGATCTGCGTGCTCACCCAGTACAAGTCGCATTCCCTCGACCGGCACATCTCGCAGACGTGGCGGCTGTCCGGATTCGCCGGCGAGTACATCACCCCGGTACCTGCGCAGCAGCGGTTGGGCCCCCGCTGGTACACGGGCAGCGCCGACGCGATCTTCCAGTCCCTCAACCTGGTCTACGACGAGGATCCCGAGTACATCGTCGTCTTCGGTGCCGACCATGTGTACCGGATGGATCCCGAGCAGATGGTGCAGCATCACATCGACTCGGGAGCGGGGGTCACCGTCGCGGGGATCCGGGTACCGCGCAGCGAGGCGTTCGCGTTCGGATGCATCGACAGCGACGAGACCGGCCGGATCACCCAGTTCCTCGAGAAGCCCGCACACCCGCCGGGAACGCCCGACGACCCCAATGTGACGTTCGCCTCGATGGGCAACTACGTCTTCACCACGAAGGTTCTCGTCGACGCGATCCGCGCCGACTCCGAGAACTCCGATTCCGACCACGACATGGGCGGCGACATCATTCCGGCGCTCGTCGACGCCGGGCTCGCGTCGGTCTACGACTTCAAGAACAACGTGGTCCCCGGCGCGACGGACCGTGACCGCGGGTACTGGCGGGACGTCGGCACCATCGACGCGTTCTACGACGCGCACATGGACCTCGTCTCCGTCCACCCGGTGTTCAACCTCTACAACCGGCGCTGGCCGATCCGGGGCGGTGCCGAGAACCTGGCGCCCGCGAAATTCGTCAAGGGCGGACTGGCACAGGAGTCCGTCGTCGGTGCCGGGTCGATCCTGTCCGCGGCCACCGTCCGCAACTCGGTGCTCAGCTCCAACGTCATGGTCGAGGACGGCGCCACCGTCGAGGGCAGTGTCCTGATGCCCGGCGTCCGGGTCGGCAAGGGTGCCGTGGTGCGCCGCGCCATCCTCGACAAGAACGTCGTGGTCGGCGAGGGCGAGATCATCGGTGTCGACCTCGAACGGGACCGCCAACGGTTCGCCGTCAGCAACGGCGGCGTCGTCACTATCGGAAAGGGCGTGTGGATCTAGCCGCCGCCGGACCGCGCGTCCAGACCGGTGGCCTGGACGTCAGTGCCGGGCGGCGCAGAGCAGACCGTCGCCCACCGGGAACAGCACGCGGGTGAGCCGGTCGTCGTCGGCGATGGTCCGCGCGGCCTCCCGGACCGCGACCGTGGTGGCATCGCGCTGGCCCGGATCGGCCACACGGCCGCCCAGCAGCGCGTTGTGGAGCACGATCACGCCACCCGGGCGCAGCAACCGCACGCCCTCACGGACGAAGTGCGGGTGGTCGGCAGGGCAGTTGTCGACGAACACCAGGTCGTAGGCCGAATCGGCGAGGCGCGGCAGAACGTCGAGGGCGCGGCCGTTGATCAGGCGGGTCCGGGACGGCGCGATGCCGGCCACTCGGAACGCCTGCTTGGCGGCACGCTGATGTTCGGGTTCGCTGTCGATCGTGGTGAGGACGCCGTCCTCGCGCATGCCACGGAGCAGCCACAACCCGCTGACGCCGGCGCCGGTTCCGACCTCGACAACGGTCTTCGCATCGAGCATCCTGGTGAAGAGCGCGAGTGCGGCACCGACCGGCGCAGGTACCGGCTCGGCACCGAGTTCCGTGGCTCGGTCCCGTGCGGTGGTCAGCATCTCGTCCTCGAGGATCGTGTCCTCGGTGTGGGTGAGAATCCGTTCGGCGTTCGTGTGCACGCAATAGAGGCTAGCCGCGCCGCGTTCCCGATTCCTCGAGGCTCGCTCGTCTGGACCCGTCGAGGCCCGCCTCGGTGACATTGCGAGGCCCGCCTCGGTGACATTGCGAGGCCCGCCTCGGCAGAATTCTCAGCCCCCGCTCAGCTTGTTCATAGTGCGCACATATCGGGGTACGACAGGCTGAGTGCAACGCCGGACGACTAGACCGCACGGCGTGAAGATCACGCTCCTCGCGGGCGGTGGGAACAATTCCGAGTTCTCGGGAGTTGAACGTCCACAATCCCGTGTCTCGTGATCAGCGGTCCTGAGTAGGAGGATCCACCCATCCTGATGATCAATGCCGAACGCACACCCACCGACACCGCCGAAGGAATCGCGGCGGGCACAGATTCTGGTGTGTCCGCAGTCGGCATCGATGTCGAATGCCCCGAACCGACCGGCACGGCCGCGTTCGACGCTACGGGTGACCGGGCCGCGATGCCGTCGTGGGACGAGTTGGTCCGCGAGCACGGCGACCGCGTCTACCGGCTGGCCTACCGCCTCTCGGGCAACGCGCAGGACGCCGAGGACCTGACGCAGGACACGTTCATCCGTGTCTTCCGGTCGCTGCAGAACTACCAGCCCGGCACGTTCGAGGGTTGGCTGCACCGGATCACCACGAACCTCTTCCTCGACATGGTGCGTCGTCGCAACCGCATCCGGATGGAGGCGCTGCCCGAGGACTACGACCGGGTCCCGTCGGATTCGCCGAACCCCGAGCAGATCTACCACGACGCGCGTCTGGCACCCGACCTGCAGTCGGCGCTGGATTCGCTGGCTCCCGAGTTCCGTGCCGCGGTGGTCCTGTGTGACATCGAGGGACTGTCGTACGAGGAGATCGGTGCGACACTGGGAGTCAAGCTGGGTACTGTTCGCAGCAGGATTCATCGCGGACGACAGGCATTGCGTGACCACCTGGCCGCGAATGGGAAGGTTGACTCCGATCAGATCGGTGTCGGGTAGTGGTGCAGGAGGGTTTGATGACGCAGGCGCGCAGACCTCGTCAGTTCGGCTCCACTGAACACCTGGCGAGCGAGGCGATCGCCTCGTATGTGGACGGCGAACTCCGCATGAACGCGTATCTGCGTGCCTCCCAGCACCTGGCCTTGTGTCCCGACTGCGCCGCGGAGGTCGATGCCCAGCAGCAGGCGCGGATCGCGCTGCGGCATGCCGGCGAGGTCGCCATGCCCAGTTCCCTGCTCGGTCTGCTGAGCCAGATCCCGCGCTGCCACGTGCCCGACCCCGAGGACAACCCCGCACGGGATTCAACTCCGGGCATCATCTCGTTCGACCGGGACAGCGACATTTCCCGTCGCTGGCCGTTCCGTCGGCGCCGCTGACGGTGCCTCCCGGCACACCGCTGTCCTGATCGGTGATACTGGCATGCGTGACTGACGCACACGAGGGGGACATGCGCGCGTGACGGCTGATTCGAGCACGCCGGGGACGGCTGACGGCGACACCCCGGACACCGGCGGGCACGCGGGTTCCGCCCGTCAAGACGGGCCGCGGCTGGCTCCCCGCCCTGTGTATCGCCCCGACGTCGACCCCACGGCGCAACACGCGTTCGGGCGTCCCGCGGGCGTGAGCGGTTCCTTCGTGCCGGAGGCCGAGCACCGCGCCACCGGCGCGCCCACGCTCCGCCTCGGTGCGCCCGACGCGGTCATGGCGGAGGCGTTCGGTCGTCCCGCCGGTGAGCCACATTCGCTGCAGCGCGGCCCCGAGGGCCCACCCGACGTCCCCGAGGACGCACCGGACGGCGATCCGTGGCGCGATCCCGAGGCCCCCGTCCGGCTCGGCGCTCCAGCCGAGGCCGCCACCGGTCCCGCGCCGCTGCCGGACGCCCCCAAACTCGGCATCCGTGACGTCCTGTTGGGCGAACGCATCGAACGGAAGGCGCTCGTGGCCCTGGCGGCCACCGCGCTCGCGATCGGCCTGGTGGGCGGCCTGATCGCCACCGCGGTCACGTCGGACCGGGGGTCCCTCACGAGCGATCGGGTGACGCTGTCGCAGTCCGGCGGCGGCGAAGACGCCCCGCAGGGGCAGATCGCCACCGTCGCCGACGCCGTCCTGCCGTCGGTGGTGTCGATCCAGGTGGCACAGGGTGATCAGTCCGGAACCGGTTCGGGCGTCGTCGTCGACGGCGCGGGCTACGTCGTCACCAACAATCACGTCATCTCGATGGCCGCGACCAATCCGGGGGACTCGACGATCCGCGTCACGTTCTCCGACGGCACGAAGGTGCCGGCGCAGATCGTCGGCCGCGACATCAAGACCGATCTCGCGGTCCTCAAGACCGAGGCGGAGAACCTGACCGTCGCCGACCTCGGCCGGTCCGACGACGTGCGGGTGGGTCAGGACGTCGTGGCGGTCGGCTCCCCGCTGGGCCTGAACAAGACCGTGACCCGAGGCATCGTGAGCGCACTCCAGCGTCCGGTGCGGCTCAGCGGCGAGGGCACCGACACCGACGCCGTGATCGACGCCGTCCAGACCGACGCCGCGATCAACCCCGGCAACTCGGGTGGCCCCCTCGTCGATATGGAGGGCCGCGTGATCGGCATCAACTCGGCGATCCGATCCGAGAGCGGCGGCTCGGTGGGTCTCGGCTTCGCCATCCCGATCGACGACGTCACGGCGGTCGCGCAGGAACTGATCCGCAACGGCGTGATGCACCATCCGGAGATCGGCGTCAATGCCCGCACGGTCATCAACGACGCGACCAGCGGTGCCCAGGTCGCCAACGTGCAGTCCGGAAGTCCGGCGGAGGAAGCCGGCATCGTCGAGGGCGACGTGATCGTCAAGGTCGGTGATCGGACCGTGGCGAGCGCCGACGAGCTGGTCGTGGCCGTGCACGACCAGACGGTCGGTCAGCAGGTTCAGGTGCAGCTGGTCCGCTCCGGGCGGCTCGTCGACGTCCAGGTGACGCCCACATCGGACTGATGTGAGCGTCCAGTATGTGACGGGCATGTGATATTTGCGGATCACACGAGCGATTCCGGCGTCGGGCACGTACTCTGAACCCGTGTTTGGCAACATCGGCTGGGGCGAGTTCATGGTGCTCCTCATCGCAGCGCTCGTGATCCTCGGACCCGAGCGGCTTCCTGGCGCCGTCAGCTGGGTCACCAAGACGATGCGTCAGGTCCGGGACTACGCGGGCGGCGCCAGCCAGCAACTCAAGGACGAGCTGGGACCGGAGTTCGACGATCTCCGCAAGCCGCTGTCCGACCTCAACCAGCTGCGCGGCATGACGCCGCGCGCGGTCATTACCAAGCACCTGCTCGACGGTGACGACTCGATCATCAGCGGGACCTTCGACGGCAAGCCCTTCGCGAACGGGTCCACGGGCCCGTCGTTGTCGAAGCAGGCGCCCTCGTCGCCGCCCCTCGCGGCGAACGAGCGCCCGCCGGTCGACCCGGACGCCACGTAGCCGACCGGCCGCCACGTACACACGAGTAGGGCCCCCACGCGGATCGCGTGGGGGCCCTACTCGTCGGAGAAGCGCCTACAGGTGCCGGGTGGTGTCGATGCCGAGGGACATCCCGGCGAGGCCGCGGGCACGCACGGACAGCTTGTCGGCGATGTCGCGCAGCGCGCTGCCGGCCGGGGAATCGGGGGCGCTGAGCACGATCGGCATGCCGGCGTCGCCACCCTCGCGGACGGCCTGCTCGAGCGGAATCTGTCCCAGCAGGGGAACCTTCGCGCCGACGGCCTTCGTGAGACGGTCCGAGACGGCCTGCCCGCCACCCGAGCCGAACACCTCCATACGGGTGCCGTCGGGCAGTTCCATCCACGACATGTTCTCCACGACACCGGCGATGCGCTGGCGGGTCTGCAGCGCGATCGCGCCGGCCCGCTCGGCGACCTCGGCCGCGGCCTGCTGGGGCGTCGTGACGACGAGGATCTCGGCGCCGGGGATGAGCTGTGCGACGGAGATCGCGACGTCACCGGTGCCGGGCGGCAGGTCCAGCAGCAGCACGTCGAGATCGCCCCAGAAGACGTCCGCGAGGAACTGCTGCAGCGCGCGGTGCAGCATCGGTCCGCGCCACACGACCGGGGTGTTGCCCTGGGTGAACTGGGCGATCGAGATCAGCTTCACGTCGTGGGACTGCGGCGGCATGATCATCCGCTCCACCTGGGTGGGCTTGGCATCGGTGCCGAGCATGCGGGGTACAGAGTGGCCGTAGATGTCGGCGTCGAGCACGCCCACCGACAGGCCCTTCGCGGCCATGGCCGCAGCGAGATTCACTGTGACGCTGGACTTTCCGACGCCACCCTTGCCGGACGCGACCGCGTAGACGCGGGTGAGCGAGCCGGGCTGGGCGAACGGGATCACCGGCTCGGTGGTGTCGCCGCGGAGCGAGCGGCGCAGCTCGGTCCGCTGCTCGTCGCTCATCACGTCGAGGTCGACGCGGATCGTGCCCGCGCCCTCGACGTCCGCGACGGCCTTGGTCACGCGTTCGGTGATCTCGGTACGCAGCGGGCAACCCGCGGTGGTGAGGTAGATGCCGATGTCGACACTGCCGTCGTCGCCGATCTCGATGCTCTTGACCATCCCGAGTTCCGTGATGGGTTTACGGATCTCGGGGTCCTGCACCCGCGACAGTGCGGTGCGGACGGCGGTCTCGCTCAGGGCTGCCATGCCCCCATGGTAGGCGGCGCCGTTATGCGACCGGGCCCGGTGGGGGTGCGGGTGCCTCCGCCGGCGCGGCGGGCGGGCAGAAGACGAGGCACGGCAGCGGCGGAAGCCCGGGGATGACGGGGAGGGGCATGGGCGCGGGCGCAGGTGCGGGGACCTGCTCGGCAGGCGGTGCCGCGGGTGCGGTGGGCGGTGCGGCCGACGTGGACTCGGGAGCCACGGCGGCCACCGATGCCGCCTCCGAATCGGGGGACCGCTCGGGCGGTGCGGGGGTGACGGGAACCGACGGGGCGGCTGTTCCGCCGGTCCGATAGGCCGCCGACCATCCGAGGACGTTCGCCATGTACGAGGCCGAGTTGTTGTAGCGCAGCACGGCGCGCGACGCCTGGGCCGGGTCGTTCAGGTCGAGGCCGCCGGCACACAGGTACCGGGCCGCCGCGAGGGAGGCGTCGAAGACATTGTTGGGGTCCGCGACGCCGTCGCCGTTGCCGTCCGACGCGTAGCGCGCCCAGGTGCTCGGAATGAACTGCATCGGCCCGACGGCGCGGTCGTGCGTCGGATCACCGTCGAGCAGACCGCGATCGGTGTCGGTGATGATCTCGTTGCCGGCCAGGTGTCCGTTGAGGGTGGGGCCGAGGATCGGTGTGACGGTGGTGCCGGCCGCGTCGGTCTGGCCGCCACCCGCGTGGCCGGATTCGATCTTCCCGATGCCGGCGAGGAGGTTCCACTGCAGTCCGCAACCCGGCTGGGTGCTCGCCATCGTCAGCTCGGCCGACCGGTAGGCGTTGAGGACGATCTCCGGGATGCCGAGCGGGCCGACCACCACAGGGACCGGGACCGAGCGCGGCGCGGCGCCGGGCAGCAGGCTCGCCGGGTCCGGGATCGTCGGCGTCGCGGCCGGCTTCGCGGTGCGCAGTTGACGCTCGGGCCGGGGTGCGGCGGGGACCAGCCCCACGGTGGGGATGAGGGCGGCCTGCGCGGCCGGAGGCTCGGTGGTGGGATCCAGGTCGTGGGTCGCGGCGGCCGACGCGGACTCGGTGGGGGGAGCCTCGAACACGCCACCTATCGATGACGCTGCTGTCACGAATCCGGCAAGGACGAGGGCCGACACTCCGACAGTTCCACGCACACGCACTCGACAACCCCTCCTTGCAGGAACCCTGCATCCACGCTCACGTACCTCGTTCCGAGCGTTCCGTCGGATACATCTCGAACGATGTGACACACGTTACATATCGGTGACGGGTCGTGTCGGGGAACCGTGACACCCGCGGGGATCGTCCGCTGTGTCCGGGCTACTTGCGCGCGGGGCGAGCCTTCGGGGATGGACCGGGTTCGCCGTCGTCGTCCTGTCGGGCGTCGCGTTCGGCGAGGATCTGCTTGAGGTCGTCGAGTTCGCGGCGCAGGTAGTCCCGGGTCGCGACCTCGCCCACCGCCAGCCGCAGCGCGGCCAGCTCGCGGGCGAGGAACTCGGTGTCCGCCTTGGTTTGTTCGGCGCGCGCCCGGTCCTCCTCGAGCGAGACGCGGTCGCGGTTCTCCTGCCGGTTCTGGGCCAGCAGGATCAGCGGCGCGGCGTACGCGGCCTGCGTCGAGAACGCGAGGTTCAGCAGGATGAACGGGTAGGGATCCCACTGCAGGCTCACCGCGAAGATGTTCAGCGCGATCCACACGATCACGATCACGGTCTGGATCAGTAGGTAACGGCCGGTGCCGAGGAACCGTGCGATGCTCTCGCTCACCCTGCCCACGGCCTCGACGTCGAAGTGCATGCGCAGCCCGCGAGTCCCGCGGGGGGTCTCGAGGCGCTGGCGTCCGGTCGGCTCACTCATCGCCGGCCTCCTCTTCACGCCAGTCCGTCGGCAGGAGGTGGTCGAGCACGTCGTCGACGGTCACCGCGCCGAGCAGATGGTGCTCGTCGTCGACGACGGGCGCGCACACCAGGTTGTAGGTGGCGAAGTACCGCGTGACGGTGGCGAGCGAGTCCTCGGGATCGAGTCGGGGCAGGTCGTCGTCGAGCACGCCGCCGACAAGGCTCGCGGGCGGCTCGCGGAGCAGCCGTTGCAGGTGGACGCACCCCAGATATCGCCCGGTCGGCGTCGCGGTCGGTGGCCGCACCACGAAGACCATGCTGGCGAGCGCGGGGGTCAGGTCGGCGTTGCGGGCGCGGGCCAGCGCCTCGGCGACCGTCGTGGACGGCGTCAGGACCACCGGTTCGGGCGTCATGAGACCGCCCGCGGTGTCGGGGGAGTGCTCGAGGAGACGACGGACCGGGGCGGAGTCCTCCGGATCCATCAGCTGCAGCAACGACTCGGCGTCGGTCTCGGGGAGCTCGCCGAGGAGGTCGGCGGCGTCGTCGGGGTCCATCGCCTCGAGCACGTCCGCCGCGCGTTCGACCTCGAGGTGGAGCAGCAGGTCGGTCTGGTCGTCGGCGGGCAGCTCCTGCACGACGTCGGCGAGGCGTTCGTCGTCGAGCGCGAATGCCACCTCGTGGCGGCGCTTCTCGGGCAGCTCGCGCATCGCGTGCGCGACGTCGGCGGGGCGCATGCCCTCGAACTGCATCAGCAGCTGGGAGACGCCCTGGCCCGGCATCGACAGCGCGGTCGGGGTCAGCCCGTGCACGTGCTGCCAGTCGACGACGTGGATCGCGGAGCGGCGGCCGAGTCGCCCGCGCGGAGCACGCACCGCGACCCGGGACACCACCCAGTCGCGGGTGCGGGTGAGCTCGATCCCGAGGTCGACGATCACCGCGTCGGTTCCGATGGTCTCGGTGACCTCCGGATCGTCGATCCGGACGCGGGAATCGAGAACCTGGGCGAGTGCCAGGATCTCGGTCGGACGCTGGGTGAAGCGGCGCAGACTGACGTTGCCGGTCTTGAGGGTGACCGACGCCGGTTCGATCGCGGTGACGCGGAGCATGGGCACGAAAATTCTCTTGCGCGTGAACATTTCGATGACCAGGCCCAGCACCCGGGGCGGTTGTCGGCCTATTCGGATCGTCAGGACCACGTCCCGCACACGCCCGATCGACTCGCCGTCCGGTCCGAGAACCACCAGGCCGGCGAGCCTGGCTGCGAATACCTTGTTCACAGCTGCCATGATGAAAAGGCTAGATCCTTGCTGTGTGATCCACTGAATTCGGAGGGCCGTCGGTCATGACTTCTCGTATCAGGCCGCGTCGGTCCGTCCTGGCGGTGCCGGGTTCGAGCCGGAAGATGATCGACAAGGCGAAGGGTCTGCCTGCCGACGAGATCTTCCTCGACCTCGAGGACGCGGTGGCGCCGATCGCGAAGGCCGAGGCGCGGGCGCGGATCGTCGACGCGCTCAACGAGGACGGGTGGGGCGAGCAGATCAAGGTGGTGCGGGTCAACGACTGGACCACCGAGTGGACCCACGCGGACATCGCGACCGTTGTCGGCGGCGCGGGCGCCAATCTCGACGCCGTGCTGCTGCCGAAGGTGCCCGACGCCAGTCACGTTCAGGCCCTCGACCTGCTGCTGACGCAGATCGAGAAGGCCAACGGCCTCGAGGTGGGCCGGATCGGCATCGAACCGCAGATCGAGAATGCGATCGGCTTGACGAACATCAACGCGATCGCGACCGCCAGCCCGCGCGTCCAGACGCTCGTGTTCGGTCCGGCGGACTTCATGGCCAGCATCAACATGCGCACGCTCGTGGTCGGCGAGCAGCCCGACGGGTACGACCGCGGCGACGCCTACCACCACATCCTGATGACGATCCTGATGGCCGCGCGGGCGCACGACCTGCAGGCCATCGACGGCCCGTACCTGCAGATCCGGGACGTCGACGCGTTCCGTCGCTCCGCGCAGCGGACGGCCGCACTGGGGTTCGACGGCAAGTGGGTCCTGCACCCCACCCAGATCGACGCCGCGAACGAGGTCTTCAGCCCGCGGCAGGAAGACTTCGACCAGGCGGAGATGATCCTCGACGCCTACCAGTTCCACACTTCCGCGGAGGGTGGCGGACGCGGTGCGGTCATGCTCGGTGACGAGATGATCGACGAGGCGAGCCGCAAGATGGCCCTGGTGATCTCGGCGAAGGGGCGCGCGGCCGGCATGGCGCGCACGTCGGCGTTCACGCCGCCCGCGAACGGGTAGGCGCTCGTCGCTCGGTGCGGGCACAATTGATATCAAGAACCGGACATCGGTAGGACCGGACATATCGCACGCCCCCGAGCAGGAGAGACGAAGACGATGACGAATCCACTCTCGCAGCCGAACCGACAGGGCCGCGGGCTACCGACGCCGCCCACCGGCTGGCCCATCGGTTCGTATCCGACGTACGCCGAGGCGCAGCGCGCCGTGGACTACCTGTCGGATCAGGAGTTCTCGGTCGAGGACGTCACGATCGTCGGCGTCGACCTGATGCAGGTCGAGCGCGTGCTCGGCAGGCTGACCTGGGCCAAAGTCATTGGTGGCGGCATCGTTTCGGGTGCCTGGCTGGGCGTGTTCTTCGGCCTCCTGCTCGGCATCTTCACCGGCGGATTCCTCGGACCGTTGCTGGTGGGCGTGTTCGGCGGCATCATCTTCGGGCTGATCTCCACCACAATCCCGTACGCGGCGGCCCGTGGCACGCGCGACTTCTCGTCGACGATGCAGTTGGTGGCCGGACGTTACGACGTGCTGTGCGACCCGAAGACGGCGGAGTCCGCCCGCGACATGCTGGCCAAGCTTGCGCTCTAGCCGACCGGCGCCGCTTCCGCACCGGCCTGCCGGCGCCGGTGGGACTTCGCGGTAGCGAGGAACACCAGCAGGGTCGCGGCCACAGCGCATCCGGCACCGATCGCGAACGCGATCAGGTAGGCGTCCACCGTGGCTACACCGGCGGCAGTGTGGGTCGTGAGCAGGGTCGCCAACAGGGCGCTCGCGACGCTGCTGCCGACGGTCCGGGCGATCGAGTTGACGCTGTTGGCGACGCCCGTCAGGCCCGGTTCCACCTCCGCGACCAGCAACGCGGGCAGGGACGCGTACGACAGGCTCGTGAACGCGCACATCAGCATCGACGCGCACACCACCTGCCACGCGTGCTCGTGCGCCACGATCATCGAACCGAACCCGAGCACCCCGAGCACGGATGCCGCCGCCATCACGCTGCGCGGGCCGAACCGGGTGATGAGCATGCCGCTGCAGATCGACGCGATCACGCCCACGGTCGCGCCGGGGAGGATGAACATCACGCTGGCGCGCATCGGATCGGCGTCGAAGCCGTAGCCGGCGACCCCGCGGGAACTCTGCACGAAGTACATCACCGCCGTGACGTTGACGAACATTCCGGCGCCGACGAGCAGACCGGCCAGGTGGGTGAACAGCACGGGCCGGCGAGTGAGCATCTCGGTCGGCACGAGCGGCTGGCCGATCCGGCGTTCGAGGGCGAACCAGACGCCCAGCACGACGAGGCCGCCGAAGGCGCAGCCGATCGTCGCGGGCGAGGTCCAGCCCCACCGGACGCCCTCGGCCAGCGGCATCAGCAGCAGCACCAGCCCCGCGCCGAGCAGTGCGGCGCCGGCCCAGTCCACCCGACCGGGGGTGGGGTTCGGGCGGGACGGCACCGTCGCGACGACGCCGACGAGCGCGATGATCGTCATGCCTGTCGCGAGCCAGAACACTCGTCGGTAGTCGGTGCCCTCCGAGACGAGCAGTCCGGTCAGGACCATGCCGATGGCGCCGCCGAAACCGAGCGTGCCGGACAGCAGGCCCATCGCGGACGTCAGCCGCTTCGGCGTGAACTCGTCGCGCAGAATCGCGATACTCACCGGGAAGGCTGTGAACGACAGACCCTGCAGCACGCGTGCGACCAGCAGCCACGGCAGCGACTCGGTGACGGCCCCGATGATCGACCCGACCAGCACGATCACCAGGACGCCCAGCAGGACCGTCCGCTTGCGGCGCAGATCCGCCATCCGGCCCGCTATCGGTGTGGTGACCGCCGCCGCGAGGAAGCTCGCGGTGAGCGTCCAGCCGATCGCGGTCGTGTCGACGTCGAGCTGGTGGCCGATCACACCGGACAGGGGGATGACGATGGTCTGCTGGACCGACGCGACGAGGATGACGAAGCAGAGCGTGGCGGTCAGGGCGGTGCCGGGCGGGCGGGTTTCATTGCGGGGCAAGGGGACTCCTGGACGAATCTGAACGAGATCGAGCAAAGGGCGGAGCAAGGTGTGCGCGAGGCAAGGGGGAGTGCAAATTGGTTAATTCATCTAACTAGTGCGTCGGGTAGGGGATGTCCAGTCGGCTTCCCTGTGGTCGGGAGAGGATCGAAGTAGGTTCGAGCCCATGAACGTTCGACGCCCGAGCCCGACCACCGTTCGGCCCCACGCGTTGTCGCAGCGTTCGGCAGGGCGGGCAACGCTCGCGCGTCAGCACCTACTGCGGCGCAGCGCCGGCGACACGCTCACGACGGTGGAGCACCTGTACGGCGTCCAGGCGCAGTCCCCGTCGGCGCCGTACTTCGCGTTGTGGTCGCGGCTGAAGGGATTTCGGCCCGAGCATCTCGCCAGGCTGATCGAACGCGGCGAGGTGGTCCGCATCGCCTTGATGCGTGGCACCGTCCATCTGGTGACCGCCGACGATGCGTTCGCGCTCCGGGCTCTCGTCCAGCCGCTCTTCGACCGCGATCTCGACACCACTACGCAACACGCCCCGCACCTGGCCGGAATCGACCGGGTCGAACTCGCGGCGGTCGGACGGCGACTCGTCGAGCAAGAGCCCCGCACGATGGCACAGTTGCGCCCGCTGCTGGCCGAGTGTTGGCCCGGACGTGACCCGAACGCCCTCGCGCACGGGGTGCGCGGGCTGGTCCCGCTCGTGCAGCTTCCACCCCGCGGACTGTGGGGCCGGTCGGGGTCTGCGGTGTGCACCACACTGGACTCGTGGGTGGGCAGGTCCGCCGCGTCGGCCCCCTCGGTGGAGCAGATGGTGCTCCGGTACCTCGCGGCGTACGGTCCCGCGAGCGTGCGCGATGTCCAGGCCTGGTCCGGCCTCACCCGGCTGGGGGAGGTGGTCGACCGCCTGCGGCCCGGGCTCGAACGATTCTCGTCGGAGGCGGGGGCCGAGCTGTTCGACCTTCCGGACGCTCCGCGGCCCGACGCCTCGGTCCCGGCCCCGGTGCGGTTCCTCGCGCCGTACGACAACATGCTGCTCTCGTACGCCGATCGCACGCGTTTCCTCGCCGACGAGCACAGGCGGGCGCTGTTCACGCAGAACGGGATCGTCAAGCCCGCGCTGCTCGTCGGCGGCACTGTCGCCGGATGGATCGCAGCGCGGATGGAGGGTGCGACCGCGGTGCTCGAGGTCTCGACCTTCCGGACCCTCGCCCGCACCCACGCGGCGGCCGTGGAGGCGGAAGGGCGGCGTCTGCTGCGCTTCGCCCACCCGGAGGCCGAGACGTTCGATGTGCGGATCGGGCGAGCGGAGTGAGCCTCGCGCGCCCGGGTGTTAGATGGGTGTGTGACTGACAGCGTTATCTCCGCCGTACGCGCACATCTCGACGAATACATCGGCGGGCCGGAGCCGACCGCTGCGTCCGTGACGTTCCTCGGAGTCGAACCCGTCGATGTCCTCCGCTACCCCGGCGACGGTGATGGTCCGGTCCGCTACGCGAGCCTGGGGTGCTCGCGGCACCCGATGGGCGATCCGAGCGACATGATCGCCGACCCGACACGTGGTCCGCGCGCCGAACTGGTGCTCAGCCTCGTCGGCGGCGCGGGCGTCGCGTCCGGCGTGCACCGCACGCTGGCCGTCCTCGCCGCTGCACCGTCCGTCGAGGGCGTGGTCCTCAAGCCGGACGGCCTGATCGACCTGGGGGAGCCGCTGTGGAAGGGCGTGCCGTTCACCGCGGTTCTGCTGGGGCCCAGCGAGATCCCGGACCTGGTGCTGCCCGAACCTCTGGACCCCGTCCAGTTCCTCTCGGTGGTGCCGTTGACCGGAACCGAGGCGGCGTGGGTGCGTCTGCGCGGCGCCGCCGCGCTGCGTGAGGCCTGGGCGGAGGCCGGAATCGACGTGCGCGACCCCGATCGGGGCGCCGCCGCCTTGTGACCCGCCGGTAAAGCGGGCGCAGCGCACATCTTTCGGACCTGACACACTGGACCGGTGCGTATCGATCTCCACACCCACTCGACCGCCTCCGACGGCACGGACACGCCGACGGAACTGGTGCACGCCGCGGCGCGGGCCGGAGTCGACGTACTCGCGATCACCGACCACGACACCACCGCAGGCTGGAGCGACGCGGCGGCCGCCCTTCCCGCCGGAATGCAGTTGGTGCGGGGCATGGAGATGTCGTGCGAGGGGCGGGGCGAGGACGGGCGTCCGGTGGCCGTGCACCTGCTGGCCTACCTGTTCGATCCGAGCGCGCGCGAATTCGCCGTCGAGCGCGAGCGCCTGCGCGGGGAGCGGGTGGCGCGGCTGCGTGCGATGGCGACACGGATGGCCGACGACGGGCTTCCGATCGATCCCGACGCGCTGATGGCCGACGCCGGCCCCGCTGTCGGACGGCCGCACCTGGCGCAGGCGCTGGTCCGTGCCGGCGTGGTCGCCAGCGTCGGCGAGGCGTTCACCGATCTGCTGTCCACCCGGAGCCGCTACTACGTGCACAAGGTCGACACCCCGCTCGAGCACGCGGTCCAGATGGTCGCCGGTGCCGGCGGGGTGAGTGTGATCGCGCACGCCCGGGCCCGCACGCGCGGACGGCTGCTGTCGCTCGACCACATCCGTGTACTCGCCGAGCGCGGTCTGGGTGGACTCGAGGTCGATCACCCCGATCACGACGAGCACGACGTCGCGGTCCTGCGGTCGCTGGCGTCCGAACTGGATCTGATCACCACCGGGTCGTCGGACTACCACGGGTCGAACAAGACCATCGAGCTCGGCCGGCACACCACCGATCCCGGCGAGTTCGAGGCGCTGGTGGCGCGGGCGAGTGGAGTGCCGGTGCTCTCCGGCAGCGACGTCACGATCGGGGGATCCGGCCGGTGATGCGGGACGGATTCGACGGCGTCCGTCGTCGGGGTGACTCGTGGGCGGTGCGTGCCCTGCGGGGGCTGTCCGGTGTCGTGGCGGGCGGCGTCGTGGTCCTCACGCTCGTCGTGATCGGTACCGCGTACCTCGCGTCGGACCGCGGTTTCCCCGGGCCGGGCGGCGAGTCGATCACCGCGCACGTGCTGGCGAGTGTCGCCGTTGTCGGGCTCCAGGTGTTCGCGGATCGGCGCCGCGGGGGAGCCGCGGTGATGTCGGCGATCGCGGCGCTGGCGATCACCGGGCTGTTGCTGTGGAGCCAGTGGTGGTCCTGACCGCCCACTTTCGTCGCCATCCGGCGCGCGACACTGTGCGTCCTCACAGGTAGAACCACTTTTCGGTGAGGTTTCGACCGATCTGACGGATTTGATTCCTGCCTCCCGATGGTGCAGAATTACTGCACTCCACGTGGGTGCTACCGCCCTTCGTTGGAGTTCTCCAGGTGGCAGAACTTGAGCCAGGGCCCACCCCGCCCGGCGCCATCACGCTCCGGCAGTAGTGCAGCGATCGCGCGCCCCGGTAGCTGCAACCGATCAAATCCTGTGTTTCGAAGTGCTGTCTCGTTTTCATCTTGCCGAGACGGTTACTTCTCAGTAACCAGGACCCGAGTGAGTCTGGCCTCAAGAGGAGTGTCATCGTGTCCCCTGTGTCTGAAGCTTCCGTAACGCCAAAGGTCGAAATCACCGACGAGGAAATTTTCGCGGGCCACATCGGTGGCAAGCTCTCAGTTGAGACGACCGCGCCCCTCGATTCCCAGCGTGCGCTGTCGATCGCGTACACCCCCGGTGTTGCGCAGGTCAGCCGTGCGATCCACGCCGACGAGACGCTGGCCGATCGCTACACGTGGACCAGCCGGCTCGTCGTCGTCGTGAGCGACGGCACCGCGGTTCTGGGCCTCGGCGACATCGGCCCGCGCGCCTCGCTTCCCGTCATGGAGGGCAAGTCGGCGCTGTTCAAGAACTTCGCCGGCCTCAACTCGATCCCGCTGGTGCTCGACACCAAGGATCCCGACGAGATCGTCGAGACCCTGATCCGTCTGCGCCCGAGTTTCGGCGCAGTGAACCTCGAGGACATCTCGGCGCCGCGCTGCTTCGAGATCGAGCGCCGCGTCATCGAGGCGCTGGACTGCCCCGTGATGCACGACGATCAGCACGGCACGGCCATCGTGGCGCTCGCGGCGCTGCGCGGTGCCGCGAAGGTCCAGAACCGCGGGATCGAGGGTCTGCGCGTGGTGATCTCCGGTGCCGGTGCAGCCGGTGTCGCGTGCGCCAACATCCTGCTCGCTGCGGGTGTGCCCGACGTGACCGTCCTGGATTCGAAGGGCATCGTCTCGAGCGACCGCGGCGATCTCAACGAGATCAAGGCCGACCTCGCTGCTCGCACCAACCCGGCCGGACGCACCGGTGGGATCGTCGAGGCACTCGACGGCGCCGACGTGTTCCTGGGTGTCTCGGCGGGCACGGTGCCCGAGGAGATCATCGCGACGATGGCTCCCGAGTCGATCATCTTCGCGATGTCGAACCCGGATCCCGAGATCCACCCCGACATCGCGAGCAAGTACGCCGCGATCGTCGCGACGGGCCGCAGCGATTTCCCGAACCAGATCAACAACGTGCTCGCGTTCCCCGGTGTCTTCAAGGGCGCCCTGGACGCCGGTGCGCGCCGGATCACCGAGGGCATGAAGCTGGCAGCCGCGGAGGCGATCCTGTCGGTGCTCGGCGACGAGCTCGCGGTCGACAAGATCGTCCCGAGCCCGCTGGACCCGCGGGTTGCCCCGGCGGTCGCCGCGGCGGTCGCGCAGGCGGCCAAGGACGAGGGCGTCGCGTAGGACGTCCAGGGCGCATCGCGTCTATCGGATCAGCGAAACGCTCGGCCGGGGTTCCCCGGCCGAGCGTTTTCGTGTTCTGGCCCGGTCCCCGTCAACGTCGTTGCGCGAGTAGCGCCGCAGCGAACGCGTCGAGGTCGGCATTGAGGCGTCGCACTCGCTCGGCGCCGAGTTCCTCGACCAGCCGACCGTGGAAGTCCTCCAGGATGTCCCGGCCTGCGGCGGCGGCCGTTTCGCCCGCGTCGGTGAGGGAATGACCGATGATCCTCCCCTTGCCCGGGGTGCGGAGGATCAGGCCGTCGCGTTCCAGGATCGCGGCCATGCTCGTGAGGGACTGGGGCGTCTGCAGCGTCGTGTTCGCCAGCGCCGCGCCCGAAACACCTGGGTGGCGCTTGATCGCCGCGAGCACCGTGTACCTCGCGATCGTGAGATCGATCGTCGCCATCTCGTCGTCGACGACGCGTAGCGCGAGTTGGGAGACATACCGGAGTCGGTGATGAAGGTTGTCGAGTCCGGTCGGATCCGGTTGCGAGAGAAGGTCGGACAGATAGTCCGCCACGGTGGTCTCCTCGAGTTCGTCGTGCCGTTGCCGGCAGTCTATATCAGGTGCCTTATCAGGGACCTGATATAAATGGTTCGGCTCGCCTTCCGGTTCAGCCGACTCCAGAGAGAAGGGATGGACCGTTGCGGGCAGTGCGGCCGACCAACACGGACCGAGGCCGCCTCGACGCGGATCGCGACGACGACGCCGACGGGAAGCGCTCGAGAATGACCGTGCCCGTCATCGCCTTCTCGGCGCTGCTGGGCACGATGATGCAGGCCCTCGTCGTCCCGATGCTGCCGGAGCTCCCCGAAATGCTGAACGCATCGTCCGGTGCGACTTCGTGGATGGTGACCGCGATGCTCCTGTCGGGAGCGATCAGCAGTGTGCTGTTCGGCAGTCTCGGTGACCTCTACGGTCAGCGGCGGATGATGGTCATCGCCATGGCCTGCATGGTTGCCGGATCGGCGATCGGCGCATCGGCGACGACAGTCGGTCCGATGATCGTCGCCCGTGTCCTCCAGGGCGTCACGATGGCGATGATCCCCCTGGGCATCAGTGCGTTGCGTTCGTTCGTGCACGGCGACCGCGTGTTCAAGTCCGTCAGCCTGGTCAGCGCGATGGTGGGTGTGGGCGGTGCTCTCGGCTTCACGGTGAGCGCCGTGGCCGCCGAGTTCGTCGGGCTGCGCGGGTTGTTCGGTGCGTGTGTGGTTCTCGGCCTCATCGCTCTGGCCGGCATCGTCGCCGTCGTGCCGGAAACGACCGGGCGGCCGGGCACGCGAGTCGATGTCGTGGGCGCAGTGGGGCTGAGTATCGGCGTGATCGGCCTCCTGATCGCCCTCAGCAACGGAAACCTGTGGGGATGGGGTTCCGCGGCGACGATCGGCACACTCGCCGGTTCCGTGATCGTGCTCGCGTTGTGGGGGTGGTACGAGTTGCGGATCAGTGCGCCCTTGCTCGACCTGCGTACGACCGCGACCCGCCCGATCCTGTTCACGAACCTGGCCACGATCGCGGTCGGAATCGGTATGTACGTGATCCTGCTCGCGCAGCCTCAGTTGATGCAGCTACCGACCCAGACGGGATTCGGACTGGGGAAGTCCCTCGTCTTCACGGGTCTCTGTGTCGCCCCGAGCGGCCTGGTGTCGCTGACGATGCCGGGCATCGCGGCGCGGGTGTCGGAGCGGTTCGGCCCGAAGATCACGATGGTCATCGGCGCGAGCGGGTTCGCCGCCGGGTACGTGTTTCTCGTACCGTTCCATGGTCAGCTCTGGCAGTTGGTCGCGGCGAGCATGCTCATCATGGGTAGCGTCGCGTTCTGCTTCTCCGCGGCGCCCGCTCTGATTCTCCTGCACGTCGACCGGGCCCAGTCCGGCCAGGCGAACGGAATCAACACTCTCGGACGCTCCCTGGGAACGTCGATCTCGAGTGCCGTGACGACGGCCATCCTGTCGACGACGCTCATCACCACCGGCTTCGGTGCAGGAGAACTCCCGAGCGAACGCGGTTTCACGACGGCGTTCGTCATCGCAGTCATCGCCGGCGTATCGGCGGTCGCGTTCGCCGCAGCGATCCCCCGCGAGGGTCCGGCTGCGGACCGACTGTGACGGGAGCTTCGGAGTCGGTGGGGACGGTCGGTGCGGTGCTCGGTGCGATGTAGGGGCGGCGCAGGCGCCCGGTGCCGGGCACCGACGCCCACACCGCCGCGGCCAGCACGCCGTCGACGATCAGAGCCAGCACCGCCACCAGGATCGCGCCGACCAGGACGCGGTCGTAGCTGCGCAACGCCAGTCCGTCGAAGATGTAGCGGCCGAGGCCACCCAGATTGACGTACGCGGCGACGGTCGCGGTGGCGATCACCTGCAGGGTCGCGCTGCGCAGCCCGCCGAGGATCAACGGCAGCGCGTTGGGGATCTCGACCCGCACCAGCACCTGCAGCGGCGTCATCCCCATCGCCTCCGCGGCGTCCACCACGGTCCGGTCCACGTTCGCGACGCCCGCGTACGTGCCGGCCAGCAGCGGCGGGATACCGAGCAGGACCAGCGCGAGGATCGGCGGCACCAACCCCAGCCCCAGTAGCAGTACCAGCAGTGTGAGCACGCCCAGGGTGGGCAGGGACCGCAGCGCGTTCACCACGCCCACGACGACGATCTCGCCGCGGCGGAAGTGACCGATCGCCAGACCTGCCGGCACCGCGATCACCGCCGCGAACACGACCGCCAGCAGGCTGTACCAGAGATGCTGCAGGATCCGGGCGCCGATCCCGGTAGGACCCTGCCAGTTGGCGGGGTCGACGATGAAGTCCCATGCGCTCGTGAACATGTCAGGCCGGCCCCTCGGACAACTCGAGGGTGTCGCGCCGGGAACGATCGGGGCGCGGGCCGTGCTCCCACGGCGTGAGCAGCCGACCCAGGACGTACAGCGCGGCGTCGAAGATCAGCGCCAGCGCGACGATCGCGATGATGCCGGCCACGATCTGGTCCGGGTAGTCCCGCTGGTAGCCCTTCGTGAACAGCTCACCCAGGCCGCCCACTCCGATCAGCGAGCCCACCGACACGAGCGAGATGTTGGTGACGGCCACGACCCGGACGTTCGCGATCAGGACGGGCAGGGCCAGGGGGAGTTCGACGGTGAGCGCGCGGCGCAGCGGCGTGAACCCGATCGCGGTCGCGGCGTCCACGACATCGTCCGGCACCGCGTCCAACGCCTCCGGAACCACACGGATCAGCAGCGCGGTGGAGTACACGCTCAGCGCGATCACGACGTTGTTCGGGTCGAGGACGCTCAGCCCGAACACACTCGGAATGGTCACGAACAGCGCCAGCGACGGGATCGTGAACGCGATACTCGCGGCGACGAGGGTGGTGCGGCGCAGCCAGCGGACACCCCGGATCGCGGTGCCGACCGGCACCGCGATCACCAGACCGATCAGGAGCGGAAGCAGCGCCAGATAGAGGTGTGTGCGGGTCAGTTCCAGCACGTGCGAGAAGTTGTCGATCAGCCAGCGCACACGATCACCGGCCGTTCCGCAGTCGGTCCTCTTCGCGCCGCTGCTCGGCCAGCCGGGCGATCACGTCGGCCGCGTCGATGCCCCCGGCGACCACACCGCGCTCGTCCACCGCGACACCGATCCCGGAGGGCGAGGAGATGGCGGCGTCGAGGGCCCGGCGCAGGTCCGTGCCGACCGTGAACAGCGAACCGCCGGCCGCGGTCGCGTCCGCGACGGTGCGTCCGGTGCGGACGGCGTCGACCCCGGCCGCGTCGATCCAACCCTGGGGGCGGTCGTCGGCGGTGACGATCAACGCCCATTCGTCGGGGCCGAGCGTGGTTGTCGCGGCTTCGGATTCGCGCACGCGGCGGATCTCGCGCAGCTCCACCGTGTCGGCGCTGCGGAAGGACAATCCGCGGTACCCCCGATCGTGCCCCACGAAGTCGGCAACGAAATCGGTTGCGGGCGCCGAGAGTACGCTGCGCGGCGTGTCGAACTGCTGCAGGCGGCCGTGCGGGCCGAACACCGCGAGCCGGTCGCCGAGCCGGACGGCCTCGTCGATGTCGTGGGTGACGAACACGATGGTCTTGCGCAGCTCGGACTGCAGCCGCAGCATCTCCGACTGCAGATCGGCCCGTACCACCGGATCCACCGCGCTGAACGGCTCGTCCATCAACAGGATCGGGGGATCGGCCGCCAATGCCCGGGCCACGCCCACCCGCTGCTGCTGACCGCCGGACAGCTGGCCCGGATACCGTCCGGCCAGCGCCGGGTCCAAGCCCACGCGTTCGAGCACCTCGAGCGCGACCCGCCGCGCTGCGCGGCGCGAGTCGCCGCGCAGCACCGGAACGGTCGCGACGTTGTCGACGACGGTGCGGTGCGGCAGCAGGCCGGCGCTCTGGATGACGTACCCGATGCCGAGTCGCAGTCGGACGGCGTCCGTCGCGGCCACGTCCTGACCGTCGACGGTGACGGTTCCCGCGGTGGGCAGCACCATCCGGTTGATCATCCGCATCGACGTCGTCTTGCCGCACCCGGACGGGCCGACGAACACCGTGAACGAGCCTTCGTCGATCTTCAGGTCGAGGTCGTCGACGGCCACCGTGCCGTCGGGAAAACGTTTGGTGACACCGGAGAACGAGATCACGAGACGGGAGCGTCCAATCCCTGCCGTGCGACCCACTGCTTCGCCGCGGCCTCCGGTTCGGTCTTGCTGTCGCCCGATACGGCGTCGTTGAGGCCCACCAACTCCTCGGTGGTGAGCTTCGCCGACACCGCGTCCAGGACGCGCGCCAACTGCTCGGTCTTCGCGGATGCACGCAGCAGCGGCACCACGTTCTGCGCCGGGAAGTTGCTCTTCGGATCGGCCAGCACCACCAGATCGTTCGCCTCGATCGCGGGTGAGGTCGTGAAGATGTTCGCGGCGGTCACCTGTCCCGACGTCAGCGCCTTCACCGTCGTGGGGCCACCGCCGTCGGCGATCGGAACGAAGTTGGACGGCGAGATCTCGAGTCCGTAGTTCTCGCGCAGGCCCGGAAGACCCACCGCGCGCTCCTGGAACTCGGCCGGCGCCGCGAACTTCACCTCCGCCGAATGCGCGGCGAGGTCGGCGATCGACGTCAGGTTCCATTTCTCGGCCGTCTCGCGCGTCACCACGACGGCGTCCTTGTCCTCGGCCGGTGCGGGTGTGGTGATCGCGAGATCCGGCGCGAGCGCAGCGGGCAGGGCGGCGTCGATTTCCTCGGCGGTCGTGGCCGTCGAGGACGGGTCGATGTAGTCGAGGAGATTCCCGGTGTAGTCGGGAATGAGCGTGAGCGAACCGTCGCGCAGGGCCGGGACGTAGATCTCCCGGGAACCGATGTTCATCTTGGTCTGCACGTCGAAACCGTTGGCCCGCAGCGCCTCGGCGTAGACGAAGCCGACCGTCTCCGACTCGGGGAAGTTGGCGGAGCCGACGACGATCGAGTTGGGGTCACCACCGCTCGATCCATTGCTTTCGAGCGGGTCGCTGCTGCCGCACGCCGTGAGGAGTGCCAGTGACGCCGCGACTGCGACGCCCGCGAGCCTGTGGATCCGAGAACTCTTCATGTCGTCCTTCCATCGGATCCGGCGTGGCGGCCGCCCAGGGGAGCGGAGCCGTGCGGTGACAAGCCGGATCTCTCGACCGCTCGTGATGGTGCGCGAAGTCAGTGTAACGATAGGTACGACAAGTGCGCGGTACCGACAGGTGCCGGTTCGCACCGCAGCAGAGCGGAGAGGGACACGGTGTCACCGAACGGAAATGGGCGCGTGGGCAGGTTCGCGGCGCGGTTGACGATCGCTGCGCTGCTCGCGGTCGTGACGGCCTGCGGTGTGGACACCGGCAGCAGCGTCGGGGGACCCGAGACACCCGAACCGGTCGTCGTCGGCGCCTCGGACACGGTCGAGAGCGAACTCGTCGCCCGGTTGTACGCGGGCGCGCTCGAAGCTGCCGGGCGCAGCACCGAAGTCGTGCTGGGGCTGGGAGACCGCGCCGACCGCGTCGCCGCCCTCGACGCGAACCGGGTGGCACTGGTGCCGGAGCACACCGGGCGCCTCCTGCACTGGTTCGATCCGGACGCCGATGTCACCGACGCCGAGGACGTATTCGAGGCGCTCAACAAGTCTCTGCCCGAAGGCCTTACGGTGTCCGACTACTCGCCGGCCGACGACCGGTCCGCGCTGGCGCTGTCCGCGGCACAGGCCGACGACCTCGGTGCCCGGTCGATCGACGACATCGCTTCCGCGTGCGCAGGCATGACGCTGTACGCATCCGACACGTTCCGCGAGGATGCGCAGGCGCTCTCGGGTCTCCGATCGGCCTACGGGTGCACGTTCGGGACCGTCGTCCCGGTCCGTTCGACCTCCGACGCGGCCCGTGAACTGATCGTCGGCGCGTCACCCGTCGGCGGCACCACGGCCGCCGCACCCGACGTCGCGCGGGACGAGCTCGTCGTTCTCGCCGACACGAACGACGCGTTCACCGCGCAGAACGTGGTGCCGCTCTTCCGCAGCGGGGTGCTGCGGGCCGACGACGTCAAGGGGCTCAGCGTGGTCCTGCAACTCACCACCGCGGACCTCACGGACATGGCCGGGCGGGTCCGCGGCGGCGAGATCACCTCGGCCGACGCCGCGGGGGAGTGGCTCGCCGAGCACATCTGACGGCCCCGCGGGGTCGGCCGTCGTCAGCCTCCCACCCGTGCCCGCGCTGCCGCGGCGGCGTCGTGCCGGCCGAGAGCTTCGTGGGCGTCGCCCTCCATCAGCGCGACCCGGACCGCGAGCCGCGGCGCCTCGGTCACCCGCGGCGCGGCGTCGGCGAGCACCGCGAGGGCCTCCTCGTGGCGGTCGGTCGACAGCAACGCCTGCGCGACGACGATCAGTGCGCTGCCGGAGCCGACGACGTCCTCGGCTGCGGCGTAGGCATCGGAGGCCGCGAGCCCCGTCCGTACCGCCTCGTCGAACCGGCCCAGCTGGGACAGTGCCCGAGCCGTCGAGTCCTCGATGTCCGCACGGGTCCAGGGGTCGGCGTGTTCGGCCGCGGCCCGTAGGTCCTCGAGCCCGTCCTCGTCGGCGAACTGGCACCGAGCCCGCCCACGTGCGTGCAGGAGGTCGGCGAGTGCGTCCGGCTGATCGGTGAGTTTCCGGGCGTCCTCGACCGCGTCGTCGAGGGCTTCGACGGCGTCCTCGTCGTCGAACTGCATCATCAGAAGCCCGAGTTCCTTGCCGACCCGTGCCGCCACCGCATAGTCCTCGCCCGCCCGGGCCAGCTCCCGGCCTTCGGCCCACACCGCGACCGCTGCCCCCGGCTCGCCGGCGTCGCGCCTCGCGTAGCCGAGCCACAGGAGGGTCAGGGCACGGGATGCGGGCTCGGTGTCCCGGGCTTCCTCGATCTCCGCCACCGTCGTGAGTTCGTCGACGGCCTCGTCGGGGTGTCCGGACCGTACGAGCGTCACGCCGAGCCGGTAGCGGTGGCCGACGGACTCGGTGCCGGCCAGATCCGCCTCGCGCGTGGCCAGGCGCAGTCGGCCGGCCGCCTCGTCCAGCCGGCCCAGGTCGTCGCAGATCTGGGCGCTCAGGGCAGCCAGCGGGGCGGTCACGGACCGGGCAGCGTGGGTAACGGACAGGTCGAGCGCGGCGTCGACCGCGGTCAGCGCCTCCTCGAACCGGCCGCCCCCAGCCAGTAGTTGGGCCAGCAACCGCAACAGCACCGCGCGGCGTCCGGGCGCGGTTGTCGGGGTCAGTTCGGACTCGAGCCAGGCGAGCGCCGCCTCCCCGCCCTCGGCACCCAGGATCGTGTCGACCTGCTCGTCCAGCGGGCCCGAGCCTGTCACCTCGTCGACGAAGGCCGTCGTCGCGGCCGGGTCAGCCGAGGCGGGAGGAGCTGGCACAACGTGCGTCGTGCCGATCGGCAGGTCCCAGTGCTGCCCAGCCAGAGTCCTTGCGGCGGCGACCTTCTCGCTGCGGCGCTCGGTGCCGTTGCGCTCGTCGAATCGGGTCGCGAGTTCCTCGGCGGCACGCCAGGATGACTGTGCCAGTTCGGCGACGGTCCAGGCGCCGGTGTGCGCGCCGAAGAACCGGCGGAGGGGCTCCGCGCCGGCCCCGCGGACGTGCTCGTGTCCGAGCCCGGCACGGTCGGCCGCCGTGCACGTCACCGCGAAGGCGGTGAGGGCGTCGAGGTGCGCGATCGCGTTGAGGTTGTCGTGCGCCAGCCAGCCGATGTGCCGTTCGAGCATCTCCAGGGCGCGCTGAGCGTTTCCGGTGACCGAGAGGAAGATCAGGTGCTGCCCGACCATGTCGATGTTGTCGACGTTGCGGCGTGCGAGTCGGTAGCCCCGCATGTGCATCTGCTCGGCATCGTCGAGACGGCCGACCTGGAGCAGCGGCACCAGCGTGTGGGCCATCGCCCGCTCCGGTTCGTCGGCGCACCCCATGTCCTGGTCCAGCATCTCCTGGACGACGGCCAGTCCGGCCTCGAGGTCCCCGGTGGCGAGTCGGAACTGGGCCTCCTCGGAACGAACGCACGCCTCGCAGTGGCTGTAGTCGTCGCGCGGGGTCCGTCCCAGCTCCTCCAGGTAGCGGGCGGCCTCCTCGATCCGGCCTGCCTCGAATGCCTGCCAGAACCGGGTCTGCACCACCCCGGACAGGCCGACGCCGGCCTGCCGGTACGCGATCTCCATCTGCTCGATCGACTCGGCGATCGTCGCCCGCGGGAACATCGGGTTCGAGGCGAGCGCGTCGGCGATCCACTTGTGGAACCACAGCAGGTCGTGGTCGTCGACCTCGGTGGGGAAGGTGGCCGGGTCGGCGGCGTTTCGCCCGACACACCACGCGAATGCGGTGAGCAAGGCGTCGGTGTCGCCCGTCATGGAGGCGGACTGGATCAGGCGCATCCGCACGGCGTAGGCGGCGGCCTCGTCGCCGGTCTCCTCGGCGAGCGTGATCGCCCGCTCGATGAGTTCGCGTTCCGCCGGTCCGTAGGCCGTCGAGTCGATCTCGCTGATCAGTGCGTCGAGGGTGGTCTCAGTCGGCATGGTCGTCCTTGTCGATGGTGGAGGGGGAGTGCGGTCCGGGATCGGTGACGACGCCCGCGTCGAGACCGACGGACAGGTGCACGATGTCGGTCATGGCGTCGGTCAGGGCCGAGCGATCGGTCGCCCGCAGCGGCCGGTGCCCGGCGAGCAGTGCCTGGACGTAGAGGATCCGCACCGCCCGCGACAGCACCGCATCGTCGTCGACTGCGGCGAGGGTACGCACCAACCGATTTCGCCAGTTCAGGGCCAGCCGACCGGAGGCGTCGGCACCGGAGGCCGCCGCTGCGTCCTCCACCCGGCCGAGGACATCGGCCCAGAACCCACCGGCCGACTCGCCGGCTTGCTCGCGCCGCAGGTTCCGGAGCACCGCCTCGTCCGCGACGTACAGGGCCGGGACGGTTTCCGGCTGGAACGCCCGTACCGCGGTCGCGCAGTCGAGGTCCGCCAGCGCGGCGTCGGCACGCTCCTGCAGGCGGCGGGACGCGGCCCGCTCGGACAGCGGCGGCACGTCGAGGTGATCGATTTCGTCTGCCACGGTGACGATCTCGACTGCGGCACCGGGCACGAACTCCGGCAGCCGGGCCGCGATCTCCGCGTCGTAGACGTAGCCGCCGTTGACGATCGGAGCGCCGGGGCGGGCGATCCCGGCCAGCTGCCGGAACTCGTCGACGGTCCGGGTGTACCGCACCGTGCCGCGGCGGGCGGCCTCGCCGAAGGTCGTCTGCCCCTCGGTGGTCTCGATCGGCAGGTGGGGGACGATGAACCGGGCCAGTTCGTCGTCGTGGAGGACGAGCGCCCGCAACGCGAGGTGGTGCACGGACAGGAACGCCGCCAGCCGGTGCGGCGATTCCGCCGCCAGACCGATGACCCAGCGGCGAACCGCGGCACCCAGCTCGGCACGAGTCTCCTCGAGCGCGGTGTCCTCGATCAGGGACTCGCGGGAGGCCGTCGGGTGCAGCCCGGTGGTGTCCACGACGGACCGCACGAAGAACGCCCAGTCCGGCAGGAGGTCGTCCATGCGCTCGGACAGCAGCATGCCGCCCAGGTAGACGCGGCTCGACTGCCGTTGGCCGGGGGAGAGCTGGAACGGCAGCACGAACGCGGTGCCCCGGGTGCCGGTGGATGGGACATGCAGCGGAATCGTGGCGAAGGGCTCGGCACCGACGATCTCCCGGCCCAGCTCGCGCAGGTCGGGCGACGGGACTGTCGTGCGCTCGAGGAACGACGCCGGTCGGGTCACCGTCTCACCGGCCACGGTCACCCGCACCGGCAGGTGCCGGCCGAACCGGTCTGCCAGCTCGTACGCCCCCGCGCGCGATACGAGTCCGGCGGAGTCCGGGCGGGGGAACAGTTCGACCCGGGTTCCGACCGGCAGATCGTCGGCGAGTTCGGTCACCGTGAACGTGCCGTCGGTGCGGCCGACCCATTCGACGGCGGGCGCACCGGTGGCCGACCGGGACCGGACCCGGATCTCGTCGCTCACCATGAAGCAGCTGAGCAGGCCGATCCCGAACTGGCCGAGGCGGTCGGTGCGTGGCAGATCGAGGATGTCGCGTTTGGAACTGCGGCCCACCGTCGCGAGCAGCTCGCCCACCTCGGCCGCGGTCAGTCCGACGCCGTCGTCCTCGACCGCGAACACGGCCCCGGCCTCGTCTGCGGGCAGCACCCGGATGGTGCCGACGTGGCCGGGTTCGTGGTCGCGACGGGCCGCGATCGCATCGCACCCGTTCTGCAGGAGCTCACGGATGAAGACCTGCGGCCCGGTGTAGATGCTCGCGCTGAGAAGCTCGATGATCCCACCGAGGTGTACCTGGAATGGACGGCTGCCGCCGTCGGCTCTCGTTGTCATCGAGGGAAGAGCTTAGCGAGGGGTAACGACATTTCGGTCAGCCGCGATCGGCCCAGGTGGTCCGGGGCGGCCGGCCGGATAGTCGGGACCGGCCCGTCAGTTCGCCTTCGGCAGGACGCGCGAGGTGATCGTCGCGACCACCCGCTGGTAGCTCGGGCCGACGATGCGCACCCAGGCGTCGAGGAACTTGGCGTCGGCACCGATCAGCACGCGCGCCTTGCCTTTTCGCACTCCGTTCACGATGGTCTTCGCGGCGTCCTCGGGCGTGGTGCGGGCCAGGTGCTTGTCGAAGAACTGGGCGAAGGTGACCTGGTCGTCGCCGTCGGGCACCGCCGCGTTTCGGGCGATCGCGGTCTTGATGCCGCCGGGATGCACGCACGTCACCTTCACGGGGTGCTTGGCGATCAGCATCTCCTGGCGCAGCGATTCGGTGAACCCGCGCACCGCGAACTTGGCTGCGTTGTACGCGCTCTGGCCCGGAATCGACAGCAGTCCGAACAGGCTCGAGACATTGACGATGTGTCCGTCGCCGGACGCGATCACGTGCGGCAGGAACGCCTTGGTGCCGTTCACGACACCCCAGAAGTCGACGTCCATGATGCGCTCGATGTCCTTGAACTCCGAGCGCTCGACCTCGCCGTGGAACGCGATGCCGGCGTTGTTGTAGATCTGGTTGACCTTGCCGAAGTGCGCCACGACGGCGTCCGCGTACTCGAGGACGGCCTCGCGCTGGGTGACGTCGAGATGATCGGACTTCACGTGCGCGCCGAGCGCCTCGACCTGTCGTACCGTCTCCGCCAGGCCTGCCGGATCCATATCCGAGAGAGCGAGTTTCGCGCCCTGTCCGGCGAGGTTCAGTGCTACGGCCCGGCCGATGCCGGACCCCGCACCGGTGATGACACAGACCTTGCCCGCGAATTCACTCACTGTGCTGCCACCTTGTCGTCGTCGAGATCGGTCAGTTCGGTATCGATGCCTGCTGCGGTCGACACCGCCGCGGGTGCGGGCACCCGCAGGTCGCCGGTGGTCACGCTGCGGTACGCGCCGAGGTCGAATTGCTTTGTCATGTTGCGGAACTCGAACGTGAAGCCCGGCCACAGCGTGGTGTTGTTGCCGTGCTTGTCGAGGTACCAGCTGGCGCAGCCACCGTTGTTCCACACGCTCTTGGACAGCTTGTCCTGCAGTTCCCGGTTGTAGCGGTCCTGCACGTCCTTGCGGACCTCGATGGTGCCGATGTCGTAGCGCTCGATCGCGTCGATCGCATCGACGACGTAGTTGAGCTGCGACTCGATCATGAACACCATCGACGAGTGGCCCAGTCCGGTGTTGGGGCCGACGAGAAAGAACATGTTGGGGTAGTTCGCGATTGCGGAGCCCTTGTATCCCTGCTGTCCGCCCTCGTCGAACGTCTCGGCCAGCGAGCGTCCGTCCTTGCCGAAGATGCCGGCGAAGGTGGGGGAGTCGGTGACGTGGAAGCCGGTGGCAACCACGATCGCGTCCACCTCCCGGACCGTGCCGTTCCTGTCGACGACGGAATCGGCGCGCACCTCGGCGATGCCGTCGGTGACCACGTCGACGTTCGACTGCGCGAGCGCCGGGTAGTAGTTGTTCGAGATCAGCATGCGCTTGCAGCCGATCTGGAAGTCGGGGGTGACCTTGCGGCGCAGCGCCCTGTCCTCGATCTGACGGCGCAGGTGGCGCTCGGCCGCGAACTGCAACGGCTTCATGAAGATCGGGGCCTTCGCCAGACCCACGACCTGAGTCTCCCGCATCCAGTAGATGCCGGTGCGGCAGAGCTTCTGGAAACCGGGCAGGTACTTGAACGCGAGATGCTCCGCCTTGGTGTACTCGCGGTCCGCGCGCGGCAGGATCCACGGCGCGGTGCGCTGGTACACGTCGAGGTGGGAGACCTTCTGCGCGAGTTGCGGCACGATCTGGATCGCCGACGCGCCGGTGCCGATCACCGCGACCCGCTTGCCGGTGAGGTCGGCGTCGTGGTTCCACTGCGCGGAGTGGAAGATCTCGCCCTCGAACTCGTCGATGCCCTTGATGTCGGGCAGCGACGGCTCGCACAGCGCGCCGACGGCGGAGACGACGATCTTGGCCTCGAAGTCGCCCTTCGACGTGCGGACGTCCCAGCGGGCCGTGTCCTCGTTCCAGTGCGCCGAGAGCACGTCGCACCCGAACACGTGCCTGTCGAGCACGTTGTACTTGCGGGCGACCGACGAGATGTAGCGCTGGATCTCGGGCTGTGGCGAGAACGAGCGGGTCCACTCCGGATTGAGTGCGAACGAGTACGAGTACAGGTGCGACGGGACGTCGCACGCCGCACCGGGATAGGTGTTGTCGCGCCACGTGCCGCCCACGTCGGCGCCGCGCTCGAGGACGAGGAAGTTGCGCTTGCCTGCCTGCGTCAGCTTGATAGCCGCGCCGAGGCCGGCGAAGCCGCTGCCGATGATCAGTGTGTCGACCTGGCGCGGAGATGCCGCCCGGGCGGAAGTATCTGTGACGGGAAGACTCATGTAGATGAGCGTAGGGAGTTGTTGATTGCTAGTCAATAGTCTACTGAACACGATTCAGTAAGGTGGACGTCATGGAAGGCGCAAAACGCACGCGGCTCAGCCCCCAGGAACGGCGCGCGCAGCTCATCGATCTGGGCGTGCGCATGCTCGCGGAACGGACGCTCGAACAGATCTCGGTCGAGGACATCGCCGACCGGGCCGGGGTGTCCCGCGGCCTGCTGTTCCACTACTTCGCGTCCAAGCACGACTTCCACGTCGAGATCGTCCGCCACACCAGCGCCGAGATGCTCGACCGCACCGCGCCGAACCTCGATCTGCAACCGATCGAGATCCTGCGCGACGTCATGGCGTCGTACGTCGACTACGTCTCCGAGAACCGCGACACCTACGTCTCGCTGCTGCGGGGAACCGCGAGCGGTGATCCGGCGATGCGGGAGGTGTTCGAACAGACCCGGGCCGAGATGGCCCGGCGCGTCGTCGAGCAGTTGCCGACGCTCGGCATCGAACCGGACGCGCGCATCGCGCTGTCCGTGCGAGGCTGGATCGCCTTCGTCGAGGAAGCGACCATCACGTGGCTGCGGGCGCCCGAGATCTCCCGTGAGGAACTGATCGAACTCCTGGTCACGGCGCTGCCGGCGGTCGCGCTCAGCTCCGACATGGCGGCGGCGCTGCTCCAGTAGCGGCGGTGCCCCGGGATCGCGGCGTGCCGTCGCCGGCCGCTACCGGTAGCAGTAGGAATCCGACGAGGCATCGCCACCCTGGAGCCTGACCTGGTGCGCCCGTAGGCCCCGGAAGTCTCCGTCGTGCGGGAAGAAGCGCTCGTCCACGGTCATCCCACCGCGCGGATCGGTGTGCAGCAACGCCATCCAGGCGCCGACCCCGTCCGGGTAGAACTGGTCGTCCCAGGCGCCGTACAGGGAGTTGGTGACGTACACCCGCCGGCCGTCCCGACTGATCTCGACCATCTGTGCACCGCCGGACAGCGGCCGGTCCGGTGCGGCCGGATGCGCGGTGCGGCCGACGATGCCCCCCAGCCGGACGGACCCGGTCTCCTTCGGGGAGGCGGGGTCCCGCACGTCGAACTGCTTGAGCTCACCGGTGCCCCAGCACGAGACGTAGAGGAACGCGTCGTCGACGGACAGGTCGATGTCGGTGACGAGCGGGGGCACCGCGCCGAACGGTTTCAGCGCCGGTGGGAGCGCGTCCGGCTCGGCGATCTCGGCCGGGATGGTGATCACCTTGTCCACCGCCCAACCGCCGTCGTCACGGTGCCAGCGCCACACCGAGGCCGACAGGTCCTCGGTCGAGACCACCACGCCGACGAATCCCCAGGTGGCCTCCGGATCGTGCGACGGGCGGAGTTCGAGCGGCATCTGGTGTTGTGCGCCGAGGTCCACCCGCTGCTGGTGCCGACCGGTGGCCAGGTCCCAGAAATGGATTGCGTGGCCGTACTCGTTGGCCAGCAGCAGGTCCGGTCGCAACCCGTCCTCGATCATCGACGGCGTGCCCCATTCGCTGCTGATCAGCGTGTTCTGGTTGAGATGCCACCAGGCGTCGTACGCGAAGTATTGCGGTCCCCGATCGGTCTCCCAGCGTCGGAGCACGTCGAACGTGTCGTGATCGAGCAGGGCGATCCCGCCCGGGCCGTCCGATCCGTCGGCCCCTCCGAGGCAGGTCATGAAGATGCCGTCCGGCCCGCAGTGCAACGTGTGCGGCCGGGAGTATCCGGCCTTGGCGGCGAGTTCGGCGGCGTCCACCACCCTGGTCACCGTCGGGCGGCGCGGGTCGGGTCCGGTGTCGAGCACGTTCAGGGTGGACGAGCGCAGCCCCGGCACGATGAGGTACCGGCGGGCCAGCCCCGCCATGTCGTGCCCCTCGTGCTTCAACGCGCTGCTACACGCGTTCCAGCCGAAATGGTGCAACTCGTTGCCCAGGCCGGGAACTTCCGTCCAGCCCACCACCCGGCCGTAGGTGTCCGAGCCGGGATCCACGTCGACGACGCTCATCGCGTCGGGCTTGTCCGCCGCGCGGTCGAACGCGGCCACGTAGGCCAGTGACTCCGGTGGTGCGGCCGCCGCGTCCGCGGCTGTCCGGTAGAAAGTCGGGTCCGTCGTCGGCTGACTCATCTTCAGCCTCCTTCGTAGAGACGATGAGCCCCGCTTCTCAGACTATGAGAGTCGCGCGTGAGACGGAACCGTGGTGACCGGGCCGCCTGGACGGGACCGGCCCGCCCACTCGTGCGAGTGGGCGGGCCGGGATGCCGTGAAAGTCGATCAGACGGTGGGCGTGAACGCCGCGTCGATGATCTCCTGCTGCTCGACGGCGTGGACCTTGCTCGATCCCGACGACGGTGCCGACATCGCACGACGGGAGACGCGCTTGACGCCCGCCAGCTTCTCGGGCAGCAGCTCCGGCAGTGCCAGGCCCAGGAACGGCCATGCACCCTGGTTCGCCGGCTCCTCCTGGACCCAGTAGAACTCGGAGACGTTCGGGTAGCGGTCCAGCGTCTCCGCGATGCGGCGGCGCGGCACCGGGTACAGCTGCTCGATCCGGACGATCGCGACGTCGTCGCGGTTGTCCTTCTGCTTCTTCGCGAGCAGTTCCCAGTACAGCTTGCCCGAGGTCAGCAGCACGCGCTTGACCTTGGCGCGGTCGGCGTCGCCGGTCTCGTACGTCGGCTCCTCGAACACCGAGCGGAACTTGCCGGTCGTGAAGTCCTCGAGGTTGCTGACCGCGGCCTTGTTGCGCAGCATCGACTTCGGCGTGAACACCACCAGCGGGCGGCGGATGCCGTCGAGGTGATGGCGACGCAGCAGGTGGAAGTAGCTGGCCGGAGTGGACGGCACGGCAACGGTCATCGAGCCCTCGGCGCACAGCTGCAGGAACCGCTCGATACGACCGGAGGTGTGGTCCGGACCCTGGCCCTCGTGGCCGTGCGGCAGCAGCAGCACGACGTCCGACAGCTGGCCCCACTTGGCCTCACCGGAGCTGATGAACTCGTCGATGATGGTCTGCGCGCCGTTGACGAAGTCACCGAACTGCGCCTCCCACAGCACCAGCGCGTCGGGGTTGCCCACCGAGTAGCCGTACTCGAAGCCCACGCCCGCGTACTCGGTCAGGGCCGAGTCGTAGACCATGAACTTGCCGCCGTTGTCGGCGTTTGCCGCGATCTCGGAGATCGGGTTGTACTCGTCGCCGTTCTTGCGGTCGATGAGCACCGAGTGGCGCTGCGTGAACGTGCCGCGGCGCGAGTCCTGGCCGGTCAGGCGCACCAGTGCGCCCTGCTCGACCAGCGAGCCGAACGCCAGGAGCTCGGCGAACGCCCAGTCGATGTGGCCCTCGCGGGACATCTCGCGACGCTTCTCGATGACCGGCTTGACGCGCGGGTGCACCGTGAAGCCCTCGGGCACGTTGACGAACGCGTCACCGATGCGCTCGAGCACCGACTTGTCGACGGCCGTGGTCAGGCGCGCAGGCGGCGTCTGGTCCAGCTCCACCGACTCCGACGGTTCGGGCTTGAACTTCTCGAGCTCGCGAACCTCGTTGAACACCCGCTCGAGCTGGCCCTGGTAGTCGCGCAGGGCGTCTTCGGCTTCCTTCATCGAGATGTCGCCGCGGCCGATGAGGGACTCGGTGTAGCTCTTGCGGACGCTGCGCTTGGTGTCGATCACGTCGTACATCGCCGGCTGGGTCATCGACGGGTCGTCGCCCTCGTTGTGACCGCGACGGCGGTAGCAGATCATGTCGATCACGACGTCCTTGCCGAACTTCTCACGGAAGTCGACGGCGAGCTGCGCCACCCAGACACAGGCCTCGGGGTCGTCGCCGTTCACGTGGAAGATCGGTGCGCCGATCATCTTCGCGATGTCGGTGCAGTACTCGGACGAACGCGAGTGCTCCGGAGCGGTGGTGAAGCCGACCTGGTTGTTGACGACGATGTGCACGGTGCCGCCGGTGCGGTAGCCGCGCAGCAGCGCCAGGTTCAGGGTCTCGGCCACGACACCCTGGCCCGCGAAGGCAGCGTCGCCGTGCAGCATCAGCGGCAGGACGGTGAAGCCCTCCTGGCCCTTGTCCAGGATGTCCTGCTTGGCGCGGACCAGACCCTCGAGGACCGGGTCGACCGCTTCGAGGTGCGACGGGTTCGCGGTGAGCGAGACCTTGATGTCGTTCTCGCCGAACATCTGGATGTAGGTGCCCTCGGCGCCCAGGTGGTACTTCACGTCGCCGGAGCCGTGTGCGGCCGCCGGGTTCATGTTGCCCTCGAACTCGGTGAAGATCTTCGAGTAGGGCTTGCCGACGATGTTCGCCAGGACGTTGAGGCGACCACGGTGCGGCATGCCGATGACGACCTCGTCGAGGCTGTGCTCGGCGCTCTGGTCGATGACGGCGTCCATCATCGGGATGACGGACTCGGCGCCCTCGAGCGAGAAGCGCTTCTGGCCGACGTACTTGGTCTGCAGGAAGGTCTCGAACGCCTCGGCGGCGTTGAGCTTGCTCAGGATGTACTTCTGCTGCGCGACCGTGGGCTTGACGTGCTGGGCCTCGACGCGCTCCTGCAGCCATGCCTGCTGGTCCGGCTCGAGGATGTGCGTGTACTCGACGCCGATGTGGCGGCAGTACGCGTCACGCAGGATGCTCAGCACGTCGCGGAGCTTCATCCGGGCCTTGCCGTGGAAGCCGCCGACGTTGAACTCGCGGTCCAGATCCCACAGGGTCAGGCCGTGCGTCGTGACGTCGAGGTCCGGGTGGCTGCGGAACTTGTCCTTGACGAACTGCAACGGGTCCGTGTCGGCCATCAGGTGACCGCGGTTGCGGTACGCCGCGATGAGCTCGAGCACACGGGTGTTCTTGTCGACCGCGCCCTCCGGCACATCCTTGCGCCAGCGGACCGGCTCGTAAGGAATGTGCAGCGAGTGGAAGACCTCGTCGTAGAACTCGTCGCTGATCAGCAGGTTGTGGATCGTGCGCAGGAAGTCGCCGGACTCGGCGCCCTGGATGATCCGGTGATCGTAGGTGGAGGTCAGCGTCATCAGCTTGCCGACGCCCATCTCCGCGATGCGCTCGTCGCTCGCGCCCTGGAACTCGGCGGGGTACTCCATCGCACCGGCACCGATGATGGCGCCCTGGCCCTGCATCAGGCGCGGGACGGAGTGGACGGTGCCGATGCCGCCGGGGTTGGTCAGCGAGATCGTGACACCCGAGAAGTCCTCGGCCGTGAGCTTGCCGTCGCGCGCGCGACGGACGATGTCCTCGTACGCGCTGTAGAACTGCACGAAGTTCATCGAGTCGGTGCCCTTGATGGCAGCGACGACGAGCGAACGGCTGCCGTTCTTGCCGGGCAGGTCGATGGCCAGACCGAGGTTGGTGCTGGCAGGCGTGATGACGTTGGGCTTGCCGTCGATCTCCGCGAAGTGGCGGTTCATGTTCGGGAACGCCTTGACCGCCTGCACGATCGCGTAACCCAGGATGTGGGTGAACGAGACTTTGCCGCCACGGGTACGGGCGAGGTGGTTGTTGATGACGATCCGGTTGTCGAACATCAGCTTCGCCGGGATGGCGCGAACGCTGGTGGCAGTCGGGATGTTGAGCGAAGCCGACATGTTGCGGGCCACGGTGGCGGCCGCACCGCGCAGCACCTGGTTGGTGTTCTGAGCGGGAGTTTCCGAGGCGGGGGCAGCCTGGGGAGCGGCGGCCTTGGCGGCCGCAGGCTTGGGGGCGGCTGCCTGGGGGGCAGCTGCGGGCTTGGGTGCCGGCGGGGGCGCGGCCTTCGGGGCCGGAGTGGCAGCGGGTGCCGGGGCGGCAGGTGCCGCAGCCGCAGCACCGTTGGCTGCCTTCGTGGCGACATCACCGGCGCCGTTCAGCGCCTCACCGTTCCCGCCCGCATTCGCCGCATCGGGCGAGTAATCCGTCAGAAACTCGTGCCAACTAGCGTCCACGGATGAGGGGTCATCCTGAAAGCGTTGGTACATCTCGTCAACCAACCACTGGTTCTGTCCGAACTGGGAAGTAGAGCTGCTGCTCACGGCAGGTGTTCGCCTCGTTTCTTTCTTCGGTACCCGATCAGAGCGCCTATACACATGAGGCTAGCCTCCGCGCGTCGAGCTCGGGCATCCGGTCCGTCGCGTGTCGGCTGTCTCACATTGTTGCGATGCGGTCACCATCGATGACGGTTCTCGACGACGAATTATTCCCCTGATGACTGGCCGCCGCATCACAGAGCCTCGAGTAGTGCCCGCCCGAATGTCGAAGTGTGCTGTGAGCACCGGTTTCGACGATCCGGCCACCGTCGACCACCACGATCAGATCCGCCCGGGCGGCGGTCGCCAGGCGATGCGCGACCACCACCGACGTGCGCTTTCGAGTGACCATTCGGTTCGATTCGAGGACCACGCGCTCGGTCGCCGGGTCGAGGGTCGCGGTCGCCTCGTCGAGCAGGAGCAGGTCCGGATCGACCATCTCGGCACGCGCGAGCGCGATGAGCTGACGCTGACCCGCGGACAGCCCCTGCCCGCGTTCGCCGATCGGCTGGTTCATGCCGCCGCGCAGCGCCGCGATGGTCGGCAGTGCACCCACCGCCCGCGCCGCCGCCTCGATCTCGCCGCGGCTCGCATCCGGTCGTCCGTACGCGATGTTGCTCGCCACGGTGCCGGTGAACAGGTGTGCCTCCTGGGGGACGACCCCGAGCCGGCCCCGGTACGTGTGCAGCGGGTAGCGGCGGAGGTCTTCCGCGTCGACCCGGACCGATCCGGACGTCGGATCGTAGAAGCGAGCGAGCAGCTTCACGACGGTCGACTTGCCTGCGCCGGTGCGGCCCACCAGCGCGACCGTCGTGCCGGCGGGGATGTGCAGGTCGATGTCGCTGAGGGCATCCGAGTTGGCGCCCTGGTAGCGGAAGGTCACGTCGTCGAACGTCACGTCGCCGCGCAGATGACCCTCGATCGGGACGGTGTCGCCGGCGTCGGCCGTTTCGATCGAGCTCGGGGTGGCGAGCAGGTCGGCGATCCGCCGCAACCCGACGGCGGCCTGCTGGTAGCCGTCGAACACCTGCGACAGCTGCTGGATCGGCCCGAACAGCAGGCCCAGGTACAGCACGAACGCGACGAGCGTGCCGGCCGTCGCGGAACCGTCCGCGACACGATGCGCGCCGACGAACACGACCGCGGCGAGAGCGAGGTCCGACAGCAGCGTGATGAACGGGAAGTACACCGAGATGGCCCGCTGCGAGCGCATGCGGCTGCGGCGGTAGCTGTCCGCGCGCTCGGCGAACCGCTGCGCCGCGAACCCTTCACGGCGGTAGGCCTGCGCCGCTCGCAGGCCGGCGATGTTCTCCTGGAAATCGGCGTTGACGATCGAGATTCGTTCGCGGGAGACCGAGTACGCGGTACCGGACACGCGGCGGAACACGATCGTCGCGACCGCGAGAGGGATGAGTGCGGCAAGGGCGACCAGCGCGAGTGTCGCATCGGTCACCAGCAGGGCGACGGCGATACCGCCGAGCGTGAGCAACGCGACCACCGCCGTCGACAGTCCCGTCTGGATGAACGACGACAGCGCGTCGACGTCGGTCGTCATGCGGGTCATGATCCGGCCCGACAGTTCACGTTCGTAGTAGTCGAGGCCGAGTCGCTGCAGGTGTGCGTAGCTGCGCACCCGCAGCCCGAACAGCACGCGCTCCCCGGCACGGGAGGTGATCACCGTGAGCACCGCGACCACGAGCCAGCCGACCAGCGCGAGCAGGGTGCCCACGGCGGTCGCGGCCCACAGCGGACCCGAGTCGGCGGCGGCCACGCCGTGGTCGAGCGCGTACCGGACGATCGACGGGAACGTGATGCCGATCAGCGAGTCCAGGGCCAGACACGCGACGACGCCCGCCAGGATCCAGCGCACCGGATGCAGCAGCCGACCCAGTCGGAACTCGGAGTCGTCGCGGCGCAGCCCGGTGGTGTCGGTGTGCGGGTCCTCCTCGGCCGGCGGCAACGCCTCGACGGCGCGGAGCAGTTCGGGGGTCGCGGCGACACCACCCAGGGCGCCAGCCATCGGGCCGCCGCCGTGGCCGCCGCCCCCGTGCCCGGTTCCCGGACCTGCCTGCGCGGACCCGTTCCCGGCGGTCGCCGCGTCGTCCGCCGTGCCCGCGTCCACGGCCGGCCACAACTGCGCCTCGGTGGGCTCCGCGATCGGTGCCGTGACTGCGGCGAAGCCGTCTCCGTCCGGGTCTGCGGGGTCGGCCGGGTCGGGCGCCGCGAGCAGCGTGCGGAACAGCGCGCACCGCTCGTCCAGTTCGTCGACTGTTCCGATGTCGACGATGCGGCCGCCGTCGAGGACCGCGACACGGTCCGCCAGGGTCAGCGTGGACCGTCGGTGCGCGAGGATCAGCGTCGTCCGGCGCCGACCGTCGCGGAGTGCGTCGAAGATGACAGCCTCGGTGTTCGCGTCCACCGCCGACGTCGCGTCGTCCAGGATCAGGACCCGGGGATCGACGAGCAGGGCGCGGGCCAGCGCGACCCGCTGGCGTTGCCCGCCGGACAGCGTCAGGCCGCGTTCGCCGACCACGGTGTCGTAGCCGTCGGACAGTGACGAGATGAACTCGTCGGCCTGGGCCAGTTTCGCGGCGGTGCGGATCTCCTCGGAGCTGGCGTCGGGCCGGCCCAGTGCGATGTTCGCAGCGACGGTGTCGGAGAACAGGAACGGCTCGTCGAAAACGAGGCCGACCGCCTCGCGGAGTTGGTCGGCGCGCAGCGCCGACACGTCGAATTCCCGGCCGTCGCTCGTGAGGGACACCGTCCCGGCGCTCGGGGTGTAGAAGCGCGGTAGGAGCAGCGACAGTGCGGTCTTGCCCGAACCCGCCGGACCCACGACGGCCACCGACTCGCCCGGCGCGATCGACAGGTCGAGACCCGAGAGCACGCTGCGGTCCTCCTCGAAGGCGAACTCGACGTCGCGCAGTTCCACGCCGAGGGGACCGCTCGGGAGATCGACGGGGTGCGGCGGATCGGAGACGTCGGGCTCGGTGTCGATCACCTCGTAGACCCGCTCGACGGCGGCCCGGGACAGCTGCGCCATGATCACGACCTGCGACAGCGTCCGGGTCGCGGTCGTCATCATCGTGACGTACGCCGCGAACGCCAGGAACGTGCCGACGGTGATCGTGCCGTGGAGGGCGAGGTAGCCGCCGAGCGCGACCACACCGACGAGACCGAGTTGGGGGAGCGCGGCCATCGACGGCGCGAACCGCGCGTTGATCCGTGCCGCCCGCATGCGTTCGGCGTACAGCGTGCGGCCGAGGTCCTCGAGCTGGTCGACCGCCCGCGCCTCCTGCCCGAACCCCTTGACGACCCGGACACCGGTGACGGTCTCCTCGACGTGCTGGGCGAGGTCGGCGGCCCGCTGCTGCGCCGACCATGTCGCGGCGAACAGGACCGGGCGCACCAGGTAGACCACCAGGGCCACCGCGGGGACCACGACGAGGGCGACCAGCGTCAGCAGCGGCGACAGCCAAGCCATGATCCCCAGCGCGAGGACGAACTGCAGCACCACTCCCGCCGACATCGGCACCATCGCCAGCAGTCCCTGCACCAACTGGAGGTCGGTGATCGAGCGGGAGACCACCTGGCCGGTCCGGATCTGGTCCTGGCCGCGGCCGTCGAGGCGCTGCAGCGATCCCAGCAGCCCGAGGCGGAGGTCGTGCTGCACGTCGAGGGAGAGCCGGCCGGCGAGCATCCGGCGGCCGTACTGACAGCCGAAGCGGACGACAGCGAGGACCGCGATGAGTCCCGCCACACCGGTGATGACCTTGGTGACGGTGGATTCGCCCGCTGACGCCGCGTCGAGCGCGACCTTCGTCAGCAGCGGGAAGACGATGTCGATGATCGCCGCCACCACCGTCACGGTGAGCGCCCCGACCGCGGTTCTGCGGTGGTTCCAGCACTCGGCTCCGAGTCGTCGTATCCAGCCGCGGTGCTCGCCGGACACCGTTGTCGCGTCGTGTGTACCCATCGCGATCAACGGTAGTCCGGCCCGGTGACAGGTCGTGTCGAGGCCGGTGTCCGTGTTGCCCGCGGTGTCAGGTGATGTCGCGCGAGCGGGTGGCCCACCAACCGAGTCCGCACGACGCGACGGCCCACAGACACAGCACCAGCAGCGACAGCGGCCAGCCGGGCATGCCGTCGAGGGCGCTGTGGTCGATCGTGCCGACGAAGGCGGTGACGGTGACCGAGCCCGGGAGCCATTGGGCGACCGCGTCGGCACCGAGCCCGGCCAGCACCAGGCGCACGATGCCTTCGCCCATCACGTACCAGACCACGAGCCCGACGGCGCTGGCGATCGACGAACCCGTCGCGAGAGCCAGACCGGCGCCGATCAGCGCCCACAGCGTCGACGCGACCAGGCCGATCGCCAGTACACCGACGATCGTCCCGTCGATCTCGAAGTTGTCCGACAGGGCGAGCAGCAGGGGCACGCTCACGACCTCGATGACGAGGCAGTAGAGGAGGCCGAACAGGGCCGTCACCGCGAGCTTCGCGGCCAGGACGCCGTCGCGCCCCCGGGCGGTGAGGAAGGTCGTGGTGAGCGTGTTGTGGCGATACTCGGTGCCGGCGTTGACGGCCCCGAACAGCGCCGAGAACAGGAACACCAGGCCCAGCGCGACGAACAGTCCGATCGCGGCGGCGGCGGTGTTCGCCTCCTTCGAGGCGACCTCGTCCGCGACCGCATTGAACATCGGGATGCTGATCGCGCTGGACATCACGCCGACCAGCAGCGGGGCCAGGCCCAGCGCCCACCAGAACCTGAGCGATGTGACTTTGCGGAACTCCGCGGTGAGCAGGCGTGTGGTCACTGTCCGCCTCCGTCGGTCGGACCGAACCACTGCTGGGGCGGCGGAGTCGGCGTGTATCCCGGTGGGGCGCCGTATCCCGGCGGCGGGGGACCGGGCGGACCCTGCGGCGGCAGGCCGGGGCCGAAGCCGTGACCGGGGGCCGCGTACTGCCCCGACGTCATCGCCAGGAAGACCTGCTCGAGATCGACGTGCTCGGTGGACGCGCCGAACACCGTCACCTCGACGTCGGCGGCGACCCGTCCCACCGTGGCGGGGTCGGATCCGGAGATCGCGATCCGCCCGTCGGCGAGGTGCTGGATGTCGATGATTCCGGCGGCCGCGAGGGCTGTCGCGAGCCGGACCGGGTCGGAGCACGCGACGAGCAGTCGTGCGCGGTGGGCTCCTCGGAGCTGATCCATGGCGCCTTGGAACACCAGCGACCCACGGCTGACGATCACCAGGTGATCGACCATCTGCTCGACCTCACGCAACTGGTGGCTCGACACCAGCACGGTGCGACCGGACCGGGCGAAGGCGACCAGGAAGTCGCGCAGCCACGCGATGCCCTCGGGATCGAGACCGTTGGACGGCTCGTCGAGCACGAGGATCTGCGGATCGCCGAGCAGGGCGGTCGCGAGGGTCAATCGCTGGCGCATGCCCAGGGAGAAGGTGCCGGCCTTGCGGTCGGCCGCGTCGGCCAGCCCGACCAGGTGCAGCACGTACAGGGCTCGATCGTCCGGCACGCCGATCGCAGCGCAGTACATCCGGAGATGGTGGAGTGCGGTGCGTTTCGGGTGCAGCCCGCGGGAGTCGAGGACGGCGCCGACGGCTCGCGCGGGCTCGTCGATCGCACCGAACGGCCGACCGAAGATCGTCGAGCCTCCGGCGCTCGGGCGCACGAGCCCGAGCAGCATCCGCAGAGTGGTGGTCTTTCCCGCCCCGTTGGGCCCGAGGAACCCGGTGACCGAGCCGTGCGGGACCGAGAAGCTCAGGTCGGACACGGCCCGAATCGTCTTGAACTGTTTGGACAGTCCCCGCGCCTCGATGGCCGGCGCGGCCGGTCCCGCCGGCCCGTAGCTCCCCGCCGGCCCGTAACTCCCTGCCGGCCCGTAGCCCCCGGGCGGACCGAACTGCATGGCTGAACTCACGAATCCCCCTCCGTGGCGATCACAGTCGATCGAGTTCTTGAGAGAGTACCGGCCGGTCTGCACTACGCACTCGGCGCTGTGCGGCGCCGAGTGCGTAGGTCTGCAGCTGGGACTACTTGTTCAGGAGAGCTTCCATCTGGGCGATCTCCGCCTGCTGGCTCGCGACGATCTGCTGGGCCAGGTCGCGCACCTGCTGGCTCTCACCGGTCTGGAGGATCTGCTCGGAGCTGGCGACCGCGCCCTGGTGGTGCTCGATCATCATCTCGAGCCACATCCGGTCGAACTCGGGTCCGTTCGCGTTCTCGAGGGCCTGCATCTGCTCGCCCGTCATCATCCCTTCATGACCGCCCTCCATGCCGGGCGTGCCGGACATCGATGCCATGGGGGCCGAGGTGCCGTGGCCCATACCGTCGTGGTCAGAGCCGTCGCGGTCCATGCCGTTGGGGCTGGCGGTGGCACCGGGCGTCCCGACATGGCTCGGTTCGGGAACGCCCCAGGCCTTCAGCCAGCCCTCCATCTGCTCGATCTCGGGGGCCTGGGCCTTCTCGATCTGGGCGGCGAGGGCGACGACGTCGGGATTCCCGCTCCGGCTCGGCACCAGTTCGGCCATCGCCACGGCCTGCTCGTGGTGCGGGATCATCATCTCGACGTAGGCGACGTCCGCGTCGTTGTGCGGGCCGCCCTGTTCGGCGGTTCCCGCCGCGCTCGCCGGCGTGGTCGTCGAGGTGCCGGTGGCCGAGGTGGCGGTGCCCGAGTCGTTGTTCGAACAGCCGACGACGAGGGTGACGGCGGCCGCCGCCGCACCGATTCCGGCGAGCATGCGCTTGGTTTTCATGACGTGTCGTTCCTTACGTGTGTGCACTCGTGTGCGGGATCAAGGACCGGACTGCGGCCGGAACGACCCGAAGGTCGCGCCGCAGTGGCCCTGTCACACCCGCAGGATGCACAGTGACGAGAGGAAGACCGAGGTGGACGGCGCGAAGGGCGGACCGCGTCCCGCCCGGCGCGCCGGCCCGGAAGCACGGCGCGGGCGCACGCGCTGTTCCCGCGCGGTCCGCAGCAGCAACCACACGGCGAGGGTGAGCGTCGCGGCGAGGAGTACCGCCAGACACATGTGGAAGCTGTCGTGGTCCGGCGGGTGGATCGGGGCGTCGGCGGAGCCGTCCGACCCCGTGCCGCTCTGGTGGCCGAGTGCGTGATGCGCGGAGTCCGCGCCCGACGGTGTCGAGACGAGGGGGCCGGTCGTGACGTGGTGCATCGCCAGGACACCGAACGCGAGCGCACACAGTGCCGCGAGTCGAGCGAACGACACTCGGACCTGGGCACGCATGGCTACAACTGTACCGATCGGCACGGTGCTCACCGTTCGAGAAAGGGGATGACCTCCGCGAGAAATTCGCTGGGGCAGTCCAGCTGTGGGCAGTGCCCGCAACTCGGGATGATCGCAACCCGGCGGTCGACGGACCGGGTGATCCGGTGGGCCGCGCGGGCGGGGGTGAGCAGGTCGTTGGCGCCCCACAGCAGGAGGGCCGGGACGGTCAACTCGTCCACCATCGTCGCGACGGGCAACTCCGCGATCTCCCGGATGACGACCCGCCCGATCGCGAGCAGGTCGGCTACCTGCGCCTTGGTGGCGTAGTGCTGGGTGTAGTCGGCGAGCACCCGGGCATCGGCCCGGCGCGGATGTCGCAGCGCTGCACCGGCATACAGGGTGCCGATCATCTGCTGCAGGTACCGGTCGGGCACCGGGCCGGTGAGCGCCCGCGTCACGCGATCCACACCGAACCGTGCGCCGCGGGTCCACGAGCGCGGAATCCCGGTCACCCCCGGCATGTCCGCGAGGACCACGTCGGTCACCAGGTCGGGGCGCGCGGAGGCGAAGGCGAGGGCGGTCACCGCGCCGAGCGAGTTGCCGATCACACTCACCGGTCCGGTCTCGTCGTCGACGAGGGCGGCGAGGATGTCGACGTAGCCGTCGATCAGCGGCTCGGACCACGATCCGGCGCTGAGGCCGAAACCCGGCAGGTCGACGACGAGGACCCGGAAGCGCTCGCCGAGCGTCGGCACCACTTTCTGCCAGGTGCCGCCGTGATCCGAGTAGCCGTGGAGCAGCACCACCGTGCGATCGCCCGATCCGGAGGTGAGTACGTGGGGAACCTCGGGGGATACGGGGAACACGACGACATCCTTTCGTCGGAGCTGACCCGGTCTCAGGACCGCATGCGGCGAGCCTCGCCCGGCAGTGGTGGGACCACCTGCAGTCGTGCTGCGCCGTCGACCGCGCGGAGTCGGTCCGGCCAGAGGGCCGGTGCCGGGCCGAATGCCTCACGCGCATTGTCGACGACGCCGCGGCCGATCGCGCGATTTCCGGCACCACCGATCACCGCGCCGACCCCGGCGGGGAGCAGCTTGCCGAGGATCAGGGCACTGCGCTTGGCCGCGTACTTGGTCACGAACTTGCGGACCAGCGAGCTGTTCATCGCCCGCATCGTGCTCGGCGGAATCCGGCCGGTGACAAGTCGTGCCCAATTGGTCGCCGTCAGGCCGGTCGCACGCTCGACGATCTCCATGCCCGATTCGCCCAGGGCCACCGCCAGCACGAGCGCGCGGCGCTGCTGGTGATCCTGCGGGGAGATGCCGTGCACCGCGGCGATCGCGAGGGTCAGCAGGGCCGACGCCTCGAGGAAGAACGCGGTCTCGGCGCCCACCGCCGCGATCGAGGTCACGGTTCCCACGGCCGGAACGGCCGCTGCCGCCCCCACCGCGCTGCCGCTGCCGGTGACCGCGGTCAGGAACATCTTCTCCATCCGCGCGACGATCTGTGCCGGGTTCTCGTCGGGATGGGCGCGGCGGACCCGCTCGACGTACTTGGCCACGGCCGGAGCCTGCAGCCGGCTGGCATTGTCGAGGACGGAGACGATGGTCGACTCCACACGTCCCTGCTTCTCGCCCATCATCAGTCCTCACTTCGGTATCCGGCGGTCGGTCGTCCGGTCACGCGATATCCGACTGTCTCGCTATCCGACTATAGGGAAACCGGGCTGTCGACCCCCGAATTCCCGGGGCCGGGACGGAGGCTCCGGGATACGCTGGACGGGTCTGTGACCGCGAGTGGAAGCAGGTGTCGGATATGGCCGAGACGACCAGGGTGTGGCCGGGAGGCGGCATCATGCTCGGCTCGCCCCGCGCCGACTCCGTCCTCGTCGACCTGCCCAGCGGGGTAGGCGCGGTGTACCTCGTCACCGACGATCCCGGCGGGCTCTACACGCGCGCCGTCGACGCCGGTGCGTCGGTGGTGCAGGGGCTCGAGGACGAGGACTACGGTTCCCGGGGATTCACGTGCCGGGATCCGGAGGGCGTGTACTGGAGCTTCGGTACCTATACCGGTGAATAGCGGGTCAGTCCCGCTGCGCGCTCGCCCAGTGTGACAGCGGCACAACCTCTTCCGGTCGTGGCGGGTGCGGCGCAGTGCCGCTGCCGAACGGCCGGCCGCCGAGTGCTTCGCGGCCGTGCGGTTCGAGCCAGTGCGACAGGTCGGGGCCCTTGGGCACGATCTGCGTCGGATTGATGTCCTTGTGGACGATGTAATAGTGCTGCTTGATGTGGGTGAAGTCGATCGTGTCCCCGAAACCCGGGGTCTGGAACAGATCCCGCGCGTAGTTCCACAGCACCGGCATCTCCGACAACTTGCTCCGATTGCACTTGAAGTGGCCGTGGTAGACCGCGTCGAACCGGGCGAGCGTGGTGAACAGGCGGACGTCGGCCTCGGTGATGGTGTCGCCCACCAGGAACCGCTGCGTCGACAGACGTTCGGTCAACCAGTCGAGGCGCTCGAACAGACGGTCGTACGCGCCGTCGTACGCCTCCTGTGAGCCGGCGAAACCGCAGCGGTAGACGCCGTTGTTGACGTCGTGGAACACCAGTTCGGACACCTCGTCGATCTCGCCGCGCAGGTCCTCCGGATACAGGTCCGGGGCCCCCTCGCGGTGGAATTCCTTCCACTCGGTGGACAGGTCCAGCGTGATCTGCGGGAAGTCGTTGGTGACGACCTGCCCGGTCTCGATCTCGACGATCGCCGGCACCGTGATCCCGCGCGAGTATCCGGGGAAGCGGGCGAAGTACGCGTCCTGCAGTCGGGGGATCTTCAGCACCGGGTCCACCCCGCCGGGATCGAGATCGAACGTCCAGCTGCGTTCGTCGTGGGTCGGCCCGCAGATCCCCATGGACAGAACGCCTTCCAGCCCCAGCAGACGTCGCACGATGATCGACCGGTTGGCCCACGGACATGCGCGGGCCACGATCAGGCGGTACCGGCCGGGCTCGACGGGATAGCCGTCACGGCCGTCGGCAGTGATCCGTGTCGTGATGTAGTTCGTGTCGCGGGTGAACTCCTTGCCCGGTTCCACGAAATCGGCTCCGACGTCTTCGGTGTCTTTCCTGTCCGTGCTCTCGCTCATCGCGCATCAGCTCCGTGTCTCGGCCTCGCCGCTGCCGTGTCACCCCCACTTCACACGGTACTGGGAGCGACCTCGATCGACACCGAGGTTCCGAGTTCCTCGTATCCCAGCGTGGAGGCCAGTCGGCGGGAAGCGACGTTGTCGCGGTGCGCACGCCACTGGGGGATCAGCCCGGCGTCGAGCGCATCGTTGGTGGCCAGCAGTGTTGCGGTCGCACCGAACCCACGCCGGCGGGCACCGGGTGCCGTCAGCGCGCCCATGTCCGCGACGATGCCCTGCCACTCCGTGTAGCCGGCCGAGGAAAGTGGACGGTGGGCGTCGTCTACGACGGTGAACCAGGCGCCCTTGTCGGCGAGTCCGGCCTCCGCGACGTCGTCGGGCGGGCAGAGGTTCTGCAGTTCGAGAACGTGCGCGAGGTCGTGCGAGACAAGCGGTTCCTCGACCGCGATGTCCGTCCCGAAATCCGCGGCCCAGGCCAGTTCGGTGGGTCCGCCGCTGCGACCCGCGTGATCCTTCGCGAGTGCGGACAGAGCGCCGGAGCGGGCCAGCTCGTCGTCGGACCATTCTTCCGCGCGTTCGGCGGCCCACGCCGGGCCCACGAGCGCGCTGGCACCGGCGATCGTCACGAACCGGATCCGGTTCGCGGTCTCGTCGACCCGCACGTGGCGGGTGCCGGGGGAGTCGAGGGCGCGGTCGGGGAGACCGAGTTCCCGAGACCAGGCGAGCCGGATGATGTCGATCTGATGCGCGTCCACGGGCCCAACGGTAGTGCGGGTTCGCGGCGTACCGTCGAAGCTGCAGGGAGCGCGAGGGAGCGTGACGGTTGATGGCGACCACCGTCCGGAGCAAGGTCGGGAATCTGCCCTCCGCGCTGACCACGTTCATCGGACGTCGGCGCGAGCTCACTGCGGTCAAGCGTTTGCTCTCGTCGGCGCGGCTGGTGACGTTGACGGGTATCGGGGGTGTCGGCAAGACTCGGCTCGCGCTGCGGGTGGCCGAGGACGTGCGGCGCGATTTCGCCGACGGTGTGTGGCTCGTCGAGCTCGCGGAACTGCACGACCCCGAGCTGGTGCCCGACACCGTCGCCGCCGTCTTCGGGCTGCACGACCAGGCGGCCCGGTCTCCGATGGACCTGCTCGTCGAGCACTTCGCGGATCGGGACGCGTTGTTGATTCTGGACAACTGCGAGCACCTGGTGGCCGCGGCCGCCGAGCTGACGTCGGTGCTCCTGCGCGAGTGCCCCCGCGTACGGGTGCTCGCCACCAGCCGGGAGCCGCTCGGTGTGGGTGGGGAGGCGATCTTGCGGGTGCCGCCCTTGGCGGTTCCGGATCCGGACGCACCACCGACACTGCACGCGCTTCCCCGGTACGAAGCGGTGACGCTGTTCGTCGATCGAGCACGCTCGGCGCTGCCGGATTTCGTTGTCACCGAATACAATCGAGTTGCGATTGCTCGCATCTGCCATCGCCTGGACGGTTTGCCCCTGCCGATCGAGTTGGCCGCTGCCAGGGTCCGTGCCCTGTCCCCGGACCAGATTCTCGAGCGCCTGACGGACAGGTTCCGGCTCCTCACCGCGGGTAGCAGGGTCGCTCCGACGCGGCAGCAGACTCTGCGCTGTTCCGTCGACTGGAGTTACGAGTTGTGCACGCCGAAGGAACGTCGGATGTGGACTCGGTTGGCGGTGTTCTCGGGTGGTTTCGAACTCGATGCTGCAGAGGGCATCTGCGTGGATGACGCCGCGCCGGGGGAGGTTCTGGACGTCGTGGCCTCGCTGGTCGACAAGTCGATCCTCCTCGTGGAGGGTTCCGGCCCGGTGGTGCGGTACGGCATGTTCGAGACTCTGCGCGACTACGGCCTGGAGAAGCTCGAGGAATCCGGCGAGCAGGTGCGCTGTCGGCGGCACCACCGCGACTGGTTTCGTGGCTTCGCCGAGCGCGCGGCGGCCGGCTGGATCGGGCCCCGACAACCGGAGTCGATCGCCCGACTCGACCGGGAACAGGCGAACCTGCGTGACGCGCTGGAGTTCTGCGTCACCGAACCGGGCGAGGCAGACGCGGGGGTGGGCATGGCGGTCGCGATCTTCCCGTTCTGGTTCTGTCGCGGGATGTTCGGCGAAGCCCGACGATGGCTCGCGCGGACGCTCGAGCGGGCCGAGGACCGTCCCGATCGGGTCCGGGTGGGGGCGATGTGTGCGGCGAGTCAACTGGCGGGCATGCAGGACGACTTCGCGGCGGGTGCGGACTTGATCGCGCACGCCGCACACCTCGCCGAGCTCATCGGAGATCCGCTGGTCGACGCGACGGTCGCACACGCCTGTGGTCGCCAAGCGATGTTCCGGCGTGAGTTCGAGCGCGCGACCGGCTTCTTCGAGCAGGCGGTCGGTCCGTTTCGGGAGGAAGCCGATCCGCATCGGCTGATCTGCGTCCTGCAGGGTCTCGGACTGGTCGGCGGCATGAGCGGCGACATCGCGCGAGCGAAGGCCTGTCACGAGGAGGTCGTCGCGATCACGGCCGCACGTGGTGAGTGCGAGTTCCGGGCGCGGGCGATGTTCATGCTGGGCGTGGCCTTGTGGTGGCAGGGCGACCGTGCTCGCGCGTCCGGATTGTTCGTCGAGGCGCTGCAACTGACCCGCCGGGTCGACGATCACTTCGGGGGCGCGGGCTGCCTCGAGTCGATGGCGTGGGGGGCCGCGGCTCTCCGGGAAGGCGAGCGAGCGGCGATCCTGTCCGGTGCCGCGGAAGCCCTTCGGCAGTCCATGGGTGTGTCCGTCGCGCTGATAACGACCATGCTCGCCCCCCACGAGGAATGCCGGCGGTTGTGCCGTCAGATTCTCGGCGACCGGGCGTTCGAGGCAGCGTTCGCGAACGGGGCGGCACTCGAGTTCGCCGAAGCCGTCGACTACGCGCTCGGCCGCCGGGACGGGTTCGAACTGTCCCGCGCCGAGATGGAGGCCCCGACGGCGCCGATGCGGATCGTGATGCCGACCCCCGAGACGCCGGCGCTGACCCGCCGCGAAAGTCAGGTCGCGGATCTCGTCGCCCGCGGGCTGACGAACCGCGAGATCGCGGAGAAGCTGGTGATCTCGCCGCGCACCGCGGAGGGTCACGTCGAACGCGTGCTCGCCAAGCTCGGATTCGGCTCACGCGCCCAGATCGCGGCCTGGGTGGCCGAACACGATCGAACCTGACCTGGTCATTCCGTGTGTGGCGCGGATACCCGCCGTAGCGAAGCACGTATGGATACCGGTAGATCTACCGTCCCCGACGGGACGATTCCAGGGCACGCTGCGACCTGTCCCATCCGGTTCCGGAAGTCGAGGTCGTCCTGTGCGCCAGTATCCACCCGTTCACAGTTCGATCGAGGCCCGCTCTGCGGAGGTCCGCTGGCGGGACGTCGTGGTGGACGGGCGGAACGCGCCGTACGGCGTGGCCGGATCGGGGTCACCGGTGGTGTTTCTCCACGGGTTCGGGCTCACCCACCGCACCTATGCGGGCGCAGTCGAGCGACTCGCGGCCACCGGTGTGCGCGTGTACGCGCCCGCGTTACCCGGCTTCGCCGGCACCGACGCGCTGCCCCCGCACCGGGACGGGTTCGGAGGCTACGCGCGGTGGCTGGACCGGTTCCTCGACACGGTCGGTGTCGACGGGCCCGTGATGCTCGTCGGGCACTCGTTCGGCGGCGGGGTGGGGATCGCGTCGACGCACGACCTCGGGGCGCGGGTGTCGAGGTTGGTGCTGGTCAACTCTGTGGGTGGTGGGGCCTGGGCGCCCGGTGGGCCGCCGCGCGAACTCCGCGAACGTCCCCTCTGGCGGTGGGGCGCATCCGCGGCCGTCGACGCTGTCCTCGCCCGGACCCCGGCGAGCGCGATCGCGTCGATCGCCGGCGACGCGCTGCGCAACGCGGTCCGCAGCCCGGCAACGCTGTGGCGGATCGGTGAACTGGCCCGCGGCGCCGATCTGCGGGTCGAGGCGTCCCGGATCGCCGAGCGCGGCGTACCGACCACGATGGTGTGGAGCCACGGCGACACGTTCATCCCCCGCGCCAGCTTCGAGTCACTGCGGGGAGCGCTGCGCGACCCGCACGTGCACCGGGTCCCCGGCTGTCACGGCTGGCTGATCGGCGATCCGGACAGCTTCGGCCGGGCGATGACCACGGTGCTGGGGCTGCCGATCGCGCCGGCCGCGTGACGGTGGCATTCTGTGCCCATGACCGAACCTGACGCCCTGTCCGCCGCAGGATCCCGTCCGACCCGACTCGAGCGCGTCATCACCGACGCCGGTGCCGAGATCGCGATCCTCACCTTCGCGCACGGGCCGCTGAACCTGTTCGACCGGGCCATGTTCGACGCTGTCATCGCCGACATCGCGGACCTCACCGCCCGGCCGCCGCGGGCGGTGCTGTTGCGGGCCGAGGGCAAGGTGGTCTCGGGCGGCGTGGATGTCCACGTGTTCGACGGGCTCACGGTGGAACAGGGCACCGCACTGTGGCAGTCGCTGTTCGCGCAGATCGGGCATCCACTCGAGGCGTTGCCGTGCCCCGTCGTCTTCGCCGCCCACGGGTTGACCCTCACCGCCGCGTTCGAGATCGCGCTCGCGTGCGACATCGTCGTTGCCGGTCCGAAGGCGAAGTTCGGACTGGTCGAGACCGTTGTCGGGTTGACGCCCTCGATGGGCGGCCCGCAGCGTCTGGCCGAACGCGCCGGATCGGGACGCGCCCGGGAGTTGGTGATGACCGCGGACCTGTACGACGCGGCGACCATGCACGAGTGGGGTGTCGTCAACTACGTCCACGAGGACGTCGACGGCGCGGCCCGGTCGCTGGTCGCGCGCCTCGCGGACGGTCCCACCCGCGCGCATGCCGCCACCAAGGAGATTGTCTCGGCGTGGCGTTCCGGCGGTGTCGCGCACGCGGATTCGATCACACCGGAGACCTCCGGTGCGCTGTTCGCGACGGCCGATCTGCAGGGGGCCGTCCGCAGCTTCCTCGACGTCGGGCCGGGGCACGCGACGTACACCGGGGAGTAGCGGCGCGCCGAGGGTGCGGTTCGACGGACGCGAGTGTGACGGCGGTCATATAGTCGTGCTGGTGGAACCTACTCGGTGGAGGTGGGCATGGCGTCGCTGCTCGAGTACTCGGCCGGGCCCGGTCGCCTGCGGGACGACCGCTTGGTGCGCGGTACGGACGGTCTGCTCCGATACACCGGGCTGACCTCCTCGCTCACCGAACTCCTCGACGTCGCCGCGCACCGCTTCGGCTCCCGGGAGGCCGTCGTCGAGGTCGGCGGTGCGCGCCTCACGCACGCACAGTTGTGGACGTCGGCGTCGCGGGTTGCCGGGGGTCTACTCCAGCAGGGGATCGACATCGGTGACCGTGTCGCGATCCGCATGCCGAACGGGGCCCGCTGGGTGCAGGCGTTTCTCGGTGTGCTGCTGGCCGGGGGAGTGCCGGTGCCGATCCATCCGGGCCACGGCGTCGAGGAGACGCGGCACATCATGGCCGACAGCGGCAGTGTCCTCGTGCTGGACGGCGAACTGCCGCAGGGGGTTCCGTTCATCGACGACGGTGCGGGACCCGACGATTCGGCGCTGCTGTTCTATACCGGCGGCACGACGGGCCCGCCGAAGGGTGTCGAACTCTGCCACGAGAACGTGCTCTCGACGATCGAGGCGGTGATCCGGGCCTGGGACCTGGATGTGGGAGCCGCCGGAGCCGTCGGCGGCGTACGCCACGCGATCGCGTTGCCGCTCAGCTCGGCGGCGGGCTGCGTGTCGCAGTTGCTTCCGACGCTCGTCGTGGGCGGCACCGTCGTCCTGCAATCCCACGCCGACGTCGGCGGTCTGCTCCACGCGCTCGATGTCGAACGAGTCGAACGTCTTTCGGTGGCCGCGCCTCTCTACCGGCAGATGGTCCGGGCGCCCGGCCGCGAGTTCGATGCGGTGCGGTTCCTCGCACTCGACGACGAACCGCTTTCGACCCCGATGCTGCGTCGCCTGCGCGACCGCTTCCCGGCAGCCGACGTCGCCTCCGGCTGGGCGATGACCGAGACGGGTGGTGCCGGACTGATCCAACGGGTCGGTGCCGCCTCCGGTGACGACCACCTACTCGAATCACCTCACGGGGGAATGGAGTTCGCGGTCGCCGAATCCGATCCGGGTATCGGCGAGTTGTGGTGCCGAGGCCCCAGCGTGATGCGGGGCTACTGGGGTGATCCCGCGACCACCGCCCGCACCACGGTCGGGGGATGGCTGCACACCGGTGACGTGATGCGGGTCGGTCGCAACGGTTCGTTCCGCATCGCGGGCCGTGCCGGGGATGCGGTCGAGTTCCCCGGCGGGGTCGTCTACAGCCGAGAGGTCGAGGTCGCGCTGCTCGAATGCCCCGGGGTGTCCGAGGCCGCGGTGGTGGGGGTGACCACCGCCGGCGGGCCGGACCTGGGCGTGGCCGTCGTCCGGGAGTCCGGCGCCGACGTCGGTCTCGACACGGTCCGTGAGCACGTCCGAGCCGTGCTGTCGGGGTATCGCCCGTCGCGTCGCCTGTGCGCGAGCGTGCCCATGCTGCCGCGCACGTCCACGGGACGCGTCGACCGGCGGTCGGTACGGTCTTGGCTGCAGGGTGTGCACGGTTCGCCAGGTTTCTGCTCCACGACGAAGGGATATGTCGATGTCGGATGAGGTCCTGCTCGACCGCCGCGATCGGGTGCTCGTGATCACGATCAACCGTCCGGAGGCGCGCAACGCGATCAACGGCGCGGTGAGCCGCGGTCTCGCCGCCGCCGTCGACGAGTTGGACGAGGATCCGGATCTGTCCCTCGCGATCCTGACCGGTGCCGGTGGGAACTTCTGCGCGGGTATGGATCTCAAGGCATTCGTGGCCGGCGAGAACGTCGTGGTGCCGGGCAGGGGCCTCGGCTTCACGGAGGCGCCGCCGCGCAAGCCGATCATCTCGGCCGTGGAAGGGTATGCGCTGGCGGGCGGCACGGAACTGGTGCTCGCGACGGATCTGGTGGTGGCGTCGCGCGAGGCCAAGTTCGGCATTCCGGAGGTCAAGCGCGGGCTGGCCGCCGGGGCCGGTGGCCTGTTGCGGCTGCCCGAGCGGATTCCGTACCAGAAGGCGATGGAGTACGCCCTGACCGGCGATCCGTTCACGGCCGCGGAGGCCGCCGCGTACGGGTTCGTGAACACGCTGACCGAGCCGGGCGGCGCGCTCGACGGCGCGCTCGCGCTCGCCGACCGGATCACGGCCAACGGCCCGCTCGCCGTCGCCAAGACCAAGGAGGTGCTCGTCCGTGCCCGCGACTGGCCCGCCGACGAGGCGTTCACCAGGCAGCTCGAGGTGATCGGCCCCGTGTTCGGTTCCGAGGACGCGCGGGAGGGGGCCACCGCGTTCGCGGAGAAGCGGGCCCCCGTGTGGAAGGGGCGTTGACGAACATGGCCGCGTTGCCGTTCGCGGAGTTGCACATGCACATCGAGGGGGCTCTCGGCCCGGAGCTGATCTTCGCGTTGGCCGAGCGCAACCGCATGCACCTGCCCTACGTGGACCTGGCCGATCTCGAATCGCGCTACGAGTTCACCGATCTGCAGTCGTTCCTCGACCTGTACTACGCGAACATGGCGGTGCTGCGGACGGCGGAGGACTTCGCCGACCTCACCCGGGACTACCTGCGCCGTGCGGCCGCCGCGGGAGTGCGGCACGCGGAGATCTTCTTCGACCCGCAGGCCCACGTCTCGCGCGGTGTTCCGCTGCAGGTGGTGCTGGACGGGATCCTCGACGCGCTCGCCGCCAGTGAGCGGGAGTTCGGCGTGAGCAGCGGCCTGATCGCGGCGTTCCTGCGCGACCAACCCGTGCACGACGCGGAGGAGGTGCTCGCGGAGATCCTGAGACTGCAGGCGCCGATCATCGGCGTCGGACTCGATTCCGCGGAGGTCGGCTACCCGCCGACGCTGTTCGAGGACGTCTTCGCCCACGCCCGCGCCGAGGGTCTGCACGTGGTGGCGCACGCCGGCGAGGAGGGCCCGCCCGAATACATCTGGCAGGCATTGGATCTCCTCGGCGCCGAGCGGATCGACCACGGTGTGCGCTGTCTCGAGGACCAGGTACTCGTGCAGCGTCTGGTGGACGAGGAGATCCCCCTGACCGTGTGCCCGCTGTCGAATGTCCGTCTGCGCGTGGTGGATACGATCGCCGAACATCCCCTGCGCACGATGCTGCGCGCGGGTCTGCGGGTGACCGTCAACTCCGACGACCCCGCCTACTTCGGCGGTGATGTGGGCGAGAACTTCGCACAGCTGCGGGCCGGGATCGGGTTGACCGACGACGAGGTCGAGACGCTGGCACGCAACTCGATCGAGGCGTCCTTCGCGTCGCCCGCCCGCAAGGCCGAACTGCTCCGCACCTAGGCGGACGGGCGGTCCGGGCGCCCCCCGACGGGCGCCCGGACCGGGATCTGGTGGATGCGCTGGTGCGTGTGGCAGGTACCGGTCAGCGCACGGCGGCCGCGGCCTTCTTCTCGGTGGGCTCGCCCTCGTTGGCCAGACGGCCCCCGGAGTTCTCGAGGTGGGCACGGACGAACCACTGGAACTTCTCCAGTTCCGCGGTCTGACCGATCAGCATGTCCTCGGTGATCGGGTCGATCTCGCCGACCTTCGCAATCGCCTTCCGATTGTGCTCGATCACGCCGGTGTACACGAGATCGAGAGCAGCGAGGTGCGCCTGGGCGCTGTCGCGCCCGACGGAGTAGTCGTCCCACGACCGGTCCTTCTCGATGGCGCCGGGCGTGCCCTGGGGGGAGGCACCCAACGCTGCGATCCGTTCGGCGACCGCGTCGGCGAAGCCGCGGACCAGGTCCACCTGCGGGTCGATCATCTCGTGGACGCCGATGAAGTTGGGGCCCACGACGTTCCAGTGGATGTGCTTGAGCGTCAGGTGGAGGTCGTTGTAGGCGCTGAGTCGATTCTGGAGCGTGTTCGCGACCGTGGCCTGGTCTGCGGTCAGTCCGGGAACGGTGAAGTTCGTCATCGTCTGTCCTTTCGATCCTGTGTCCACACCTGCCGGCCGATTCGAACTCTTTGTCGGCCGAGCGATGTTGTCCTGTTCAACGGTACTACAAAATCTATGTCCTGCACGGTAGATAAGTTGACGCAGGTGGGGCGAGAATTTTCGAACCCTGGTCGGTGGGCGAGCGCGGTGTCAGGATCGACGCGTGGACGTCGAGGAAGTGGCCGACGAGCTGTACGGGCTGGATCCGTCCGTGTTCGTCGCGGCCCGCACCGGCCGTGTCGAACAGGCGAAGGCGAGGAAGGATCGTGACGCGGCCCGGGCGCTGGCGGCGTTGAGGAAGCCCACGACCGTCGGGTGGCTCGTGAACCTGCTGGCCCGCGAGTCGCCCGACGACGTCTCCGCGGTGCTGGCGCTCGGGGATGCGCTGCGACAGGCGCAGCGACGCCTCGACCCTACGGCGCTCCGCGAACTCTCCGATCAGCGGCAGCGGGTGGTGCGGGCGCTCGCGGAACGTGCGGGCCGGTTGGCTGCGGAGCGTGGCAGGGTGGTGGGCGAGGCGGCACTGCGAGAGGTCGCGCAGACGCTGCATGCCGCGATGGCGGACCCGGACCTGGCGCGCACCGTGGAGCGGGGACGGGTGCTCTGTGCCGCGAGGTACAGCGGTTTCGGGCCGGCCGTCCTGGAATCGGTGGGTCGCGGAGAGCGCTCGGCGGCGGGCGCCGCGGCGGCTCGGAAAGGCTCTGGCGCAGTGAGTCTCGGTGCGGACGCCCGGGAGGTCGCGCGGGCCGAGCTCACCGCCGCCCGCGCCTCGGCCGAGGCGGCGCGGGAGGCGACGGACGTCGCCGAGCGTGAGGTGTCCCGGCTCGATGCGGAAGCCGCGGAGATCGCGGACCGGATGGAGGTCCTGCGGCGCGACCTCGAACATCTGGAACAGCGCGACGCGTTCGTTCGGGAGTCGGCGCACGCGGCGAACGCGGCTGCGCGGTCGGCGCGAAGCGATCTCGAGCGTGCCCGCCGCTGGGAGTCGGAGGCGGAGGCGGCTGTCGAGGACGGCAACTGAGGTGCGTATTCTCGTATTCCAAGGAGTGATGGAATATGAGTGAGTCCGATGCGGACATGTACGACCAACTCGCACGCACAGCGAAGGCGATGGCGAACGGCAAGAGGCTGGCACTACTCGAGTTGATGGCGCAGGGCGAGCAGTCCGTCGAGACCCTCGCTCGGGGAGCGTCGCTCAAGGTGACGAGCGCGTCCTCGCACCTGCAGATCCTCAAGAGTGCCGGCCTGGTGCGCACGCGGCGCGAGGGCACCACGATCTTCTACCGGCTCGCCGGGCTCGACGTCGCGCGGCTGTACGTGTCGATGAAGGACGTCGGTGCGGCGCACCTGCCCGGACTCGCGCACAGCGAGGGGACCGAGTTCTCCGACGAGCTTGCGACGCAGATGCGTTCCGGATCCGTCGTCGTTCTCGACGTCCGGCCGCACGCGGAGTTCACGGCGGGACACCTGCCCGGCGCGGTATCCATCCCGCTCGACGAGCTCGGCGCGCGCGCCGATGAACTGCCGGTGAGGACGCACGTCGTCGTGTATTGCCGTGGTGAGCTGTGCGGAATGGCCCGCGACGCCGCCGACCTCCTCCGGCAGCGGGGACTGAGCGCGGCCGCGTTGGACGAGGGCATCCTCGAATGGCGGGCCTCGGGCATCGAACTCGCCGGGACCGCCGGAGACGCCTCGTGACGGCGCAGCGGGCGCTCGTGACGCCGGACCTTGCCGCCAGTCAGCGCCGGATCCTCGCGGTCCTGGTCGCGGCGCAGATCCTCAGCGGTGCCGGCCTCGCCGCCGGGATCACCGTCGGCGCGCTGCTGGCCCAGGACATGTTGGGCGGCACCGGCCTCGCCGGTGTGCCGAGTGCCCTGTTCACGATCGGTTCCGCGGCCGCCGCGGTCTCCGTCGGCCGGATCTCGCAGCGCTTCGGCCGTCGACTCGGTCTCGCGCTCGGCTACGGTACCGGCGCGCTCGGCAGTGTGGGAGTGGTCGCGGCGGCGGTCGCCGACAATGTCGTGCTGTTGCTGATCTCGTTGTTCGTCTACGGCGCCGGAACGGCGACCAACCTGCAGGCGCGCTACGCCGGTGCCGACCTGGCCGCCCCGGCCCACCGGGGCCGCGCCGTGAGCACGGTGCTCGTGGCGACCACCGTCGGTGCGGTCGTCGGCCCGAACCTCGTGACGGTCATGGGTGATTTCGCCGAGGGGCTCGGAATCCCGGCACTCGCAGGACCGTTCATCCTGGCCGCAATCGCGTACGCAGCCGCCGGCGCGGTGCTGTGGGTGATGCTGCGCCCGGATCCGCTGTTGCTGGCGCGTGCGGCCGCCGCCGACACTGCGGACCACGCGGTCGGCCCTGACATCGAACCGTCCGCGGCGCGCACGTGGAATCCGTCCGTCGTGCTGGGCACGACCGTCATGGTCGTCACGCAGCTGGTCATGGTCGGTGTCATGACGATGACCCCGATCCACATGCAGCATCACGGGCACGGAACCGGGGCCGCAGGCCTGGTCATCGCGATCCATGTCGCCGCGATGTACCTGCCCTCGCCACTGTCGGGGAGGCTCGCGGACCGGTTCGGCCCGCGGGTCGTGGCCGCCGCGGCCGCGGTGACGATGCTGGCCGCGGGTGTCACGGCCGCCGCCGCTCCGGTGCACTCGGTGCCGGCGCTCGCGGTCGCGCTGGCGCTGCTCGGGCTGGGCTGGAACTTCGGGCTCATCAGCGGCACGGCGATCATCACCGATGCGGTCCCGCTGGCGACACGTGCCCGCACGCAGGGCACCGTCGATCTGACGATCGCGATCGCCGGCGCGGGCGGCGGACTGTCGTCCGGTGTCATGGTCGCGGCCACCAGTTACGGCTGGCTGGCGCTGCTCGGGGCGGCGATCTCGTTGCTCATCGTCCCCGCGCTCGCCCTGCACGCGCGCCGGGTCTGACGAAACTGAAGGCGGCCGGCTCCGAAAGGAACCGGCCGCCTTCACGACGTGCGGGAGGTGCTAGATGCGCTCGTAGATGGTGGCGTTCGCGGTGCCGCCACCCTCACACATGGTCTGCAGGCCGAAGCGGCCGCCGGTGCGCTGCAGGTGGTGGACCAGCGTGGCGGCCAGACGCGCACCGGAGCCACCGAGCGGGTGGCCGAGCGCGATCGCGCCGCCGAGCGGGTTCATCTTGTCCATCGACGCGCCGGTCTCGAGCTGCCACGCCAGCGGCACCGAACCGAACGCCTCGTTGACCTCGAACGCGTCGATGTCGTCGATCGACAGACCGGCCTTCTTCAGCGCGAGCGCGGTGGCCGGGATGGGGCCGGTGAGCATCTTGACCGGGTCGTCGCCGGCGACGACGGCGGTGTGGATGCGAGCGAGCGGGGTCAGGCCCAGGGCCTTCGCCTTCTCGGAGGTCATGACCAGCACGGCGGCCGCGCCGTCGGAGATCTGCGAGGCGCTGCCGGCGGTGATGACGCCGCCCTCGAGGAACGGGGACTTGAGCTGGCTGAGCTTCTCGGTGGTGGAGCCGCGGCGGATGCCCTCGTCGGCGGAGAAGACGGTGCCGTCCTCGAGGGTGACCGGGGCGATCTCCGCCTCGAACGCGCCGGCGTCCTGCGCGGCGGCGGCACGCTCGTGCGAGGCAACCGAGTACTCGTCGAGCTGCTCGCGGGAGATCCTCCACTCCTGCGCGATGAGCTCGGCGCCGACGCCCTGGTTGAAGCGGCCGTTGAAACCGGGTGCCTCGAGCTGGGCGGCGTAGCGAGTGCGGGCGGGACCTGCGGAGTCGCCGGTGCCCGGAACGTTCGAGGAGCCGAGCGGCACCGCGGTCATCATCTCCACGCCACCGGCGACGATGATGTCGGCCTGGCCCGAGATGACGGACGCGGCCGCCATCGAGATGGTCTGCTGCGACGAACCGCACTGGCGGTCGACGGTCAGGCCCGGCACCGACTCGGGCCAGCCGGCGCCGAGGACGGCCATGCGGCCGATGTTGCCGGTCTGCATGCCGACGCTGTTGACGTTGCCCCAGTAGACGTCGTCGACGATCGCCGGGTCGATGCCGGTGCGCTGCGCAATCGAGCGCAGGACGTGGGCGGACAGCTCCACCGCGTGCACGTCCGCGAGCGAGCCCTTCCGCTTGCCGATGGGGGTACGAACTGCCTCGACGATCACTGCGTCACGCATGGCGCCTCACTCTCGATGAAGTCGGTCGAATCTAAAGAGTTAAACGAATGTACTTCATCGGTGGTGCGGCCTCAGGAGCGGGCGGCGATTCCGGTGCCGGCCATCCGGCCCGCCAGTGCGAGCAGGTCCCGGTCCCGGCCGGGTGGACCCACCAGGGACAGGCCCACCGGCAGGCCACCCGGCGAGGTCACGGGCACGGTCACCGTGGGCAGTCCCGCGACGGCCGCAACTGCGACGAGCATCCCGGTGGTCCGAAGCTTCTCCGCGACAAGGACATTGCCGGGATCGTCGGCGGTCGACGGTGCCGGGGACGCCGCCGTCGGCATAACGAGGACACGGGCGCCCAGATAGTCGCGGACGGAGCGGCCCGCGGCGCCGAGTTCGTCGAGGCTGCGCCGATACGTGGATTCGGAGATCTTCGACGCCGCGAGGAAGTTCGCGCGGGCCTCGTCGCCGACCGACCCGACGGCCGTCGACACCCAGGCGCCGTGCTGCTGCCACGCCTCGTAGCCCTGCACGGTGGTCACGGCGTCGTACCAGTCGGGGAGTTCCGCGATGTCGAGGTCCTGCTCCGACAACGGCGGTAGCGCCGACCGCCTCCACGATGCGAGCGCCTCCCGGACCGCGGGTTGGACGTGCTCGTCGGCGACGGCGGTCACGCCGGGCGCCGTCACCGCGGCACCGAACGGACTCGCCGACGCCGGGGGGAGCAGCGCGTCGCCGACGGCGATCAGGGTCGTCGGGTCGGCGCACACCCAACCGACCCGATCGAGGGTCTTCGAGAGCGGCATCATGCCGAGTACCGAGACGGTGCCGTGCGTCGGGCCGAAACCCCACAGCCCTTGATAGGAGGCAGGGATCAGGACGGATCCGGTGGTGTCGGGGCCCAATCCGACGGACGCGCTGCCGAGCGCGACGGCGGTGGCCGCCCCCGAGGTCGCGCCTCCCGGAATGCGGCCGGACGCGGCGGGATTGGCCGGCGTCCCGTAGGCCGCGTTCACGCCGGAGTGGCCGAAGCCGAAGTCGACGGTCTGCGTGATTCCGGCAACGGCGGCGCCCTGCCCGAGCAGGCGGGAGATGCTGTCGGCGGTGGTCGTCTCGGTGGGCGCCAGCCCCAGCCATCGGGGATTGCCCGCGCCGACCCGCTGGCCCTCGACGGCGAACAGGTCGGTCACGGCGACCGTACGGCCCGCGAGCGGCCCGGAACCGCTACCTGCGATCAGCGGATCGCCCTGGAGTCGCCACGTCGCGGTGTCGGCGGGCTTGGTGTCCCCGCCGGGTAGTGGCGGCACGCCGGGGTCGCGGAGGTCGTCGCCACATCCCGCCAGCAGCGTCGCGCCGCCCACCGCGGCGCCGAGCGCGCCGGCCCGCAGGAACGAACGACGGTCGAGGCGAGGGGAGTTCGGTCCGGTCGGCACGCCGCTCACAGTAGCGACGCGCCGACCGGATCCGGACGGTTCGAGCCCCGTGTCAGGCGAGAACCTGGCGGAGGTACTCGTTGTCGAACGTTCGCGACGGGTCGTGCTTGTCGCGGACCGTGCAGAAATCGTCGAACCGGGCGTACGTGGGGCGCAGGTCGTCCGCGGTGCGGCTGTGCATCTTGCCCCAGTGCGGACGGCCGTCGACCGCGCGGGCGATCGCCTCCACCGCGTCGAAGTACTCGCGGTGATCGCGGCGGTGGTACTGGTGCACGGCGATGTAGGCGCTGTCGCGGCCGTTCGCGGTGGACATCCACACGTCGTCGCCGGGAGCGAAGCGGACCTCGACCGGGAACGCGATGTTGCAGTCGGACCGGTCGAGCCAGTTCGAGATCTCCCGGAGGGTGTCCTTCACGGCCTCCTGCGGCACCGCGTACTCCATCTCGCGGAACCGCACCCGGCGCGGCGACGCGAACACGCGGTAGCTGCGGTCGGTGAACTCGCGGGCCGACAGTGCCCGCGCGCTGACCTGGTTGACCTGCGGAATCGTGGCAGGGAACGCCGACGTCAGCCGGTTGACGCCCTCGAAGAGCGTGTTCGACATCAGCTCGTCGTCGATGAAGCCGCGGATGCGGCCCACGGGTTCGAGCGGCGTGTCGCCGGGCAGTCGTGTGTTCCGCTTCGTCAGAACGCGATTGGTGTGCGGGAACCAGTAGAACTCGAAGTGGTCGACGGTCTCGAGATCGTGCGCGAGTCCGTCGAGCGTCTCGTCGAGTCGCGCCGGTCCCTCGACGGCGCGCATCGCGTAGGCCTGGGTGACCGCGAGGTCGAGTTTGGTGATGATGCCGAACGCGCCGAGGCCGATTCGGGCGGCCTGGTAGAGCTCGGGGTTCTCGGCGTCGGAGCAATCCACGACCGACCCGTCCGCGAGCACGATCTGCAGTCCGCGGATCAGCGTCGCGAGCCCACCGAACCGCGCTCCCGTCCCGTGCGTGCCGGTCGAGAGCGCGCCGGCGATCGACTGGACGTCGATGTCACCGAGGTTGATCATCGCCAGCCCGCGCCCCCACAGCTGCTCGTTGAGGCTGCGCAGGCGAGTCCCGGCCATCACCGTCGCGACCGGACCCTCCGGCGTCGTGCGGACGGATTCGATGCCGGCGAGGTTGTCGAGGCTCACCAGAACGCCATCGGTGACAGCAACTCCGGTGAACGAATGGCCCGCCCCCACGGCTTTGACGCGTAATCCCCGCTCGGTCGCATTCGCGACCAGCGTGCTCAGCTCGGCTACCGATCGCGGTGTTTCGAATCGGTGAGGTGTCGACGAGTGGGTCCCCGCCCAGTTGCGCCACGTGTCCTGTGCCATTCCCGTCACTATTCACCTGGACGAGCGTCCAGGCAAATGAGACACGTTTTTTCCGTTTCGGGTTTTACGATCGGGGGATGTTGAATCGGCTTCCAGCGGAAGAACGCCGCGCCCAACTCGTCGAAGCGGCGCTGTCCATCGCCGAACGCGGCGGGATCGCAGCGGTGACGATCCGTGCTGTCGCGGAGGAAGCGGGCGTCTCGCTCGGCGTGGTGCACTACTGCTTCGAGAGCAAGGAAGCCCTGGTCGCGGCCATGGCCGAGAGTCTGGTGCTGCAGCTGAGCGCCGGGATGCGCGAGTCGTTCGCGTCGGTGTGGGACTCGCAGGAGTTGAACGGTCTGCGGGATCTGCGCGAGGTGCTGCACACCGGGCTGACCGGGATGTGGCCGCTGGTCGAGGCCACCGCGGATCGCCAGTTGCTCACGTACGAGATCACCGCGTACGCGCTGCGCCACCGCGCGGCGGGCGCGCCGCTCGCCGGGAGTGTCGCGGACGAGCAGTACCGAACCATGGACATCGAGGCCACGGTGTTCCTTCAGGAGAGCGCCCGCAGGACCGGGACCACGTGGACCGAACCGGTCGAGGCGATCGCGCGGTTCGCCCTCGCCGTCATCGACGGCATCGTCCTGCGCTGGCTCGTCGACCGCGACAGCAATGCCATCGTCACCGAGCTCGACGATCTGGTGCGCATCGTCGCGAGCAAGGCGGTCGACGCGGACCCAGACCTGGACAATCGTTCAGGAGAGTGATCGACTGGTCCGAACGCCTACGACGAACGGACTGATGTGACTGCTGCGATCGACCGACTCACCGCTGCCACGGCTCATCTCGATCCGCCGCTGGCGGCTCTGGACCTCGCCACACTGCACACCAATGCCGCCGACCTGGTGCGGCGTGCCGCCGGCACCCCGGTCCGGGTTGCCAGCAAGTCGGTGCGGTGCCGTGCGGTGCTCGAGGTGGCGCTCGGCTCCGGGCTCACCGCGTCCGGAGGGTTCCGCGGCATCATGTCCTACTCGCTGCGCGAGGCGATGTGGCTCGCGCAGCGAGGCGCCGAGGACGTGCTGATGGGTTATCCCACCGCCGATCGCGCGGCGCTGGCCGAACTCGGCGCCGACCGCACGCTCCTCGACCGCATCACCCTGATGGTCGACGACATCGCGCAACTGGACCTCATCCGGTCGGCGGTCGGATCCGAGAGCGTCCGGCCGCGGGTGTGTCTCGACGTCGACGCGTCGTTGCGCCTCGGCCCGGCCCATCTCGGGGTGCGCCGGTCGCCGCTGCGGGAACCGGGGCAGGTGGCACGGCTGGCTCGGCTGGCGGCCGACCGCGGCTTCGCCGTCGTCGGGGTGATGTTCTACGAGGCGCAGATCGCGGGCCTGCCCGACAGCAGTTTCGCCGTGCGCATGGTGAAGAAGGCGTCGGCCGCCGAACTCGCCACGCGCAGAGGCGCAGTCGTGGACGCCGTCACCGAGGAAGTCGGGAAGCTCGAGATCGTCAACAGCGGCGGTACCGGCTCGCTCGAGGTCAGTTCGGCCGACTCGGTGGTCACCGAGGTCACCGCCGGATCGGGACTGTACGTGCCGACGCTGTTCGACCGCTACCACTCGTTCACGCCGCGTCCGGCGCTGTTCTTCGCCCTGCCGGCGGTCCGCAAGCCGACGCCGAGGATCACGACGTTGTTCGGTGGCGGCTACATCGCGTCGGGTCCCGCCGGGAACACGCGCGTGCCGGCTCCGGTGTGGCCGCGCGGGTTGAAGCTGCTGCGCAACGAGGGCGCCGGCGAGGTCCAGACGCCCGTCACCGGCGCGGCGGCCGCCGAGTTGGCTGTGGGCGACCGGGTCTGGTTCCGCCACGCGAAGGCCGGCGAGCTGTGTGAGCGTTTCACCGAGGTGCACCTCGTCGACGCCGACGGCACGGCCACGTCCACACCCACCTACCGTGGCGAGGGCAAGTGCTTCGGGTGACCTCGGGTCACTCGCCCAGACGCGTGAACGCGCCCAGTTCGGTCAGCCCGGCAGGTGTCGTCGGAAGGTAGTGCGTGAGCAGCCGCGACCGCACGATCACCGCACACCACTTGCCGCGGGAGACCGCGACGTTGAGCCGGTTGCGGGACAACAGGAACGACATCCCGCGCGGCACGTCCTCGGCCGACGACGCCGTCATCGACACGAGCACCACGGCGGCCTCTCTGCCCTGGAACTTGTCGACCGTCCCGACGTGCACGTCGGCCAGTCCGGCGGCGGCCAGGTGCCGTCGGATCAGGCTCACCTGCGCGTTGTACGGCGCCACGACGAGGACGTCGGACTGTCCGAGCGGGCGGGTCCCGTCGAAGCCGGTCGGATCCGTCCACGCCCGGCCGAGCAGTGCCTGGATCCGCCGGACGACCTCGCGTGCCTCCTCGACGGATTCCGTTGCGTTGCCGCGGTGGTCGAGGACCGTGCTGTCCACGCCGGGCTCGACACCGGCGAGGTGGCGCGCGGTAGTGACCGGTTCCTCGGACTGCAGGCGCCCGCCGTACGACAGCGCCGACACCCGGGCGCACAGCGCCGGATGCATCCGCCAGGTGCGCGCCAGGAAGTAGCCGTGTTCCGGTGGCAGCGCGTCGTGGCCGGCGGCGAGCCAGCCCAGCGCCGACTCGTCCACCGGTTCGGGGTGGGTGCCCTGACTGACCTGCGGTAGCTGCTGCGGGTCGCCGAGGAGCAGAAGATTGCGGGCCGACGCTCCCACCGCCACGGTGTTCGCGAGCGCGAACTGTCCGGCTTCGTCGATCACCAGCAGGTCGAGACTGCGGGGTGGGATCCGCTCGGCGTGCGCGAAGTCCCAGGCGGTCCCGCCGACGACGCACCCGGTCGCCGCGGCGTCGTCGAGGAACTGCGGGTAGGCGTTCGCGGTGATCCCCGTCCACGCGCGGTCCTCCGCACGGCCGTCCTTCTTCGCGACCATCCGGCCGTCGAGTCCCGCCGCGACCACCGCGTCGAGCATGTTCTCCACCACCGAATGCGACTGTGCCACCACGCCGATCCGCCAGCGGTGGTGTGTCACGAGGTGGGTGATCACGCGCGCGCCGGTGTGGGTCTTGCCGGTGCCGGGCGGGCCCTGCACCGCGAGGTACGAGTGGTCGAGGTCCAGCAGTGCCGAGACGATCGCGGCGGCGTGGTCACCGGCGCCGTCGGCCGTCGGCAGCCCCGCACCGCTCCGGGTACGCGGAGGGATCCGCCGCAGGACGTCGACGGCCGCGTCCGGCGGCATCGCCGGCAGCATCGCAGCCATCTGCTCGGCCGCAGCCCCGATCGCGGTCTCCATGCGCACCGTAGCGATCGGGTGACCGGGCGCCACGGCCATCGGCAGTGCCGTGTATTCGTCCGGACCGGTGAGCAATTCCTCCACGACGACGACGTCGTCGAAGTTCTCGTCGGCGCCGACCGACAGCACCACCGCCGTCGCTGTCCCGCGTTGCGTGGGGGTCGATCCGGTCATCGCCTCCGCCGGTAGCGGCGGGTCGTACAGGGTGAACACCTCCGCACCGGGGACGACGGTGCTTCCGGTCCCGTACCGGCCCGTCAGCCGCAGATGGCGGCGCAGCTTCCGCTGACGAGGGGTGCTGCGGTGCCAGTCCTGCACCACCACGGCGTGGTCCACCTGCAGCACGTCGCGGGTGTCGGCCCACTCGTCGACCACCTGTGTCAGCCGGTCGAAATGCGCCCACCAGAACGGTTTACGTTCCCGCCGATGGTAACCGACGGCGGCTGCCATCAGTGCCGCGGCCTGCTGGTCGGCGCTGCGCGACCCGCGTGGTTCGTCGCCGGCGAACCGTCGCAGAGCCTGCTCGGTGAGGTCGACCTCGCCCTCGTCCGGGACGGGCGGAGGGTCCTCGCGTCGATGCGGCGACACGTCGTGGTCCGCCGCGATCGCGAGCAGCCAGTTGCGCAACTCGCGGGTCGAAACGCAGTCGTACTCGTTGTAGTCGCCGATCCCGCGCAACAGCTCGGCGGCCTCCGGCCGCCCCTGGTCGCGGAGGTCGCAGTAATCGGCATATGCCACAACGGAATCGGCGGCGTTGGTGACGTCGCCGTCCCGCAAGCGGGTGCCCATGTAGAGCGGCTCGAGCTTCTTGATGCTGTACGACTGCGCGCCGACCCGCAGTGATGCCCGGACGATCGGATAGAGGTCCACGAGCACCCCGTCCCGCAGGAGTTGGTCGACGGCCTCCTCGCCGACTCCGTGCCGACCGGACAACCGCAGCAGCGCGGACTTCTCGTACGCCGCGTAGTGGTAGATGTGCAGGCCCGGGTGCGCGGCGCGGCGGGCGGCGACGTAGTCGAGGAAATCGATCAGCGCCCGACGCTCCTGCGCTCGATCGTGGGCCCAGAACGGCCGGAACACCGGATCTCCGGCGCCGGTGGGCGGCTCTTCGAGCACGCCGAACAGGTACTCGAGCCCCCACTGCGCCGATCCCGCCTCGGCCCACAGTGGGTCGCCCTCGAAGTCGAAGAAGATGTCGCCGGCGTCCGGGCGGGGCAGGCCGGCGAGGGCGGTCGGGTCGAAGACCTCGAAGGGGTGGCCGCCCTGCGCCTCCCGGCGCAGTTGGAGTGCGGCCTGCGAACGGAGGGCGGAGAGTGTTCGCGCCGACACGTCCGGGACCGGGTCGACTCGCTCCGCCAGGGCGTCGATGGTCGACACTCCCGCCGATACGAGGTGCTGGCGGGTGCTCGCGCGAATCCCCGCGACCAGCAGCAGATCTCGATGCGCCTCGACCTCGGCGGCGCAGGTCTCGCAACGCCCGCAGGACTGGCAGTTCGCGTCATCCCACGCGACCGGGACGCCCCGGGATCGGTGGTCGTCGAGGATGCGTTGCAGGCGTGCGCGGCGCGCGGTGTACACCGGGACGAGGTCGGCCAGCGCGTGCACCGAGTCGGAGCCGTCGCCCAGCAGGAGGTGTGCCCGCGGTGCCGGGCGCACACCGCCGGCCGCGAGGGCGTCGGCGTACGCAGCCAGTTGCAGCAGCGCGGGGACCTCGACATGGCGGGCCAGTTTGGTGTCGTACACCGCATACATGTCGCCGTCCGGCCCGTCCTCACGGACGAGGAAGTCGCTGAAGCCGAGGAACCGGCCGTCGAAGAACGTGCCCTGGTAGATCACCGGCGCCCCGGACCGGGCGGCCGCGACGGTCGCCCGGTGCGCGTCGTGCAGGCCGACCGTCGTGTACTCGGGCCGCGCGATGGTCTCGATCCGTCCGAGACGGCGCTCGAAGTCGTCCCGGACCCGTCGTTCGTGGGCCTCGCCGAGCAGGGAGGTCCGCTGCAGCATCGGATCGGCGGCCGAACCCGCCGCGGCCGGAGCGAATCCGAGCAGCCCGTCGAGGCGGTGCAGCAGAGCGAACTCGCACGTCGCGGCGAGCGTCAGATCGCCGGTGCTGTAGACCACCACATCGTCGAGCAGGAACATCGCGCCCCTTTCCCGGTCGGTTCGGGCCGATTGTGCCATCGGGCGGCGACAACCAGGGGAGGGCTCGCGGCCGCCGCAGCGTCCCCCACCACAATGGAGCCATGCCGTTCTTCACCGGGGCGACCGGACAGATCCACTACCGTCGCTGGACCGTCGATCAACCGCGCGCCGTCGTGGTGTTCCTGCACGGGATGGGCCAGCACACCGGGCACTATCACCGGTTCGCCGCCGGACTCGCCCGGCACGACATCGAGATGTGGGGGATCGACCAGGCCGGGCACGGGCTGTCGGAAGGCACTCCCGGTGTGCCCGGCGCGTTGGGGGATCTCGCGGACGACGCGGCCCTCCTCGCGACGACGGCGGCACAGGCGTGTCCCGGGGTGCCGCAGGTACTGATGGGCCACTCGCTGGGCGCCGCCGTGTCGATCACGCTGCTGCGGCGCGGACCGGAGCGGTTCGCGGCAGCCGTCCTCTGTGGAACACCCAAATCCGTTGTGCGGCATGCCGAGACATCGGACTTCGCGAGACCGGATCTTCCGGTGCTCGCGATCCACGGCGTCGACGACCGGTTGGCGCCGATCGACGGGGTGCGCGCGTGGACGTCCGGCCTGCCGGGAGTGACCGTGCGGGAGTACCCCGACACCGGCCACGACCTGCTGCACGAAAAGATCCACCGGGCAGTCACGAACGATGTCGCCGCCTTCGTGCTCGACGCTACGGTGTGCTGATGGAATACACGCGTCTGCTGTCCGCTCTGCGCGACGAGGGTGAGACACTGGCTGCGACGCCGGTCGTTGCGCTGTCCGAACCTGTTCCCACGGTGCCGGACTGGACCGTCGAACACGTCGTACGACACACCGGCAAGATCCACCAGTGGGTGGTCGCCGCGTTGCAGGCCCCGCCGGAGGCATCGGTGTCGGAGATCCGTCGCTCCGGCGACATGCCCCGAGGGCCGGAATGTCTTGCCGCCTACAGGGTTGCGCTCGAGGCGCTACTCGACGAGTTCACCCGACTCGACCCCGGGAAGCAGGTTCCGACGATGGTCGGCCCCGGCACCGTGGCGTGGTGGCTCCGCCGGCAGACGCACGAGGTCTCCGTGCACCGGATGGACGTGTCCGACACGCTGCAGGCTGCCGGGGGTCCCAAGGTCGCCGAGCTGGATCCGGAGATCGCGGCCGACGGCGTCGACGAATGGGTGGACGTGTTCCTGGGCCGCCTCGCCGCCGGCGGCCGGCTGCCGGACTCGCTCGCCGGGCGCACCATCCACCTCCACGGCACCGACACCGACGCCGCGGAGTGGCATCTCGCGTTCGCACCGGGAACGGTGGAGGTTACTCGCGAGCATCGCAAAGCCGATGTGGCGCTGCGTGGTCCGGCGCAGGACCTGCTGCTCACGCTGTGGCGGCGCCGCCCCCTGGTGGGCCTCGACGTGATCGGCGATTCCGCGGTGGCGCGGGCGCTGCTGGGCTCGGCGGCCCTGTAGCGACGCGGGCAAATCCACCGACACTGACGACGGTCCGGGCCCGGGTGCGGTGTCGCACCCGGGCCCGGACGTGTCGTCGAACGACTAGGAGTAGATCGCCTCGATCGCGACCGCGTGCTCCTGGTGGATGATGTTGCGCTTGAGCTTGAGCGTCGGGGTCAGCTCGCCCGAATCGACCGTGAAGTCGACCTCGAGGATGCGGTACTTCTTGATCTGCTCCGGGTTGGAGACCTTCTTGTTGCCCTCGGAGACCGCGGCGTCGATCTCGGCGACGAGGTCGGCATGCTTGACGAGTTCCGAGATCGGGGTGTCGGCAGGCAGGCCGTTGCGTTCCTTCCAGCCGGGTAGCGCCTCCGGGTCGAGCGTGATGAGGGCGCCGATGAACGGCTTCGCGTCGCCGACGACGAGGCACTGGCTGATGAGCGCGTGCGCGCGGAGGGCGTCTTCGAGCACGGCCGGGGCGACATTCTTGCCGCCGGCGGTCACGATGATCTCCTTCTTGCGCCCGGTGATCGACACGTACCCCTCGGCGTCGATGGACCCGAGGTCACCGGTGTGGAACCAGCCGTCGCGGATGGAATCGGCAGTGGCCTGGTCGTTGTGCCAGTAACCGTCGAACACGACCGGGCCGCGGACCAGGAGTTCGCCGTCCTCGGCGATCTTCGCGGCGTGACCGTTGATCGGCTTGCCGACGGTCCCCACCTTCTGGTCGCGGATGGTGTTGACCGTGACGGCAGCGCTGGTTTCGGTGAGGCCGTAGCCCTCGTAGACCGGAACGCCGATCCCGCGGAAGAAGTGACCCAGGCGCGCGCCGAGCGCGGCACCGCCCGAGACTGCACGGTCGCATTCACCGCCGAGCGCGGCGCGCAGCTTGGCGTAGACCAGCTTGTCGAACAGTGCGTGCCGCAGGCGCAGGCCGAGTCCGGGGCTGCCCTGCTCCTGCGCCTCGCTCCACGCGATTGCGGTCTCGGCGGCCTTCGCGAAGATCTTGCCCTTGCCGCCGTCCTCGGCCTTCTGCTTGGCCGAGTTGTAGACCTTCTCGAACACGCGGGGGACCGAGAGGATGAAGTTGGGCTTGAAGATCGCGAACTGGTCGATGAGTGTCGTCAGGTCGGCGGTGTGCGCGACGGTGACCTTGGCGTCGAACGCGCCGAACGAGATCGCGCGCGCGAACACGTGGGCCAGCGGCAGGAACATCAGGGTGCGATTGCCCTCCTGCAACGCGTCACCCAACGCAATCCTCACCGCGGCCGACTCGGCGTAGAAGTTCGAGTGGGTGAGCTGCACGCCCTTGGGCCGTCCGGTGGTGCCGGAGGTGTAGATGAGGGTTGCGGGCGAAGACGCGCGCACCTGCTGTCGACGCTCGTGCAGTTCGTCGTCGCTGATACCGGCGCCGCGGGTGATGAGCTCGTCGAGGGCTCCGGCCTCGATCTGCAGGACCTCGCGCAGCGCGGGGGCGGCCTCGGCGACGTCCTTCACGGTCTCGGCGTGCGTCGACGTCTCGACGATGAGTAAGGACGTGGCCGAGTCCTCGAGGATCCACTGCGCCTGGTCGGAGGACGACGTCTCGTAGATCGCGACCGTGCATCCGCCGGCGGTCCAGATGGCGTAATCGAGAACGGCCCACTCGTAGCGTGTGGCCGAGAGGATTGCGACGCGGTCGCCGAGTTCCACGCCGGACGCGATCAGGCCCTTCGCGATGGCCTTGACCTCGCCGGCGAACTGGGCCGCGGTGACGTCGACCCATCCACCGTTGCCCGGCTTCTTGAAGGGCACGAGATTCGGACACTCCGCTTCGTACCGGAACACAGTGTCGGCCATGGACGCGTCTTCCGGAATGGTGAACGACTGTGGAACCGAATACTCACGCACTTTGACCCCTCCGAGAAATGACATGATGGATGTGCATTGCATCACATTCAGGGTCTCTTTGCACTAAGTCTCGAGTCCGGTTTGCGCATTTCGGCTGTCGACCTGCGGAAATAAATGTAACCGTATGTAATGCTAACTTTCTCCAGGTAGGGGGCTGTGCGAGTCACGCAACGGGATGAAAGTGGTCCTCGCGCGTGCATCGCCACCGCCGGACCGCGTGCTCGAGCGCGGCTGCCGGGACACCGAGGCGATCGGCGGCCGCGGCGAGGATTTCGGTCGGCGGAGCCGAGGGTGCGGGATCGCCGGGGGTGTCCGCGAGTGCAGACCGCACGAACTCGTCGGTGGCCGTGGCGGTGCCGGGCGAACCGGGTGCACCCGTCAGGGTCATCAGGTGCTGCCACATCGCGTCGTCGGGTCCGCCGCAGCACTCGTCCCACGCGGCTCGCAGGTCGCTGCGGGTGCGGTCGTCGCGGGTGGCGCCCACCAGGTCGCCGACCGAGTCGATGTGCAGGGCGTACAGGCGTTCGGCGGTGCGCTGGATCTCGGCGGCGCGCAACGGCGCGGCGTTCTCGGAGTAGCGGCGCTTGTAGTTGCCGATCTTCCCGGCCCACTGATCGGAACTGCCCACTTCCTCGAACGTGCGCAGAAGTTCACGAGCGCCGTCGGTGACCCGGCCCGGAACGTGGGCCTGCCGGTACGCGCGGTATCGGTCGACCACGGTTCCGGCGTCGGCGTACCGATCACCGGCTGCCTGGACCGACTCGATGATGCAGAGTGCGAGGCTGTCCCGATACTCGTCGGGCGGCACCCAGCCGGCCGGGTCGCCGAGTCTGTCGCGGCAGGCCTGGACCACCGTCTGCACTTGCTGTTCCGAGACGCTCACGAATCCTCCCTCGCTGCGCAGGGCCTGACGAGACGTGTATCGGTGCTGCGGCGCCGAATGTTGCACCGGTCACGTCCGGGGCTCGCCGGCGCGGGCGAGCAGCTCGGTGACCTCGCGGTCGTCCAGCTGGTGGAAGTCGACGTATGCGCCGCCCACGCCACCGAGATTCACGGGCGTGAATGGGCACACCACCTCGTCCGCGGTGACTCGCAGCCGCGAGACTGCCTCCGGCGATGCCACCGGTATCGCGACGACGATCCTGGTCGCCCCCGCGGCACGTGCAACCTGACAGGCGACCGCTGCGGTGGCGCCGGTCGCCATGCCGTCGTCGACGAGTACGACGGTCCGTCCCGTCAGCGGTGTGCGTGCCCGCCCGCCGCGCAGGGCATCGGCGCGTCGCGCCAGTTCCTGCCGCTCCTTCGTGCGGACGGACTCGAGGGCCTGGCGCGTCACGCCTCCGCGATGGATCACGTCGTCGTTGAGGACCTCCGCATCCCCCTCGCCGATCGCTCCCATCGCGAGTTCCGGCTGCCACGGCACGCCGAGCTTGCGGACCAGGATGACATCGAGGGGAGCGCGGAGAGCCTGGGCGACCTCGTATGCCACCGGTACGCCGCCGCGGGGGAGTCCCAGAACCACCGGATCGGACCCGCGCAGATGGCTCAGCGACTTGGCCAGTGCCCGTCCGGCTCCGGCACGCGTCGCATAGTGCATGACGTGCTCCGTCGAAGAGATTCGATCTCGATTTCGACGATACGCCGCAGACCGCGCACAGGTGCGGCGCCCGGAAACGGACTCCCGGGCGCCGCAACCACGAGTGCGAACTATGCCGTCGAGACCAGGTTGCCGTCGATGTGCGCCTGGTAGGCGGGCAGGTCGAGCATGCCGTGACCGGACAGCCCGATCACCAGCACCTCGGGCTCGGTGAGCCCGCGCGCGTACTCGGCGGCGGCAGCGATCGCATGCGCCGATTCGGGCGCGGGGACGATGCCCTGGGTCCGCGCGAACAGCACGCCCGCGTCGAACGAGTCGGTCTGGTCGACGGCCTGTCCCTTGACGTAACCGAGTTCGACGGTGTGACTGAGCAGCGGCGCCATGCCGTGGTAGCGCAGGCCGCCGGCGTGGATCGGGTCCGGGACGAAGTCCTGGCCGAGCGTGTGCATCTTGAGCAGCGGGGTCAGGCCCGCGACGTCGCCGTGGTCGTAGCGGTACTCGCCCTTGGTGATCGACGGGCACGCGGCCGGCTCGGCAGCGATGATCCGGGTCTGTGCCTTGCCGTGCAGGACCTCCCGGATGAACGGGAATGCGAGGCCGGCGAGGTTGGAACCGCCACCTGCACAACCGAATACGACGTCGGCGTTCGCCTCACCGGCGTCGCGCAGCTGCTCCACGGCCTCGAGGCCGATCACCGTCTGGTGGAGCACCACGTGGTTGAGGACGCTGCCGAGTGCATAGCGTGCGTCGGGATCGTTCGCGGCGACCTCGACGGCCTCGGTGACGGCCATGCCGAGCGAGCCGGGGGTGTCGGGGAAGTCGGCGAGCATCTTGCGTCCCGACTCGGTGAGGTCGGACGGGCTCGGGTGCACGATGCCGCCGTAGGTCTCCATCAGATGGCGGCGGTACGGCTTGGACTCGTACGACGCGCGCACCTGCCACACCTCGAGCTCGATGCCGAACTTGGCGCACGCGAACGACAACGCGCTGCCCCACTGGCCGGCACCGGTTTCGGTGGTGATCTTCTTGACGCCGTCCTGGGCGTTGTAGTACGCCTGCGCGACCGCGGTGTTGGTCTTGTGGCTGCCGACCGGGCTCACGCCCTCGTACTTGACGTAGATCCGAGCGGGGGTCCCCAGCGCCTTCTCGAACTCGCGCGCGCGGATCAGCGGTGCCGGCCGCCAGGTCCGGTAGGCCTCACGGATGGGTTCGGGGATCTCGATGTACTGCTCGGCCGTGGCCTCCTGCTCGATCAGTGCGCTGGGGAACAGCGCCGCCAGATCGGCGGGGGTCACCGGCTCCCTGGTGCCCGGGTGCAGGTGGGGCGGCGGGGCGACCGGCAGGTCCGCGACGATGTTGTACCAGTGGGTGGGGATGGGCGTCGGGATACTCGACTCGGACACTGCTGGTTCCTCTCCAGGGGTGACGGGCGGTCGTCCACATTGTGATGTCAGTCATTCCCGCGCTGCATTCGGGGTGCCGCCCATCCGCCACCGCTCATCTTCGGTGGCCGTGCGAGTGGCCATGCGCCGAACGGGAGTTCACGGCACGCGCGGGGCCCGGAAACGGTCACCGAATTCCCGTTCAGGCGTCGGGGTATGGGCGGAGGGGAGGCGCGCCAGACGCGCGGCGTCGCGCATCGACTAAACTGACTGGTCAAATGAGTGACACCGAGCGTGACCCGCAGTCCGACAACAATCCCATCACCTTCGCCGACCTCGAGATCGACGAACGTGTGCTGAAGGCCCTTTCCGACGTCGGATACGAGTCGCCCTCGCCTATCCAGGCCGCGACCATCCCGCCGCTGCTCGCCGGCAAGGACGTCGTGGGTCTCGCGCAGACCGGCACCGGCAAGACCGCCGCGTTCGCGATCCCGATCCTGTCTCGCCTGGACGTGGACCGGAAGGTCCCGCAGGCGCTCATCCTGGCCCCGACCCGCGAGCTCGCGCTGCAGGTCGCGGAGGCCTTCGGGAAGTACTCGGCCCACATCCCGGGTCTGCACGTGCTGCCGATCTACGGTGGTCAGGCGTACGGCGTGCAGCTGTCGGGTCTGCGTCGTGGCGCCCAGATCATCGTCGGAACTCCGGGTCGCGTCATCGACCACCTGGAGAAGGGCACGCTGGACCTGTCGAATCTCGAGTACCTCGTCCTCGACGAGGCCGACGAGATGCTCAAGATGGGTTTCCAGGACGACGTCGAGCGCATCCTCGCCGACACCCCGGAGTACAAGCAGGTGGCGCTGTTCTCGGCGACCATGCCGCCCGCGATCCGCAAGATCTCCAAGCAGTACCTGCACGATCCCGTCGAGATCACCGTCAAGTCGAAGACGGCTACCGCGTCGAACATCACCCAGCGGTGGGTGCAGGTGGCGCACCAGCGCAAGCTCGACGCGCTGACCCGGATCCTCGAGGTGGAGACCTTCGAGGCGATGATCATCTTCGTTCGGACCAAGCAGGCCACCGAGGACCTGGCCGAGCGGCTGCGTGCGCGCGGCTTCTCCGCCGCCGCGATCAACGGCGACATCGTCCAGGCGCAGCGTGAGCGCACGATCGGGCAGCTCAAGTCCGGTGCCCTGGACATCCTGGTCGCCACCGATGTCGCGGCCCGCGGCCTCGACGTCGACCGCATCTCGCATGTCGTGAACTACGACATCCCGCACGACACCGAGTCCTACGTGCACCGCATCGGTCGTACCGGCCGCGCCGGGCGCACCGGTGACGCGCTGCTGTTCGTGGCCCCGCGCGAGCGTCACCTGCTCAAGTCGATCGAGCGCACCACGCGGCAGCCGCTCACCGAGATGCAGCTGCCCACCGTCGAGGACGTCAACGCGCAGCGTGTCGCGAAGTTCGGTGACTCCATCACCGCGAGCCTGAGCTCCGACAACCTGGCACTGTTCCGCAAGCTGATCGAGGACTACGAGCGTGAGCACGACGTGCCGCTCGCCGACATCGCTGCGGCGCTGGCGGTCCAGTCTCGGGACGGCGAGTCGTTCCTCATGTCGCCCGAGCCGCCGGCTCCGCCGCGTGCCCCGCGTGAGCCGCGGGAGCGGCCCGCGCGCCGCTTCGACGACGGTCCGCCGCGCCAGAACCGCGACGGCCAGGAGTTGGCCACCTACCGCATCGCGGTCGGCAAGCGGCACAAGGTGGTTCCCGGCGCGATCGTCGGCGCCATCGCCAACGAGGGCGGGCTGCGCCGCAGCGACTTCGGGCACATCAGCATCCGGCCCGACCACAGCCTGGTCGAACTCCCGGCCGACCTGTCCAGCGAGACGGTCGAGGCGCTGCGCGCGACGCGCATCTCGGGTGTGCTGATCCAGCTGCAGCCCGACCAGGGCGCTCCCTCCGGTCGGCCCTCGCGCGGTGGTCGTGACGACCGCGCCGGCGGAAAGTACGGCCGCCCCAAGAGCGATCGGTCGTCGGACCGTCGTCGCCCGCGCGACTGATTCGTCGGGCCCTCCGACAGGACAAATCGACGCCAGGACGGGTGTCGGCGAGTGTGAACTCGCCGACACCCGTTTCCTGTGAATGCGAACGATCCTGTGACGGGAGTGTCGCCTGCTCTGTAACGTGCCTCACAGTTTGCGGTCGGGGATCGGCGCAATCTTCAGCAAGGAGGCACGAGCGTGGTCCACACGATTCGTCGAGGTCTCATCGCGGCCGCCCTGATCGTGGGCGGTGCAGTCGGTCTGGCCGCACCAGCGGCGGCAGACCCGAGTTCGCTGTTCGGGAGTTCGGGCGGTAGCGGCAGCGCGAGCCTGTTCGCCGGCAGTGGCGACATCGCCATCCCCCTGCCCATCCCCAGCCCGCGCGGTATCGCCGCGCTGGCCGCGGCCACCACGCAGACCGGCAAGCCCTACCTGTGGGGCGGCAACGGTCCCGACTCGTGGGATTGCTCGGGACTGGTGCAGTGGGCGTTCCGCACGGTCGGGATCAATCTCCCGCGGACCAGTCAGGAGATGGCACGGTTCACCGGCGGCATGCTGGTCCCGCTGTCGGTGCTGCAACCCGGCGACGTCATCACGATGGACACCTACGACATCGCCGGGCACGTGGGGATCTACGCCGGCAACGGCATGGTCTTCAACGCCTACGGCACGGGTGTCCCGACCGGGCTGCGACCGCTGTCGGACTTCCGGATCCACAACATTCGCCGCTTCTTCTGAAGCGGCGCCGAGGTCAGCGCAGTACCTCGGTGAGGACCGGGGCTCCGGGCGTGCCGGTGTCGAACTGGGTCCGGTGCAGCTCGGCGTAGCGTCCGTCGGCCGCGAGCAGCTCGGAGTGGTTGCCGCGCTCGACGATTCGACCGTTCTCGACCACGAGGATGAGGTCGGCCGCGCGAATGGTGGACAGCCGATGCGCGATCACGATCGCGGTCCTGCCGTCGAGCGCCTCGGTCAAGGCTTCCTGGACTGCGGCCTCGGAGGTCGAGTCGAGGTGGGCGGTGGCCTCGTCGAGGATCACGACCCGCGGCTGCGCGAGGAGTAGACGGGCGATGGTGAGTCGTTGCCGTTCACCGCCGGACAACCGGTAGCCCCGCTCGCCGACGACGGTGTCGAGGCCGTCGGGCAGTGACTCGATCAGGGCGGTGAGGCGCGCCCGTCGCAGAACCTCCCACAGCTCCGCCTCGGTCGCTTCGGGCCGGGCGAGCAGCAGGTTGGACCGCACGGATTCGTGGAACAGGTGGCCGTCCTGCGTCACCATTCCGACGGTCCGTCGAATCGAATCGGTGGTCAGATCCTTCACGTCCACGCCGCCGATGAGGACGGACCCGGCGTCGACGTCGTACAGCCGTGGAACGAGCTGCGCGATGGTGGACTTCCCGGCACCGGAGGACCCGACCAGCGCGACCATCCGGCCCGGTTCCAGTCGGAAGCTGACGTCGTGCAGGACCGTCGACCCGGTACGGGTGTCGAGTCCGGCGACCTCCTCGAGCGACGCGAGCGACACCTTGTCGGGGGAGGGGTACGCGAAGTCGACGGACCGGAACTCGACCGACGCCGGGCCTGCCGGGAGGTCGACGGCGTCGGGCTTCTCCGTGATGAGCGGCTTCAGGTCGAGGATCTCGAAGACCCGCTCGAAGCTGACCATCGCGCTCATGACGTCCACTCGGGCACTGGCCAGCGATGTGAGGGGCGAGTACAGCCGGGTGAGCAGGAGCGCCAGGGAGACGACCGCGCCCGCCTCGAGTTGGCCGCGCAGCGCGTAGAAACCACCCAGCCCGTACACCAGTGCGAGTGCCAGCGCCGACACCAGCGTCAGCGTGGTGACGAACACCGACTGCAGCATCGCGGTGCGGACACCGATGTCGCGGACCCGCCGGGCGCGGACCGCGAACTCGGCGGACTCTTGGGCTGGGCGGCCGAACAGCTTGACCAGTGTGGCCCCCGGCGCCGAGAACCGCTCGGTCATCTGCGTGCTCATCACGGAGTTGTGGTTGGCGGCTTCGCGGCTGAGCTGGGCGAGGCGTGCGCCCATCCGGCGGGCAGGCAGGACGAAGATGGGAAGCAGTAGCAACGACAGCAGCGTGATCTGCCATGAGATGCCGATCATCACGATCAGCGTGATCACCAGTGTCACGAGGTTTCCGACGACGCCGGACAGGGTGTCGCTGAACGCGCGTTGCGCGCCGATCACGTCGTTGTTGAGTCGGCTGACCAGCGCGCCGGTGCGCGTGCGGGTGAAGAACGCGACCGGCATCCGTTGCACGTGGTCGAACACGGCTCGGCGCAGATCGAGGATGAGGTCCTCTCCGATGCTCGAGGACAGCCATCGGGTGACGATCGCGAGACCCGCCTCGAACACGGCGATCGCGGCGATGAGCAGCGCAAGCCGCACCACGACGTCGGCCGAGTCGCCGGCCACGATCGCGTCGACGACGCGGCCGGCGAGAACTGGGGTGGCCACCGCCAGCGCCGCGGTGACGACGCTGAGCAGCAGATACCACGCGATGTGGCTACGGTGTGGGCGCGCGTAGCCGGCCACCCGGCGCAGCGTGGCGCGGGAGAAGGGACGACGGTCCTGCTGCGCGTGCATCGCGTTGTACATCGCGTTCCACGCGGTGACCTCCATGCTCATGGTGCGCCCCTCTCGTCGGCCCGGTCACGATACGACCGGGGTCCGACACCGAAGGTAAGACCTCAACATTGCTCGAGGTCAAGGCGCGGGCAGTCAGTGAGCGATGTCGACGACCAGTCGGGTGGGATCGCTCAGGGTGTAGACGCGGTAACCGACGTCCCGCTGGGACAGCCCGATCAGCGTCTGCGCCCGACCCTCGAAGACGCCCGCGTCGCGGACCTCGGTCACGACACCGCCGGACCCGACCTCCAGCGGATTGGGTCCCGCATACGGCTCGACACCGGCCTGGGGCTGCATGGTCGACCCCTCGATGAGAACCTGGAGGATGCCCTGGCCCGCGACCGCGAGGGGCTTGCCGCTGCCCTGCTGATTCGCGGTGGACACGATCTCGGCCTGCCACCCGGGCGTGCCGACGCCGCCGAACTCGTACACCACCCGGTCGAAGCCGTCGTGCCTGCCGACTCGCATGTCGGTGATGGTCAGCGCGGCGTCGGGGGAGGCCTGCCCGGTCTGCGGGGCAACCTCGGTCGGGGCGTCGGTCATCGTGCCGTCGGCTGCCGCGAGCGGCGCGATGTTCGTCGGAGAGGCCTCGGACGTCGACGTGGTGATCGAGGTCGTCGACGCGGTCTGCTCGGCGTCGGTGCTCGAGCAACCGGCGAGCGCGAGCGCCGCGACGGCGACGGAGGAGATGGCGAGCGTGCGGCGGGACCGAAGGTACGTCATGAGTGGCGATGGTAGGTCGGGCACGTTCCGCGGTCGCGGTCCGACGCGGCGTCGTGTCCGATTCGGTATGTGTGACGTCCGACGCGCCCAGTCGCGCTCAGTCGCCGGCGAGGGCGTCGCGCAGGTAGGCCAGATCGTCGGCGATGCCGTCGGCGGGGGTCTCGAGGATGACGGGGGCGCCGGCCGCGGACGCGACGGCGGTGAGCATCGCGGGGTCGATCAGGCCGGTGGTGAGGTTCGCGTGCCGGTCGCGGGCGGAGTCGAACTCGTCGCGCGAGTTGTTCAGGTGGACCAGGTCGATGCGCCCGGTGATCGCGCGGATCCGCTCGACGATGCCGAGCAGTTCCTCGCCGCCCGCCCACGCATGGCAGGTGTCGAGGCAGAATCCCGCGCCGAATTCGCCGACCGCGTCCCACAGGCGTCCGATCGCGTCGAGGTGGCGGGCCATCGCGAAGTCGCCGCCGGCCGTGTTCTCGATCAGGATCGGGACCGGGAAACCGCCCTTGTCCTGCTGGCGCTCGAACAACTTGCGCCAGTTCTCGACGCCCGCGGCCGGATCCTCGCCGTCGCGCACGTGACCGCCGTGGACGACGAGGCCGACTGCCCCGATGTCGGCGGCAGCGGCTGCCTGGTCTGCGACGGCCTTGCGGGACGGCATCCGGAGTCGGTTGTTGAGGCTCGCGACGTTGATGACGTACGACGAATGGACGACGACATCGATCGGGCTCGCGAGGATCTGCTCGGTCTGTGGGTGGGGCTCGGGCTTGTCCCACTTCTGGGGGTCGGTGAGGAACAGTTGGACGATGTCCGCGCCGAGACGCTCGCCGGCCCCGATGGGGTCGGCGTCCTGCCGGACATGGGCTCCGATCCGCATGTCCCGAGAGTAGCCGTGGGGCGGTCCCGGTCATCGAGAAACGCCCGCCGTGGATGGACGCCGCCTGGTTATGTGGCTGTCAGCACACCGACAGATGCGGGAGATTGAGACCACATGGGCAAGTTGGACGGAAAGGTCGCGCTCATCACGGGCGCCGGCCAGGGCGTCGGTCAGGGAATTGCGTTCGCACTCGCCAAGGAGGGCGCGAGGATCGCCGTGTCCGGGCGGACGGAGTCGAAGCTGATCGACACGTGCGAGGCGATCGCGGCGTTCGGCGGGATCGCCGAGCCGGTCGTCGCGGACGTGTCGAGCGCCGACGACATCACACGTTCGGTGGACACGACCGCGGCGCTCTTCGGCGGCGTCGACATCCTGGTCAACAATGCCAGCCTCAACCCGCTGGGTCCGATCAACGATCTCGAGGCGGGTCTCCTCGAGCGCGCGTACACGTCGGGTCCGGTTGCGGCCCTGCGCACGATGCAGGCTTGCTACCCGCACATGAAGGAGCGTGGCGGCGGAGCGATCGTCAACATGGTCTCGTCGGTCGCGGTGCGCTGGGATGCGAGCGGTTACGGCGGCTACGCGTCGGTGAAGGAGGCCGTCCGGTCGCTCACCCGCGCCGCCGCCTGCGAGTGGGGTGTCGATAACATTCGCGTCAATGCTGTTGCACCGCATGCAATGTCGCCGGGTCTGCAGCGTTGGGCGGACGCCCGTCCGGAGGAGGCCGCCGCCTTCGTTGCGAGCATTCCGATGCGACGGATCGGTGACGCCGAGACCGACATCGGCAGCGCGGTCGCGTTCCTGGTCGGACCCGATGCGGCCTATCTGACGGGTGCCACGATTCCGCTCGACGGTGGTCAGGCCCGCTGGGCCTGAGCCTGTCGAAGGTGATGCGGGCCGATCGGACGTCGTGGACTTTCCGGACTGCACAGGCGGTTTCGGCGTCGTGACGGAAAGCCGAACGTAGTCCGACGATCCGGCCCGCGGTCCTCCCTGTGCGTGTGATGATGAGAGTCTCACCGCATCGGGAGGACCCGGTTATGGCTGCGGAATTCACGGGCAAGGTTTCGGTCGACATTCGGGATTCGACGCCGGACTGGGCGCCGTTCGCGGAACCTCGTGCCCCCGAGGGGGCGCCGAACGTGCTGTACGTCGTGTGGGACGACACCGGAATCGGTACGTGGGACATGTACGGCGGGCTGGTCGAAATGCCCAATCTGAAGCGGATCGCCGACCGCGGCCTGCTGCTCAGCCAGTTCCACACGACGGCACTGTGTTCACCGACCCGCGCGTCGCTGCTGACCGGTCGCAACGCGACGTCGGTCGGAATGGCCACGATCGAGGAATTCACCGACGGGTTCGCCAACGCGAGTGGTCGCATACCGGCCGACTGCGCGCTGTTGTCGGAGGTCCTGGGTGAGCGCGGCTGGAACACCTACGCGGTGGGCAAGTGGCACCTGACACCGCTCGAGGAGGCGAATCTCGCCGCGACCAAACGGAACTGGCCGTTGGCGCGGGGATTCGAGAGGTTCTACGGGTTTCTCGGCGGTGAGGCCGACCAGTGGTACCCGAACCTCGTCTACGACAACCATCCGGTCGAGCCGCCGTACGCGCCCGAGGACGGGTACCACCTGTCGAAGGACCTGGCGGACAAGTCGATCGAGTTCATCCGGGACTCCAAGGTGATCGCTCCCGACAAGCCGTGGTTCATGTACCTTTGTCCGGGTTGCGGGCATGCGCCGCACCATGTCTCGAAGGAATGGGCGGACCGGTACCGGGGTCGCTTCGACATGGGCTACGAGAAGTACCGGGAGATCGTCCTCGAGAATCAGAAGCGGCTCGGCCTGATCCCGGCGGACACCGAACTGTCCCCGATGAACCCGTATTCCGGGGAGGTCAGCGCGGAGGGCCTGCCTTGGCCGCCGCTCGACACGGTCCGCCCGTGGGACTCCCTCGGCGACGACGAGAAGCGGCTGTTCTGCCGGATGGCCGAGGTGTTCGCCGGGTTCCAGAGCTACACCGATGCCCAGCTCGGCCGGCTGCTGGACTACCTGGAGGAATCGGGTCAGCTGGACAACACCATGATCGTGCTGCTGTCCGACAACGGTGCCAGCGGTGAGGGCGGGCCCAACGGGTCGGTCAACGAGTACAAGTTCTTCAACGGGTACGCCGACAAGGTCGAGGACGGACTGGAGAAGATCGACCAGTTGGGCAGCCCGGAGACGTACAACCACTACTGCCTCGGCTGGGCGATGGCGTTCAACACCCCGTACAAGCTGTTCAAGCGGTACGCGTCGCACGAGGGCGGGATCGCGGACCCGTGCCTGATCTCGTGGCCCGACGGCATCGCGGCCCGCGGCGAGATCCGCGACCACTACATCAGCGTCTCCGACATCACGCCGACCGTCTACGAGTGCCTCGGTATCGATCCGCCGCTTCTGGTCGGTGGTGTTCCGCAGCGGCCGCTCGAGGGCACCAGCTTCAGGCCGATCCTCGACGACCCCGATGCGGCGACCGGGAAGTTGACCCAGTTCTATTCGATGCTCGGGACCCGCGGGATCTGGCACGACGGCTGGTTCGCGAACACCGTCCACCCCGCGGCGCCGTCGAACTGGTCGCACTTCGACGACGACCGGTGGGAGCTGTTCCACATCGCGCGCGATCGCAGCCAGGTCCACGACCTCGCCGCCGCGCGGCCGGACAGACTCGACGAGATGCGCGCGCTGTGGTTCGAGGAGGCGGAGAAGTACGGCGGGCTGCCGCTCAACGACCTCGACATGGTGTCGGCGTTCCTGCGGTATCGGCCGTACCTCACCGGTGCCCGCGAGTCGTTCGTCTACTACCCCGATGCCGCGGAGGTGGGTCCGGGTGCGGCACTGGAGATGCGGGGCCGGTCGTTCTCGGTGCTCGCGGAGGTCAGCATCGAGGCCCGCGACGGCGGACCCGCCGCCGGTGCCGCCGAGGGTGTGCTGTTCGCGCACGGCGGCCGGCTCGGTGGGCACACGCTGTTCGTGCAGGACGGGTTCCTGAAGTACGTCTACAACTTCCTGGGCGAGGAGGAACAGGTGGTGGTGTCGACGGAACCGGTGACGGCCGGCGACCACGTGCTCGGCGTCCGGTTCGTCCGGACCGGCGCGGCCGACGACCAGTTCACGCCGCTCGGCGACACGACTCTGTACATCGATGATCGTGCGGTGGGCTCGCTCACCGGGATGCGACTGCAACCGGCGATGTTCTCCGGGGTCGGGCAGGGCATCCGCATCGGTCGCGACCCCGGACAGTCCGTCTCGGCTCTCTACCGGGCGCCCTTCCGGTTCCGTGGTGGCACCATCGCCAAGGTGGTGGCCGACGTCTCCGGTGAGCCGTATCTGGATCTCGAGCGGGAGATCGCCCGCGCGTTCTCCCATGACTGAGGCTTCATCCGCAGGTCGGGGTCCAAGATCAGGGATGTCCCCGATGGTCTTCTGTCGGGCCCGCGGGTGAGGATGGTTGGCATGCCAACCGAAACCGAGTTGCCCACCGAAACCACAGTCGCCGCTCGCGCGGTCAACCTGACGAAGGTCTACGGGTCGGGGGACACCCAGGTCCACGCGCTCGCGGGCGTGTCCGCGGAGTTCGAGCGGGGGGAGTTCACCGCCATCATGGGGCCGTCCGGCTCCGGCAAGTCGACGCTCATGCACTGCCTGGCCGGCCTCGACGAGGCGTCGTCGGGTTCGGTGTTGATCGGAGCCACCGATCTCACCACGCTCTCGGACAAGCAGATGACCCAGCTGCGCCGCGACCGGATCGGGTTCGTGTTCCAGGCGTTCAACCTGGTGCCGACGCTCACCGCCCTCGAGAACATCACGTTGCCGCTCGACATCGCCGGCCGCCGCGCCGACCAGCAGTGGCTCGACACCGTGATCGACCGGCTCGGGCTGCGGGACCGGCTGGACCACCGGCCCGGTGAGTTGTCCGGCGGGCAGCAGCAGCGTGTCGCGTGCGCGCGGGCGCTGGCCGGGCAGCCGGAGATCATCTTCGGTGACGAGCCGACCGGCAACCTGGACTCGAGTTCCTCGGGTGAGGTCCTGTCGATCCTGCGCGCCGCGGTCGACGAGTTCGGCCAGACCGTCGTCATCGTCACGCACGACCCGCGTGCCGCGAGCTTCGCGGACCGCGTGGTCTTCCTGGCGGACGGCCGGATCGTCGACGAGTTGCGCGAGCCCACCGCGGAGTCGGTGCTGGACCGCATGAAGAACCTCGAGACGGTCTGACGCCATGGCAGTGACCAATTCCCCGATGCGCAAGGTTTCGCTGCGCAATCTCGCCGCCCACAAGGTGCGGCTCGTCCTGACTGTGTTGTCGGTGGTGCTCGGCACGGCGTTCGTGGCCGGTTCGTTCGTCTTCACCGACACCCTGCAGAAGACGTTCGACAGCATCTTCGACGGCACCGCGCAGGGCGTCGACGTCCGCGTCAGTCCCGAGGAGCAGGGTTCGAGCGGCGTCCCCCTCGCGGACGTCGACACGATCCGCTCCGTCGACGGTGTCCGCACCGTCGCGCCGTCAGTGGGTGGCCAGATCGTTGTTCTCAACTCGGCCGGCAAGCCGATGCAGAACGGTGGCGCACCCAGTATCGGTTCGTCGTACCTGCCGCCGGATCAGGCACTGGGAGAGCCGACGGTCTTCGTCACGGGTACCCCGCCGGAGCAGCCGAACCAGATCGCGCTCAACGAGGGTGCCGCGAACCGGGCCGGCCTCGAGGTCGGCTCCGCCACGCGCGTCCTGACGATGCGCGGCTGGAACGACGTCACTGTGTCGGGCATCTACGCGCCCGAGTCCGACACGGGTGGATATGTCGGCGCGCTGTTCACCGACGCGCAGGCGCGCGAGCTGTTCACCGACGGCGGCCACGTCGGGTACATCGACGTTGCCGGGACGGGAGTGTCGCAGGACGAGCTGCGTGATCGGATCGCGGCGGCGCTGCCCGACACCAAGGTTCAGACCGGCGCCGAGGTCAAGCAGGAGACCAAGGACGAGATCGGTGAGGCGCTCAGCTTCGTCAACTACTTCCTGCTGGCCTTCGGCGCCATCGCACTGCTCGTCGGCACGTTCATCATCTACAACACGTTCTCGATGATCGTCGCGCAGCGCCTGCGCGAGCTGGCCCTGCTGCGTGCGATCGGTGCCAGCCGCAAGCAGGTGGGCCGGTCGGTCGTGTTCGAGGCGCTCATCGTCGGCGTGATCGGCAGCGCGCTGGGCATCGCCGCGGGCATCGGGCTCGCGTACGGCCTGCGGGGTCTGCTCAACGCGTTCGATCTCGGCCTGCCCGACGGCCCGCTGCAGGTGGCGCCGCGCACGATCATCGTGGCTCTCGTGCTCGGTGTGATCGTCACGGTCGTCAGCGCGTACGCGCCGGCCCGCCGGGCCGCCAAGGTTCCGCCGGTTGCGGCGATGCGTGAGGAGTTCGCCTCCACGGGTGACACCCTGCGGGTGCGCACGTTGATCGGCGCGATCGCGGCCGTGCTGGGTGTCCTTGCGCTGGTCGTCGGAGCACAATCCACTGGTGGCGGAGCGGCCGCCGTCGTCGGGCTCGGGGCGCTCGCCCTGGTTCTCGCGGTGCTGCTGGCCGCTCCGGCGCTGTCGCGTCCGGTGGTGGGTGCGCTCGGTGCCGTGTTCGCCAAGCCGTTCGGTCCGGTCGGGCGTCTGGCCCGCACCAACGCGGTCCGCAATCCGCGCCGCACCGCGGCGACGGCGTTCGCGCTCACCCTCGGGCTGATGCTCGTGTCGGTGATCGGCGTGTTCGGTGCGTCCGCCAAGGCGAGCGTGAACTCGCTCGTCGACAAGGGCGTGGAGGCCGACTTCGTGCTCACCGGCCCCCAGGGGATCGGGGTGCCGGCCGGCGCCGCCGGCGCCGCCGCGCGGGTGAACGGCGTCACCGACGCGATCTCGCTGCACGGTGTCGCCGCGAAGATCGGCGACGCCGATGTCTACGGCACCGCGCTGAGCGGGTCGCCGGAAGGCGTGCTCGCCTACACGATGAAGGAAGGGGCCTCGTCGGTGTCCGGCACCGACATGCTGGTCAGTGCGACCGAGGCTGCCGACCGCGGGTGGGCGATGGGCACCCCGGTGACCCTCACCGACCGCGACGGCGAGCAGGTCGTCACGACTGTCACCGGTATCTACGAGGACAACCAGCTGCTGGGTCCGTGGCTCGTCTCGGACCAGGTGTACCAGGAGATGACGGCGCCGAACATGCGCACCGAGTGGGCGGTGCTGATCAAGGCGGCGCCCGGTGCCGACCTCACGGCGATGGCGACCGACCTTGCCACCGCGACCGACCCGTTCGTCGTGGTCCAGGTCCAGGACCGCGAACAGTTCAAGGGCACGCAGGGCCAGCAGATCGATGCGCTGCTCGCCGTGCTGTACGGCCTGCTCGCGCTCGCGGTCGTCATCGCGATCCTCGGCATCGTGAACACCCTCGCGCTCTCGGTCGTGGAGCGGCGCCGGGAGATCGGCATGCTGCGCGCGGTGGGTATGCAGCGGGCGCAGGTCCGCCGCACCATCTACCTCGAGTCGGTTCTGATCGCGGTGTTCGGCGCCCTGGTGGGCGTCATCCTCGGTGTCGTGTTCGGGTGGGGCTTCGTCCGGACGCTCGCCGACCAGGGCCTCGACCAGATCTCGGTGCCGTGGGGACAGGTGCTGGGGATGCTGCTGGGTTCCGCGGTCGTGGGCGTCCTGGCCGCACTGTGGCCCGCCAACCGGGCGGCCCGCACCCGGGCGCTCGAGGCCATCGCCGACATGTAGGCGCGGCGAAACCAGGGGCGGTACCTTCGTCGGCTTCGGCCGCGAAGGTACCGTCTTCGCGTGAGCAACCTGCAGGAAATCGGTGATCGTGACGGCTGGCGCTGTTGGCTGTGCGACGAGCCGGTCGACCCGGACATGTCGGTCAACGATCCGCGCGGACCGAGCGTCGACGGCATCAGCACCGCGAAGAAGAGCAAGGGCAAGTCGGTCCAGGAGCGCCTCGCGCACCGTGCCTGCAATACCAAGAAGGGCGCAATCAAGCCGGTCGTCGCGTGGCCCGACGAACTGTTCGTGGTGGACCCGGCGCCGATCATCGGTGTCGTCGAGCAGTTGACGCGCAAGGGCGGCCGGGTCGCGGTGGCACGCTGTCCCGGCGAGGCGGATGCGCGGGCGGCCGGTGAGTGGCTCCTCGACCGCCTCTCGCGGCTTGCACCGGACCTGGATCTGACCACCCGGGTCGACTCCGGTGGCGGAGGCGCTCTGCTGGTTCTCGAGACTCGCTAGGCGCCGCGGCAAAGCGCCGTTCACCGCCCTACATGGGAGTACCGTTCGCATCGAGGACCCGGATCCGGTTCAGGTGTGGAGGGAATCATCGATGAATCTGGCGTTGACCGCGGACGAGCGCGCGTTCCGCGACGAGATGCGCACCTTCTTCCGGAGCGAGGTCCCGGCGGGGATTCGTGAGCGGGTGGCGTCGGGTGCCACACTCGGCCGCGACGACGTGGTCACGACGCAGCGCATCCTGAACGCCGCGGGTCTCGCGGTACCGCACTGGCCCGTCCGGTGGGGTGGCCGGGACTGGACCGCGGTGCAGCGGCACATCTGGCTCGACGAGATGCAGTTGGCGGCGGTCCCGGAGCCGCTGGCGTTCAACGCCAACATGGTCGGTCCGGTGATCGCGGCGTTCGGCTCGGACGAGCAGAAGGCGCGGTTCCTGCCCGCGACGGCCAACCTCGACATCTGGTGGTGTCAGGGCTTCTCGGAGCCGGGATCGGGGTCGGACCTCGCTTCGCTGCAGACCCGCGCCGTCCGCGACGGTGACAGCTACGTGATCAACGGGCAGAAGACGTGGACCACGCTGGCGCAGTACGCCGACTGGATCTTCTGCCTCGTGCGCACCGATCCGGACGCTCCGAAGAAGCAGGCGGGCATCTCGTTCATCCTGGTGAACCTGACGTCCCCGGGCGTGACGGTGCGACCGATCCGCCTCATCGACGGCAGCTACGAGGTCAACGAGGTCTTCTTCGACGATGTCCGCGTGCCGGCCGAGAACCTGGTGGGGGAGGAGAACGCCGGCTGGAGTTACGCGAAGTTCCTCCTCGGCAACGAGCGCACCGGCGTCACCGGTGTCGGCCGCACCAAGATCAAGCTGGCGCGCGCGAAGGAGCACGCGGCGCGCACTCCGCTCGGTGCGGGCACTCTGCTCGACGATCCGCTGTTCGCGGCCCGCGTCGCGGAACTCGAGAATGAACTGCTCGCACTCGAACTCACGCAGCTGCGGGTGGTCGCCAGTTCGGTGCACGGCAAGCCGGACCCGGCGTCGTCGCTGTTGAAGCTGCGAGGTTCCGAATTGCAGCAGGCCGCAACCGAACTGCTCGTCGACATCGCGGGCCCGGACTCGTTGCCGTTCGAGGCCGGCGCCGACATCGAGAGCCCACTGTGGGCGCAGCGAGCCGCGCCCGCGTACCTGAACTACCGCAAGGTGTCGATCTACAGCGGGTCGAGCGAGGTGCAGCGCACCATCATCGCGTCGTCGATCCTCGGATTGTGAGGCGTGGCATGGACTTCGAACTCGACGACGAACAGAAGCTGCTGCGCGACACGACGCGGGAACTCCTCGGCCGCAGCTACGACCCCGAGGCACTCGCGGCGGTCAAGGCGACGCCGCGCGGTTGGAGCGAGGACGTGTGGCGGAGGCTGGCAGAGACCGGACTGCTCGGGCTCGGATTCTCCGACGAGGACGGCGGCTCGGATGCCGGCCCGGTCGAGGTCGGACTCGTGATGTCCGAACTGGGCCGACGGCTCGCGCCGGAACCGCTGCTGGATGCAGTGCTGGTGCCCGGTTCGTTGATTGCCGACGTCGGCAGCGAGGCGCAGCGGCGGAAGATCCTCCCGAGTGTCCTCGGCGGCGCGGTGCTGCTCGCGTTCGCCCACGCCGAGTCGGGGACCCGGTGGCCGGCGGTCGAGGTGGGCACCAGTGCTGTGCGGCAGGGAGATTCGTGGACCCTCACCGGCACCAAGAATCCGGTGCCGCACGGTGACTGCGCCGACTCGGTCGTCGTGTCCGCGGCGTTGCCCGACGGCGGCGTCGGCCTGTTCCTGGTGGATGGGGACGCGCCCGGCGTCGCTCGACAGCGATATGCGACGCACGACGGCTTGCGGGCCGCGCAGATCGAATTCCGGGACGCCCCCGCCGAGCCGTTGGGCGACGGCGGCGATGTCGTCGCCGCGATCCGCGCCGCGCAGGTCCGCGCGCAGGCCGCGCTGTGTGCCGAGGCGGTGGGCGCGATGGAGGAGACCCTGCGGCTGACCACCGAGTACCTGCGGACCCGCAAACAGTTCGGTGTGCCGCTGGCGAGCTTCCAGACTCTCACTCAACGCGCGGCCGACATGTATGTCTCGTTGGAACTGGCCCGCAGCATGAGTCTGTACGCGACGATGTCGCTCGCCGACGGCGTGATCGATCCGGTCATCGCATCGCGGGTGAAATTGCGGATCGGCCGGTCGGCCAGGCACATCGGGCAAGAAGCGATCCAGATGCACGGCGGCATCGGTATGACCGCCGAATACGTGGTGGGGCACTACGTGTCCCGACTGACCGCGATCGAACACACCCTCGGCTCGACCGACGATCACCTGCGGGTCCTCGTCGCCGACGTCGCGGGGCACGACATGGTCGACGTCGCGGGCTGACGGCGTCCGCCCGGACGGCGCGAAGGGAGTGACCGATGGCGAACGGAATCGAGTTCGCGGTCCTGGGTCCCGTCACGGCCGTGCGCGGGGGCAAACCGGTCTTGCTCGATCAGCAGCAGCGCGCACTGCTCGCGGCACTGCTGGTGGCCTTCCCCTACTCCGTCGACGTCGAACGTCTCCGCGCGCAGGTCCGGCACACGCGGGCGGCGGCCGAGAGGAACGGGCAGCCCGGTGGCGGGGAGACCGATCCACTCGAGCAGGCGCTGGAGGGGTTGCGGAGTCGGCTCGACGGTGACCGCCCGGCGCCCGGCGGCAGCATCCTGGTGCGTGAGGGCACCCGGTACCAGCTCGCCGTCGAGCGTGATGCCGTGGATTCGGCCCGGTTCGTCGACCACGTCCGCCAGGGCGACGCGATGCTGCAACACTCGTCGGTCGCGGCCGCACACGCCTACCAGGAGAGCCTCCGTGAGTGGCGCGGCCTCGCCTATGCGGGAATTCCGTCGTCCGCGTTCACCGAGACCGTGTTCATCGAGAGCGAGGTGGCACGGCTGACCTCGATGAGGTACCACGCGCGGATGTCGTTGGCGACGGCACACCTCGAAGGCGCTGCGCCGGCGTCGGCGGTGGTCGAGGCCGAAGCGCTGGTGGCGGATCATCCGCTCGACGAACGGGCGTGGGAGTTGCTGGTGCTGGGGTTGTGCCAGTCGGGTCAGCTGCCGCATGCGCTCGCGGCGATCCGCCGTTGCCGCGCCATCATCGACGACCGGCTCGGCACCGAGATCAGCGCGGGTCTGCGACGCATCGAATCCGCGATCCTGACGAACGACAGCGTGTATCTGGAGTCGGCGCGGGTGTCGCCGCCGCCGCAGAAGGCGGGGTCGAATCTGGTGGTGCCGCGGACTCGTCTGGTCGATCGTGAACGGGACGTCTCGGCGGTCGTACAGTTGCTCGACGAGCGGCGGATGGTCACCCTGGTCGGTCCCAGTGGCGTCGGCAAGACCAGGCTCGCGGTCGAGGTGTGTCGTCGGCGCGACGATCCGGACGGGCCGTGGGTCGTGGATCTGACCAAGGTGACGGACGGGGCGCTGATCCCGTCGACGATCGCGACCCTGTTGTCGCTACCGGGGGTGGGTTCGGCGACGCACCTGGCGGAGGTGATGGCGGTTCGATCGTGCGTGCTCGTCCTCGACAACTGTGAGCACGTCGCCGACTATGCGGCCGATGTCGCGCGAGCGATCGTCGCCAGGTGCCCGCAGATTCACGTGATCGTCACGGGCACAGCACGGCTCGGGGTCACCGGTGAGGTCGTGTACGAGGTCGAGCCGTTGCCTGTGGACGACGTCGCGGTCGAACTCTTCGCCGAGCGGGCGGGCGGTGTCACCGCCGGATGGGAGTTGGATCCGAAGAATACCGAGGCCGTGCACACGATCTGTCGTGCGGTCGACGGGCTGCCACTGGGCATCGAACTTGCTGCGGCGCAGTTGCGGTGGATGCGTGAGGACCAGATAGCGGCCGGGCTCGTGGAACGGTACACGCTGCAGCACGGGAACTTGACGGAGACCATCGGTACTCGCGGTCGGTTGTGGGACACGATCGACTGGGCGAACCGGCTCATGTCGGACGAGGAGGCTCGGCTTCTGCGTCGGGTCGCGGTGTTCGCCGGGTCGTTCGACGTGGAGGGTGCTGCGGCGATGTGCCTGCTGGGCACCACGGTGGAGGTATCCGGGGTGTTGACCTCGCTGGTCCGCCGCTCGCTGGTCCGCGTGGTTCCCGGAAGCTCACCTACCCGCTACCGGATGCTGGCGACCGTGCGACGGTTTGCGCGTGAGCAGGCCGACGACGCCGAGATGATCGCGATCCACGCGGCGCACCGGGCTTTCGTGCTTGCGCGCGTCGAGTCTGTCGCGGGTGCGTTGCGGAGTGCTCGGGCAGGGCAGGCAATGAACATGCTCGGACGGGACCAGGCGGAGCATCGGGCAGCGCTCGAGTCGGCCTTCGCGGTGGACGACGCACACTATGCACTGGAACTGGCCGGTGGTCTCGCCTGGTACTGGTATCGCGTCGGCAACATCGGGGAGGGGCTGCAGTTCCTGCGCACAGCGCTGGATCTTGTTGCGGGGGACTGGCGTCCACCGGAGCCTCGCGTCATGGCGCGGGCGCTGGACGGGCTCGCGTCGCTCACCTACCTGACCGGTGATGCCCCCACGGCGGAGGACGCGGTGCGGCGCGGCGCGCAGCTGTGGTCCTCGATCGGTGAGATCGGCGAGGTGGCGCGTGACGACGCCTGGCGCGCGCATTTCGTGGCGATGCAGGGCCGGCCCGAGGTGGCGGTCGAGCTGGCACGCCACGCGGTGCAGTTGGCGGCCGAGCATGACGCAGTGTGGGCCGAGGCGGAGGGGCGGATGGTGCTCGGCATGCTGCTGCGCTCGGTGGGCGAGCTCGAGGAGGCTCGGGTCGAACTTCGGGAGGCGATTCGTGTCGCGGAGCGGTGCGGTCACCGGTGGGCGGTGACGTCGTCGACGTGGGCGCTGATGAAGGCGGCTGCGGATGCCGGCGATGTCGAAGGTGCACTGGCGACGATGCGGGTGCTGCGGGCCGATCTCCAGGAGGAGGGTGATGTGACGTCGTGGCTGGTCATGATCCACTCGACTGCTGCGGTTCTGGCGGCGGCGGGGCGTCCCACCGACGGTGCGGTGTTGTTGGGGGCCGTCGATGCGCTGGGCGCGCAGGCCGGTTTCTTGCCGGCGTGGCTCGACGCTGTGGATGGGCCGATCGAGGCCGCCGTCGTCCACGACGCCCTGGACGACGAGGAGTACGAGCAGTACGCGGCCGTCGGCTCGCACCTCACTCGCGAAGAGGTCAACCGGTTGGTGGGCGAGCTCGTCGAGGGGCCGGTTCCGGAATCACATTAGAGCCCAACGTTATACGGACGAACAGTCCCTCGAGTGTGGCTGCTACGCCGCCCGCGGTCCGGCCCGGTTGTGGGCGGGGATGGGCTTCTTGTGGGGGTCGACGGTGCTTGGTGGTGTGAACCTGGGGGTACCCCCTGCACGAAGTGCTTGGGGGCGGATGTCGGTCGATGCCGATCTCGACGTCCCAGTGCGAGTGGTGGAGTAGTCGGTGGTGGTAGCGGCACAGGAGCACCAGGTTGTCGAGGTCGGTGGGTCCGCCGTCGGCCCAGTGTTTGACGTGGTGGCCTTCGCAGTGGGCGGGTGGTGCGCCGCATCCGGGGAAGGCGCAGCCGTTGTCGCGGGCGACGAGGGCTCGGCGTTGTTTCTTCGAGACGGTGCGGGTGGTGCGGCCGAGGTCGAGTGGTACCCCGTCCTTCATGACGATCGGGGTGAGGTCGCAGTCGCAGGCGATGCGGCGGGCGGTTGCGATGGTGAGCGGCCCCATCCACGGCATCCAGGCGACGTCCTTGTCTCCCAACGTGTCCGCGTGATCGGCGGGCGTGGTGCTGCCTGTGTCGGCGTGGTCGTCAGTGTTCGGCTCGGTGCGGGCGAGGTCGCGGGCATTCATGTGGAGTGACAGGTGTGGCAGTTCGGCGCCTTCGACAGGAGCTGCGCCGGAGTTCAGATAGTGTCGCAGGATCTCGGTGAATGCTTCGGCGCGCCGCTGTCCGGGGGTGCGGAGGTTCGTGGGGTCGTCGATCGGATTCCTCGGTTTGGTGAGGGCCGACAGTGCGGTGAGGAGCATTTCGCCTGTGCCCGAGTCGAAGTCGCCTTTGACGGCGACGCGCCCGTTGAGGGTTTTGGAGGCGTGGAGTTCGTTGCGGTCGGTGTCTTCGCTGGCGGGCAGTTCGTCGGATTCGAAGATTCGCTCGAGTTTCGCGATGGCCCCACGGACGGTGTCGGTGGTGGCTGTGGGTCCGGTGGCGCAGTCCAGCAGCACGTTGCGGCACGAATCGAGGGCTTCGTCGGGCATGCCGCGGGGCGGGCGCTCGCAGAATTTGGCGATCAATCCGGCGTGGTCGGCGGAGATGCGGCCGCCGTCGAAGGCGTCGGCGATCTCGGGTTGGCGTCGGAGGGCTTTGCCGAGGGCGAGGATCCGGGCGGCGGCGGGTACTTGGAGGAGGGTTTTCGATGCGAGCCAGAGTTTGACGCTGCGGAAGCCGAGGGTGTCGAACGAGACTGCGCGCTCGTCGATTTCGGCGACCGCGGCGACGCGGAGTGTTTCGAGGCGTTCGATCTCGTGGGAGATGGCGACCGCGGCGGCGAGGAGTTCGGATTCGGGGAGCGCGCGCACGTCGTCGGCGTGCAGCGGTAAGGCAGCTGCGCCTGGTTCGATGATTCCCCCCGGATTCATGCTGCAAGTCTAGTTCGAACTGATGTTCGAGTCAATGGTCTTCTAGTTGTACCGCCCTGGCGGGGCGCCCGGCCGGATCGGCCGGCCGACGACGAGCTGGAGCGAAAACGTCTCCTCTCAGCAGTAATACCGTGGTCTTTGTCGGGATCGTCGACTACAACGTCGACGTGAGGGTTGATCACGAGCTGAGCGATCGCGTCGGACCCAGCACCAATCGACGCGAAATGGGGATCGACGTCGCACGTCACACACCACGCATGATCGGCCGGCCACACGAACGCTGGGGTTGGGGCTTCGATGTCGTGCAGAAGCGTCTTGATCTGGACGTCCCATTCGGCGAAGTCGGCAAGTGCTCCGTGGAACAGAAAGTAGTCGCGGTTCGGTATCGAGACCTTCGGCATCGGATCGTCGATGTGGAAGCTTGGCCATCCATCCCAAATGCAGAAGTAGCAATCATCAGGCGTGCCGGTGCATCGGGCCAGCTGGGTCAGGACGACACCGAGTTGTTCGTTGTCGGATAGCGCGTCCGGAGCGGCGTGGACATTGTTGGCGCTTTGTCCCGGATGGCCCGGGTCCGGGATGAACCTCAGACGTGCGTACTTGTCGAAGCAGCGGGGCCCGCGAGCGGCCAGTCGCCGCCAGTCCTCGTCTCGCTGTTCGAGCCAGAGCGCAGCCGATAGATCGACACACCGTGTGATGGTCATTCGAGCAGTATGTCCGCCCCTGAATTGTCGAGCAATCAGCGAAGCTGACCCAGCAACCTCCTTCTCGGCTGACGCGGATTCATATCGCTCTAGGGGACTTGGAAGATTCCGATTCCTCGGCCCCGCGTCAGTCGTCCGAGTCCGTGGCGGTGGTGTGCACCACTCGTCGCGGCTCGTACCACACGTCGCCTGCCGGTTCGCCCGCCATGTTCCAACTCCACGACACTGTCGGGATGATCCGTGAGTACAGTCCGGCGCCGACGATCCCGACGCGTTCGATCGGCGGGTCCGCGATCCCGTAGACCCGGATGCACTTGGCGGTGAGGGGGTCGAGCGACATCAGTTCGTCGACGACGAGTGCCACCCTGTCGTGGCCGCCGAGTATGTTTCGGAACTTTCTGGTGTGAAGCACGGGCTCGCCGGTCCCACCGATCCAGAAGTGGGTGCCGTCGAACTCGAAGGCGAGTGGGACGACATCGGGTTGGCCGTCGTCGGACGTGGTCGCCAGTCGAGCGAGCGGTTGTGACCGCAGGAACTCGACCTCGTCGTCAGTGAAGGACATAGGCTCTTCCTCTCGTGATCACCCGCCCGGGCGCACCCACTCGAAAGCGTGTGCCGCGGAGCGTGTTCCCTCTGCGGTGCGGGAGCGGTTGGGCTCGCCGAGTTCGGCGAGCATCGGAGTCGCGATGTCGACGAGGCCGGTCACTGCGGCCGGTGTCAGCCACCCGGGGCGGGTTGCGAACGCGATGTCCTCGCTGGAGGTGTTGCCGCTGGCGCCGGGGGCGAACGGACAGCCGCCGAGTCCGCCGAGCGAGCCGTCCACGACCGATGCCCCGGTGGCGATCGCGGCGAGTGTGTTCGCGACACCGAGCCCCCAGGTGTCGTGGCCGTGGAAGACGATGCGCCGCTCGGGGCTTTCGGTCGCGACCCGGCCGATCAACGCCGCCACCTGCGCGGGCACCGCCTGGCCGAGCGTGTCGGCGAGGACGATGTCGTCCGCGCCGTCCGCGCGGGGATCGTTCGCGATCGACAGCACCCGATCGGCCGGGACGTCGCCCTCGAACGGGCACGTGAACGACGTTGCGATACACAGCTGGATGCGCCCACCGACGGCGCGGGTCAACTCGATCGCCGCCGGCATCGCGGCCAGGCTGTCGTCGGTGGAGCGGCCGATATTGGCGCGGTTGTGGGATTCGGATGCGGAGAAGCAGTACTGGAAGTTGCGGGCGCCGGCAGCCGCGGCCTTCTCGACGTGGCGTGGGGTGGCCACCCACACCCAGCAGCGGTCGAGTTCCTCGGGCGTCAGTTCCCCGATCACCTCGAGGGTGTTCGCCATGGGCGGCACCAGGTCCGGCCGCGCCATCGACCCGATCTCGAGTTCGGGTACGCCCAGTGCGAGGAGCCCGCGCGCGATCTCCAGCTTGCGGTCGGTGGGCAGCACCTTGCCGGTGAGTTGCAGTCCGTCGCGCAGCGTCACGTCGCGCAGGATCGATTGCGGTGCAAACGAGTAGCTCATCAGTCCTCCGTCTCGGCGATTATCCGCTCGATCTCGGCGTCGGATCTGCCGAGCACGCTCGCCAGTACCTCGCGGGTGTGCTCGCCGAGGTCGGGGCCGACGTGATCGATCGGGAGCGACCTGTCGCCGATCACCGGCACGATGCCGGGGAACCCGACCGGCTGCGGTGAGTCCGCGCCGGTATCCACGTCGAAGGTCTGAATCATGTTGCGCGCGTTGTACTGATCGTCATCGACGATGTCGGCGGCGGTGTAGATCGGCCCGGACGGGACGTTCGCCGCGTCGAGGATGCGCAGCGCGTCGTCGCGGGTGTGGCGGGACGTCCACTCGCCGATCGCGGCGTCGAGTTCGTCGCGGCGCGCCCAGCGTCCGGCGTTGGTCTGCAGTTCCTCGTCGGCGGCGAGGTCCGGTCGTTCGATCGTCTCCATGTAGCGCTGGAAGATCGCGTCGCCGTTGCCGGAGATGATGATGCTGGTGCCGTCGTTGCACGGGTACGCGTTGGAAGGCGCGATGCCTTCCATGCGGCCGCCGACGCGTTCGCGTTTGACGCCGTACGCGAGGTAGTCGGGGATCAGTGACTCCATCATCGACATGATCGACTCGTTGAGCGCGACGTCGATGATCCGCTGCGACAGCGCGAGCGATTCGCCCGTGCGGGACTGGCGTTGGAACAGCGCCATCACCGAGCCGAAGGCGGCGTACAGGCCGGCGATGGAGTCGCCGATCGACACACCCACCCGGACCGGCGGACGGTCAGGGTCGCCGACGAGTTCCCGGAATCCGCCGAGCGCCTCGGCGACCGCGGCGAAGCCGGGCCGTTCGGCGAGCGGGCCGGTCTGACCGAACGCGGAGATCCGGGTGATCACCAGATCGGGATTGACCGCGTCCAACTGCTCGGGGCCGATGCCCCACTTCTCGAGCGTGCCGGGCCGGAAATTCTCGAGCAGGATGTCGCACTGCGCGGCGAGGTCGAGCACCAGCTGCCGGCCTTCCTCGGTCCGCAGGTCCAGCACGATCGACTTCTTGTTGCGGTTGATCGTGCGGTAGAGCATCGACGTGGTGCCCGAATACAGACGCCAGTTGCGCAGTTCGTCGCCGGTGCGGGGCCTCTCGACCTTGATCACCTCGGCGCCGAAATCGGCGAGCAGCCGACCGGCGGTGGGGGCCGCGATGTAGTTGCCCAGCTCGAGCACGCGCACGCCCTCGAGGGGCCGGGTCGGGATGTCCTGCGTCATCCCTCGATTCAAGCAGTTTCCGGCGCGTCGTGGTTCTCCCGTCCAGCGGGAAATGACATGCGGATACGCCAGCGCATACGGTGTGCTGAATGAGACGTGGGCCACATTCGATGTGTGGTCGCCCGACGACGGATGGAGTGCATGGTGGGTCTGAGTTCGGATCGGATCGTGGTGGTGACCGGAGCCAGCCGCGGTGCCGGCAAGGGAATCGCGCTCGCGCTCGGGGCGACCGGCGCGAAGGTGTACGTCACCGGACGGACGCAGACCGAGGGCGACGCACCCCTGCCGGGCACCGTGTTCGCCACCGCCGAGGAGATCACCCGCCGCGGCGGTGAGGGAGTTCCCGTCGTCCTCGACCACAGCGACGACGCCCAGGTGGAGGCGTTCTTCGCGCAGCTCCGCGAGGAGCACGGACGCCTCGACATCCTGGTCAACAACGCGCTCAACGTGCCGGACGAGCTGACCAAGAAGGGCCCGTTCTGGGAGAAGTCGCTGTCGCTGCTCGACGTGCTCGACGTCGGCATGCGGTCCAGCTACGTGTCGAGCTACTACGCCGCACCGCTGCTCGCCGCCAACGGTGAGGGCCTCGTCGTCAACACCTCGTCGTTCGGCGGTACCTGCTACATGCACGGCCCCGCGTACGGCGCCGGCAAGGCCGCGGTCGACAAGATGGCCCACGACATGGCTGTCGACTTCCGGCCGTTCAACGTCGCGGTCGTCTCGCTCTGGATGGGTCTGCTCCTGACCGAGCGCACCAAGGCCGGGTTCGATGCGAACCCGGGCGCGTACGACGGACTGGCGGCGACCGCGGAGTCGGCGGAGTTCCCCGGACGCGTCATCGACGCGTTGGCCCGTGACCCCCAGCTGATGAAGCGCAGCGGCCAGGTGCTCGTCGGCGCCGAGGTCGCGGAGGAACTCGGGGTCAAGGACCTCGAGGGGAAGCAGCCGCCGTCGCATCGCCAGTTCCTCGGTAACCCGCCGGTGTTCTCCGACGCCGTCATCGACTGACACCGATCTGCAGCGGACACGTATCGGATCGGTATCGACCGCGCGGACCCGACGTGTCGTCCCGGTGGGGGCGACCGTCGGGTCTAGCGTTCGTGGCGGACGTGAATTACCGCGTAGCCGTCGTTGTCCGCACACCCGAGTCGAAATCACGCGCCTGGGACGTGAGGGAGTCGTCATGGAGTCCACCGCAATCAAGTTCGTTCTGCTGAGTCTGTTCCTGGTAGGTCTGGTCGTGGCCGGTGTCGGGGTGGCCGAACTGCACGTGCACGCCACGGTCGCGGCGCTGATCGTCGCGTCGGTGTCGGGGCTGCTGCTGCTCCGCATCCGGGCCGAATCGCACGGCCGCCTCGAGCCGCGAGGCCGAATCGCAGGCTGACGGCGTCGTCGTCGCCACGCAGTTTCCGGATTTCTGGGACAGTGGTGGGCAGGAGCCCTTCGAGGAGGCGCGATGCCTGCACCCGACCCGTCCGCCGCCGTGACCGAACGGCGCGCCCGTATCAACGACCAGGTCCGCCGCTGGTGTGAGCGTGCCCGGCTCGACGGCCGGCACCCGCCGCTGTCCGACGTCGCCGCGCTGTTGATCGCGGCGAGCCGAGTGGACGGGCCGACGCGGCAAGCCCTGACCGCCCGTCGTCGTGCGGGCCGGACGATTCCGTCGATCGGCGGTTTCGGTGGTCTTCGCCTGCTCACCGACGAGCACGCCCGGCTTGCCACCCGGGCGGCGTCGTTGCGGCCCGGCCCGGTCCAGCTGGCGCACCGCTATCGCGCCGCGGAGCTGGCGAAACGTATAGACGGGCTGCGTTCGGCGGTGACGATGTCGAACATGCACTACGGCGGTGGCGTCCGGGCTATTCGCCGCGAGCGCCGTGACGGGGTGCATCTGGACCCCGGACAGCGCGACGCGCTGTTCGCGGCGTTGCAGCACACCCCCGCTCCGTTGCCGGTCGAGCGGCGGCATCTGCACGAGTTCCGCAACGCGGTGCTCGAGTCGACGGCGCAGCATGTGGCCCGGCTGTCCGAGCACACCCGGGCCGAGGACGTGGGTCGCCGGGCGGTCGACGCGCTCGAACGTGCCGTGGAACCCGACGACGATCGGTTCGCCGACCGCTACGACACCCTGCTGTTCCTCGCCGGCTCGCTCTACGACCGGATCGAGGGTTCTCCCGCATGGCATTCGGAGCACTTCGTGGTGCAGCGCGCGCAGCTGGATCTCGCGGAGGAGCTCACGCAGATCGCGGTCGACACCGTTGCGCTGCAAGGCATCCTCGGTGAACTCGACAACGCGCTCACCTCCACGCCGGCTGCTCGCGACCAAGTGCAGTCGCGCCACGACGCGTTGGTGCCGGTGTGGGACCAGCTGGTCGATCGGGTCGCCGCACTGGCCCGGATCGGGGACCTGCTGTCGCAGGCCGAGACCCAGCTGCGAGCAATGGCGTCGATGCGCTGGGCCACGAGCCTCGATACCCGGATCGACGATCTGATCGCCCGTTCCGGCAACCGGGAGCTGTCGGCGGACAACACGCACCAGGTCGGCGATCAGTTCGGTGGTGTCGAGGAATTGATGGGCACCTATCGGAGTGCGCTGGGCGGTGACATCGCGGCACTCACCGCCCGGGGCGCGTCGTGACCTCCGGCATCAGGCCGTTGCCTCGCCGTCGAACCAGTCCCACTGCCATGGGGTGATCGCCTCGAGCGCGCCCCGGAAGAGCGCGCCGCCGCTCTCGGTGCCGGTTTCGGACCATGGCGCCCCCGAATCGCGTAGTCGGGACAGAACCGTCGACGGGTTGTCCTCCACGGCCACGAGCGTGACGAGGATCGCGGCCTCGTCTTCGGCCGCGCCTTCCCGGCTCGGCCAGACCGGGGGCACCAGGTCGGGCACGCTCACCAGCGACCACGCCGAGGTGACGCCCGGGACGTCGACGAGTGCGGGGACGACATCCTCGAGCTGCGTGCGATAGCACTCGTGGAGCTGCTCGCGCGCCAGCCCCGGTGCGAGGACTCGCACGTCGAGCAGCATCCCGGAGACCGGTCGGAAGCACACCGCCCTGGGCGTGAGCCGCACGTGCGGTGCGATCGCGCCACCGATCCGTCGGAGGAAGCTCATGAACGGGCGTTCGAGGAGTCCGATGTCCGGGCGGCGCCCCTCGCGGAACGTGCTCTCGGCCAGCTCCGCCCACGTGTCGATCGCGGGATCTGCGGGATCGTCGAACCAGTACAGGTTGGCGTAGTGGAGGTCCTCGAAGGGCCCGGTCGCGGTGGCCTGCTCGCGACCGGCCGGGGTCAGGACGAAACGCTCCCCGGTGGCGACGCCTGGCAGTGCGAGGTTCTCGGGCCGGTGGTCCAGTTGGTGCCATTCGTTTGACGGTTCGGTGGTGGCGGGGGTCGGCTGCCGGACGACAAGAAGGAACTCGCGTTCCCGGCGTCGCCGCACTACGATTTCCGCAGCCCGGAATACGCCACGTTCGACACCGTCGTCACCGAGAAGTGGGAATCGACTCGCGGCGTGGGACATTCGTTCGCCGCCAATCGAAACGAACGACCGGACGACATCGTCACGGCCACCGAGCTGATCCGCTCGTTCGTCGACATCGTCAGCAAGAACGGCAACCTGCTGATCGGAATCGGTCCCGACCCCGACGGCACGATCCCCGAGGTGCAGCAGGCTCCGCTGCGTGGGCTGGGGGAGTGGATGGCGGTCAACCGCGACGCGGTGATCGGCAGCCGGCCGTGGACGACTGCTGCCGGAACGACGTTCGAGGGCACTCAGATGCGGTACACCCGCAAGGGCTCCGACGTGTTCGCGTTCCTGCTGGAACTACCCGGAACCCGACGCTTCACGCTGCGCGGAGTCGACATTCGTGACGTGGACGGGGTCGAACTGCTCGGCGACCCCGCCGCACTGGACTTCTCCACGATCGACGGCCGGCTTTCCGTCGAACTTCCTCCGCAGGTGCCCGTCTCGGCCACGTACGTGCTTCGATTGGCGGGCGTGGCCGGCTAGCCGGCCACGTGCCGGATCACCAGCCGCGCTCGGCGAGTCGGTGCGGCTGCGGGATGTCGTCGACGTTGATGCCGACCATGGCCTCGCCGAGTCCGCGGGAGACCTTGGCGAGCACGTCGGGGTCGTCGTGGAA